>CAZWEO010000123.1:0-13674 GCA_964633115.1 uncultured Desulfobacterales bacterium
TATACTATGTTTACAGGTAGTTATAAAATCCAACTAAAGATTGACGCTGTGGAAAAAAATGGTAAAATCCTATCCAGCGCCAAAGCTTTAACCACCCGGCCCGATCTTTCTGAAGGAATTCACAAAGCAGTAGCTGCTGTTTTGAAAGTCGGTCGCAAGATAATCGCTCCCCAAAAAATCTGTATGGTGGGGCTCTCAACGACTTTGGCCACTAACGCCATTGCTGAAAATCACGGCGTTCCCGTATGCTTATTTCTAATTGGTTATGATCGGGATTTAATTCATCAATATCGATTCCAGGATCAGCTCGTGACACCCCATATCGTCTATATCGCTGGTGGCCACGATCTGCGCGGTAAGCCACGCGAATCACTGGACGAAGATGCCATCCGGCGGGCAGTTGCCCTTTGGTCCCAAGAAATCGAGGCATTTGCTGTTTCTGGCTATTTTAGTGGCTTCAATCCTGAGCACGAAATCCGAGCCCGCGAAATAATCCAAATGCACACCAAGCTACCGGTTACTTGTGGCCATGAGCTGTCAACCAAGCTAAATGCGGTGCGCAGGGCCACAACTGTGGTTTTAAACGCGCGTTTGATCCCCATTATCCAGGATCTCATCCAAAAGGTTAGCGCAACCCTAAATAACCTGAGCATCAAGGCCCCGCTCATGGTTGTTAAGGGGGATGGCAGCTTGGTACTAGAAAAATGGGCTGTAGAACGCCCCATTGAAACGGTTCTGTCCGGGCCGGCCGCAAGTGCATTGGGTGCTCTAAAGTTATCAAAAGAAAAAAACATTTGGGCTGTGGATGTGGGCGGCACCACCACAGACATTGTTGAATTGACTGGTGGGATACCGTCAATTAACCCTGACGGTGCAAGCGTGGGCGGATTGCGAACCATGGTTGAGGCTGTGGATGTGTATACCATCGGATTGGGCGGAGATAGCCATGTTCACTTAAACGCTGAAAATCAACTATGTATCGGCCCCGGTCGTGTCATTCCCCTATGTAAGTTGGCCAGTCAATATCCACATATCGTAACCCCTTTTCTGAAAGCTCAACGGGATGCCGACGATCCAGATCTAAATGCTATCCAATTCCTTATAGCCGCCAAAGTTAACCAAACCCGATCGTCCAAGGATAGAGCCTTAGTCGCGGCTTTAAAAGATGTTCCCCAACCCCTGAACCGCATTCTAGCCAGGGCTGATCGATCTGATCCCTGGATTCATAGGAGAATTCAACAATTAATCGCTACGGGAGTGGTGCAACTAGCTGGATTTACACCCACGGATGCTCTGCATACCCTCGAATTGTTTCAAGAATGGCAAAGCGAAGCAGCTTCTCTGGCAGCTGGCATCCTCTGCGATTATCTCAAAACGCCCTTAACTGACTTCTGCCAAACTGTTATTCAAACCGTATCCCAAAAAACAGCACAGGCCGTTGCGGCTAAGGCGATAATGGATGAAACCGCTTCATCCGAATGGGACCAGGCGTCAGCCGATGGTTTTTTGTTAAACAAAGCCCTCAAGCAGGACCGTGGCGGGAAGCTGGTTCCACAGATCAGATTGAACAGTCCCATGGTTGCGCTGGGAGCACCAGTCAAAGCCTACATGCCCAAAGCTGCAGACATATTGATGACACCGTTGACAATCCCAGAATTTGCTGAAGTTGCTAACGCTGTCGGCGCCGTTAGCGGCGAAACCGTTCAACGGGTCACCGTGCGGATTCGACCCATTAGTGGTAGCCAGCGCGTTCGGCTCTTGTGGCCCCAAGGACCGACTGATTTTGATGACCTGGAAAAAGCGGTTCAATATGCCCAGCAGCATGTGGCGCCACTGGTGATTGAAAAAGCGCGCCAAAGTGGTGCTGCACATATTCAGTCCGAGCTTAAGCGAAAGGATAAAACCGCCAAAGCCAAAGGAAATAAAACTGTCTTCCTGGAAACCAAATTGACCTTCATGGCTTTAGGTCGACCGGGGATAACACCAAATGAGCAACCGTAAATTCCCAGTCACAGCAGGGCAACACCCTTTTCAATATAAAAGAAAGTGCTTAACTCCATAACATCTGTTCAACAGGACTTGACTACAAGCCCCAGTCGGGCTACGACTGGACTTACAAACAAAAATCACAAAGGAATGTATCAGCTTGAAAGGAGTTTCTCATGATAATTGTAGGTGAATTAATAAATGCGAGTCGCAAAGCAATCAAGGCTGCTATTGAAAAACAAGACCAGGACGCAATTGCCCAGATTGCCAAAGATCAATCTGCGGCAGGTGCGAATTATATTGATGTAAATGCTGGCGTATTTGTAGGCCAGGAACCCGAATATCTAGAATGGTTGGTAAAAACGGTTCAATCGGTTGTCGATGTACCTTGTTGTATCGATAGTCCTGATCCCAAAGCCATTGAGCAAGCCTTGGCTGCCCACAGCGGTACGGCCATGATCAATTCTATATCGCTGGAGTCAGACCGATACGACGCCTTGATGCCGATTGTCGCCGGGACCGATTTAAAAGTCGTTGCCCTGTGCATGAGTGATGACGGCATGCCAGAAACAACCGATGACCGCATGAAAATAGCAGATAAACTCATAAATGGCCTAATTCAAAACAACGTGTCCATCGAAAATATCTACGTGGATCCTTTGGTGCAACCGGTATCGACCAATAACAATTTTGGGGTGGAATTTATAAATACGATTGAGCAGATTGTTACAAATTACCAGGGCATTCATACCGTGTGTGGACTATCCAATATCTCATTTGGTCTGCCGGAAAGGAAATTCTTGAACCAAACTTTCATGAGCATGGCCATTGCCAAGGGCTTGGATGGCGCTATCGTCAACCCACTGGACAAAAAAATGATGGCCAACATCATTGCCGCCGAAGCACTTGCTGGCAGAGATGACTATTGCATGGCCTATTTACAGGCCTATCGTGCCGAACTTTTTTCCTAACATGAAGGAAGGGTGCTAAACATGTCAGAATCCATTTTCCAAGAAGCAACAGAGGCTATTGTGAAGGGCGATGCTGGATTGGCAGTTGATACAGCTAAAAAAGGGATTGATGCCGGTCTTGATCCATTAATGTTGATGAACGACGGATTTATTCCCGGTATCAACCAGGTTGGTGATTTGTTTGAAACCGGTCGGTTGTTTCTACCCCAACTGATTACGTGTGCCACCGCCATGGAAAAGGCTACTGAAGTAATCAATGCCGCCATCCCGGGCGGTCAAGAGGCAGTAACCGGCAAGGTATTGGTGGGAACCGTCGAGGGTGATGTGCACGACATTGGCAAAACCATCGTGGTAGCCCTGTTTAAGGCCAACGGTTTCGATGTAAAGGATATCGGCAGGGATGTCCCTATTGAGAAATTCATTAATGAAGCTGAAAAATTTGGTGCCAATATTATCGGCTCAAGCACCCTACTGACAACCACCATGGCCATGCAAAAACAGTTGGAACAGGAGCTGAAAAAAGCGGGTCTGCGCGAAAAGTATAAAACTATCGTTGGTGGGGCACCTGTGACCCAGCGCTGGGCAGATCGCATCGGAGCCGATGCCTATGCCCAGGATGCCAGCGATGGTGTCCGCAAAGCCAAAGAGCTTTTGATTGGTTAATGGCTGAACAAACCTAAAAGATGCGCTAGCGGTCATCAGCTGTAGCTTGGATCGCATGCAGACATCCCAGCTATTACTTCTTCGGGGGGTGGATCGCAATGAGATCGTGTGGACTCTAAATCCACTTAGACGGGTGCAACTCCCGTACTCCCCGCCACGAAACCCAGGATTCGAGGCATCAAGGGTTCAAGGACCTCTTTCAGCGATAAGCTATGAGCTGCAAGCATTAAGCTGCTAATGGCTTATCGCTTATAGCTGATTGCTCTCTTGTTCATTATAGATAAGCATGCAAAAGGATCGATAAATATCAACATGCCACTAGCCTGGACCCAATCACAGTTGCAGCGCTTAAAAGAATTAAGCGCATCAGCAACAGACTTACAGCAATCCTTTAAAAATCAAGCTGAACGTCGGTCTGGCTTTCAGAATCTTGAAAAATCGCTGGTCAAATCACAGCGTCATCGACTGGCTGAATTCTTCTTAAAGCATCGCCGTCCCGCCCTGCAACGCCTCGAGAATCACCTGTCAGACCAGTTGATCCAAGCTGGATTTGCCCAAGTGTCAACGCCTATCATTATGTCTCGGGGCCTGATAGAAAAGATGTCCATAAATTCAAATCACCCTTTGAACAAGCAGATATTCTGGCTGCCTGATGATAAATGCCTGCGTCCGATGCTGGCACCCCATCTTTACTATATGCTGGTAGACTTACTACGTCTATGCCAGCGGCCTGTAAGAATATTCGAAATCGGACCTTGTTTCCGCAAAGAGTCCCAAGGCTCTCAACATGCCAGTGAGTTTACCATGCTCAATCTGGTGGAAATGGGTACCGCCGAGAATAGGCGCACGGATCGTATTCACGAGCTGGGCCGGTTGATCACCGATGCAGCCGGCGTAACCAATGTCGACTACGAAACCGAGACATCCGAAGTTTATGGTGACACCATTGACATCGTGGCCGGCAAAGATAAGCTGGAGGTTGCTTCAGCGGCAATGGGCCCCCACCCTTTAGACCAACCCTGGCGGATATATGAATCCTGGATTGGCATTGGCTTTGGCCTTGAACGACTCCTGATGGCCGCCCACCAGTCCCAAAATCTGGCTCGCTTCGGTCGCAGCTTATCTTATCTGGATGGGATTCGGTTGAATATTTAGACCAGGATCCAAGGGCATCATAGGCTTTTAGACTGAAGACTATTAGACTGTTAGGCTGCCAACCGTTAAGCACCTAATAGTCTATCAGTCTAAGCCCCTAAAAGGCTAATGAAATGAAAATTGCGATCATCGGTGGTAAGCTTCAAGGTGTTGAAGCAACCTATCTGGCTAGAAAGGCCGGCTGGGAGGCCACTGTAATTGATCGCAACCCGGAAGCTCCCGCCAAGGATCTTTGCAACGAATTTATCCAGGCTGAAATTAGCTCAACGGATCAATTGCATTCCCTTCTCAAACCATTTGACCTGATAATTCCGGCCACTGAAAACGATGATGTTTTGAATTTACTCCGCTTACATAGCGGCCAAACCTCACGGCCAGTTATGTTTGATTTCGATGCCTATGCACTTACGGTATCCAAAGTTGACTCCAACCAATTGTTTATGGATATGCCCCTACCCCTGCCTTTGCCCTACCCTGAATGCGGTTTTCCCGTAATCGTCAAGCCAAACCGCGCCAGTGGCAGCCAAGGCGTTCGTATCCTGGCCGATTCCAAGCAACTTGGATCTTATTTAGCCGCCAGGACAGATGACCATGTCATCCAAGGTTTTGTTGCCGGACCCTCATATTCCCTGGAAGTGCTCGGTAGCCCGGGTAACTATCTTCCACTTCAGATAACTGAACTTGAAATGGACCAGGACTATGATTGCAAGCGGGTCTTGGCACCTTCAGATTTGCCCGAGAGCTTGGCGGCAGACTTTAATAAGATGGCCGTTGATATTGCTGAAAAGATTGAACTCAGGGGTTTGATGGATATTGAAGTCATTCGCGACGGTAGTACACTTAGAATCCTGGAAATTGACGCCCGGCTACCCAGCCAAACCCCCATCTGCGTTTACGCATCCACCGGTGCCAACATACTTTCCTTATTAGCGGGTGTCTTTTTAGAGGACCAGATTTTGGCTAAACCCCAGCTATCCAGAGAACGCGGTGTGATTTTTGAACATATTCAGATAGCCCCGGGCGAGTTGAGTGTTGCGGGTGAACATATCATGTCATCCGCCGGCCCGCTGCAACTGAAAACCGACTTTTTCGGAGCCGATGAGGCCATCACCAACCAAACGGCCAGCCGGTCAACCTGGGTTGCCACCCTCATCATAAGCGCCCCAAATCGAGAGACCGCCTGGGATAAAAGGCAAACAATTATCGCGAATATCATGGCATCTCTCGACATTGATCGTTATCGTGATCCATACTCAAAATTGAATTCACTTCCGGCTTTGCCGGGTGAGAATTCGAATTACAAATTATGACCCGATTGATAGAAGCCGATATAGTAAACATACCCAATTCAATAACGACGTATGATGAGACACTGATTGCGAAGACAGGCTGTTCATTTTTCCAAATCGCCTGTCATGCCATGCAGGTTTCAGAAGAAACTGTCCGGGTATCAATAGAAAACGTGCGTGTTGGGGTGATACCCATCACAACCGGGCTGGGTCGTTTACATGGTTTCTGCGATGCCGTGGCGGCCATTGCCAACCATATGAGATGCCAGGCCTTTGTATGTCAACAAACAGACGTGGCCGGCATTGGAGAGGCGATCACGACCGGGGCCGACATAATCATGCTGGCGGATGAACAGCATTTTATTGCCTTAAATTTGAATACACACAAGATTGCTGACAACACCGTAGCCACCGGCAGGGGTTTTGTAACGGCATTACATAGGATGGCCGGCCCGTCACTAAAGCAACAGCGCGTATTGGTAATCGGTTGCGGACCGGTGGGGCAAAATGCTATTAATTTACTTCTGGAACATGGGTGCTCTGTTTCGGTCTATGACATCGATCCGCTAAGGTCCGCATCCCTGCTTAAGACAGGTGGGCCAGGTACGAGTGGGTTAATTCAACAGACTACTGATCTTGAATATGCCCTGCTTAGCCATGCTTTAATTGTGGACGCGACACCTGCAGGTGCATTCATTCGGGCCAGGCATATCAAGCCCGAAACAATGATTAGTGCGCCAGGCATGCCCCTGGGTCTTGACCGGGCAGCCCAGGCTGCGATAGGTAACCGTTTGATTCACGACCCGCTGCACATCGGGGTTGCGACCATGCTAATCATGGTCGCTGATTTGACCGAGAACAGGATATGACCAAAAAGAAAAAACCGGCCAAACGCTACTACCGTAAACGGGTGGAACTTTTCCGTCTGCTTGAAAAAATCAAATTATGGCCGTCCAGAAGTGGGTCCCTGCATGGCATCAAATCCATGCAGACAATGGGGGATCAGGCGCGTATTACCACCCATTGCAATAAGACCTTTGTGGTCAACAATTCACGCAACAGTCGTGCTGCCCGGTGGCTTCGCAATAAATGGTTCAAGGGTGCTTGCAGTGCCTGCCGGGTGCCCGATTGGAAATTAGAGAAGTATGCATCAACTCAATTCAAACGCCATTACGGCTCTAGTCTTTCTGACAAATCCAACGAGATAAACTGATTCTTAGGGCTCAGCTTTTATTTTTGCTCAATGAGGTTTATTACTTTATACGTTTGTAAAATCCAAAATCCGAATATCGAAACAAAATTAAATTTCGAATGCTCAAATGCACCAAACATGTGCCCTAACATGCCCGGTGGGTTTGTTTAGGTCATTTAAATTTAAATCATTAGATATTGATTAGGATTTCGATATTCGTGCTTCGAATTAATCTTAATTCCCCGGAATGTTGAATAAAATAGTCGAAACGTTTTAAGAATGGATATGAATTAGCACTCATATGACTGCACAACCTTCGGATCATAGGCTGCTTTGCGACCCGGGCACTTATCCCGATCGCATAACTGGCAGTTGGAAAAATGGACTTCGGTGGGAAAATAAATACCAGAAACTGATTTGGCCGGAAGCATCAAACAACTATCGTTGAGGGAAACCCCGATAGGGGTTTCACCGTTGCCGAACAAAGCAAACAAGGGGCGTTGTTGATCCACGGGCCAGTCAGCTAATGACCCGGGGCTCATAAAGGACATACCGCTAAGACCGTAACGGTTTTGCAGATGCTTTTCAAGGAATCTTCGGGCGGTAGTCAAAGTCACGTTGGCGATGACATCTAAATAGAATTTTTTTAGCATGTCATCCTCGGCATCGAGGTATTCCCCAAATTCTTTGCCCATGGTTACGACATAAGGAAATACGCGTTCCAAATCCATCAGGTTCTTGACGAGAATCTTGCTGGTGAAGCGAATTCCCTGGATGATAATTGTGGGGCTTTTTTTCTCATCGATAAAGCAGACCCGATATAAAGCCCGGGGTTTGATAATTGGCTGGGCGCTTTGAACCAGATCCTTGACCGCGTCCCAGCGTTCATCTTTTTTCATATGCAGCTGTCGACGAACCTCGCCATAAGGGATATCGAGGGGTATATTTTCTAATATATGCTGTTGATTTTGTGACATCGGCGTAGTTTGCATCTGCAATGAATATATTTCAAGTCTTTTTTATGGCTTTATAAAAAATGCGGGGCCTGCCTGCAGGCCCCGCATTTACTTTATGGGCTTATACCTATTATCTGCTGATTATTCCGCGGAAGCACTCACCAGCTCGCCTTTGATGACTTCCACTTCCACGTCGGTGGGCATGTCCCATGTGGCCGTGTCACCGAAAATGGTCTCAATTTCATCATCCATGGTGTCGCCGATGGTGGGTATGCCCACCTCTTCTTCCGTGGGCAATTCCAAGGCATTAATGGCTGCATCCCATTCATTTTCAGGAACTTCAGCCATGATTAGCTCTTCTTCCCAACCTTTGAGGTAATACAGGTTGTCATCTTCACCGGTCAGCTCGATGCCGCTGTCGTGGCTGTCCCGCAAGTTAACCAGGGGCATCCATTCATCTTCTTCAGGATCGTAAAACCAGGGCATTTGGACTTCGTATCCATCAAAATCGAAGTTGAATACACGCCCATCATTGGGATCGGCTTCGTCATAATTCCAGTCGAATCCGGTTTCGTGGGTATAGGAAACGCGCAGCGGTGTATCAAACGATAGATATTCGTCTGTTTGTGGGTCTTTTAGAACCGTCAACTTGTTCCAATCATCGTTACCACTCATCCAGGAATAATAGACATCCTCGCCATGTGGATCGGGCACATCTTGGGTGGTCATGGGCATCAGTTCACGTCCCCAATCTTCACCGGTATATTGAACCACAACCCCCTGTGCATCCTTGAGCACCAATTCGACCGTGTCATATGTATAGGTTTGGACGGTTGCATTCTCCCAATCATATTCCCAGTGGTTCTCGTTGATACCTGGACCGTAATAATACAGGGTTGTCGGAAAGGTATCCGACCCCGGAACCATGGTCTTTTGGGCGTGAAAGTTCAGGATGGTTGCGTTGCTGGGAACGCCATTGTCCACATAGAGTTGACCAAGCGGTAACCACGTTTGCAGCGCATCGGACCAAGCGCCATCCCATTCATTGAGCTCAACCACGGCATGGTACAGTTCATCGCCGTCTTCATAATATTCTGTATTCCAGTTTGTATCTTCACCCCGGTAGCCCAGCATAATGAACTCAGAGATACCATCCCAGGTGATGACATAATCGCTGCCTTGCTGACCATTATAATAGGACATTTCTACGCCTTCCAACTTTTCGAGCGCAATTGTCTCTTTGGAATGCTTGACCAGTTTTCCGGGTTTTTGTACCACTTGGTATTCCTCGTCGGTGTCTTCACGGATAACGAGGGCACCGTTGGCTGCAGGAGCGTCTTCTGGTGCCCAGAGGCCATAGTAGCCTACATACCCGAAAAAACTGGTGTCTTTAAACCGAATTGGAAAACCGGATTGCAGTTCAACCGCGCTGCCTTCGCTGTCAAATATCTTATAGCGATGGACCTCGTGATCCAATTCACTTTTATCATAAACAGAGGTCTCGCCATCTTCCTGGACCTTGACGTAATCAGCATCAAAGGCCACGAGCATGTCATATTCCTCATACTGGACACCGGTTGTGCCCCAATCCATCGAGGTATCCCAGTCCGGCTCGCGTTCACTGATAAAGGCAATCCCGGTTACAAAATCCGGATCGGCCACAACCCGCATTTCAGAGCTCTGCTGCATATCAAAACCCTGCTCTGAAAAATTGTCGAATTCCACGAATTCAACGATGGCCTGGCCGTTGTAAGAGCTGATATCCATGGCGATTCTCATTACGGGCTGACCGGACTCTGAACCATCCACCAGCGCCCTGCCAATAATATAAGCCGTCATTACACCCATGGGGTATTGTTCGCTGACGCCTTCAGCCACTTCGAATTGACCTTTTATGCGCATGGGTTGATCGCCGGGGCCATCATCTTCATCTAACCAGAATCTCACGTACATGGGGGAATCGTTGTCGGCGCGTGAAACGTCCACAACCATTTCAGAAAGCTGTTCCACATTGGTGGAACTTGTGGCGCCGCCACCCTGGTTCTGGCCTTCGCCGCCATCGCCGGGTGTATTTACCAATGCCACATAAGGGCCTGCATTAACCATATGGCTGTAACCGGTGTCTTTAACCACCTCCAATATCTCATTCACGAGGGACAACGATTCGGCCATATCTTCTGTCCATGACCGCTTTTCCAGATTGGTGTAGTCGCTGCCGGCATCATCGAATGCCCGATTGACCGTACCGAGTGTCCGCAGGCTCGCTCTCGGGCTGGTGTCATCGTCATCTTCCACACGGGTCAACTCAATACGGTTCGGCAAGGACAATGCCGAAATCGCGGTGCCGCCGCCAGTTCCGGAGTCGTCCCCACCACCGCCACCGCCTCCGCCGCCGCTGCATCCGCCTAAAAGTGCGACGCCCGCAAAAGCAACGATAAAAATTGCTATCATGTTTAGCAAACTGAATCTTGAATCTAGGGTCATGACTCGGGTTTGTTGACCTCGGTTCTGCCTTCCTCTTGGATGTGCTAACATTTTCTTTCCTCCCTGTTGCATCAGGATGGTCCCCTTGTTCCATCCCAAAGTTAAAATGTTGGATTGATTCAACGAATACCACCGCAAGTATCCTTAGAAAAAACTGCCTATATGATCTCGTAAGATATATCGGTCAGGCTTTGTGAAAACTTTAGAGGTAAATAAATTCGTAAAATGATTTTGTTTCGTTGCCCACTTGACAAGATAGACGGATAGCGATTTGATACAGCATGCCATACAAAAAACTCCCCAATACTGATACGCATAACTGTTTTGCCTGCAGCCACAAGAATCCCTATGGGCTGCACATGGAGTTGTATAGTGATGACCTATGCATCATGTCTCGGATTACTTTGCCTGAACACTTCACGGGATGGGGGCAGGTGGTTCACGGCGGCATCTTGGCCACGATATTGGATGAAATCATGGGTTGGAGTGGCATATATCTGCTTAGGCAATTCACCTTAACAAAAAATATGAATATTGAATTTATCAAGGCGGCGTTTGTGGGTGATACCCTGGAAGCCATCGGCCGGGTGACCACCAGCGACGGCAAGCGCAATGCGGAAATAGAAGGTGTAATCACGAATAGCTCCGGAGAAATTTGTGCCCAATCAAAGGCAGCCTTTACCCTGTTGTCACCCAAATTGGCTATTCGTTTAGGACTGGTGACAGCTGAACAGATGCGGAATTTTTTTGAACCGTTATTTAATCGTCAAATTTGATAAACCTAGAATAGATAATAATTATGCTGGAGAAAATTATATCCTGCGGTCGACCCGGCGCCGAGCAGGCTGCTTTGGATGCGGCCATCAAACTCGGTATCGCCTTTGGGGGCTGGTTGCCCCAAGGAAGCGATCCTATGTTTGCGCCCGAATCCGACAAATACAATCGGACCGAGCTGGCCTCAGCACAACAAACCGAAGCGAATAAAACCAACATCCGTAAGTCCGATGGGACCTTATTGCTATCGCATGGTGTGTTGGGATTTGATAGCCATGAAATTGAAATTTCGGCTCGTCGATATAGTAACCCCCTGCTGCAAATCGATTTGAACCAGGTTAACGCCTTCAATGGCGCCGCCTCGATCAACGATTGGATTATGGAGAACGCCATCAATGTATTACATGTTAGTGGCCCATCCCAAATGGAAGACAAACGCATTTACCAGGCAACCCACGATATTCTCCAAGCTGTCTATTTTCTTAACCTTACCGAGGCTAGTGTCAGCCTCAGCATGGATTCAAAAGATCAGGTGAATGCGCAGCCCGATAAAGAGCAACCTCCTGATAATGTCGATGCAGCGGTTGACGCTATTATCAAAGCCATGTCTTTAAAAGATCGTACCCAGTTGGCCAACTTTAGAGCCGAAGAAATTGCCGCTCTGCAACTGACTTTAGGACTCTATATCAAGGCCAAGCTGGACCGTTGGTCCGGTCGCGCCGCCTTTGACAGCTCGTGTAAAGTCGCTGCCAATGAAGAAAAAATGGACAAATCCAACATGCCCATGGTTCTGATCAAATTGATATGGAAAAAATTGCGTGCTACGCATCGATTGCGGGTGGTGAAGTAACCATAGGCTGTAGGCTGAAGACTGTTAGGCTATTAGGCGCCTATAGCCAAATGCTTAGCTGCCTGTAAAGGTTTGAAGGTGAGGAGGGCTGGCGGGGTGAAGGGTGTTAAAAAACCCTTAAGCCATAAGGCATAAGCCAAAGCTGCTGAAAGCTTATACCTGACCGCTTATAGCTGAAGTTCCATCTGTTTGAGTGGCTTGATATTTGTGGCTTCGTTGTTGGCGACTCGATTAACCTGTGTTGATACCGGTCGATTCACTAGATCGGTGATGATCTGGTCGGTGATGATCTGTTTGAGAGCATCGGCATCCTGAAAATCTGGATCCAACCACCGATCATAGGCTTCGGGCTTCAGGATAACCGGCATACGGTGATGAATGGGTTGCATGGCCGCGCTGGCTGCTGTGGTAATGATGGCACATGATAGGTAAGCTGATTTTTGTTCCCCGCGCTTATCCCAGGTCTCCCAGAGACCCGCAAAAGCAAACGGTTGCTCATCCGGTATGGTCAAATAGTAAGGTTGCTTGTTACCTTTTTCCCCCTGCCATTCATAAAAGCCATCCGATATTATTAGACAGCGTCGCTTCTTAAAAGCTGTACGGAAACTGGGTTTGGAATGCACGGTTTCGGCGCGGGCGTTGATCATGCGAGCACCAATGGACGTATCCTTGGCCCAGAAAGGTACCAGCCCCCAGTGAAAGTGTCTTAGATAGTTTTGGTCTGCTTGTCTCACAATAGCCAAAATTTCCTGGGAAGGTGCAATATTGTAGCTGGCTGTTACCTCGACTTCGCACTGATCAATGGGGAAAAGGTCCAGTAATTCTTCTTTGCGTCGGTACCCTACGAATCGCCCGCACATGGTTATGCCCTCCTGGTACTGTATTTTTAGGGATCATTCGGTTAAAAAGAATTTTATTCCTCGGTCGCTCTTTAACAATAAGTGAACGCCCAACATCGAACATTGAACACTGAACATCGAATATGAAATTCTTCCCTATTTTATAAAAAAGATGAGAGCGGCGCAAGCGCCTGGCTGCGCGATCGATTTAACGTTCGAGGTTGGAAGTTGGACGTTCGATGTTCGATGTTGATCATTAATCATATTCGAATTCTTTAATCCTGTTAGACCAATTATCAAATTTGGGCCCTACATGGATTCAGTGCCAACGGTCTTTATATACTTAAGGAATCTTATCAAGGAGCTGCCACATTTTTCCTCCTGGTGATGGTGGTTAACATCAGCATCTTTCCACGAAACACTTTTGAAGTCAAATTCACCTAAAAGTTGCCTATCTAACCTGAATATAAGCGTGAAATATTGTTAAAAATCTCAAAAAATACTCGAAATGTCCT
>CAZWEO010000124.1:0-13667 GCA_964633115.1 uncultured Desulfobacterales bacterium
CAAGAAAGTTATCTTGGGTTCCTCAAAAAAACGTACTATGAGCGCATGGTCACCTTATGTGGGGCCCTCCGTCAATCCGTACCTTCACTTGAATTCATGGATCCGGCCGGAGGATACTTTATCTGGTCGTGCCTACCCGAAGGGGCTAACAGCGAATCGCTACTTGCCGCTGCCGGCAAACACAAAGTAGGATTTCAACCCGGCATTAAGTTTTCATGCAGCAATGGATTGCAGAACTATCTGCGGTTCTGTTTTGCTTACTATGGCAGTAAAGATCTGCTAAAAGGTGTGAAGCGTCTTGCGTGGATAATTGATTAAGGCTCAGTATGTTTGCCTTGGGCCCGCTCTACGACTGCATCGATTTGCTTTTCGATTTCCGCTGAAAGCAATGCAGGCGGTTTTTGAGCCAGCATAGCAAGGGTCTTCTTTTCAACCACCTTGAATATGTCCAGGGCACCGTTCGCTTCCCACAAGTCCCAATTTCTGCGTTCCATGAAAGATGGTATCCATAGCTCCTTGCGAAAGTTATCGTAAGTATGGGGGTGACTTAAGAAGGTACCTCCAGGACCAACATTTGCTATGGCCTCCAGAGCCAGCGATTCTGCATTCACTTTCAATTCTCTGGTCATGCGGCTGATGCCGGCCATGCATTCATTGCAAAAAACCAGATCAGGGAAATCCACCACCAAATCCATATCCAGTTGCATGGCATCCATGAGGTCGGCCGCTAGACCGGTTACGGTTCCAATCATGCCGGTTTCGTATCCGGCTTGAGCATCAATAGTTTTGGAATCCCGCAGCAAAGCGGGCATGCGTACCGGTAGGTCAAGATATCTTCCCATTTGAGCCATGGCAACTTTCAAAATCCCAAATTCAGGGCATGCCATGGAAATATTACCGCTCTTCATGTCGATGCCGCGGGCAAAACTGGTATAGACAATAGGAGCCCCTGGATTCACTAACTGAGAGACAACGATGCAGGCCAGGATTTCAGCGTGGGCCTGGGCAACCGTACCGGCAATGGTCACCGGGGAAGAAGTTCCCAATATGGGGCCGGAGCTGACGATGGCCGGTATGTTCATGCGGCTCATTTCCATGAGTGCGTCCAGAGACTCCGCATCAATCCCAAGGGGTGGCAGGGTCAGAACCCAGCCGGATATAAATGGCCTTTCATGGAAGCGCTTTTTATCTCCGAGTGCAATTTTTCCCATTTTTGCAGCGTCTTGGACACAGCGGGCCCCCAGCATTCCACCAGTAATATGTTTGCTAGTGTTTTTAATGGTGGTGGCCCATGTATACCAGTCGTTGAAATCTTTGGGGACTTCCTGAGGTGTTACCAGGCCGCCGTTTATGCGGATATTTTCCAGGTCATCAGCCATGTGCGTCAAAACCGCCAAGTCGTCGTTGGTGGCTGGCCGTTTGTGGCGCGTATACGGATCGATGACGTTTACAGCCATAGTCATGCAGGCCAAGGCTGGTTCGTGTTTGTCAAAGGTGACATCATGTTTTGGGTCGCGCCCGTACAGGGTGACGTCTTTTCGTTTGGGCAACGTTTCAATGGCGCGGGAGATCAATTGTTCTGGAAACCGCACCACATTTTTATCCACGATTTTGACTCCATTTTGAGATAAGAGCTCAATGACTTCGTCGTGGGGCAGGCGCATGCCAATTTCTTTTAAGATTTTCAACGACTGGCTGTGCAGAAACTTAACTTCTTCGTCGGATAAAACTTGAATAATCGGTTTCATAAAATCGTCCTTCTGATATTATTTAGACGTTTGAAAACCGCTAGTCTGAACTACGCCACAAGATTATGTTTGAGGTGCCATATAGATTTCGACGGCACCTTTTACGGGACAAACAGAATAGCAGCCGCCGCATCCGATACAGTTGCCCGCCTCTACTTTAGTAGCTTCATCACCGGGTTGCATGGCTTGGTAGAAACAAGCTTTTAGGCAACGGCCACAATTAGTGCAAACCTCTGCATTCACCCGTGCTTTTTCTGGTGGCATTTCCGAGTAGGCCAGGGAAGCATCGGTTGCAATACCAAGAAAATCGTTAACAGAATTGTAGCCTTTTTCATCCATCCACTTATCCAGTCTTTTGACCTGCTTGCCCAACCACTCATAGCCGTAAACCATCACCGCCGAGCACATCTCTACGATGTGAGCCCCGCTCATCATGAACATCACCACATCCCGCCAGTCATAGGCACCATTTGTTCCAGCGATATATACATTCCTGTCCTTGTAATGCTGTCGGATATCGTGAATCCAGCGCAGAGTTAAGGGCTTAATCCAAGGACCACCGCACCCGGCTTTACCGTAAATCAGCGGCTTGCCAGTTTCGATATCTGGCACGAAACCAATGAAGCGGTTGGTCAAGGTTACAGCCTGGGCTCCGGCATCCAATATATCACCGGTAAATTCAATTAGGCTGGTCACCTGAGGGGTGACCTTGATCATCACCGGAATATTGACGGCCTCGCAGACCTGGCGGGTAACTTTGCAGGCATATTCAAAATCCTGGCCCACTTCCATTCCGGTTTTTACACCCGGCATCATATGGGGATGGGGGCAGCCGAAATTACACTCCAGTAGCGGCACGCCGGTCTGCTCCATCTGTTTAGCCAGCGTAACCCAACCTTCGGTGGTCACTGATCCGATAGAGCCGATTACTACCGCATCCCGGCTGGCAGCGTACTTTACAGCTTCTTCGACCTCTGGCAAAAACTCTTCCGGGGGTTCCAAAGCCAATCCGGAACGACCGTAAAGGCTAAATGCGCGGGGCACTTTGCCGCAGGCCACTTGATGTTTTTGATCTAGAAAACGCCACTTGGAGCGGGTGGTCAGTTCACGCATTTCCGGGGAATCACTCATGGTTTTGACGATAACCCCTCCCGCACCTGCGTCAATGCATTTTTTCATATTATGGGCGTTCAAGGTGGGTTCAGCCGATGCGGCTACCAACGGGTTTTTGATTTTCACACCGCAAAAATCAATGGACAAATCTGCCATAGGTCATTCTCCTTGTATTTAAAATTCTTGTGCCGCAATAACGCCAAAGTTGCAACTTTGAGGTTAACAGGATTCAGGAAAGCCAGGCTACGCGATCATTGTAAGCACTGAAGCGTTCCCGGGTACTGTCAACTTCAGCCAAATCGATATCGCTTTTTAAAATGATATCCTCATCACCGCCGCTGGTCAATATCACGCCCCAGGGGTTAATCATCATGCTGTGGCCCACAAAGGTGGTGCCCAGATTGGGGCCCACCGAGTTAGCCGAAACCAGAAAGCATTGATTTTCCAAAGCCCGGGCGCGGTTGAAAATAATCCAGTGTTCCAGACGGGGATAGGGCCAGGCTGAACAGATCAGGAAAAGCTGGGCACCCTGCTCGGCCATGCGTCGGAACAACTCGGGAAATCGCAGATCATAGCAGGTTGCCATGCCGATTTTACCCAAAGGTGTGTCTGCTACGATGAATTTTTCTCCTGGTGTTAGAATCTTGGTTTCGCTGGAATTGTGACCAAACAGATGGATCTTGCGGTAGTTGGCCAGTATATCACCATCAGGCGAAAGCAAATAGCTTGAATTGTAGTAGTTGCTACCGTCCTTTTCCACAAAGCTGCCGGTATGCAGGTATATGTTCGCCTCCCTGGCGGCCTGCCTGAGGACGGTCATGGTGGGGCCTTCACAATCTTCGGCCTCGGACTTATAGCGGTCAAAGCTCATGAAACCGACGTTCCAGATTTCGGGCAGAATGACGAGATCGGCATCCTCTGCCTTTGTTATATTTTCGAGAGCCTTGGCAACGGTTTTCTCTTTATCACCTTCCTCGACACTCATTTGAATGGATGCCACACGCATAAGGCTTGCTCCTTTGTTATTCAACTTCTAAATAATCCAGTGGGCGTACGCCGTAGTCCACGCTCAGGCTGCGATTTAAGATTGGGTCATGCAACCCGGCGATGAAACGCTCGCCATAGATGTATTGACCGCTGATAGTTCCCACGGTGCCGGAAAATATCAGTGTGCCATCCAGATTTTCCCCAACCTTAGAGCGTGTAAATTCCTTCAGTGCGGCAGGGTTTAAAATGGTGGCCAGCCGTCCGTCCTGGTTGGCAATGGTTTCACCATCTTTGACCACCTGACTGTCGAAAGTCAGCTCATCCCAATGTTGCTCCACGTCCTTTAGGGGCCAAACCGTGGAACACATCACATTGGGACAAATTTGTTTAGAGCGGGGGATGTCGGTCTCCTCGAGGAGCCGGTCGGTGTGGTCGCTCCCCATTCCTACATAGATGGTTTGGGCATCTTCAATCAGTAGAACGTATTCGACTTCGCCGGCAGTTTGGTTCCCATATACTTCAATGTCCTCATTAATGACAAGGGTCCGGGGATTCACTGGGAACAGTACCGGTGTGCTCTTGGGACCGGGAATGCCCTTGGCCTCCAGTTCGGCGATATATTTGCGCACAACTTCCTGATCCCGCCCCACATAGCCGGCGTTAATCATACGGGAGAAATTGAACGTCAGGGGCTCGCTGGATTCCCGTCGCTGTATTGTTAGATTTAACTGCAATTTTTCACCTCATTTGGTCCTGTACATTTATTTTTTGTAATAACGGATCTCGAAGGTCACACAACCGTTGGGGATTCTATAAGGCCCATGGGTCATTCCCGGCGGCCGGCAGGCGTAATACCCGGGCAGGAACGTCTGGTCTTTGGCGATGTCGTACAAATTGCCTTCTACAATAAGGACCTCTTCCCAAAAATCATGCACCAAGGTCTCACTGGTTTCGATCCCCGGTGGAAATTTGAGCATGCGAGTGTAGTCACCTGTATCGGGATCTTCCGAGAGAATCTTTTCTTTAATGCCCAATGTATCACCCTCCACCGGACGCCATTCCCATTCGGTGTCATAATCTTTAAATTCAATTTCTGGTTTTGGCATCGAACACCTCCTTGGTTTTATTATGTACTTGAATATCTTGAATATTACATTTTGATACTATGACTTCTGTCATCTGCCACATATCATCTGTTTTTCTTCTGTTCGTCCCGCCGTTTAAGCTCCGCGATAATTTTTTCAGGCGAGACAGGCAACTCTTTAACCCTGATACCGGTAGCGTTATAAATCGCATTAGTGATGGCCGCCATTGTCGGATTCAGGGCCGGCTCGCCGATGCCTTTAGCACCATAAGGACCGTTAGGTTCGATGGGCTCCACCAGAATCGGGTTTATATCCGGCACATCCAAAGCACTGGGAACGATGTAGTCAACAAAGTCCGGGTTGATTAATTTGCCGTTTTTGTAAGCCATATTTTCCATGAGCGTCCAGCCGAGCCCCTGAGTGATACCGCCACGGATTTGTCCTTCCGTTGCCATCGGATTAATAGCCCGGCCAACATCGTGGGCGGCCACAAAATTTGTAACGGTCACATGACCAGTTCTGGGATCGACCTCTACTTCTGCAATCTGGCACGCAAAGGGGTAAGCCGGAGATATATTACCGTACTTGGTTTCAGGATCCGGCAATACCGTCGGCGGCTCGTAGAATCCGGTTCCCACAACCGGTGCCCCATGCCGAGCGAATGTAGCTTCGGCAGCAACTTCTTGAAAGGACAAACTCTTTTCCGGAGTACCGCTGACAAAGAATTTGCCCCTGCGGCATTCAATGTCCTCCGATCCGGCTTCGAACAATCCTGCCGCGATTTCAGCCAGCTGTTTGAAGGCATCCTTGGTGGCAGCCAGCACGCCGTTTCCGCCCATCAATGTACCGCGGGTGGCGAAACTTCCGAGGCCGAAAGGAGATATATCGGTGTCGACATCTTTCACGTGAACCATATCCAAAGGAACTCCTAGCCGCTCGGCTGCTATCTGGGCAAAAGTGGTTTTCATCCCCTGGCCCATGTCTGATTCGCCATGATAAACAGTGACCCGACCGTCCCTTCCGATATGGACGATACCGGCTCCGCCGTCAAATTCACGGGCAAACGGACGGTTGCCGGATACATGGTTGCAGCAGGCAAGACCGATTCCTTTTAGAGGTTTTTTTTCTCGATGTTTCTTATTCCAGTCAGCCTTTTCCGTGGCCTTGACAACACAGTCCTTCAATCCCGAACTCGTTATTTCCCAGCCGTGGATGCTGGTTTCGTTGGGTCCGATACCGTTTATTAAACGCAGCTCAGCCGGATCCATATTCAACTGATCAGCAATCATGTCGATAGCCGACTCAAGCACAAATGTCATCTGGGAGTTGCCGAAACCACGGAAACAGGCTGTGGGCACCGTGTTCGTATAAACAGTATAACCTTTTGCACGCACATTCTGAAAACGATATAGCGAGTCGACCCGGTAGCAAGCAGTGGCTACAATTACCATGGAGTATACTAGCCGGGCACCGGCAGCACCGACAACCTTTACTTCCTTGCCCGTTAGGACTCCCTTTTTACTGGCGCCCAGTTTGATGTCGATGTACATGGGTACACGTGGATTGCCGGCAATAAAATCATCATACCGAGTGTTGACTAATTTCACCGGTTTTCCCGCCTTTTGAGCTAAAATTGCGGTGACGAGATGGATATTGTTTTCCATTTTGGCGCCGAAAGCCCCACCATAATCGGGTACGATGACCCGGATGTTGTCCACCGAAACGTCTAGAGCCTTAGCATAGGTCATTCTCATCATGTTTGGAATCTGGGTTCCGGTCCACATGGTTATCCGTCCGGACAAATCAACATCGGCCAGCGTTGCCATGGGTTCCATATAAGCCTGGTACACCTGGTTAAGGTAGTAACGGTCTTCATAGACAATGTGTGAATCCCTAATAGCCTGATCGACATTGCCAGCCTCAACCTTAAACTCTGCTGCAATATTCCCTGGCTTGTCATCATGGACCAATGGGGCTCCAGGCTCCATGGCTTTGAGCGGATCGATTACATAAGGAAGTTCTTCATACTCTACTTCGATCATCTCCAGGGCTTCTTCGGCGGTATCTTCATCAATTGCGGCAACGGCTGCAACCTCATCTCCGTGAAAGCGGACCTTGTCCCCGGCAAAGATGGTCCAGTCTTCTGAGCGAGGTCCGAATTTGATCCCCGGGGTATCGGTATAAGTAGCCACTGCTTTGACGCCCATAAGCCTTTCAGCCCTGGAGGTGTCGATGTTTTTTATATTCGCATGGGGGTAGGGGCTGCGCAGCGTGCGTCCGTAAAGCATACCCGGCAAGACTAAATCGGTAACGAATTTCGTTTTGCCCATGGCCTTTTCTATTCCGTCGATTTGTGGATAGGATTTGCCGACAACATCTAATTCACTCATTTGATTCTACCCTTTTTTCTGTTGAGCCAGCTGAACTTGATTGGGCACAAGTTTTAATAGCTGAGACGATCTGGTTGTACCCCGTACAGCGACACAAATTACCGGCAATTGCAAATTTGATCTCGGCTTCGTCGGGATCAGGGTTGGTATCCAGCAGCGCTTTGGCAGTATTGATCATTCCCGGTGTGCAAAAACCGCACTGAACAGCCCCTTTTTCAACAAATGCGTTCTGAAGCACGTGCGGCTTTTCCCCGGCGATGCCCTCAATGGTGGTAATTTCTTTTCCATCTACCTGGGGTGCCAGAATCAGGCATGAATGCACCGGCCGGCCGTCTAATAATACGGTGCAGGCGCCGCACTTGCCTAATCCACACCCTTTTTTCGTACCCGTGTAGCCGATATCCTCACGTAGAACATCCAGAAGAACCCGATTGGGTTTGACTTCCAGGCTATACTCCTCTCCATTGACGTAGATATTAATCGGAACAAGCATAATTATTTTCCTCCCCTTTCGCTGAGCGTATTCAAGACGTTACGCGCAGATTGCCGGAAAAAGGCATCGATAATGGTGCGTCGATATGAAGCCGTGGCCCGGACATCGTCGATGGGGCTAGCCGCTTGGACAGTCATTTTGGCGCAATCGGAAATTTTAGCTCTGGCCTCACCCAGAGACAATCCCACAAGGATCGCTTCTGCTTCGGCGACCCTGATGGACGTCGGGGCGACGCCACCGAGTGCAATGCCCACTTTTGTCAGGGTTTTGCCATCGGTACCCGTCTGCGCCTGAAAGGCCACGCCAGCCAATGAAACATCGACGGCTTTCCTTCTGCGAAGCTTTAAATAACATCCGGCCGATGGATGTTCGGGAACTTTAATCACGATTTCTTTCAGGATTTGATCGGGTTCCAGAACAGATTCCCCTGGCCCGGTAAAAAACGCATCAAGGGGGATTTTCTTTTCAGCCAATTTAGATGCCAGAATGACCTGCGCATCGAGTACCAGCAGCGCTGGAACAGAATCGGCCGCCGGTGATGCATTGCATATATTGCCGCCGATGGTGCCGACATTGCGAATTTGCCATGAGCCGATAAGCCCAACCGCCTCGCACAAGATGGGAAAGTGACTTCGCAGCAGGGGGTTGGCAGCCAGATCGGCGTGTCTACTCAAGGCTCCGATCCGAATCTTAGAATCCTGGATTTTTATAAAATCCAATTCTTTGAGGTTATGGAGACTGATTATCCGGGGCGGCAAAATAATTTTCTTTTTCATATTTAAAACAAGGTCTGTACCGCCGGCAATGACTTTGACATCAGTTCCAGAATGAGTGAGTTCGGTCAAAGCTTCATCCAAACTGGGCGCTTCCCAGTAGTCAAAAGACCGAATACGCATGCCGCCCTCCTTGACAGATATCTAATAATTATTTCTGTATTTATTGTGGCAAAATATTTATGCCATCTTCAAATGATGAAGATTATCGACGGAATATTGGAGGATTAAAAAAGATATTCGCAAATATTCATTTTTCAATATTCAATCCGGCTTGTCTGGACTATAGTTCAGAATCTTCGACCGCGCCCTTACTTTGATCCAAATGATAGCCCATGGCCTGACGCGCTTCTTGGGGTTGTCCTTTTTTGACAGCTTGAAAAATCCTCTCATGTTCATCGATTACCTTGGATGCACGCCCTTCAGCAGACAGGGCCTTGTATCCCATTAGATGGATCATATCCCTGAGGTTACCTAAAATGGAGATCATTCGGCGGTTGTTGGTTAACTCGCTGAAACTGGTGTGAAACAATCTGTCGGCCTCCATAAATGTGAGATAATCCTTTTCTTTCACGGCCCTGCGCTGCTTGAACAATGATTCTTCGATTTCAAAAAGATCATGCGGGGGAGAGGCTTCCGTTATTTTTTCAATCGCTGCCAGTTCGATGGCTTTTCTTAATTCAAAAATCTCATCTACATCACGCCGGTTGAAGCGATTAACCATCAACCCTCGACGGGGTAAAAAGATGATGAGATCCTGGGAGGCAAGCTCTAATAGCGCCTCTCTGACAGGCGTTCGAGAAATACCGAGATCCGCCGCGATTGCCTTTTCATTATACAGCTCCCCAATTTTCCACTGGGCGGAAAGAATGGAATTCCGGATAGACTCATAAGCCATTTTAGCCAGTGATTCCGGTTGCTCGATTGTAGAAAACTTTGGCATCACAAAAATCCTTTCGCCCAACTTGCTAATGATAGTTAAATAAGATGGATGAATAGATCTGTCTTTCTTGTGTTCCTGATATATTACATACGCATAAGCGATGTCAAGTCTTTTATTGGTGAATTTTATCTTTTTTCATCCGGACTAATACTATTTTTTTTATCGGGCAATAATTTCAGTAATCTGATATAATAACAAGATGTTAAATTAATAAACCGTAATTGTACAGAACAATTTTTAAAAAAATATTAATTTTTCTCTTGACAGGTATAAGATCACAATGTAATTGTAGCTGATATATTACATACACTAAATCTTATTCGCTCGCTTATCAATAACTTTTTATTTCCATTCGAGTCGAGCGCAAAGTTGTAAATGTGCCGTTCATTTTATGAGGTGCGAGATGACCGACAATCAACCCGCTGAATCAATCCTTAAGGCCGAAAGCCTTTCGATGGCTTTTGGAGGCCTGGTGGTCTTCAAGGAAATCAGCCTCAATATCATTAAACATCAGATTGTGGCTCTGATTGGACCCAACGGCGCCGGGAAAACCACCCTGATTAACTGTATTACCGGCGTGCATAAACCCACCCAAGGTAAAATTCGCTTTCAGGGTCGTACTATCTCCGGTTTGCGGCCGCACCAGATATGTCGCGCCGGCATTGGACGAACCTACCAAATCCCGCGACCTTTTATGAATATGAGCGTTTTTGAAAATCTCCAGGTTTGCGCCAAACCGGGGCAGGTGGACTTTAAAGAGCTGCTCGATCTGGCTGGATTATGGGATAAGCGCAACCGCTTAGCCAAAACCCTGACGTTTCAGGAACGTCGGCTTCTGGAGCTGTCGCGAGCCCTGGCAGTCAACCCTCAATTACTGCTTCTGGATGAAACCATAGCCGGATTGAATCCTTTCGAGACCAAGGAAATGATGGCGATTCTGGGCCGGATTCATTCGGAGTTCAAAGTCACCATCCTGTGGGTTGAGCATGTGATGAGCGCAATAATGGAGACCGCCCATCACATTTTTTGCCTGCACCAGGGCGCGCTCATCGCTAATGGATGTCCGGCTGATATTGCCAACGACGAGAAAGTGATCGAGGCATATCTGGGCGAAGAATACAAGTTTGAGAAAAAGTAGGCGAGATATGTTGAATATCGAGAATTTAAATGTCTATTACGACGGCCTTCAAGCAATTTACAACTTATCACTGGAGATCCAGGCCGAGGAGTTTGTCTGCATATTGGGTCCCAATGGTGCGGGCAAATCAACCTTGCTTCAAACCATCGCCGGCATGTTGGCTCCGGAGCAGGGCGAAATTTCATTTAAAAACCGCCCGATTCAAGGCCTTGCGGCCTATAAGGTCGCTTCCCTGGGGCTGGCCTTGGTACCGGAGGAAGGCTGGCTGTTTGGTCAGATGAGTGTCGAAGAGAACCTGTTGATGGGAGCTTACCCCAAAACGGCGCGTCGGGACATAAAGCGACAGATGGATTTTGTATTTGATTTGTTTCCGATCTTAGCTGAACGTAAAAAACAATTTGAAGAAACCCTCAGTGGTGGAGAGCGCCAGATGCTGGCCGTCGGACGCGGTCTGATGAGCAACCCTAAGATGCTCTTGCTTGATGAGCCCTCCCTGGGATTGGCGCCGCTGGTGGTTAAGGACATTCTCAGCGTGCTCGTCCGAATCAACCATGAGGAGAAAACCACCATATTACTGACCGAGCAGAACATCTTTCACGCGCTCAAAATCAGTCAGCGCGGCTACTTGCTTGAAAATGGTAAAATTGCCATGCAGGGAGCCAGCGATCAACTGCTGGGAAATGAACATATCAAGCGAAACTATCTGGGCGTTTGATACTAACCTTAAAAGAAACAAAGGAGGCCGTATGAAAAAGCCAGCATTATTAACCATTCTTATATTAGTCGTATCTGTTTTTTTTCTCCCCATCGGCGCAATTGCCGCCGATACCATCAAATTGGGCGTGGTGACACCCCTATCCACCGGTGATTTCAGATCAGGCAAAATCAACGTGCAAACTGTCGAATTGGCAGTTGAAGAGCTCAATGCTAAGGGAGGAATCCTGGGCAAAAAAGTTGAGATCGTTGTCGCCGATGATGAGGGTAAACCGGCCGCCGGCGTCATCGCCATCAAGCGCATGATAGCTTCAGAAAACGTCTCTGCCGTTGTGGGGCTGTGGCACAGTTCGGTGGCAGTGGCCCAGGCAAAAGTCGCCAACCAGATGCAGGTACCAATTATGCTGCATTACAGCTGGACTGACGATTTAACCGCAGATCATTCGGATTATATCTATCGCGTGGGGCCTTTTAATGCTGAAATTGCCCAGCTTGCATTGCCGTACATGGAGAAAAATTTCAAGACCATGGCCATCCTGTATGAAACCAATGCCTTTGGTACCGGTTTTGCTAAATACTTGGAAAAAATCGCCAAGGCTGCCGGCAGGACGGTTTACAGTATCGGCTACCCGCAAGAGGCAACCGATCTTAAGCCTCAGCTCCTACAACTGAAGGCCAAATCTCCCAAGCCGGAACTTCTGGTGATTGCCGCGGTTTATGAGGCTACCAACCTGATACCCAAGCAGGCCTATGAAATCGGTCTGGCACCCGAAATGCAGATCCTTTGCAGTTGGGACTGGCCCACATACCCAGCTTTCCAGGAAATCCTGGGCGAAAAGGGTGTCGGTGTGGCCTACGCTACCTTCGAGTCGGATAAGCTTCAGCTGTCACCATTGGGTAATAATTTTAAAAAAGCCTACAAGGCCAAATACAAAATGGATCCGCCGGTTTTCGCCCTTTTTCTGTATGACGAGGTGATGATTCTGGCCGAGACCATGGAGCGCATCAAATCGTCTGATCCCAAGGATGTGGCGGCCGGGCTAAAGGACACTAAGTTTGAAGGCACCACGGGCCTGATTACCTTTGAACGCAGGGAAGGACCCGGTCCAATCTGGAACCAGTGGATGGGACACCAGCTTTTCATCAACAAGCTGACCGCCGTTGAAGGGGCAGGTTACAAACGCGAGGAAATTTATCCCTAACGGTATCTGACCGGATAAGATTATCCCGGGGGACTCCCCCCGGGATAAGATAAGGTTGAGGGAGATTAGCGCATGCTATTGGAACTGATTATACGCGGCATAACCATCGGTTTAGTATACGCCCTTATGGGTGTCGGGCTGGCACTTTTAAATGGCGTCATGCGGATCATCAATTTTGCCCACGGTGAGTTCTATATGATCGGGGGCTATATGTCATACTATTCGATGACGCTGCTGGGGTTACCCTTTTATATGGCCGTGCCCGTTGCCATCGCCATCACTTTTTTACTTGGCGCGGTAGTCGAGAAACTGCTTTTAAGCCCCATTCATACGCAGGAAATTGAAAAGCCGATGGATTACGCGCTGATCATGACATTCGCTCTGCTGCTCTTTTTTCGGCAACTGGCGATTAAAGTCTTCGGACCTTTTCGTCATAAACCACCCGACTACATCCCCTTTGATGTCCAAATCCTGGGGGTTAAAATCAGTGGCAATGAAGTGTTGGCAGGCATCGTTTCCCTACTACTGGTTCTGGGATTGGCCCTGTTTATAAAGAAATCCTGGCGTGGGCGTGGCTGGAGGGCCACCACCCTGTCGCGCAAAGGCGCCAAGATAAACGGCGTAGATATCGGCATGGAGAGTTGGATCTCATGTGGTGTAGCCTGCGCCCTGGCAGGGGCAGCCGGTGCCCTGGTTGCCCCTATTTTCACCTTATCGCCAACTATCGGCGGCTCTCCGCTTGTTAAAAGCTATGAAGTCATGGCCATCGGCGGCCTGGGCTCTATCGCGGGAGCATTGGTAGCCGGGTTGATGCTGGGCGTCACAGAAACGTTAGGTGCTTTTTACATTTCATCGGCTTACAAGGACGCCATTGGTTTTTTAATGATGGCTTTTTTTCTCCTGTTCAGGCCCCAGGGGCTCTTCGGACAAAAATAGCAGGTTGAATGTCTTATGAAAAGAAACGAGATTATCATTGCCGTCCTAATGATCGTATTGGGCCTGATCGCACCCTGGGTTTTGCCCTCCGTGTGGACAACGGTGGTCAGTATATTCTGCTACTATGCCATCTTGACCATCGGCT
>CAZWEO010000125.1:0-13662 GCA_964633115.1 uncultured Desulfobacterales bacterium
TAATCCTTGTATTTGCCTCCCGCTATCGCTGGGGTAACAAGCCCGATGATGAAAATTGCTGCAATCAGTAGTGCCAATGAAGTTTGCTTTAATCTTAGGTTATTCATCGATTTCTCCTTCCTTTTATTGTTACGGAACTAAAGGTTTTTCCGGGATACTATAAAGGGATACATATTTGGGATACTATAAATTGTTTCATTAGTTGTCAATCCATTTTTAAATTCGAAACGCTCAGATTAGGCCCAAGCTATTATTAATCCGATTGACTAAAATGAGTTTGAGTCATCTAAACTGCATCACCTAATTCTCCGGCTTTCAAAGCTGCATTGTTAATGGCTTCATTCAGCGCGGCTCTAAACGCATATTGCTCTAATGTGAAGATGCTTTCCACCGATATTCCTCCCGGCGTGCTTGCTTCCGACAACAACTCATGCGGTGAGACCTGTCGCTGGTTCCAAGTCTCCATAGCTCCTACGATGGTCTGGTAGACAATTTTTGTTGACGTTTCATGGTCGATGCCAGCCCGGACACCGGCTTCGATCAGGGATTGAAAAAACAGGTAGGTCGTGGCCGGACTGCTCAAAGCCATCACGGCATTAATGCTTTCTTCTCCTAGAACAACATATTGGCCCAATGAGTTAAAAAGTTCAAAGATATCAAGTTTTTGTTTATCATTTACGTATGGATTAAAGCATAGCGCCGCAATTCCCATCCCAATTTGACTGGGTGGATTCGGCAAAGCTCTGACAACCGGTATATTATCCCCCAGGCTGACGTAAGCATTTATGGTTATACCAGCAGCCAGGGTAACAACGAGCTTGGATTTCGGAAATCGTTTGCGGCTCAATTCGCTGATAACATCACCCACCACCTGGGGAGGGACATTGATAAAAATAAAATCGCCTTTGCTAACAGCATCACGATTATCTTGGGCCATTGTAACTTCGTATTTCTCATAAAGCCGCTGCAATTTACTTCTATCCGGATCACTGGCAATCAGTAGTTGGGGGGACAATTTTTCAGCTTTGATCAAATTATCCAAGATGATATTGGTTATATGACCTGCACCGATAAAGGCAATTTTTCTTTGATTTAAAGCCATCGCTGTCTCCTATACTGTTTGTTAGTATAACGTTCCGATTGTGAAGGAAGGAATATCGGTATTCCTTTATCGTGAATTTGAATCGGAACATATTTTTGTCAACTGGTATAACGTGAATTCAACCATCAAGTGCAACCGTTGATAGTAGCGGTTGCCAAGTTATTTTTATTCACCAAAATAGTTCTTAAATTGATGTTTATGATTTAAATTTGAATTCCCCGCTGCAAGCAGCGGAAGATGAATTCAA
Source organism: uncultured Desulfobacterales bacterium (assembly GCA_964633115.1). GTDB lineage: Bacteria > Desulfobacterota > Desulfobacteria > Desulfobacterales > B30-G6 > B30-G6. Next base: position 1,350 of record CAZWEO010000125.1, read on the forward strand.
ATTGTGGTTTAAGATCCTTTTTTTGCGAAAGTGCGGTGCCGAAATTCGAAGAATTTCGGCAAAAATCCCGTAATACCCTGTAGAGACTTGACTGAGCTCGTCGAAGTCTTGCTGCAGGGATAGGGATTTTAGCTATCATAGACCGCATCGGAGCGACACCGTCGCGTTTCATAAAATCGTTCTACGATTTTATTCCCCTTCAGCTTCTGTTGTCTCTTCTATTCGTTTTTTCAAGATAGATTCTATAATGATTTAAGTGAGCGGTCTAAGGATTTGATCAGAATATCCGCATGCGCTTCCCGGAAGATAAGCGGCGGCCGGATTTTTATCACATTGCCATAAGGGCCTTCATTCCCCACCAATACGCCATTATCCTTCATCAGATCAAGCATGCGATCTGTTTCTTCAGTCGCCGGTTCTTTGCTTTCCCGGTCTTTTACCAATTCAATGCCAATAATGAGCCCTCTACCGCGAACGTCTCCAATGAGAGGATGCCCAGCCGTCAGGGCGCAAATTCCATCTTTCAGGTAATTTCCTGTGTTAAAGGCATTGGCCATTAAATTTTCATTTTCAATGACATCCAGTACGGCCATGCCGGCAGCACAGGCAACAGGGTTGCCGCCAAATGAACTGAAAAGTTCAGTTTCATTTATATACGCATTTAGAATGTCAGGTGAGGTGATCACCACCCCCAAAGGATAACCGTTAGCGACCGGTTTACCGAGGGTGACAAAATCTGGCTTAAACCCATGAACATTGCAACCCCACATGTCTGTGCCCAAACGTCCGAATCCTGCCTGAATTTCATCCGCAATAATGAGGCCGCCAGCATTTCTAACCTTCTCGACAACACGAGAGAGATAGCCGGCAGGTACATCGGGAATACCATTGCTGATAAAAGAGGCGTCAATCATAAAGGCTGCGGGCTTGTGGCCGGATTTTGCCATGTCGGCAATGGCACGATCCGTATCTGCAGCGTAGCGAACTGCCGGATCATCGTTTTTGTCTTGATGGGGGCAGCGATATGGATCAGGCGATATTAATGTTTGCACATGAGGAGCCAGCTTACTGCCTAGTTCATATGGGGAAAGTGCTTCAATCGCTTCAGTAATACCGTGATAGGCATTTTCCATCACCAATGCACCTAGTTCGCCGGTAATGAATTTAGACATTTGCCAGGCAATATCATTTGCCTCACTGCCGGAATTAACAAAAAAACAGGCGGATAGATGGTCCGGCAGCAGGGCGGTGATCCGTTCTGCATAGTCTAATATATTTTGATAAATATAGCGTGTGTTAAGATTCAACGCTGCAATCTGATGCGAAACCGCTTTAACGACATGGGGGTGGCAATGGCCGACAACCGGGACATTATTATAGGCATCTAAATAGGCATTACCTTGAACATCGTAAAGCCAGGGCCCACTGCCCCGTTCCACATGAATCGGGCGTTTGAAAAAGAGGGGTGCGCGATTACCCATCAACTGATGGCGCCGATCCAGAAGTATATCCGCGTCATCTTCAATTTGCCTTTCTTTTTTTGTTGGGCAGTAAGGCGGATAACAACAGGCCTTTCTCAAGGCATCCCTTACTTTTGATCTTTTAATAGCCATTAAATTGGAAATAGTATCCCAGCAGGGTTTTTCCTCTTCCGGAAGGTATGCGGGCTGATCAGGGTTGAGTGCTCTTCGTAAGGCAATAATGGTGGCAAAAACAGCATATCTTGCCAGAATAAGATCATAGACAAGGTCAATCTCGCCTTCTTCCAGAGGGTTAATACTATCATAGCCGGCAATCAGTGCCGAAAGAAATTCACGATAGTTGTCTTTAGGAAGCATTGGTAAATCCGTGGCCTGTATCGGCTCTAAAATGAGCGGCCCATAGATCATATCTCCAAAATCAAGCAGACCGGTAACCGTGTGCGGCTGCTTTGGATCCGTCAACGAATTCATTACATCAGCATCATTATGAATAATCTGGTGGCGAAGCGTTTTGAGTTTTGGCAGCACATCTGCTGCCATGTGGTCAAATATATGTTCAATATTCCGGCGTGCGGCAGCATCGGAAATATGAATGGTGTAGGGTCTTAAATCTGTACAGCGGGTGATATCCCATAGCAACTGATGGCGTGCATGCGGATGGAAAAAGCCTCGCAGCGATATATCCAGGCGGGCTAAAAACGCCCCCCTGTTTTTCCACAACATCTTGGTTGGCTTGACCTCATCAAGGATGGTGCCCGGTAAATAAGTTAAGACATGTACAATATGTTCAGTACCATCAGAACTTTTTGTCCTGCCGAATGACCGGCCTACTTTTGTTGATAAGGCGCTGGGTACAGGTATTGTCGGGTCCTGTTCTTTGATATGGGCAAGTGCTTTTAACTGAAAATCAATGACACCCGGATCTTCATCCTGATTGGACAGTTTAAACACATAGTTTTCACCGTTTTTTGTCTGGACATGATAATTTTGATCCCGTTCACTTTTGAGGGACTTAAAATCACCACTTAAGCCATAAAGTTCCTGCGCTATTTGCCGGATCTCTTCCAATAGGAGTTTTGGTGTGTTGCAGTCCAAAAATTTAATGTCGCCACTGTCGTGTCGATCTGTCATTTTCCCTCTTTATTTCTTGATTAATAAAAAGGAGTCGAATTAATACGAGCCTTGGTCAATCTTTCTTTTTTTGCGATATTACGTCATGTTCGAGCAATTTTTGAAACCTGGTTCCCAGCTTGGGGCTGGGATAAAATCCCAGTTCTTTGAGGTTTAGGCTGACATCAACCGGTAGCGCCGCATCACCCACTTTTTGGTTAAGGATTCCGCCTATTACAACCGATGCATCTACCTTTTGCTGACCCAATTCATTTTTCAGGCGATTGGCGTACTCCAAGGCCATGCCATTATGCGTGCTGACCAAAATTGCTTCCGCGCCCCACGATTTGGCTGCGCTGGCAATTTGGTCCGGATTGATCTCAGCCCCCAAATTCATTATTTTCGTTCCAGCCCTGGATAGAAGCTCATGGATGATGGTGATGGCGTGGGCATGCACATCTGTGGAGGCAATTATAAATTTCCGTCCTTCTAACCGGCTTCTTGACATGGGGGTGTCAAAAATGTGTCCGTATTCATTAATAACACTTTGCGACAACGCGAATACATCTGTTGGAAAAACGGGCTGACGTCCTCGGGAAGCGTCTTCATCAGCCTGGCCGACGCCAAACATTTCTTCAAAATCGGCGGGCCCCAGCATCTTGAGTACATATAGTATTTGGACAGGGTCATTTATATTTATTTTTGCTTCTTTTAATCCATCAATAGCGTTGTTAAATACTGATTTGCCTGCAGCATACAGCTTTTTAGAAAAATCGTATGCTGAAGTAAAATCCATGTGAGGCCATAGCCGCCGGGCGGTCTGCTCTATCCGCCGGCCATAACATTGGGCCTCGGCAATTTCATCCCCGGCCGGTATTCGCAGGGCTTCGGTTGTTGGCAGGGGCAGTACGGCATTACCGGTGGGGCATTCCAGTTGGGTCATGATATCCCACAGTAGATATTCAGCAACCAATCCACGGTTCTGATTGAAATCAGCCCCAAAACTAATGGTATCACCGTATACCATGGAGCCGACACAATCGTGATCATGAATTTCATGCAGGCTAAAAATCCATGCCGCCCGTTTTAAAGGATCGGAGGTCAGACCGCCAATACAATGGGAGAGTTTTGCGCCCAGAAGCTGCTCGACAATATAGCGTTCCAAAATAGCCCACCCCGCCACGGTGGCACAATCTTGGAAAAGTGCCGGGAAACCGTCTTCCAGGTAAGAATGAACCAGTACGCCTTTATTTTTTAAGGCTCCCATGATGGATATGGCTTTGGCTGTCTCGACAGCGGTGCTCGCTTTATCGGTCCAGCGGGGAGCTTCGTGAGCAAAAAACTGGGAAAGATTCCCTATGGTCGTCACGCCCGCCTTCAGAGCTTGAACCGTGTTTTCAACCGAGGCGGGAAACCCGATCATAAAATCGCCCATATGCGGCTGAATGGGGACCACCTGTCCTACCTGCAGCCATTGCAAGGGGGAATTGAGTACAGGACCGGTTTCAGCTGGCACATTGTCTCGATGGCTTTTGGGCAAGGCCATGCGGCGGTCCAGGCAGATACCGGCCCGGTCGATTATAAAATCCGATTCTTCGGCCGTTCTATAAAGGAGCGATAGGGCCGCGGCTGTATCCGGCCAGGTGTTCATGCCAATATGGGCGTGATACATGATTTGTTGATTTTTAATACAGTACCGCTTGTACGCCAGCTCAGAGTCTACGCCCATTTTATCCATGAAGGCCGTGCGGCCGATTTCAATATCTTTGGCGATATGGCATCCGTCTTTGACAACGGGTTCGCCAAGCGGCAATTCAGCTTCAAGAATTGTTTGAACCTTTTGATAAAAATTGGAAAATTCCACCAGAAAAATCCTCGGAGTTGACATGATACGCGTGGTCAAAAATTTGTTTTAAAAAATCGGAATCGCTTCTGCATGAAACGAAACTTTTTTCTGACAGCCACCATAATGCCTATGGATCAATGTCTTGTATGGCGAGCCTCATTGGGATTGACGGTAAAACGCTTCGATTTTTTTAATGTATTCAGGATCCAGCCCAAGATCACGCGCACCCGCGAGCATGATTTCCACATAGCTGCGTGAGGGCGGGAAGGGGCCCTTGGGATCGATCACGCGGTATAAATCAGCCTTATGCCATTTGTCGTCTTCACCCAAGACCAAAAAAGTTTGTCTTTTATACAGGTCTTTGTAACAGTCCTCCAAATTGTCCATTGTGATGAGTTCCTGCTCGGTCATTTCATAAAGGGCACCGTGAACCAGTTCTCCGGGTGCTTCCATAATACCGCTATAGCCAGCCTGTTCTTCTTCTGACCAGAATGGCCAGGATACTTCAAAGTTGGGTAAATAGGCCTTCATGACAAATTTAGCATTCGGGTTTAGCTCTTCGTGAACACATTTGATACTTAGATTAGATCCATATCCGAAATGATACATGTTTTGCGCCTCCTGTATTAAGCATTCCAGTTATATGCCACACGCCATCCGCATGCGAAGACCGCAAATGGACTTACAAATTCAGCCTGCAGGCATTGAAATTACATTAGGACATTCGCCACTCGCCCCGCACCGCCATCTGCACTTACCCCTCTAATAGCTCTCCGCCATCCGCAATAATGGATGTTCCCGTAATATAAGATGCTTCGGAAGAAGCCAGGAAGGCAAACACAGCGGCAATTTCATCAGGGCCCGCATGGCGTCTCAAGGGGATTTGGGCATTGACTACTTCCAGCATTTCGGCGGTGTACTCGGCTTTTTGCATGGGTGTCAATACATACCCCGGACAGACCGCATTGATTCTGAGCCAGGGCGCACACTCCACCGCAATGGTTTTGGCCAGGTTAATGACAGCGGCTTTTGCGGCACTATAATCCGCATAATTAGGGTTTGCGGCAAGCCCGCTGGTTGAGGCCGTGAATAAAATTATTCCGGATTGCTGTGCTTGCATGCGCTCAATGGCGGCCTTGGTACATAAGAACATGCCGTCTAAATTGATATGCATAATTTTTGACCACTGATCATAGTCAGTTTCAGTAAATGGTTTACGTATGCTGATACCTGCATTGGAGATCAAAATGTCGATACCGCCCATGATCTGGTCTGTTTGCTTGAATGCGGCTGCCACTTCATCCGGGTTGCTCACATCCGCATGCACGCCACCAGCCAGTTCTGGTAGTTCAGATAGAACTTTAGTGATGGCCTCCTGGTTGCTGTCCAGGATTGTCACCTGACAACTTTCATTGACAAAGCGTTTAGCTGTCGCAGCCCCGATTCCGCTGGCTCCGCCGGTGATTACCACGCGTTTATCTTTTAAGTCAGGGTACATCGTTTTTATTCTCCTTTGTAACTAAAGCGAAGCGGCCGTGGTTTTAACATTGAGGGTAGGCCCGACTTTACAAGCCAACACCTCTCTAAAGCAATATTTCAAATTGTTATGTGGTCATCTGGCAGGGCTATGTTTAAATCCATACCGTCCAGGGTGGAGTTCAAATGATTCAGCATAGCTTCTTCCGCGCCTTGGCTATTACCTTTTGACAGGTGCGAAATGATTTCTTCGTGCTCCAGGGGAGAAGCCATGAGAGATGGATTAAAATCCATTTGGTCATAGGTATCAAACAAGATCAGGTATATTCGGCACTTCTGAAGCAGACCAACAATTTGCTCACAAAGCACTTCATTGCCTGACAGTTGGGCTACGCGTGAATGGAAGGCTTCGTTAATATCATGATATTCAGACAGCCCCTGGCGAAGGCCGGAAGTTATAAATTTTTTATATATCGGCCGCTCCATGGCAACCAAACGTTTTAAATCAAGCACATCTTTTTTGGTTACGTTTTGGGCAGCTAATGCGGCAGCCAATTTCTCAAGTTGAGCCCGCACCGCATAAGTTTGTTTGATCTTATTTTCGGTTGGACAGATAACTTGCGCCCTCCCATTGGGCGAGAACTCCACCAGCCCGTCATAGTGTAAACGCCTCAAAGCATGTCTTACCGGGGTGCGGCTCAAGTTGAGTTGCTTGGCCAGGGAAGCCTCTGCCAGCCGACTGCCTTGCCGAATATATTGTTTGTAAATAGCGATTTTTATTTTAGAATATGCAATTTGCTCTGCGTTTTCAGACATCTGATACAATATCCTTATATATTGACAATAACTAATTATATTAATTATGAATAATTAAATTTGCCTACAATCACACGCATTAAACTGAGCTCTTGCTAGCTATAGACAAGTGAACCTAATTAGGACACTGATTGGGGATACTGTTATGGGATACCATGAATTTACTTTGATTGAAAGTCAATCCATTTTCATGCTGATCTCCTTCAAGCTTGATGGCAAAGTAAAAAGCCCAATTTCTGCGTTCCGCTCAGGCACTATCTTTATACCAAAGCATACATATGGCAGTTATTTAATATTATTTTCCCCTTGTTGGTTTGACCGCTCTCAGATGGTGGGGGCGCAGTTCACCGCTTTCGAGGACGATGGTCATGGCACGCCATATCTCCAAAAAATGATCCGCATTGTTACGTCCCAATAATGATTCCATTTGAGAATACAATGGGCCCTTCATCTGTTCATATTCTTTCCTGCCAAGATCAGCATACCAGTCATTGCGATCTCTCAATCGGACATCTTTGAATCCGGCTTTTTCGAGGGCTTTTTTATAGCGTTCAGGTGAGGCCATGCCAAAGCTTAACCCTTCAGCTTCTATGTAATATGCCATGTCAGGTGATGGGGGATTGTCATCACATCGCAACCAGTCGCTGGCCACAAACAAACCACCTGGTTTGAGGATACGGTATACATCTTTAAAGAGTGATTCCTTATCGGGAATATGAATCATGGCATCCTTGCTGAAAACCATATCAGTACTAGCCGGATCGAAGGGAAGCGGACCGGGTTCGACCCGTTGATAAAATAGTTTGTCTACCAATCCTTCCGATTTTGCCCGCGCTATGGATCGATCCAGAACAGGCTGTTCAATATCCAAACCCGTGACATGTTCAGCCCCGTGTTCGCGAACCAACAAAACATCAATCCCACCGACACCGCATCCGATGTCAATCACATGTTTACCGCGGATATCTTCCCCCTCCAATATCAGCGCCACTTCGTCGGGTCCGCCCGGTGACAGAAACCCGTCACCCCAGATTAATTCTAGCATGCCGATTTGGATGTCATCATATTCAATTTCTTTTTCAGTATTCATGGCTTCTCCTCATGAACCCTCACATTGAGATTTAGATCGGGTAATTTTGGGAATTTCTTTACTACTGCAGTTAATGGCTCCGCCGGCATTGGTCTGTATGGTGGATTCGATTGGTATAATTTTATAATCCGGCAGAGATTGCTGATATACATCAAAAGCTTTGTGGTTATATTTTTCCATGCCCGGCTCATCAAAGGTCGTAATTAGAATCCGTTTGTTGACCATGAGGCTGTTGGCATACAGGGCGGTATGGGTGCAATCACCACCCGGAAGTTCGTGATCAAATCCTTCCGGGCAGGGTAGTTGGATGACCTCGTAACCTAGCTGTGCAAACATTTTACTGAGATTACCGAGGTAATTATAAAGCGGGGTTCCCTTTTTCTGCGGTCGACCCACAAGGATCTTTTCGGGGCTTATAAATTTGAAGTGATTGATATGTCCGAGAATGTCACCGGGTTCCTCGTCAACGACGATTAACCGGCTGGCTCCTAGCCATGCTTCCAGCTTGGCATACAGATTTTTTATATGTAGGTTGTCGCTCAGGATTCTGCGGGTGATCACGTAAGACCCATTGCCATCCGTTAATATTGCTCCGCCATCCAACAGGATGTCGGAGCGGTAAACAGTGAACCCTTCCTTCCAAATGAACTGATCGTCTATTTCCACGATTGATCGATTCTGAGTTCGATATTCGGGCCAGAAGGCGGCAAAGGCAAACTGGTGGGCCACAGGTTCACCACTATACACATTTGTGCCGTAGAGAGGTGAGTAATCCCTGGCCCAGCTGTCTCCCAGGGGGCCGGGTATGGCTCGAACTTTATTGAGATCGATGCCTTGGGCTGCAAGCCATGCCAGCACGGCGGCACCCAAATAACCCTCACCGATTCTGAGAAACGTGGTGACATGGTCAAGGGACGCCACCATCTGTTTGAACATTTCCCATAAGGGCGGGTACAACGTGGGCCAATTGAGGAGTACACCGTTCATGGACTCCCACTCAGGAATCATTCTGAAACCCGGAGGTGGCACATTTTCTAAGATTTCACCCCCCCATTGAACAGCCCCCTGGTGTTTCAATTCTTCAAGGGAGGTCATATTTTCAAAGAGGGCCTCTATGGCCTCAGCATTCACATTGCCATCATCCATACCAGTGTCCTTCAAAAATTTCATGGCGCTGGAACCGTTATGGGGTGGAGCATAGGCCCATTTAAAGGGGTAGTATTGGAGCGTATTTCGCTCATCATTCTTTAAGCCATTGGCATACTTGAAAAAGAATTCCTGGTCCATGGCCCAAAATGGGAAAGGCACATAATTCCTATATTTCTGTGAGTTAAGCATTAAAGAACCTCCTGAATCATTACAATGCCAGTGGGCTGATTGGACATGAATACAGAAAGATTTGTAATTTGAATTGCCTTAGCTATACCAGGTGCGGGGAGTTTGTAAATTGGGGATCCTTTTAGGCACCTTAGTTTGTCCCAAAAGATATTTTTAAGTTGCTTCTATATTCATCCTCTCAAGACATTATTGCTGCTGCAATCCCAGCTGATGGAAACATCTTGACCTTCAGGCAATTTGTGACGATATCCCATGCCCCGGGTCAAATGAACCGTCAACAGCATTTTCGTTTCCTTCAAAGCAACCGTGAACTCGCTAAAATTACCTTGGTAGAATACTTCCTTGATGGTTCCATGAAATTCGGTTTGCAGGGTGGGATCAGCTTGAGGATCGTCAGAATTTGTCGGTTTTAGACTGATGAGCTCCGGATGTATGGAAACCCCGGATATGGGGTGGTTACTATCGTCTATTGGTTCCGGAGCAAATATCAGTTTTCCATTCTCTGTCTCGATTCCAATATTCCCGTCCTGGTGAGAAACCACCTTTCCGGTAAAAATATTGGTTGCGCCCATGAATGAAGCCACAAACATAGAACCAGGCTTTTCATAGATTTCATCGGGTGTCCCGATTTGGAGGAATGCGCCTTCGTTCATGATGCCGATTCTGTCAGAGACACTCAATGCCTCTTTTTGATCGTGGGTTACGTTTAAAAAAGTGGTCCCGACTTCGCGTTGAATCCGTTTTAACTCGACCTGCATCTCTTTTCTCAATTTCCGGTCGAGTGCCGCCAAAGGCTCATCCAAAAGTAGAACCGTAGGCTCCAATATGAGCGATCTTGCCAGAGCAACCCGCTGCCGCTGCCCGCCACTGAGCTGATCCGGCCGTCGCCCTTCCATGCCACCCAGCGTAACAAGATCTATTTTGTCGGCCACCCTTTTTTTGATTTCGCTTTTGGAAAGTCTTCTCTCCACCAGGCCAAAGCCGATGTTTTCGGCAACGGTCATGTGGGGAAAGAGGGCATGGTTTTGGAAGACGGTATTGCAATCTCTTTTATATGGCGGCAATTCATTGACATTTTTACCGGCAATGAGCACATCGCCCTGGTCCTGGTTTTCTAGGCCGGCTACAACCCGGAGTAGGGTTGATTTACCACAACCGCTGGGGCCTAAAAAAGAGAAGATCTCGCCGTCTCTGATTTGCAAATTTACATGATCAACAGCGGTCAAATCGCCGAAGCGTTTGACCACATCTCTCACTTCAAGACAGATGCCCGAAACTGTTTTCGTATTACTGTTTTCTGGAGCTTGCATCTTTTGATCCTTATCTATTTTTTCAACCAAGTATTATTTAAGCACCGCTTTTTGTTTTCTTCTGAATTAAATATACAAGCAGCATGCCACTCATGGTCACAGTCACAAAAAGGGTGCCGATGGTGTTGATTACGGGTGTGGCACCAAATCGCAACTGTGAAAATACATAAATGGGCAGGGTCGTGCTGCCCACCCCGGCCACGAAATAGGTGATCACGAAATCATCGAAAGACCAGGGAAAGATCAGCATGGCCGAGGCCATGATGGCCGGCAAGAGCTGTGGTCCCGTGACCCGCAGGAAGGTTCTAAAGGGTGTGGCACCCAGGTCCAGGGCCGCCTCTTCCCAGGACCAGTCAAACCGCTGCATACGCCCCAGGATGATGAACACGGCCAGGGGTGAACTGAAGACAATGTGGGCAATGATGATGCTGATGTACCCCAGGGGGATGTGTACCAATCGTGTAAAAAATACCAGCAGGGCACTGCCGGTAACCACCGAGGGAAACACGATGGGCAGCAGGATCGAAGTCCGCAGAAACTGTTTGCCCTTGAAATTGAGCTTGTAGAGCCCATAAGCTGTTAGAGTGCCGATGAGGGTGGCGACGACAACGGTTATACCGGCAACGATCAGGCTTCGTGTGAGGGCGTCCCTGACCTGATCGTTGGTGAGCAGTTTTGCATACCATTTCAAGGTAAACCCTTCCCATGACGAGCCGTACTTGTTATTGGAAAAGGAAAATACAATGATCAGGATCATCGGCGCCCACAGGAAGATTAGGGTTAGCATACTCAATACCCACAGGATTTTGGACGCGATTCTTTTCTTTTTCATAGGGCCTTCTCCAGAGACTCTCGTCCGCCCCATTTAATGGTTAGGTAGAGGATTAGGACCAGGGTCATCGCCAGCATGATGGCCAGGCTGGAGCCCTGGGGAATGTTGCCCACTTGGGTAAATTTGTGGGCCACAAGGGATCCGGCCATCATGATTTTGGACCCGCCGAATATACTCGGTACCAGCCATTCGCCAACGGTGGGGATAAATACCAGGATGGATCCGGCCAGCAATCCACCTTTTGTCAAGGGCAGGGTGACCCGGAAAAAACGCCGAAAAGGTGTTGCGCCGAGATCGGTGGCTGCTTCCAGGACAGAGCGGTCAAGACCTTCCAAGGATGCATAAATGGGCAGGATCATGAAGGGCAGCCAGGCGAATACCAGGGCCATGGTGACGGCGAAGTTCGTGTAAAGAATCTGAATGGGTTCGGTAATTAACCCTAAGTTCAACAACAAAGTGTTGATGGTCCCCTTGTTGCCCACCAGGGTTTTGAGAGCATACAGCCGAATGAGATAGGAAGACCATGACGGCACGATGATCATGAAAACCCACAGGGTTTTCCACTTTCCGCCAAATCTGGTTATGTAATAGGCGATGGGATAGCCAAACAAAATACAGAGAAAATTCGTCTGCAAGGCCAAGTAGACTGACTTCAGGAAGATCTGGCCGTATCCGCCACCCAGCATGACGCCCAAATTTTCAAAGGTAAACGAGTAGATGATCTGGCCGTACGGCCCAGATTTTAAAAAACTGAAAAATAGGATGATGGCCAGGGGGGCGAAGACAAAGACGACCACGATGATGATGATGGGGCTTAAATAGGCGGCCATATTTAGGGCCAGTTTGCGTTTCTCCCTTTTTTTGGCCTGTGACTGGGCGGCTACGTCTTCCAATACGGGCATTGAATCCTACTCCTTGGTTTGTATTGTAGAGAAAAGCATAACGGGAGCGCGGAATCGTGCTGGGCGGTTGCCCGTCCTCCGGCCTTCATTCGCACTCCCGTCCTATGATGAT
>CAZWEO010000126.1:0-13489 GCA_964633115.1 uncultured Desulfobacterales bacterium
CATTTGAGCAGCAGCATCGCGATCAAGGCTGTCCAAATCTGGATGCGTAGCGCGTTCTCGCTGGTGCCGACAAAGCTCCGGACTTTCAGGTTCTGCTTCAGGGCCTTGAAGAAGAGTTCGATCTGCCAGCGCTCCTTGTAGATGTCGGCGATTGTCGTGGCCCCGAAGTCCAGGTGATTGGCGATCAAGACGATTTTGCGTTCATTCTCCTGGTCCCAGACTACGATCCGCCGCAGATAGTGGGGGCACTTCTTCTGGGCCTGCGGTCCGGTCAACTCGATCACCTCATCGGACAGGATGTTGCGGTTTGTCGGTACCGGAAAATCCTGGACGACCTCGTAGACGGCACTGTCTTTCATCCGGGTCACGAAGAAGATTCCGGCCTCGGTCCAGCGTGCAAACAGTTTGTAGTCGTTGTAGGCACGGTCCATGGCCACGATCGAGCCGGGCTGTAACTGCAGCAACTTCAAGACCTTCGAGTCGTGCATCTTGGCTTCGCTGATCAGGACATACGAAGGCAGGTAGTCATCGTGATTCAGCAGGACGTGGGCCTTGACGCCACCCTTGGCCCGGCGGAACTCAGCCCATGGAAACAGGCTCAGGCAAAGACTGATGGTGGTCGAGTCCAGCGACATGAGCTTGTTCTTGAAACGGAACTTGTGCTTGCGGGATCCGAGATGGCCTTCGGCGCGAAAGCGCTCGGTCATCGCCCAGAACATATCCTCGAACACGGCCGCTGGGCGGTGGGCGTTGGCATAGGAGAGGTTGGACTTGCTCGGCTTACGGTTGATGCCCAGATGGGTGAGCTTGCCGAGACAGCAAGCCAGGCCGTTGCAGATCTCACGCAGGGAGTCGGCGTGGGCGAGCTGGCAGAACAGCATCGCCGTCAATTGGGCCCAGCAGGTGAAGCCCTTGGCGTGGCGCTCGCCGTGGTGTTTGTGGACAAGGCCGGCGAATTCGTTGCGGGGGATTTGCTGTAGAAGTTGACTGAACAGACTAGCTGAACGTATCATGGACTTGCCCTCCGGGGTCATGTGGTGAAGAGGATTTGTGGTGAAACCCAATTCTCCCATAACCACGGGGGGCCTTGTCAATATTACACCTGTTTAGGACAAGAGTGACCTGAAATATACGTGTAAATAACAGCAAGCTGGATCAAGAACACACTCCCGTCGGCCAGCCACTCGGCTGAGTCAAAATCAACCTCAACTTTGAATGGGCCTTCTTCTTCAAAAAAACACACGTGGTCGAATTGTCAGTGCGACCCCATGGGCAGCAATCTACTCGATTCTACAGGTCTTATCCCTAATCTCAAATCCGATTGTGTCGCCACAGCCGGTCACCCCAGAAACCTCCCGCTCCAACTCCCCAACAAGCCCCCCATGAGAAATTCCCCGCTCCCCTCGCATGACAATCCGACGTTGAACCGCATGCAGCCCAGCCATAGTACCCCGTCCCATCCCCATAAGACGCCCCACTAGCTCATCCGAAAGGCGCCCTGGAGCCAACCCCTCCAGTACCCGCCGGTACATTTCCACCAACTGCTCCCCCCTCAAATACCCAAACGTCACTCGATCCACGAACCGCCGCCGCGCCGCGGCATCGATCGCCTCCAGCCGATTCGTCGTCCCGATCAGGACCCCACGCCCCTCTTCCATCTGTACCAGGAACTCCGACACGAGATTTATCTCCCAGGTACGGTGTCCTGAAGCTCGGGGATACAAAAAGGTATCGATCTCATCGATAACGAGAACCGCGCCCGACTGCCGGGCCTCGGCAAACGCCCCGGCAATCCGTCGCTCCGTCATTCCCACGAATGGATCCATCAGGTCACTCGTTCTTTTGACGAGCACCGGTCGATCGATTACCTCGGCCAGATGCCGTGCCGTGATGCTTTTCCCAGTACCGGGCGCCCCGTGGAATAGCAGATTCAGCGGAGGCAAATACTCGTCGGGTGGAGACTCCCGCCAGCGTCGATCATAGGACCGGATTTGCCCCTCGATCGTATCAATGGCGACATCCGTGTTGACCCCTTTGCGAATGAACGGAGTCTTGGTCGTGGCTGTCGCCACATGCTGGTCCCCAGCCAGCTTCAACCGCGCCTCGAGCGACTTCCTGAATACATCTCGGCATTCCACGGCAGTCCCACACGACAGGGCCGCCGTCTCGGCCGCTGCCGCGATCACGGCGGGATTTACCGGGAAGTCCCGCGCAAATTCGCGCACATGTTCGTCGCTGAAGTGTCGCTTGATCCGCTTGCTCCGCACGATCCCTTCCAGCATATCTCGCCGCGTCCGCTGATCCGGCATCGGCACTTCCAGGCTGTAATCGAAGCGCCGCTGTACGGCCGTTTCGATCTGGGACGTATCGTTCGCAATCCACACGCATCGCAGGCCGGGGCGCTCAAGCACCTCGTTGAGCCAGGCCTTGTCTGCGGTATCACCGCTGGTTAGCCAGGGCGCTGCGGTGTTGAGTAGGTGATCTGCTTCGTCGATCAGTACCACGCGGTCTGGGTGGTCTACGGACATGTGCAGGCAGGCCTCCAGGGCACTGCGTCGTTTCTGGGGCGTTCCTTCCGCACGTCCCATCACTTCGAGTCCGTCCAGGCCGAGGCCGTGGATCAAGCCGCGAGCCAAGGTCGTCTTGCCCGTACCTGGAGGCCCGTACAGCAATACGTGCGTGGGCTTGACGCTATTTACAGTCATCAGGCGTTCGAGGATGGCTCTATCGGTCTGGGCGATACCCAGGCGATCGATGTCGATGTCCGGGGCCGGCACTTTGCGATGGAGTCCTTTGAGTGTGATGACCTCGGATGGATCTGTGAACAAGGGGCAGAAATCCGAATCCAGGGACAGCCAGGAGCGATTCTGATCCAGAATACCGATCCTGGGCAGTTTGCCCTGTAGGACACTACGCATCCGCGCGTGGTTCATGTCCAAGGCCGCGAGCAGGTACTTTCGGCCGCTTGGACGGTCGCACTCCAGGTGTGTATCGAAATATCGTTCAGCGGTTGGCCAAGACGAAATGCTGGCCAGGAAGAACGCGACTGCCACCTCGTCTTCGGACAAGCCGTAGGTTGCGGCCACATTCCCGAGGCTGAGGGCGAGCGGAGCGGCTGCCATGTCGCCGGCTTCTGCGGTGATGACATCGAGGGCGTTTGCGAGACCACGGACAACGCGGCTACGGGCGTTGGCTCCGAGTCGACACAGGGGCAGTCCAAGTGACGAAGCTTGGTCGTCGGGGGTGGGATCGCAGTCGGAGAGGAGCTCGTCGATGTCGATCCCGGTTCCACGCGGCAGGGATGCGGACAGGGCCTGGCGTAGCGTGTCGGTCGTGGGATCCAAGGTCCAGATCACGAATTCGAGCGTCTCCCTGTCCAGGCGGGGATAGCGGTGCAGGATCCGCGCCGACCACAAGGCGCACTTGGAGCGCATGAATTGATCGTTGGCGTCAATCCCGGATAGATCGGGGGTT
Organism: uncultured Desulfobacterales bacterium; assembly: GCA_964633115.1. Lineage (GTDB taxonomy): Bacteria > Desulfobacterota > Desulfobacteria > Desulfobacterales > B30-G6 > B30-G6. The sequence goes on from CAZWEO010000126.1 coordinate 3,475, forward strand.
TTGGGGCGGTGGCGGAACCTTAAACTCATACAATCCTCCCAATGAAATGAGTGATGAATGTGGGAGAGTAGGGCAGGTGCGTTCCGTCCGGTGGAATGAAAGGCTTGAGTATGGGATATTTTATAGGGGAAAGAATAACAGCTGTCTTGCTAGCCATTCCATCGGACGGAACGGGCGAGGCTCATCTTGGCGTCCGCTTTAACCTGAAAGGGATGGTTATATGAATAAGATTCTTATCCTCGCCGACATCCATGCCAATATCCATGCTCTCGACGCCGTGCTCGAGGCCCTGTCCGCCCACGAACTCGGCGCTGTCTATTGTGCCGGCGATATAGTTGGCTACGGTGTCTATCCCAACGAGTGTGTCGATAGATTGCGCGAACTCGGCGCGATCTGTATCCGGGGCAACCATGACAGATTCGTCATCGGTCTCGATGATGGCTCGTCATTCAACAGCATGGCCTATGAGGCTGGTCGGTTGACCCGCGAAATACTGTCGGCCGAAAGCCGGGATTATCTGCTCGGTCTGCCGGACGAACGTCGTGTCGATGACAACACTCTCATTGTCCACGGTGCGCCCGGTGATCCGGACCGGTATATTTTCGGCTCCAGCGAACTAAGTGATATAGCCGATGACCTCCAGCGTGAGGAAGGTCCTGGGATGTGCATCGTGGGCCACACTCACGTTCCTACTTACGCTGATTCCGATCACGCGTATCCCTCCGATAAAATGGTGGTCATGTTCGATGATGACCGCCGCATCATGATCAACCCCGGCAGCGTGGGGCAGCCGCGTGACGGATCGCCAGCCGCCGCATACGCGCTTGTTGAGATGGACAGTGGGGCCATCCTATTCAACCGGGTCACCTACGACCATGAAGAGGTGGCTGTGGCTGTCCGGTCCCGTGGCATGCCGAGTTATCTCGCTTATCGACTTCTGATCGGGGTGTGATTGGGAGTAGGGATCACTCTTGCATTGTCCTGCCACATGAACTCGTGATATCGTTCCGGGATACGGAACAGTATGGCGATAAAGTGGAGGCAATGATGCAACCAAAGAAGAACCCGGATCGCTCCTATGGCGAAAAGCTGATCAGCCTCTTCGCGAAGCTCCTTTTTACAGGCGAGCGATATTCCCTGACCGAGTTAGCGAAACTGCTCGACTGTTCCAAGCAGACGGTCCTGCGCCTCATCGACGACATCACTTTCGCCTACGATGTCCGGATTCACGACGAGATCCGCGGCAACCGCAAGTACATCTGGATCGAGCGGACCCGGGGACTCGAGCCGGCGGCGCTGTTGAGCGAGAGCGAACACCGCACCCTGCAGATGTGCCGGGCTTTTACCGAACACCTACTCGGCAGCGCCACCTATAAAGAAATGGAACGAGCTGTCGAGAAGAGCGGCATCCACCTCCAGGCTGGCCAGGAGCCGGGGGATCCTGCATTCGGTGTCGTTCGCACCGGTGTTATCGACTACTCCGCTCACGAAGCCGTGCTGCGGACATTGATCGAGGGCATGGACCGCCGCCGGATCTGCGAAATCGGATACCGCAACCTGACAGCGAAACGGGCCAAGACTTTCCGCATCAAGCCCCTGAAGATCTTTGCGCACCGGGAGAGCGTCTATGTTCATGCCCGGCTAGCCAAGTCGCCCGGCAAGCCCTACAAGACTCCCAAGTACGACCCACTGCTGGCCCTTCATCGCTTCACGCGGGCCGAGTTGACCGAGGCACCCTTTCGACGCCCCGCGAACTACGATTTCGACAAGGTGATGAACCAAGGTTTCGGCGTCTGGACCCAGAAGAAGTTCAGGGTCGTGATGGAGTTGACGGGGTGGGCGGCGTCCCTGGCGCGGGAGAGGATTTGGAGTCCGAATCAAGAAATCGTCGAGCAAGGGGTTGTGACGCGCCTGAGTTTCTGGTCGACTTCGGAGCCGGAGGTTGTGGCTTTGGTGTTATCGTTTGGGGGGCAAGCCCGGGTTTTGGAGCCGACTGGGGTGGTGGATATGGTCACCGGAGAGCTTGCTGGGGCTTTGGGGCGGTATGAGATCGGTGTTGATGGGTGATGAGACGAGTGTGTATTTTACCTGATACGATCCAGTTCATTCGAATGAGGAGTGTGAAATGAGAGGTCTTTCCAAGCAATTCATGAGTGATCTTGAGACGGGTGTTCTTCATCCATTCCTGGATCGCGTGCGTAACGACCAGACGCTGGATCTTCAGATTCGTGATGACAGCCTGAACATCTATTACCGCGGCGGAAATTTGATAGGGATTTTGAACAGCGGCGGCAAGTACAAGGCCTGGTTTGACGAGAATTATGCCGCAAAAAAAGCCAGTCGCAAACGGATACCCGCAAGACCGGAAGTGATTGATGGATCCGCAGATGTCTGCTCCTGGCTCGCATCATTCCCTGCGACGAAACAGATGATGGACCGGTATTTTATTAGGAAAAAGGCAGAGGAGCGGGAGTATCAGCAGCTTGTCGTACGAGACAACAATATCGGGGGAGTCAGTCGCGCCACGGACTATTATATCTGCGATATCGAATATGCAGTGGGTCCGAATCAGTTCGATATGGTTGGTGTTGAATGGCCATCTACATCCTCTGCCCGCAAGACGGCTTCTGGGCGCAGACTTGTGCTGATCGAGATGAAATACGGTGACGGCGCCCTGACGAGCAAGGCCGGACTGGTCGACCATGTTCGCAAGATCGATGCGTTTCTGGCCAATAAGACTCAGGTCGGGGACATGAAGAAGAGCATGGTAACTATTTTCAAACAGAAGCATCAACTCGGGTTGATGAACTGCACGAATCCCTTGAAGTCGTTCAGCGGTGATGATCCGCTCGTCATCATGCTCCTCGCCAATCACGATCCCGGGAAAAGGAATCTGAAGCAAGAACTGGCACATCTCGCTTCAATGCACTTCAGCTCCAGTTTCGAGTTGAAATTTGCGACAAGCTCCTTCATGGGATATGGGCTGTTTGAACCCGCCCTGCTGACGATGGACGAATTGCTGTCCAGGTTCGGGGGCTGTATCAGATGACATCATCGGCAACCTCGTTGACCGTCCACCGTGCCACCCAGGAAATCGGCGGCAACTGCATAGAGATCACCCACGGCGACCACCGCCTCATCCTGGACGTCGGCTCCCCCCTGGATCCGCCCCCGGATGCGACACCGTCGTCCCTGGTCCCGTTCACGCTCGACACGACCCGCCCGGTCGACGCCATCATCGTCTCCCACCCGCACCAGGATCACTACGGTCTGCTGACCGCACTGCCGTCCGATTGGCCGGTCTGGTCGGGTGCGCCGACCGAGACGTTGATGCGTATCACGTCCGCACTCACAGGACGGCAAATCGAACAGCAGGTCCACCACTACAAGAGCTTCGAGCCGTTTACCATCGGTCCTTTCACCGTGACACCCTACTTGACGGATCACTCCGCATTCGATGCGCACATGCTGCTGGTCGAGGTTGCCGGCAAGCGGGTGTTCTACTCGGGCGATTTCCGCCGCACCGGCCGCAAGTCGGTACTGGTGGATCGTTTTCTCGAAAGTCCGCCACAGGATGTGGACATACTGCTGATGGAAGGGACGGCGCTGGGCCGCACGGGAGGATTTCCGACCGAGTCCGAGCTGGAAGACCGGTTCGTCGAATACATCGATCACACCTCGGGTCGTGTCTTCGTCACCTGGTCGGCCCAGAACATCGATCGCACCGTGACGATCTATCGGGCCTGTAAGCGTACCGGACGTACTCTTGTCCTCGATCCATATGCCGTCGATGTCTTGGAGCGTCTGGCGCCATACTCGAAGGGACTACCCCAGCTCGGATGGAAGGGACTGCGAGCCGTCGTGGCCGGGAGCATTTCGCGCATGTACCAGAACCCGAAACGAATGAATGATCCGGACTTCATCGATCGGATCAGCCGGTCCGGAAAAGCGTTCGGAGCAGCCAAGCTGGAGACAAGGTCGCAGAAGAACGTCATCATGCTGAGACCATCGCTGCTCAGGGACTATATCCGCCAAGGTGTTGAACTCACCGGTGAAGATGCCTGGGTGTTCTCGATGTGGTCAGGATACCTGGCACGCCCCGAATTCGAGCCGGTTCGAACGGCGTTTGCAGATGTTGGTGTCAAACCAGACCTGATCCACACGAGCGGTCACGCGGCCAAGAGCGACCTGATCGAGTTCGCCAAGGCGGTGGCCCCGCGAACGATGGTGCCGATCCATGGGGAGTCGTGGGATGAGCATACGGCGGATTTTTTGCCCGTGACCCGGCTAGGGGATGGGGAGCCCCTGGTTTTGTCTTGAAGGGATTGGCAATGTCCAATAGGGATGCCTGATGTGGAAGTTCTGGTGCGGTTCTGGTGTGGTAGTAGATGTTCGCCTATTGGGGCAATCCTTCCTGCTCGGCTGGGCAAGATGCTGGTCCATCAGCCACCCAACTCTCAGTCCGGTAGTTAGATTTCCGGATATCCCAATGCCGGTTATCCCAAAGCAAAGCTACCAAAACCGAATGGTAGGTGATAAAGTCCAATCGCTAGAGATGGTTGCGGGTTTTAGGCACGCAAGACCCGTCATCATTGGCAGCACCACGGCAAGATGCTGTGTGTGCAGTTTTGCTATTGGGGCACAGGATGTCGCTATGTGCCACGATATCCTTCACAATATTGAACCGAAGAAACATGATCTATACAGCAACCATAACTTCCGCGTCTCTTCGCCTCCGGGAAAGCAGAGTAATTGCGGGATACCTCATTGAGGATTTGGATCGCGACGAATGGAATCAGCGGTTATTCCGGGAAAACGCCCTCCAAATGAAGAGCCCCGAGTCGATCAAGCGGATCGTCCGGCTCCTTCGTGCCCGCCTCGAGCCCCTGGGTGAAGGACTTTGGGGAATGGTCCACGATGGAGGCCGAGAACTCGCAACACAGGCCACTTTTGCTGCTGCGATCCACAACAGTCGTCTTCTCGGCGATTTCATGGACATCACAATCCGTGAACAACGAGCTCTGTTTGCCAAGAATCTGGAGTACCGAATGTGGAGTGACTACATCGAGGGCTGCCGAGGACGAGACCCAGATATGCCCCATTGGAGTGATGCCACCTTGGCCCGGCTCCGATCTGCGGTTTTTTCGATGCTCTCCGAGACGGGATATTTGAAGGATACCCGGAGCCTGCTTCTCCAGAATGTCTTCGTGGAGGAACAGCTCGCGGCCTATTTACGCGACCGAGGCGAACACTATTTGCTTCGCTGCATGGAGGTGACTTCGTGACGGACAACCTTTCTGATCGCTTGAATCAGATATTACCCCGGGTGACGAGCGAGACTTTTCTGTCCAGCAAGGGGATCGGCAACGAGATCGCCTGTTACATCTTCGACTATTCCGCAGCGGATGAGTTGTTGGTTCGGGATCACATCGATTGGATGAAAGACCGGCTGGCAAGTCGTCACAGCAGCCTCAAAGTCCTTCACCTGGATCTCCTCGAAGTTGTCGTCAGCTATCTGCAAGGCCGCGGGCTCTTTGATCGGGCCATCGAGATGCAGACCACCAAGGGAGATTCGGCGCTGCTAAAAGCCCTTAAAGGGCCGCTGTCGGCAGAGAAGATCCGCGACTTCATTGCATCGGAGCACAACCCCACTGAGTACGACCTGATTTTCATGTCAGGTGTCGGCAGTGTCTGGCCCATGCTGCGGGCCCACAGCCTTCTCAATTGTCTACATACCGTGGTTGGTAATACGCCTTTGGTCCTGTTCTATCCTGGCAGCTTCGATGGAACGACCTTGCGTTTGTTTGATCAAATCGAGGCCACCACTTCCAAGCCGGGCAGCAAATCCTACTACCGCGCCTTTATTCTGGTCCCGGGAGGGGCGAAATCATGAAGATCCAAGAACTCTTTGAACGTGACATCCATCGCTCCATCAACGGCGTCGTCAAAGCGGATCAGCTTGACGCCTCTTCTGTGTGGCAAGAGCTCGACGAGTTCGTCGTGACCCAGGAACTCACCAAGCACTTCAATGATCTTGTTTCGGTTCTGCTCTCGGCGATCGAGTCGGAAGTATCCGCAGCAGACAAGAATGGAGTCTGGGTTTCTGGCTTCTTTGGCTGTGGCAAGTCTCACTTTATCAAAGTGCTGTCATACCTGCTCGAAAATAAGGAGCACGTGTATGAAGGAGAGCATCAGCATGCTGTAGAGTTTTTCAGGGACAAATTCGAAGACAGCCTGCTCTTCGCTGATTTGAAAAACGTGGTCGGGGCAAGCACGGATACGGTTCTGTTCAACATTGACAGCAAAGCTGACCACCGCGCCGGCCGTGAAGCCCTGTTGCAAGTTTTCTTGAAGGTGCTCAACGAGAAGCAGGGCTACAGCGGCGACCATCCCCACATCGCTCACATGGAGCGCTACCTGGATGAAAAGGGGAAGTTGGCCGCCTTTCATGATGCCTTTGAAAAGGCAACGGAATGCTCCTGGCTGGATGAGCGGGATGCATGGGAGTTCCACCGGGACGGTGTGATCGCTGCTCTGCAAGAAGCCCTGGGCCAAAGCGCGAATTCGGCGGAAAAGTGGGTGGACGGTGGCGCCGACAACTTCAGCCTCACCGTTGAGAATTTCGCGAAATGGGTTAAGCAGTATCTGGACTCCAAAGGTGCGGACCATCGGATCATGTTCCTTGTTGATGAAGTCGGTCAGTTCATCGGCAGCGACACCCACCTAATGCTGAATCTCCAAACCGTAACCGAGCAACTGGGGCTGGTCTGCAAGGGCCGGGCGTGGGTCGTCGTGACGTCGCAGGAGGACCTCGACGCGGTCCTCGGTGACCTCAATAGCGCGCAACAGCATGACTTTTCCAAGATCCAGGGCCGCTTCAAGACACGGCTGTCCTTGTCTGGCGCCAATGTGGACGAGGTCATCAAGAGGCGCCTCTTGTTCAAAACCCCTGATGCGCGACAAGAACTGGCGAAAGCATACGAGGGCAAGCACGACATCCTGAAGAACCAACTTTCCTTCGTTCAGACGGGGCGTTCGTTCAAGACCTACGTCGATGAAGACGACTTCGCGGATTGCTATCCCTTCGCAGCCTACCAGTTCATCCTGGTCCAGAAAGTGTTCGAGTCCATCCGCAAGGCGGGCGCGACGGGCCTCCATCTCTCCCAAGGAGAGCGGTCAACCCTGGACGCCTTCCAGAGCGCGGCAAGGTCCCTTGGAGAAAAGGAGATCGGTGCGTTGGTGCCGTTCTATCGCTTTTATCCGGCAGTCGAAGGTTTTCTCGACACTGCGGTGAAGCGGACGATCGAACAGGCCAATGACAACCACGCCCTCGAGCCCTTCGACATCACGATTCTGAAGGTGCTGTTCCTTATTCGCTATGTCGAGGAGCTGCCGGGGAACGTGGACAACCTGGTGACGCTCTGTGTTGACGAGATCGATATGGACCGTCTGGCTCTGCGCAAGAATATCGAGGCTTCACTGACTCGGCTCGAGGGTGAAACCCTGATTGCCCGTAATGGTGATCTCTACTTCTTCCTCACGAACGAAGAACGCGATATCGGCCGCGAGATCAAGAACACGACAATCTCTTCTGGTGCGGAAGAGCGCGAGCTGGGAAAGCTGATCTTCGAGGATATTCTCGGAGACGTCCGCAAGCACAACTACAGCGTGACGGGGCGCGATTTCTCCTTCACTAGATTCTGTGATGAGCACCCGATTGGTCACCGCATTGATGGAAGCCTCGAGGTGGTCTATGCAAGTCCCCTCGGTGACCGCTTCGCTGAATTCAGCGACGATGCCAACTGCATCATGCATACCGGTGGTGAATTAGGGCGGGTTTTGATTCGTTTGCCCGACGATTCTGCACTCGGCCGGGAACTGGGGACCTACCTGCAGACCGATTCCTATGTGAAAACGAAGCACACCGGGTCGCTGCCGGACACGACCAAGCGTATCCTGCGGGATCGTAGCGAAGACAACCGTGCGCGTCGTGCCCGGGTCGTCCTGAGTCTCAAATCCATGCTTACCGATGCGGTCTACTTTGCCAGTGGCAAGAAGCTCAACATCAACAGCACAGATCCGAAGGTTGCCCTGGGGGAAGCGCTGGAATATCTCATCCAGAACGCCTATCCCAAGATGAGTTACATCGAGCACCTCCATCCGAACCCCAAGCAGGAGATCCAGACCATCCTGCGAGCCAACGATGTGGAGCAGGTGAGCTTGGGCCTGGGTACCCCCGAGTCCAACACCAAGGCACTCGATGATTTGCGGGAGTACATCCGGCTCTGTGCCATGTCCAGCAAGCAGATCGTGCTTCACGAGATGATCGAAAAACGGTATGGCGGGCGCCCTTATGGCTGGCCGGAGTTGGAGGTCGTGCTGCTTGTTGCGCGCCTTGCCGTCCTCAAAGAAATCAACTTGATCTCTGGCCAAGCGCCCCTGGCCCTGGATAAGGCCTATGAGCACCTGACCTCTTCGAGCAAGCAGCGGAAGGTCATCATCACGTTGCGGGAATCGGCGGATGGTAATCTCATCAAGGAAGCGCAGATATGTGGCAAGGATCTCTTCGGGGAACAGGGGCCGGGTTCTGAAGATGCTCTGTTCAGCTTTATCAAGGAACGGTTCGTTGATTGGAATCAGCACCTCGAAGAGTACAAGCTGCTGGCGCTGACCGGCCAGTATCCCGGGGCCACCGAGACCCAGGATGCTCTTATGGCCCTGCGCAAGTTTGTCGAGGAGACCGAAAGCCTGCGCTTCTTGCGGCGCTTTATCGAGAACAAGAACGAGTTACTTGATCTTGCCGATGACTACACCGACCTCAAGGAGTTTTACACCAACCAGAAGCACAGCTGGGAGACTCTGCGGACGGCCGTGGAAGACCTGTCGAAGAACCGCTTGCAACTGGAAGCGGATACTGAGGCCGCACCGGCCTTGCGCCGCATGGAAGAGATACTCGCCCTCGAACGGCCCTACGCGGTGCTCCACGAGGCGGCCGCCCTTATTCACACGCCATCGACCGTGAACGAGCGTCTGGTGACTAATGCTCGTGGTCCTGCCGTAATTGATATTCAGGACCAACTTGCTCTGATCAACGCGGAGCTCGACAAGGTGTCGGCTGAGCAAGCGCTGCGGGGTACGGCGACCGAAGAGTTGGAGAAGCTGATTCAGTCGGCTTCCAGCACCATGAGTATTGCGCACATTGCCGAGGCCAGGCAAACGGCCGAACAGGCGTATGACCGTGCTTTGACCGCCATTGAGAAAGCCCAGGAGGCTCCAGCGCCGCAAGATGGCGGCACCGCGCCGGAACCGCCCAAACCCAAGATCAAGCCCCGTCGAGTCGTAGAAGCTAAGACCTTGTGTTCAGGCCCCTTCATCGAAACAGCCGAAGACGTGGAATCTTTTCTGACGAAGCTCCGGGCCGCGCTGGAAGCCGCGATCAATGCGGATGAGAGGGTGCAGATCAAATGAGGCAGTACCGATGAACACATCTCAACTCAGTAAATATGCTCCTGAGGCCCGTAAAACCTTCATTGCTGCCGTAAGCGCCCAGGCCGCCAAGTTCGGCATCACCGCCGCGGGTAACGCCCCTGCTGAAGTGCAGGGCGACGTGCTCCTGATCGGTGGCCAAGCCTTTCACACCTCCTTTGCGAAGGCGCGCAAGTCACTGGTCGACCGTATCCGGGCCCAGGGTTATGACGCCACGATGGAGGCAGTCGCTTACACCTGGTTCAACCGCTTTGTCGCCCTTCGCTACATGGAGCTGCACGGTTATCTGGATCACGGCTACCGTGTGCTGAGCCACCCGAAAGGCCAAGGAAGGCCAGAGATTCTGGATCACGCGGCGGATGTGAACCTGTCGGGTCTTGACCGAGTTAAGGCCGTGGAACTCAAACTCGACGGCACGAAAGACGAAGAGCTCTATCGCTTGTTGCTCAAAGCCCAGTGCAACGCCTTGCACCAGGCGATGCCGTTTTTGTTCGAAGAAGTCGGTGCTGCCGACGAGCTGCTCCTGCCC
>CAZWEO010000127.1:0-13445 GCA_964633115.1 uncultured Desulfobacterales bacterium
GCAGTCAAAGCCTGAAACAGCTGCCAATTATGTTGTGACTTGAAATAAGCCAATGATTTTATTGAAAAAAGACTAAATCATACTATCAACACCCACGGCAACTTTCTGAGATTGTTCAAGTCTATAGACTCGCCATCAGTCGCCCGGTTGGAATTCCTATTTGTAATCTTCTTTTTATACAGAACAAATACCGATATAGGCGTCCCAATCGAAATTTCTTATCTTTCGCATGCCTCAATCAGAAAATTAATGGTATACACCGCCCTGTGAGATACTTGAACGAGCACAGTCGAAAAAAAATATATTTTTGTGTTGACATATTATTTGAATATTGTATTCTGTCGACAGTCGTCAGTAAACATTAATACGGAGATATAAAAATGGACGAAAAAGCAATTAATGAGTTGCACTCCATTCAAACTCGATCGCTATCAAATTTTGTACAAAGACAACTCGAAAAAATGATAATAACTGGAATAATTAAGCCCGGGGGCCGCATTAATGAAAGTAAACTTGCAAGGGATCTAAACATTAGCCGGGCTCCCATTCGAGAAGCGTGCAATAAGCTTATGGAATTTGGTCTAGTTCGTTCGCAGCCTAATAAAGGACATTTCGTTGTTAAAATCGAATCAAAAGATGTGGACGAACTTTGTGACATTCGGGCTGCATTTGAGGCGTTAGCTGGAGAAAAAGCAGCCGAAAATTTTCACAACAAAGATATGAAATTATTTGAACCTATCATTCGCGAGATGGAAGCATTAGTTCAAAAGGGGGATGTAAATGGATACTATTTCGCTAACTTAAATTTTCATCTTGCAATAATTGATCTTTCGGGCAACCGACATCTGCGCAGACTCTACTCTAATACATTTAAAAAAATCACTCTTTTTCGTAGCTCCTTTATAAACATAAATAATGAGGTTTCGATGATTAACTCTTTAAAAGAGCACAAACAAATTCTTAGTGCAATATCAGAAGGGAATTCAGTTAAGGCCGCCTCATTATTGCGCAACCATGTTTTAAGCTTTAAAGAAGAAATTTTTGGGTTAAATTGAAAGGCTTAGTAGTTTTAGTACTTCCCTATCTAAATCCCAATTGGAAGAAAGGCACCGGAGTATTGCAAAATGGTGAAATCGGAAAAGGTACTTGTGTTGGATGACATTCATAAAAGCTTCGGCACGGTTGAAGTACTTAAAGGTGTTTCCTTTAAGGCAAATAAGGGCGATGTAATTTCTATTCTAGGATCTTCTGGTTCCGGAAAAAGCACTATATTGCGTTGCATCAACATGCTTGAGACACCCACTGAGGGTCATGTGACATTCAAGGGCGAGACCATAAAGATGCGTATGCTTTCTAACGGGGAGCAAATACTAGCGGACAAACGACAGATCATTCGTATTCGCACTAAAATTGCCATGGTCTTTCAGAGTTTTAATCTTTGGGACCATATGACCGTTTTGGAAAACGTGATAGAAGCGCCGATACACGTTTTGGGTGCTTCGAAAGTCGAGGCAACTGAGCGCGCTCATGAATTCCTTAATAAGGTTGGGATTCTTGACCGGAAAGATTATTATCCTGCCCATCTTTCAGGTGGTCAACAGCAACGCGCAGCGATTGCACGAGCACTTGCGATGAATCCCGAGGTGATGTTATTCGACGAGCCGACTTCTGCACTTGATCCTGAGTTAGTTGCTGAGGTGCTATTAGTAATGCGGGATCTTGCGACCGAAGGCCATACCATGCTTGTAGTTACTCACGAGATGGGCTTCTCGCGGGAAGTTTCGGATAGGGTATTTTTCATAAACGAAGGAGTAGTTGAGGCGGAAGGTTCACCACAAGAGATGTTCGACATGTCGAAATCAAAACGCTTTACGCAATTTGTTGCTGGAATTCGCAACTGATCGGGCCGGCGGAACGTGGGATCGGAGCGCCCAGTTGATGATATCTTTATAGATCACTTAATAAAGATCTAGTCCTTAGCGATGTTTTTAAGCGAGCTGATCAAGGATTAACTCGGCAACAAGACAGTCGGTCATCCATGTGAGTATGAATTTGACTCTTTGCCTTAATACCGCTTTGAAACTGGCTCAAAAGCCATTAGCAAAAAAGGGAGGTAGCGTTATGAAAATTACGAAATTAACAATTTTAGTACTGACAGGCATCCTATTTATTGGTTCTGGTATTGTCCAGGCGCAAGAAAAGCTGGGCATCGCCATTGAGGGGGTTTATCCACCGTTTTCGGAAAAGAGTGCAAGTGGTGAACTGATTGGATTTGACGTAGACATTGCTAAAGCTCTTTGCGCGGAGATGAAGGTCGAGTGTGAATTGATTGAACAAAACTGGGACGGCATCATCCCAGCCTTGTTAGCAAAAAAATATGACGCAATCATCGCCTCCATGTCCATTACTGAGAAACGCAAAAAGGTGGTCGACTTTACGAATAAGTACTATAACATCCCGGCAAGATTCGCCGCCAAGGAAGGCATGTTCACGGACGATTCGCCAGAGGCGCTGGCCGGAAAACGGATTGGGTGTCAAAGAGGCACAACGGGTGACGATTTCCTTTCTTCTGTTTATAAAAACTCCAAGATTGTCCGCTACGCAAATACAGACGAGATGTTTCTCGATATCGCTGCAGGTCGCATAGATGCTCTTCTGGCTGACGCGGTCCCCATCAGCTATGGATTTCTGAAAACCAGCGCCGGAAAGGGCTACGCATTCTTCGGCAAAGATCACAACGATCCGAAGTATCGCGGTGAAGGGGTCGGCATTGCTGTACGCAAGGGTGAAAATGAGCTGCGTGAAAGGTTGAACGCAGCAATCCAAGCGATTCGCGACAACGGCACCTACCAGAAGATTATGGAAAAGTACTTCGACTTCGATATCTATGGTGGCTAATCTGGCGTCGTCTGTGTCACGCTCGGCACAGATGCAATTTTCACTGAGCGTGACACACGCGTTTATCCTTTACCATAAAAGAAGCACATGAATGCTATGGAAGAGTTTTGGCAGTACAAAGATTTAATCTTCCTCAAGGGTGGCGCCCTGAATATTAAGATTTGCATTGGTTCGCTGGTCCTAGCGACCCTGTTTGGTTTTTTAGGAGCCTGGGCGAAGCTCTCGAAAAGTCGGATCGCCACATCAGCGGCTGAAGGCTATACGACTATAGTCCGCGGGATCCCAGATCTAGTCCTGTTGTTAATCATCTATTATAGCGGACAGGTTCTTTTGAACGATTTAGGCGAAGCGATTGGCGCTTGGGACAAGATCGATATCAGTCCTTTGATGGCCGGCATCGGGACCATCGCCTTTATCATGGGCGCATATTATACAGAAACATTCCGCGGTGCATATCTGTCAATACATCGCGGCCAGATAGAAGCGGCGATTGCCGTTGGAATGAGCAATTCTCTTATTTTAAGGCGCATCATCTGGCCAAACATCGTGCGCTACGGCATTCCAAGCTTTACAAACAATTGGCTTGTGCAAATTAAGATGACCGCTTTGGTCAGTCTCATTGGATTGCAAGATGTTGTTCATAACGCAAGTGCTATCGGCCGTAAGATGCACCAACCGTTCATTTTCCTATTTGCAGCGATGCTTTTTTTTCTTTTCCTGACAACTATTTCGCAAATTGCTCTGCGAGCGCTAGAGCGGAAGTATACCACCAGCAAGCAGCCGACTTGACGGGAGAGAGGAGTTAAAGTAACGATGGATCTTTCACTAGTCCTCAATAATTACGATTTATTTATTGCCGGTGTGCTCAACACGGTAGGACTGCTTGCAATATCGTTGCTGATCGGCGGGGCAATTTCTATTCCACTAGCGGTGTTTCGGGCCGAGCGGAACTCAATATTAAGTCCTCTCATCTGGGCTTATTGTTATTTCCTTCGAGGCACACCGCTACTGCTTCAGACATATCTGGTTTACTACGGGCTCGGGCAGTTCGAAATCGTACGTGAAAGTTTTGCCTGGCCGATCTTTCGTGAAGCTTGGTGGTGCGCTCTGATTGCTTTTTCGCTGAACACAGCAGCGTATTCTACCGAAATATTCCGAGGAGCAATTGAGGCGATCCCCCAAGGACAAGTTGAGGCGGCCAAGGCTGCAGGCATGTCCCGTTTCGTCATGCTTCGCCGAATCATCATGCCAAGCGCACTGCGTCGTGCCTTGCCAGCCTATTCCAACGAGGTGATTTTTATGGTACACGGCTCCGCCGCTGCATCGACCATCACTATAATCGACATATTGGGAGCCGGCCGCGTGCTGAACACGAGATACTACGTTTCATATGAAGGATTTTTGACCGCCGCTGTGCTTTACATGATCTTGATCTATCTAATTTCAAGAGGCTTCAAAATTTGGGAGCATTTCTGGCACGCGCATTTACGGCCGCGTCCTGATAAGCTAGCTCAACAGTAACCATAAAAAAACCATCAACATTATTATATCTGGTTAGGAATAACGCAAGCCCACAACAAACAAACTTTCGATTGTAGATCGATTAATGGAGACACCTCTTTTGCAACCTAAAGCTGAGAAGGCAAGGCTGCCCTGGTATGAGTTCGACCTCGGAGCTATCCGTCACAACTATCGTGAGCTTAGGCGTCAGCTTGCGGCAACAGTGAAGATCTACGCATGCCTTAAGCGGAACGCATACGGCTGTGGTGCGGGGCCAGTCGCAATGGCTCTGGCTTCTGAAGGTATTGATGGCTTTTGCGTTGCGGTTTTACCAGAAGCTGCAGCCATTCGCGCTGAAGGTATTAATCTTCCAATCCTGCTTTATCCTGGGCCGTTACCTGCAGCCGCGGAGTTAATTCAAGCGCTCAATCTAACTGTGACAGTTTCAAGTGTTACCGAACTGGATCGGTGGTGCCAGTCGATGGACAAAAGCCGAATTTTTGTAAAAGTCGATCTAGGCTTTTATCGTGCTGGCGTCACACCCAGCAACGTCGGAGAACTCCTGGCGGTTGCTCATACTCGTAGCGACGTGGAGATCCAGGGTATTTATGCTCATTTGAGCGAATTCTCTGGGGTGGGTGCAGATGCCACCCAACAGTTTGTACGATTTCAGAAGATCCTCCTGGACGCCGAGGCAAAAGGCCATCGTCCGCCAATTGCCATGCTCTCAAGTACAGATAGTGTTCTCAGCTATCCGGAGATGGACCTTGATGCGGTTGATCCGGGGGCTCTCTTTTTTGGGATTGTCGACATAGATAAGCCAGTGCGGCGAATAAACCTCAATCCAGCGCTCAAGTCCATCAAGACTCGTCTCGTATCAGTGAAAAAGGTTGACAGTTCTCTTGGATCTCCTCCCAATTTACCAGGCTACCGATCTGGAATGGTCGTCGGTGTCCTCGGTATGGGTTGGGGTGATGGATATCCTAGGTATGTACCTACAAATGCTGAAGCATTGGTCAGAGGAAGGCGGGTGCGTGTGCTCGGACCTTCTCATCTTGAACATCTACGCGTCGATCTCAGTAGCGTTCCCAACGCGCAGTTTGGGGACGAAGTGGCCATCCTTGGACACCAAGAAGATCAGATCATCACGCTCGAATGCTTGGCAAATCAGTGGGGTACCGATCCGCTTGGAATTTACTGTCAGTTACACGATCATATTCCTCATTTTTATATGGAGTGACAAAAGAATTAAATGGAAACAAGAGAATAACGTACAACTCAGGCATGGGCGTGGGTGGCGTGCCCATGACGCTGCTTCCTTCTGTGGGCTGTTCCAGCCGATGTGCAAAGGCGTTGGTTGAGATCGGCAACACTGACGAGGGGTAGGTGGGCACCGGTGACTCCCACGGTATAGCCATAGCCCAGATCATATCATCTTGCAGGGGTGGTATTCGAACGGCCGGAGATCTGGTCGCCTGGATGCAACTGACACGCAAGATGAAATTCGATCAGGCGAAGGAATATGTAACCTAATAATTGCGCTTGAACTTGGGAGATCTCACCAATGAAACCATTATGTCCAAAGTCAGGAGTGAAAAAGGGATCGGCTCTGTGATTCCAGGTCATTTGGAATATATGGGTATCGCTGCCAAAAGTAAAGTTGCCAAGCTGTTGGATGTGTCGATTCATTCGGTGGATCTTTATGAAATGCACATAGAGGGATAATCATCAGGAGGGTCCGGTATTGAAAACATCGGATTTCATTAATTTAGAAAATAAATACGGAGCACAAAATTATAAACCGCTTGATGTGGTCTTGAACCGTGGCGAAGGTGTGTGGGTGTGGGATGTGGACGGCAACAAATATCTGGACTGTCTTTCTTCCTATTCAGCTGTGAACCAGGGGCACTGTCATCCGAAAATCCTACAGACGATGATCGATCAGTCCCGGAAGCTGACCTTGACCTCGCGGGCTTTTCGAAACGATCAGCTGGGACTGTTTTATCAGGAGCTGTGCGAGTTGACAAACTCTCACAAAGTGTTGCCCATGAATAGCGGGGCCGAAGCCGTGGAGACGGCGATCAAGACCGTTCGCAAATGGGGATACAAGATCAAGGGGATCCCTGAAAATCAGGCGGAGATCATCGTCTGTGCGGACAACTTTCACGGCAGGACCATCACCATAGTGGGATTCAGCACGAACGAGAGCTCACGGGAAGGATTCGGGCCGTTTACACCCGGTTTCAAGATCAT
The DNA here is from genome assembly GCA_964633115.1 of uncultured Desulfobacterales bacterium. GTDB lineage: Bacteria > Desulfobacterota > Desulfobacteria > Desulfobacterales > B30-G6 > B30-G6. Next base: position 6,652 of record CAZWEO010000127.1, read on the forward strand.
CCCTTTTGGAGATGCCACAGCTCTTCAGGAGGCCATTACACCAAATACCGTCGGTTTTATGGTGGAACCTATTCAGGGGGAGGCTGGCGTGAAGACCCCTCCAGCAGGTTACCTTAAGGAAGCCAAAGCGATTTGCGAAAAACACAACGTAGTTTTAATCCTGGATGAGATCCAGACCGGGCTGGGCCGTACGGGAAAGATGCTTGCAGAGGAACATGACAGCATCGAGGCAGATCTGACCCTTATCGGCAAAGCGCTTTCAGGCGGTTTCTATCCGGTGTCTGCGGTTTTATCCAACTCCGAAGTAATGGGTGTGATACAGCCGGGAGAACACGGCAGTACTTTTGGTGGGAACCCCCTGGCCTGTGCTGTTGCCCGCACGGCATTAAAAGTTTTGGTTGAGGAGGGCATGATCGAAAACGCTGCCGAAATGGGCAGCTATTTTTTAAACCGATTGAAACAGATCAATAATCCAATGATCAGGGAGATTCGAGGAAAAGGGTTGTTGATTGGTATGGAGTTGTCGCCCGACGCCGGCGGTGCACGCCAGTATTGTGAAAAATTGAAGGAAGAGGGCCTGCTCTGCAAGGAAACCCATGATCACATTATCCGTTTTGCGCCACCGCTGGTTATCGCCAGAGAAGAGATTGACTGGGCGCTGGAAAGAATAGCCACTGTATTAATATAATCTGACCGTACCGCAATAAGAATAAAATGAACCATAAGTACACTATACATTACAAAAAGAGAACTGAGACATGTTAGACCTGAACATCAAAGAGATCAAAACGCTGGATTATCAAAGACCGGAGATCGAAAAGGGATACACCAACCAATACCTGGACATTAATCTTTCCACATCCAATATTGCTATTGAACCTATTCCATCGGAGACGAAAAAAACATTTATCGGTGGCAAGGGATTTGATCTGTGGCTGTTGTGGAACGCGGTTTCCGGCGCAACCAAATGGAATGATCCGGAAAACGCTGTTTGCATTGCATCGGGTCCTTTGGCAGGAACACCTATTTATCCGGGTTCCGGAAAAAGTATTGTCACCACCATTTCGCCCCTCACCGGGTCGGTGATCGATTCAAACGTGGGAGGATATTTTGGCCCTTATCTAAAATTTTCAGGTTTTGACGCCCTTCGACTGGTGGGCAAAAGTGCAGGCGATACGGTAATAGTCATCGAGGGTATCGATCAAAAGATCCGAATTCTTGAAATCTCCAGTCTTCCGGAAGATTCATACAGCATGTCCGATATCATCACCGATTACTTTTCTAAAGGAAATAAGGGTGGTGTATCGGTTGTTTCCACCGGACCCGGAGCCAAGCATACCCGGATAGGGTGCCTCAACTTTACCTGGTTTGACAGCAAACGAAAAAGAGTTCGATATAAGCAGGCCGGCAGGGGTGGTATCGGTACCGTCTTTGCTGATAAAGGCTTAAAAGCTATCGTGGCCCGGTGGGGTTCTGTCTCTGCAAAAACCAACCATCCGGCCGATATGGACGGTCTGAAAACCGTCGGCCGACTTCACTCCAAAGCGATAACCGAACTAGATCCAAAGCAGAATGAAATGGCAAAAATCGGCACCACTCATCTCGTTCCAATAATGAACGACTTTGATTTACTACCCACGCACAATTTCAAGTACGGGCAGCATGCAAATGCGGATCTGATCGGTAGCACGGTTTACAGGAATCTGTTTGATCCCGGCTTTGACGGTTGCTGGAAAGGGTGCACTGTTGCCTGCGCCCACGGAGTTAAAGATTTTGTTCCCATGACCGGCCCCTACCGGGGGAAAACGGTTTTTGTTGACGGCCCTGAATACGAAACCATTGCTGGGTGTGGGTCTAACCTTGGGATTTTTGATCCCTTTACCATATTGGAGATAAACTTTTACTGTGATGCTTACGGATTGGACACAATCTCAGTGGGAACAAGTATAGCCTTTGTCATGGAATGTTTTGAGATGGGTTTGATCAACAGCGATCACACCTATGGCATGGACCTCTCTTTTGGAAATCGCCTCAACGCCTTGGAATTAGTCCACCAAATGGCAACGGGCGAAGGGTTTGGTGTTACCGTCGGTCAAGGTGTCCGAAGGATGAAAGTGATTCTTGCACAGGATTTTGGTGCTGATTCTGCAATCATGCAGGACATCGGTATGGAGGCGAAGGGACTTGAATTTGCCGAATATGTCTCAAAAGAATCCTTGGCTCAGCAGGGGGGATTTGGCCTAGCGCTCAAAGGGCCTCAGCACGATGAGGCTTGGCTGATTTTTCTTGATCTGGTCCATAACTTCATGCCCACCTTTGAACAGAAAGCCGAAGCACTTCACTGGTTTCCGATGTTCCGTACGTGGTTCGGGTTATGCGGCCTATGCAAACTACCATGGAACGATATTGTGCCCGAGGACAATAAAGATACTGAGGATCCAGCCAAAGTAATCAAGCATGTGGAGTGGTATGCACAGTACTTCAAATCCGTAACAGGAAGGCGTGTAAATCCTGATGATTTGATCACAATGAGTGAGGCGGTCTATAATTTTCAGCGCATTTTCAATTTAAAAATGGGATTCGGAAAGCGTGAACATGACAGCATTCCTTATCGTGCGATGGGCCCAGTAACTACAACAGAGTATGAATCGCGGAAAGAACGCTATGACAAGCAATTGGGAGAAAAATACAATATAGATATTATAGGGAAGTCGACAGAGGAAAAGACAACCTTATTGAGAAAGCTCCGATTAGAGCAGTATAATAGACTTCAGAATGCTGTCTATAAGCGCAGGGGTTGGACAAAAGATGGTATCCCCACAATTGAAACCGTGAAACGTCTCGGTATTGATTTCCCAGATGTTTTGGAAGTATTAAAGGCAAATGGTGTTACCTAGTAAACTCTTTTTTTTAATAAGTTCAGTAAATAAAAATAATGGGTTCTTATGCGATTTAATTATAGAAAGCCTGATAGATTTTTAACGTAAAGTAGCGTAGGTCATGAAACCCATAGGCTTTCCGCTCCGCCCTCATTAGTTTCCCATTGCCAAGAAGGATTCCGCTGATCGTGTGGCTGTCCTAATCGAAATTTCTTATCTTTCGCATGCTTCAATAAGAAGCAAAATAGTGTACACAGCCCGGTACGATAATTGAACGACCACAGTCGAAAAAATAATTTTTTTGTTGATATTATATTATTTTGTTCTGTCGACAGACGTCAGTAAACATTAATCAAATTGTCCCAATAATTCTCTATAGAGCAATAAAAGCATAATAAGGAGGTAAAGCATGTACCAATATCGTGATGCAGGAATAAAGCATATGAAAGCCCGTCGCAATCATCGATGCTACGGTATGGGGCTGGGAATTATCATCGTGGATGATGTGTTCCCGGGCTTTCCTGGTGACGTGCGAAATCCCAGTGCTTACCCGTTTCCGATTCAGTTTGAAATTGCAGAGAACGTGGATGTTAAGGCGCTGGTGGTGGAAGCGGACAAGTCGTTCTGTCTTGCACCAATTCAACGGGCCGCCAAAAAATTGGAGCAGATGGGATGTCGGGCCATTGTGGGCGAAGGCGGCTATTTTTGCTTGTTCCAGAAGGAAATAGCCGGTCATGTGGACATACCGGTTTTCATATCCAGTCTTTTGCAGGTTCGATTTGCACAACAGTTGGTGGGGTCGGAAAGGGTTGTGGGAATCCTTGCTTCGGAGAAAGAGTTTGTCAGCGATGACCACTTAAAAGCCGTAGATGTCGAAATCGGCAGCAACTACGTCATGGCCGGGGCTGAAGACGAATATCATTCTCCTGAATTCGAACATCTATGGAGCATGAACAATCGAACAGATCCGCCGGGTGCTTTTTATGAAAAAGCAGAAAAGAATTTGGTGGATGCCGGCGTGGCATTCTTTGAATGTCATCCCAATATGGGGGCCATGGTTTTGGAGTGCTCAGGCTATCCAGCCTTTGCCAGGGCGCTTCAGCGTGAAATCGATATTCCGGTATTCAGCTATGGAACGTTGCTTGAGTATGCTTATTCAGTTGCTGTGCATCGCGATTATTATGGACACGTGTGAAACGAGTTACGTGTTGCAGGGTGCGGGATACGGGTTTCGAGTTGGTTACGGTCGACCTCCAGCTCGTGCGCTATCATTCGGGCCTGTTATTCCACCTACGAAGGCGTTGCTTTGGCCTATGAAGGAATCGTCCGCACTGAGACATTTATATTATTAATTTTACAAAATGTAGGGGAGGACCTATGTACACTCATGGTAATTTTTTCGCATCCAACCGCCCATACCTTCGAATTACAACTGAAAGTCAGTTACAAGATTTACATTATGCATCTTTGCGTGTACTGGAAAAAACGGGAATGTTATTTCATTCGGAAGAGGCTATCGATTTGCTGCTCTCTGCTGGGTGTAAAGAAATAAAAAATAATATTGTTGCTATCCCTTCAAACCTTGTCGATGATGCATTGCGAAGTGCGCCAAAACAAATCAGAATTAGCGATCGGGAAGGAAACCCAGCAATGTCACTCGCACAGAGGAATTGCTATTATGGTCCTGGTTCAGATCTTCCGAACGTAATTGATCCTAATACAGGTGTAAAAAGAGAGGCTTTGATAAAAGACGTCGGTGATTTTGCCAGAATCAGTGACTATTCACGAAACATTGACTTTGTGATGTCAATGGCATTGGCATCTGACGTTCCTGGAGATATAGTTGACCTTTATCATTTTTTAGAGATGGTAAAAAATACTACACGTCCTATTCTTTTCACAGCTGCCAACAGCCAACGACTTGAAGAAATTCATAAAATGTGTATTGCTATAAGGGGTAGTAAGGAGAAGTTCGAAAGAGAACCATTTGTAGTCCACTATTCCGAGCCATTGAGCCCCCTTCAACACACTAAAGATGGTATTGAAAAACTTCTTTATTGTGCAGAGCATGCTATTCCTATTGTATATCCAAGCGGGACTTCCCTCGGAGGGACGGCTCCTGTTACCATTGCAGGGGCTATGGTTCTGTCAAATGTCGAGTTTCTTGGGGGGCTTGTTTTAAGCCAATTAAAGCGACGAGGAGCACCTATTATTTACGGTGGAGGAAATAGTGCTATAGATATGCGCACAACATCATATACCTATGCCGCTCCAGAAAATTATCTCAATGGAATGGTAAACAGTGAACTTTCGGCTTTTTACGATCTACCTTGTTTTGGGGAGGGTGGCTGTGGAGATGCTGAACTGTTCGATGAACAGGCAGCGAGTGAAGCAACCAGCAGTCTATGGTTATGTTCTTTGATCGGACAAAATTTAATACATGATGTAGGCTACATTGGAAAAGGACTTACTGGATCTTATGAAATGCTTTTATTCTCAGATGAGGTGATTAGTCAGGTAAAGCGCTTCATGCGAAATATTGTCGTTGATCAAAATACAATGGCTGAAGATGTTATCGATAAGGTTGGCCCTGGAGGGAACTTTTTGGGTGAAGAGCATACGCTGAGGCATTTCAAAAAAGATATTTGGCAAGCAACGTATTTTAACAAGACAAGCTACGAAAATTGGGTAGCAGACGGGGAAAAGCCTTTAAGACAAATCCTCAATGAAAAAGTGCGCTGGATCCTTCAAAATCACCATTCAAAACAACTTGATCCAGCCATAGAAGAGGAGATGAATGAGATAATACATAAAGCGGTAAGAGTTTGATAGGCGAGTGTGCGTGAGGGACCTCAACGAGAAGCTCTGCCTCGCCTGACATTGGATTTTGATGGTTCGGTTCAATCGACCAAGGTCCATAGCGAAAACAGGGTCGTTGGATTCAAAAAGATGATCGGTGGCCAAAAGCGCTGGTGCAAGATCGATGAAACCTGGTCCTATTTTGAAGCCACATGGAACCCCAAATTCTGGAAAACACGCTATCGAATCATATTCATACGCAAAAAAACCAAACTACGCCGAAAAGGCATGTTCCATCAGCACCTGTTTGAACCCTGGGATTTTGGTTTCAATAAAATACTATGAGAAAGAAAGTGCAAAGGGGATAGACAGATGAGTGAACTTTTAGAAAAATTAGCAAAAGAGCTAATCACAGGAAATGAGACCGAAGTCAAAAAATTGACTCAAGAGGCGATTGATGGTGACGCTTCGGCTCGTGATGTAATGGACAATGGATTGTTGGCCGGGATGGATGTCGTGGGTAAACGGTTTAAAGCAGGCGATATGTTTATACCTGAAGTTCTTCTTTGTGCGAGAACTATGCATTCAGCCATGGATATTCTCAAACCCTTGCTATCCGAAGCGGATGCCGCCGGTTCCGGTACGGTCATCATTGGCACAGTCGAAGGCGACCTGCATGACATCGGTAAGAATCTAGTGGGCATGCTGCTCGAAGGTGCTGGTTTTAAAGTCATCGACCTGGGTGTCAATATCAAACCGCAAGAATTTGTGGATGCCGTAAAAGAGCATAGCCCAGATATAGTTGGGATGTCCGCACTGTTAACAACAACCATGCCTAAGATGGAAGAGACAATTACTGCTTTGAAGGAAGCTGGTATTCGCGACCAGGTGAAAATTATGGCCGGTGGTGCACCGGTTACTCAGGATTTCATAGAGAAAATTGGAGCTGATGCCTACGGTGCAAATGCTGCATCTGCTTCTGAAAACGCAAAGGCCTTAGTTGCCTAATAATTTTTGCCCACGACAATATAAAAACTATGATTTTTGAGTTGGCTTTTTGGTTTGTGAAGCCCCCTTTGCATAAATACCCTATAAAAACCTCCTTCAACTTGGGTA
>CAZWEO010000128.1:0-13383 GCA_964633115.1 uncultured Desulfobacterales bacterium
CACGGAATAGTTGCTGCTTTTCAAATGGTTAATCAATAGAACAAATTTACCGTGCATTGGGCATTGATATGTCGCCCATCACGGCCTGTTCCGTGCTATATGACTGCGATTGTCCAGAGTAGACCCGCAGCAAGCTTCGAAGCAGTGCCATATACAAAGCGGATCCAACGCCCTTGTCACTGACATCGCCGATAACCACACCCACCTGATCATCAGACAGAATGAAGACATCATAAAAATCACCCGACAGCTGCAGGGCCGGTTGGAAAAAATGAATCACTTCGCAATTGACAACGGATGGCAATTGAGACGGTAAAAAATTCTTCTGAATCTGACGGCCTTTTTCAAGCTCCCGATCCAGGGCCTTTGAATAGGTTTCAATGGACTGTTTGGCTTTTTCCAGAGACCGATAGGAAGCGTCTAACTTGACATAAAGCTGCGCATTTTCTATGGCCAGAGCAATCTGATCCGCCGTCATTTGCATCATTTCAATGGAATCCGGTGTAAAATGCCTGGGATGGGAATGAATCAGAGTCAAAATGCCAAATAGCCGTTTGTGCCTGAGAATCGGTACCGCCAGGGCCGAACGCACCGTGTAGGGTTCATTGGGGAGTGACAGCCAGCGTTTGTCTTCCTTGGCATCTTCCACCAGGCCAATTTCAAGGTTTTCGCGAACCCATCCGGCCAAACCCCGGTCCAGTACAGTCCCAATCAGGTTTGAACGCTTTTTACTACTGACCTCACCGCGGGTTAATATACTGTCTGTGACGACACCATCCTCATTCAACAGAAATAGGCTGCCCTTTTCCGCACCCGACAGCTCACAGGCTACCTCCAGGGTCTTGATCATGGTGGTTTTGAGCATCTCCCTTTGGGAAGAGGAGCGTGCCATCTCAATCAGGTTCTCGAGCAAACGGTTCTGAGCCTGTGAGGCGGTTTTTTCCCGTCTCAGTTCCCTGAGTTCATCATGTAATGGTGTTGTTTTCATTCTCCGGCCGTGTTGGGGTAGTCTTTATATTGATAGCACAACTTTATCGGCAGGGCAATTTAAGCTTAAGTGCTTTGTTAGATTGCCCTGACGGACTGATGATGGTGGCAGTACAAAACCGGCTGCCAAAAATAAAAAAGAGGCCGGATGCAATGCATCCGGCCCTGAATATGCAATCTATATTTGCTTTAATTAAGCAAACCACCATCTTTCGCAATTTTTATGACCGTCCAATGGCCAGTTACCGGCCGGATTTTCAAATTTTACTTTTTTCGTAGCTGCCATCAGGTAGTCCGCATACATGGGAACGATCACACTGCCTTCATCGCGGACAATTAGCTGCATTTCCGCTTCATGGCCTGCATTTCTTCTTCGGATTCCTCAACAATGGCCCGCAAGGCCGATTTCTCACCGGCGTTTAAAGCCAATGGTTGGTGGTTTGCCAATAGTTCGGCGGCCTTCTCCGCTGCTCTATCTGCCAAGCTTTTGCCGCCTCCCGCCAACCAATTTTCACGGTTGTTGCGTTCAATCAATTTCGGGGCCGATGGCAGTGTGCGCATGTATTTCATGGTATGGTCCTGCATCAAGAAATCACCTCGCGGTCCAACCGATTTGATGATATCCACGGCTAAGTTTTCATCGTCCACTTGCATGCCCTGCATGACTTTGCGAATCATTTTAAAGATGTCATTGTCGATGACCAGTTGCGCGTAGCTGAAGATCAAACCTGAATCCAGCATCCCTGCACCGTAAATCAGGTTTGCTCCCGCCATGGCTGCACACATGCCGGTTAATGTTTTTTCATGACCGGCCTGGGCATCAGGTAACTTGCTGTCTGCCTAGCCACCAGCAGCAAAACTGGGTAGCATATACTTTTGGGCCAGCCGCGGTGCGCCTGCATTGAGCATACCGCATTCAGGCGCACCCACCGGTGTTGTTGTCAATCGCAAATCAAAACTGAGTGACGAACACCCGTAAAGCACGGGCGCCCCTTTGCAAGTTAATTGATGCAGTACGATGGCACCCAAGATTTCGCAGTTATGCACAACCAGGGAGCCGGAAAGCGTAATCGGACCGGATGCGCCAGCCATGACCATGGAAATCAGATTACAGGGCACACCAGCCCTGGCGCTGGTCATAACTCCCGTACAACAGTTTTCATCCAAAGTCAGCGGACTGGTGGGGGAACAGTTGATGGTGCAGATGGGACGCTCCCGCAGCGCTTCTTCTCCACCCACTAGGCTTTGCGCCATTTTGATGATCTTGCCGGCACGCCAGCCGTTACCAGGTCCATAAACGGTGTGTTTGGCTGTATTGGCAAAAACCACTTCGGCTTCATGGATGGGCGCCAAATCTTCGGGTGCATCACCGGCTGTCAGTGACCGCTCGCACACATCCACCTCTTCCATGGCATCGGTGAGCAAGGCCGCCTTGCCAACATCCTCGGTTACCGACGCCCGTACACTGCCATCTACGTCCATGATGGAAACACCCTGGCCAAAGGTGCAAAAATTTACGCGCTTACCTTCGAGAACAACATCATGTGCTGGATCCCGGCCATGCAGGACGACCTTTGGAGGCGCAGACCGGATGCAGTCCTCCACCAGGTAGGGTGGGAATTTAACGATATTTTTCTCACGATTTACTTTGGCGCCACCGCCCTCAAGAACATCCATGGCTTCATCCGTACCCACGTACAAGCCCGTTTTTTCCATAACCTCCAGCGTCGCCAGGTGAATTTTGTCGATCTCGTCATCCGTAAATACATTGAATCCAAATCCCCCGGCTGTGACAAGTTCGGCATATAGACTTCGTTTGATCATTGTGTCACCTCCCTTTTATACTGTGTCGTAATCCTTTAATTTTAATTATACTTTAATAGACCTAAATACTTTTCTCTGCAGACGAAAAAATTTCAGTTGCGACTTGTTCAATTACTTGGGCGACAACCGCACAATCTTCCACACTGAAGGTTAATGGGATTCTGAAATCACACATAAAATTCAAAGTGTGGCGTGTTTGGGGCAATTCCTGGATATCCTTGATATATTGCCAACTGTCCCATGAACTCGTAAAACCAACCGGCTCATGTGCACCGAACCACTTGATCTCCACACCTCGCTCTGCACAGGTTTTAATAAAGGCTTTCATCTTGGAATAATTGGCACCCTTTAGGGTGAATTGCAGAGAAGATCCTACAAATTCCTCTCGGGGTTGTCTGGTCGGTACATGAATATAGGGAACCTTGCGAAGTTCCGTCTCAAGCAATTTGTAGCGACGATTCCAACGTTGGCATCTCTGTTCCAAGTCGGCCAACTGCGGCCGTATCAAGGCAGCGACCAAATTGGACATTCGCAAGCTGAAGTTGGGGGTCAGTTTTTTATGGCGCTCAAAAACCTCCATAGAGGGGCGCGAGACGTGTTGATCATAAAACATATATGATCCGGAGTAAAGAATCGCCCTGGCCATAATATCGTCATCTTCAGTAACGAGTAATCCCCCTTCTCCGGAGTTCATGTGTTTATAGGTTTGACTGGAATAGCAACCGACTTTTCCGAAGGTGCCTGTAAACCGGCCATTCCATCGGCAGCCAACTGTATGGGCGCAGTCCTCAATCAGTATGATTCCCTTACGGTCACAAATTTCAGTCACCTTATCCATGTCGACGATGTGCCCGCGCATATGAGATAAAAGCAAAAAGCGTGCACCTGATTGCGATGCCTTCCTTTCCAAATCATCAAGATCGGTTAAGTAGTCCTTTGTTATTTCTACGAATACAGGTGAGGCACCGGCATTTTCTATCGCTCCGGGCACCGGAGCCAGGGTAAAAGCATTGCATAGCACTCGGTCACCCGCAGCAATGCCCACACTTTTCAAGGCTATATAGATAGCACTTCCGCAAGATGAGAGTCCCAAGCAATATTTTGCACCTACATATTCAGCATACTCCTGCTCCAGAAGCGATACCTCAGAAATTTTACCTGGTGCAGTATTGTAGCGATGCAAACGTCCTGATCGCATCACTTCTATTGCGCGTTGGATTCCGGTTTCAGGTATGGACTCCTGCCGGGTAAATTCCTTGGAGAATATCGCTTTTATGTCGGCCTTCGGCTTCATGCTTATTTATCTCTTTATGCGATGCCTTAAACATAATACTTTTGATCATAGACATCAAAATCGAATTCTTCGTCCGGAAAATATTTTCGCAGACGGATATCAGCCGCCCGGGCATGGCCTTCCATACCCTCATAGCGGGATATACGCGAAGTTACCGCACCGATGGTACGGTTGGCTGCTTTGCTTAGTTTCTGATAGGTTAAAATTTTAATAAATTTGGCCACATTCAACCCACCGGAATAGCGGGCCGCCTTCTTGGTGGGCAGAATGTGATTGGTCCCGGAGGTTTTGTCCCCGTGGGATACCGTGCAGCCTTCGCCCAGGAAAAGTGATCCGTAATTTTTCAAGTTTGCCAGATACCAGTCCAGATCGTCGGTCATCACCTGTACGTGTTCTGCAGCATATTCATCATTCACGCGAACAAGCTCTTCCCGGTTTTGGCACAAGACAACTTCGCCGTAGTTTTTCCAGGATGAAGCCGCCACTTCGGGATCAGGAAGATCCGCGATGACCTTGGGCATAATTTCGATTACGGTTTGACCCAATACTTTGGAGTCCGTTAATAACCATACCGGCGAATCATATCCGTGTTCGCATTGACTGACCAAATCCACTGCCACAATCATGGGATCCGCAGTTCGATCGGCGATCACCAAAGACTCGGTGGGACCTGCAAAAACATCGATGCCGACTTCACCATAGAGCAGGCGCTTGGCCTCGGCTACATAGGCATTGCCGGGCCCCACGATGATGTCCGCTGCTTTGCCAGTAAAAAGACCAAAGGCCATAGTCGCAATCGCCTGAACGCCTCCCAATGCCATAACTACGTCTGCACCGCTATGCGATAGCGCATACGCCACTGTCGGATTAATACTGGAACCCCGTGGCGGAGTACAGGCAACAATATACGGTACACCGGCGGCCTTTGCAGTGGCTACACTCATGATTGCCGAGGCCGCATGGGCATACCGTCCACCGGGTATATAACACCCTGCACACTGGCATGGGATCAATCGTTGCCCCAGAATCACACCCGGAATCATTTCGGTTTCAAATGCTTGCATGCTTTCGCGTTGTTTGACGGCGAAGCCATATACCTGGTCGTGCGCAAAGCGAATATCGTCTTTCACCTGCTGGGGCACCTGCGATATCAAATCGCTGAGTTCATCAGCGTTCAAAATAAAGTCATGTGTCCAGCCATCCAGCTGGGCGGCCAGCTCTGCAACCGCCTTCTCTCCCTGTTTTCGAATACGTTGTAGTATTTCCGCGACCGTCTTCTGGATTTTGAAATCGCTTGATTCAGTTAATTGGATCGATTGTTTTAAGAATGTGGCCATAATTCACTTACCCAGGTTAAACGTTTCCCTAATTTGCTAATCTTTTGCCAACAGATGAATACTCTGTTCGTGAATGAATTGCAGGGTTTGCTTGTTTATGACTTTCAAGAGAAAGCTGTCGTTGTTCATGGCCTTAATTTCAGGAGGATGGATCCAAAATTCTGATAATATTTAAGCTGGCAGAACACTGCCTTTCTCGAGAACTGGTGGACTGGCAGTAACGGTTTCGGGATATTTGAGCCCACTTCCGGTGTTGAGTAATACAACCTTTTCGTTTGGCTTAATCCAACCTTGTTTCCGTAATTTCAATGCGGCACTAAGGTTTGCTGCACCTTCGGGACATACGAATGTCCCTTCTTTTGAGGCCAACATCTCCTCGGCCGCCAGGATCTGCTCATCTTCCACAGCCACGGCGCAGCCATTGGTTTTATAAATAGCATCTAATACAAGAAAATCTCCCAGTGCTTTGGGTACGGTAATGCCGAATGCGAGCGTGTGCGCATCTTCCCAAAAAGTTGACTCTTTTAGGCCAGCTTCCCAAGCCCGAATAATCGGTGCACAACCAGTGGATTGAACCGCCACCAAGCGTGGTAATTTCTCACCAATCCACCCCATCTGCTGAAGTTCCTTTAATGCCTTGTATATGCCGATGATACCGACACCGCCACCGGTGGGATAGAGGATCACATCAGGGACCTCCCAATTGAATTGTTCGGCCAGTTCAAGTCCCATGGTTTTCTTACCTTCGATGCGATACGGTTCCTTGAGGGTGGAGGCATCAAACCATCCATGATCGGCCACCGCCTGAGCCACGATTTTACCGGCATCACTGATCAAACCCTTGACTAGGTATAGGTCAGCGCCACTGATAACACACTCACCGCGTGGAATGGGTGGCGCATCTTCCGGCATGACGATAACAGAATTAATTCCGGCGGCTGCGCAGTATACGGCCCAAGCAGCGCCTGCGTTCCCATTGGTGGGCATGGCCAGCACCTTGACGCCCAGTTCCTTGGCCCGTGACACACCCACAGCAGCCCCACGGGCTTTAAACGTTCCCGTGGGGATGATTCCTTCGTCTTTCATGTAGAGATTGGGTATCCCCACCTGAGGCCCTAGGTTCCTTAGAAAAAGTAAGGGCGTCATACCCTCACCAAGGCTAACGATGTTCTTTTCCTTTTTAACCGGCAAAAGTTCCCGATAACGCCACAAGGTCGGCTCGCGATCTTTGAGCATTTCCTTTGTGAAGACCGATTGAACTTTAGGCAGGTCGTAATCCACTAGAAGCGGTGCTCCGCATTCACATAGCTGGATCAGCTTTTCGCTTTCATAGGTTGCACTACATTTTGGACATGATAGTTGGCTTACATACATGTGTTATTCCTCCGATGTTTAAAGCAGCCCAATGGCCTCAATTTCGAAGTTTGCATCTCTGGGAAGTCTGGCTACTTCCACACACGCTCGTGCAGGATCGTTGTGTTTGAAAAATTCAGCATATACCTCATTGATGATCGGAAAATCGTCCATATTTTTAATAAGGTTAAATTCTTCAATAGGTTTGTTACTATTATAGTAACATCGATAATATATATCAAATTTATGCATGTATATTCATTGTTTGTCAAGCTGTTTTTGAGGTTTTAACTCTGGCCTAGGCTTCGGCAGCGGTAACTGCCTCGGAAACTTCACTGGCGAGTTTGGTAAGTACACCTGGATATTGCTTCTGAATCGTATCCAGGGAATATTCAGAGGTAGGAAAATCTAGACTGACAGCCCCCACAATGGTTTTCTCTCGATAGTTCATTATGGGTGCACCAATGCAGATCAAGCCCTCAACATACTCTTCATTATTGACTGAATAGCCACGATTGCGTGTCATTTCAATATCTTTGATTATTTTTTGTTTGCTCGACAAGGTTTTAGGCGTCAGTTTCGTGATTTGGATTTCTGCCATAATTTGATCGAACTCACCTGGTTCTATTTTTGCTAAAACCGCTTTCCCCATGGCACGAGCGTAGAGGTCTTCCATCATCAACGGAAGGCGGAAGTAAATCAGATTGGGCATCTCACGTCGATAAAGGGATATAAGAATCTGACCGTGCAAAAGGGCAGAATCGATCGATACCTTATGATCCAGAAATGTCTTGTCAATAATAGGTTTGACACTCTGCAGTATGTCGAATCCGTGAAAAAAATGATGTCCCATAACAAAGGCCTTGGGCCCCAAACGTATGAGTCGATTGTTTTCACTTTTACGCAGGTAGCCCATTTTGACGAGTGTATTCACATATCGAAATACCGATGTTTTGTTGATACCCGTGATTCTTGAAATTTCAGATAAACGCCGACTGGGGTGGTCTCGATCGAATAGACTTAATATGATCAGCCCTTTTTCAAGGGTGCTTGAAAAATACGTGTTGGCTCCATTTGTCATGGGGTAGCTGCTTTTCCGCTTATTAGTGTAAAACTTATTGGAATTATATTGCGGCAGGTGGGTTTCTGTCAACACCAACCACCACGTCAAATTGAAGGATTCAGTTTCAACGAATTGTTCTCAAGTACGGGCTTTCATAAATGGCAAACATTAGACTGCTTGCCCGAACCTGAATAATATGAAATATTGTGTAATCTTCCCAGAGCTTTTTGAATAACATAAAGAGGTTAATAACATGAGAATCGGCATTTTCCACGGCTATGAATTATCGGGATCAGGCAGCAACCAAGCCACTCAGTACCTAGCACGAGCACTCACTCCTGAAAGCCATGAAGTCCATATTATTTGTCGAGAGCCAAATCCGGCTGCCTTTAACTTTTTAGATAAAGCCATTCGATGGGACAGCTCCGGTCATGCTGAAGTCATGTTTGAAAAGCAGGTTAACACGACCGGAACCTGCACCTTGCATCAATTACCATTGCCGCCAATTAATGCCGTCTATATAACCGACACCCAGCGCCCCGGAAATGTCAAAGCTTTCAACGAAATGACCGCAGCAGAGATTCAGGTCTATCATCGCTTCGTGGTATCGAGTCTTCGATACGTTTTAAAAGCCTATCCGGTTGATATTCTCCACAATAATCATCTCGTGTACCAGCCGGTGGCTGCTGCCGAGGTGTGCATCGACCTGGGTATCCCCTATATTATCTATCCAAGGGGAAGTGCCATTGAGTACACGATTCGCCATGATAACCGCTTTAAGGAACTGGCCCGTGAACCACTCCTAAAGGCAGACGGTTTGATGGTTGGCAATACCGAAGTCAGAGATCGCATTTTGAATCTCTACCCGGATCATCGTGACGCCATATTGGCCAAAACCGAAATTGTAGGGTTGGGAGTTGATACCTCTTTGTTTGTGCCTGTCAAACGGAACCAAAGAAAGCAATCCATCGAAAAACTTTATCCGTTCGCCCCCTTTACGGGAAAATCCCCTGAATTGTCTCAGGAGTTATATTCTCGTCTGGATGCCGGTGAAATCCAAGCCATTACCGATTATCTTGAAGTCTATCAAATCAAACAACCCGACAGCAACCTGATAGACAAACTCCAAAAAATACCTTGGCAAGACAACATCCTGGTATTTGTTGGGGCCACCATTGTCGGCAAAGGATTGCAGGCCATCATCGTGGCGCTGCCGTTTATACTGAAACAATTTCCAGACACCCATTTTGTCATTGTCGGGTCGGGTGTTTCGCGCGAATTGTTTGAAGCATTCGTCTATGCAATTTCCTCAAAAAATGAAACCCTGCTGGATGCGGTGGTTGAGCGCGGCTATGACTTTGATCCAGTGGAATTGTCGGGCCCATGGAGCGATGTGAAAACATTTTTATCCGACCCAACCCGTAAAAAAGAGTTGTTCGCCAACGGGGAGGTTTTGATGCGGCATGTCCATTTTCTGGGGCGACTGGATCACGAGTTGTTGCGGTACGTTTTTCCGTGCGCAGATATCGGGTTTTTTCCTTCTATCGTTCCCGAAGCCTATGCCAATGTGTTGTTTGAATCCCTTTCAAATGGTGTCTTTCCCATGGCTTCCTACTTTAGCGGACTGGCATGTAGTTTGGACAGTTTGGTTCCAATTTTAGGTCAGGATCTGATTGATATGATGAAAATCCCAGTTGATGACCACACACGTATCCCGGATTTGA
Source organism: uncultured Desulfobacterales bacterium (assembly GCA_964633115.1). Classification (GTDB taxonomy): domain Bacteria; phylum Desulfobacterota; class Desulfobacteria; order Desulfobacterales; family B30-G6; genus B30-G6. The sequence goes on from CAZWEO010000128.1 coordinate 9,583, forward strand.
TTGACAGCCTTTCGCGCTTTTTATCCTACAAAAATAGGGAAGCCGTCAGCGCAAAACTACGCCGGGCGGCCGTGGAGAATTTCGATTGGCACATTCGCGCCCGGCAAATGGCGGCGGCATACTCACAATTTATTACCAATAGGCGCTCATGACAACCAGCTTGTCATGAGCGCTTTTGACACAAAGAAAATAATTCACATTTATTTTTCGATCCCTTTACGCTTTTCATTTTTTTTGAAAAGCTCCCCGACTCCGCCTATACTCCCAAGGATACCGGATGTTTCCAGAGGGAGAAATATCTTGGTGGCCTTCCCATCGGCGATTTTTTGTAAGGATTCTAAGTATTTTATGGCGATGAGGTCGTTGGTTGGATTGCCCTGATGGATGGCACCGAATACCGTCTCAATGGCCTCCGCTTCACCCTGTGCGACCGTCAACTTCTCATATTTATCCGCATCGGCTACTCTTTTAATCGCCTCAGCTTCACCTTCGGCATTGAGGATCTGGGCCTGTTTTTGTCCTTCAGCTTCCAGAATTGCCGACTTCTTGGTCCCTTCGGCTTCAAGAATAATTGCTCGGCGTTCTCGTTCGGCTTTCATCTGACGATGCATGGCTTCGGTGACATCTCTAGGCGGCTCGATTCTCTGGAGCTCGACACGCGTAACGCGGGCACCCCATTTGTCTGTGGCATCATCCAGAACCTGACGCAATGTTTTGTTGATGGTTTCACGTGAGGTCAAAGATTCATCCAGAGCCAAATCGCCAACTAGATTTCTCAAGTTGGTCTGGGCTAGTTTGGTTGCGGCCAGGTAAAAATCGGTAATATTATATTTCACCTTCACCGGATCCGTGATCTCATAGTACACAACGGCATCCACATCGACTGCCACATTATCACTGGTAATAACTGCCTGAGGGGGAACATCGACAACCTGCTCCCGCATGTCAACCTTGGCAAGCGTTTCGATAATCGGGATAATAATCGTCAACCCGCTGTCCACAGTACGTTGATATTTCCCCAGGCGTTCAACCAGACCTTTTTCGTACGGGCGGATGATCTTGGTCCCTGTTGCAATAATAACAATGATCACCACAGCAATTATGATTAATAGAATTTCCATTTTAAGTTTCCTCCTTTTCAATCATTTTTACCATTGCACGTGTTCCATCTATCTGAGTAACCTTGATATGGGTTCCCTCCTGAAGCAACTCGCCGGTTTCACTGATGGCGCGCCACTCATCCTGTCCAATCCTAACGCTGCCGGTATTGTTGGAGTTGTCTATCGTTTCCAATACAATGCCCTCTTGATCAACAAATCGATCTGCACCAATCCCAGGCGGTTGTTTTTCAGTTACCCGATCGGCAAATCTGCGGCCGAATACAAACAGAATCCCCGATACGACTATAAAAACAATAAATTGACCCACTCGGCTGACATCGAGAAGCGCTAATATCCCGGCAGCTGCAGCGCCAACACTCAGAAAGATTAGAAAAAATCCTGCCGTAAAGATCTCGCCGATCAGGAAAATCGCTGCCAGCGCCATCCAAACCCACCAAATTTCAAATGTCACGGTTCACCTCCCTTCTCATCATATAAAAATGAGTTTAAATATCATTGATTGCCTAATGTATCTATCAACCACAATGACAAACGCTCTGTCTCACGTGAAAATAAGATCGGACGTCAATCCAAAAGTGCGTATTTTTGAAACCGTCTATATAGTTATGCGCTACAAACCCTGTAGCGATCGCTACAAAGGCAAAAAAAGGAGAATTTATTTCAAAAAAGAGATTTTGGTTCGAGATCAATGCGCGCCAAGGCTGAAAATAAGGCCAAAACATTTTATTGAGATGATTTTTACTCGGTTTTCCAGTCAATGGATCGATCAGGCAGGTACCGAAAGGCATTTCCTTCGGCTTTGATAAAAGACTTGAAATGCGTGTACAATTCTTTGTTTTCCCTAAGATTATTACGGCTGCGATTGATTGCGACCGATACGGCCTTACGATCCGTATCCGTTTGGTTGTTTAATTTTCGTGGACGACCCTTATGATCCAGCGCTTTTTTCAGGTATTGTTCAATAAATTCAAGGGTATTGAGTTGATCAATCTTTTCTTCGGGACTATTGAAATCATCCACCGCTTTGCGCTCAACCAAGCCAGCCCGCATCTTTTTTATGTCCGCCAACGAAAATCGGTCAATGATGTCTTCCGATGAAAAACCATCTTGAATCCTGAGATTTTCTGTATTTAATTGTTGCGGTGTCATTGTCTTGTACGGGTCATAGTTAGTGTTGTGCATCGCATCTGCAGACAAGCCCTTGAGGACGGAGCAATGAATCCATTCACCCTTTTGGCTAATAAGGTTCCTTATATGTACTAACCCTTTGGAATTTTTAATCGAATAGGATTTGCCTGCATATCTTATTTCCCATCCGGCTCCCACTTTTCGAAACACATTAGCATCAGCCTCAGCGTCTCTTGATGTTGTTCGACTTAACGGTTTTTTAAATATATATCGCTCTGAAAACCTTCTCTCAAGTAAGATCAAGATACCAGATATATTGATAAAGACTGCTATTTGGCCGGCGATTTCGATATCAAGTAAAGCTAATATTCCGGATGTTGCTGCACCGAAACCCAACCAGATGAAAAAGGATCCCTTTTGACATAGTTCTCCTATGATGAATATCCCCACGAGGGTCATCCAGATCCACCATATTTCAAGATTCAATGCTCCTCCTATTTAGCAACGGTCTTCAAATATAATGTGATTATAGCACGTGCTGATGTTTGATTTGCTGATTATTTTTTGTGATCAGGCGGCTTCAATGAAGAATGGGTTTCAATTGCATCCTTGACACGGTAGTGAATTGCCTGGGGCACCTCGGGCCCACTGTCTTCTCCCAAGCAAAGTGCACCCGCTCCTTCAAGGTAAGTATCTTGCTGTTTTACACGGTATGACTTGGCTTTGTTTGGGTAGATATAGGTGCCGTTTGAACTGTTGTCTGATAAAACAAATTGACCGTCACGCAATTCAATGAACGCATGAAACCTTGAGGCTGATTTTGCAGGAATAACGATCTCGTTTTGAGATTGTCGGCCCATATAAAGACGTGGGTTTTTGTGTGTAATTTCATAAATCTGGTCCTGGGTTTTAAGTTCCAGACAGATAGGCTGGGCTTGTCTTAACTGATTGAGCTTATCGCGATCTATGGCCAGGGTCGTATCAAAATCCTCCCAAACATATTCATACAATTTAATTGGTGTGACACTCCCTTTTACCGATTTGGTTGTTGATTGCTGGGCGGATGATCTTAAGGATTCATCCAGAGCGTTGAACACTTCTTCGCTGATTAATATCTCTCGGGGTTTTGCCATTTGGGTTACTCGGGTCACCATATTAACGGTATCGCCAAAGATTTTGTTTCCCTCCATCTGAACCGGTCCCGAATGGATGCCTATATGCAAATTGACTGGTATCTGACCATCGGTTTCTTCCATAATGTAGTTATCGATGGCTTCATTCATGCTTCTGGCTGCCGATACTGCGGAAACGGCGTCCCAAAATATGCAGTTCATCTTATCACGAATGGTGTTGATAACGTCTCCCATTTGATCCTGCGTCACTTGCTGCATGAGAGAGAGACAAGTTTTAATCAAATCGGTTGCATCCGCATCGCCCATACGTTCATAGAGGCGGGCACTATCCGCTATGTTCGCGAATAAGACCACCACATTTTCGTTTTCTTTTTCCATAATAGTTAGGTCTTTTAGGTTCTATTTAAAACCAATTTTAA
>CAZWEO010000129.1:0-12875 GCA_964633115.1 uncultured Desulfobacterales bacterium
CTTCATATGCAAGGACGGGCGTTTGAGTTGGCCTTTTCGTGTTTGAGGTTGCCGGTGGTGTGTATCGATGGCAGACCTCTATCCAGGCAAGCATCCCCCTGCGTATTAAAAGTGCCAGGCCCAAACTATGCTCAGAAAATTTCGCCTGTCTGCTCAAAACCCGTGAACGCAGTGATTCATAATGCAGCAAAGTGCTGTCATCTGATTCGATGTCAGTTGCAGATTTTCTAAATGTCATCTTCTCTTTTTTTTTCTTCGCGCCATTGCACGCTCTATAGTTCTCGGGTGAACATCTTTTCCAAATTTTTCTTTTATCAATGGTGCAAGGCTCCGCGCACGAAGCGGTTTGCCTTTTTCTAGTTTTTGTTCGATAAAGGTCAGGATATCTTCTGTTAGTTTGTGAGCCGATTTTGGACCAGGTTGTTTTTTTACCAGTCCGGTCACGCCCTCCTGTTTGAACTGTGACAGTGCCTGATAGAATGCCGGTCGCGAGAACCCAAAGGCTTCGGATACTTGTTTCACCGAGCGTCCTTCCTTATCGACGGCACGCAACATCTCGTACTTGACCTGAACAAGATCGCGAGGATCAAAAAATTCAAGCACCGAATCTGAAAACATTGTTTCTGTAACCCTCTGTGGGTGTGGATTAAGCGCGCCGCATTTCTTCAAACTTTCAGTCTTGTCATCACTTGGCTGTTTGGGTCGTGCCATCGCCTCATCTCCTTTAATTTTGTCGCAATGAATAATAATGACAAGTTATATATGCCGCAATAATTTGTGCATGTCAAGGTAAATATCCACTTAAGCATAATATTACAACAACTTAAATGGCGTTTACTGAGTTCATTGTGAGACTTCATCAATAATATGCGGCGTATTTTATATAACACTTGCGGCATAATCTCCCTTACAACCCTTTTCGCTTTCCTATCGATTTATTTGCGGTTTCAGTGTTTATTTTCTTAATAAGACGAACCAAACAGAGAAGGTCTTCGACTCGGAAAAGTGCGCGCCCAGCAGAGACTGCGACGAATGGATCCACCGTCGCGATGTCCGTCCAGTCAAGCGGCACGGAAGATCTGCGACCCTTTGCATTAAAAAATAAAACACGATACTCATATGCACTTCGCCTTACTTGATCTATTTCAAATTCAATATTTCTGTATGGATGAAACGGATGAGTGATCCGGAAGGTTTTGTTGCTAAAATTTTGCTGGGACGCAGTTGAATGACTTGGTTGTCTCCAGGTGCCTGTGCCCGATCATGTCTTTAACATCCTTGAGGCTTGCACCACTCAGCAATAGATTTGAACAAAATGTGTGACGCAAATCATGATACCTGAAATCATCAATTTCAGCTATTCCGCAAATTTTTTTCCAGGATTTCCAGAAACCCTTTATCGGTTCCCCGTTCATTTTGCTAAAAACCAGCAGAGATCCATTTGAATCCATACTTTTCCGGTGGCGCACCCAAGCCTGGTGCTGTTTCCAATGCAATAGTGCCTGTTTTGTTCTCGGCATGAGTGGCACTGTCCTTCGAACATCATTCTTTGTTCGATACAAATCAATCAGTCCCCTACCCTGGTACTCAAAATTAATATCAGTCCATTTCAGCGATAAAGCTTCCTGCTTGGATGTGCCATGTTCAGCGCCAAGTAAAATTAAGGAAGGCATGTAATGTGCGCCGTTTAATTGCTTACAAGCATTCGTTAAATCATCTATTTGGTTTGGCAATAGAAAGCGAGTACGGGAATGATCCCTTTCAGATGAATAACTCATATTGGCTACTGGATCATCTATGATTGCCTTTTCTTTGAGACCGGTTTTGAAAACCTGTTTTAATATAAATAAGGTCCTGTTTGCGGTAACAACAGATTGATTAATGATCAAGCATTCCATGTACCTCTCAATCTCTTCTTTTTGAATCTCCCAGAGCATCCGTTTGCCAAATTTCTTGACCAGTAATTTTAACCTCAGACCATACCCATCATAAGTTACTTTTTTCAGGTTTCCCTTTTTTAATCGCACCCGCCATTCATGATCTGTTCGCTTTGCAGTCCTTTCAAAAGACAATAGTCTCAGTTGATACCTTTTTTTTGGAATTTCATAAAGTTTACCGTGATCGATCATCATCCTTAAATCATGTGCAGCGTTGACTGCTTCACGATGCCGTCTGAAAGTCTTGTAGTGCTTTGTTTTTGATGTAACCGGATCCTTATACTTGATGGCATAACTGTTGAAGGACTTACACTTGCGCTTCTGGATATAAACCGTTGCCATTTGTACCTCCAGACCGCACTAGTTGCGCCGATTAATTTAAATTGTCAAAGAGCTCCGAACCCCGTTCTGCCAATATTTGATGCCCTATTCGATTCTTTGTCACGTGAATAGCTTTAAAGAATCCTGCCATCTGTTATCTGGTTGCGAATAGATGATATTCAATAGATACTTGCTGAAAATCGTTGCGCGATGTAATGGTCAGAGTCGTGCACCGATAGATTTGCCATCATATAGATACCTGTTGGATTTAAAAACAATATTGGATAAACCTCAAGCGCTTGGATCATACCCTAAAACCTTGCACCCAAGGCAGGTTAATAATGATCATATCAGCCAACCGACCATATTTTGCACCCTATCCAGGCTTTTTTTACAAAGCACATCTCTCTGATTATTTAGTTATTCTGGATGACGTGCAGTTCCCCCGCAAAACAACCTGGATCACCCGCAACCGAATTAAAAATGATCAGGGCACTTTATGGATGACCATCCCAGTCTTAAAAAAAGGGCTGGGGCTGCAACAAATCAAAAAAGTTAGAATATGTCAGACAGGCAACTGGAAGAAAAAGCATTTACGTAGTTTTCAAAGCGCCTATGCCCATGCCCCTTTTCTCCAGGATCATATCCATTTAATAGAACAGATTTTCACACTGCATTATGATTTCTTACTGGAATTGAGCATGGAAATCATCAACTATATTTTCAGCTTTCTCAGGATCGAAACCCAGATTGTATTGATGTCGGAGTTAGGTGTATCGGGAAAGGGTATGCCGTTGATAATCGATATATGCAAGTCCCTGGGAGCCAGCCAATTCCTGGTTCAGTCTTCAGCTTTAACCTACTATGATTCGATTCAATTTGAGTCGGCGGGCCTTGAATTGGTCTCTTTTAAAAAGCCCGAATATATATATCCCCAAATGTGGGGAGAATATATCGCCAACCTTTCCATCCTCGATATGATGTTCACTTGTGGGGCCAAGTCCCGGGATATTATACTGGCATAAGTTAGCTTACGCACAGCAATTTGGGTCTGATATCAACGACAAATGCGGTGAGTTCGTTTGCTATTTTGCCTGATTAGATATTGAGATCAGTTCAAAATTTCACTATCGCCAGCTTGGAGATTTCTTCTGTAATTTTCACCTATGCGTCATTTTCCGAAAAGGGAAAATGCTCCACCGATCGATATATGGACCCTTTGATTAACGAATTCAATCATCGCATATTAGCCGCTGAAGCAATATTAAGATTTCGCACAGATTATGTTAACTATCTAAGATAACGTATATTTTAAGCTCTGTTACAAAACCTTCAATATCCAAGAATCTGTCAGATCGGACAAATCACAACCCCAGTTAGTGTTTGAACATTGGATGATTCAAATGATAATCTTTTCTATATATTGCGTGCGATCCGGTGCCCACTCCACAGCCGAAGCCATCTCCCTAAACGGTTTGATACTCTGAATTTAATGAATTTACGAGAAAATTATCCCACCACATACCCGCTCGGCCGAAGACCGTGACCAACTAAGCACACCCTTGTCCCCATTCCTTTGCGAAGAAAGCATCCTTAAAATGGCACATGGGTAGTTTCTTCAAATATTTCTGGCCCCTCTATCAACTTATATGCGTTTTCGTTTAACTGCCAAAGATAAGCAGCCTTTTCAAAGTCATCTTCTATCTCTCTGTTCAACAGTCCTACCACCATAAAATCTTCCAGATAAAGAAGTGTTGTCCGGAATGGGATATATACTGAAGATGCTATTTCTTTTGTTTTTTTTCCATTCATTTAGCTGCTCGATAATTTTCTCTTTCCAGAGATATTTTAATATTTTTATCGGATATGTTGGCGGCAGGTCCTGCCCGACTTTTTTGACTAATTTATATATATTAGCGTCAATGATATTTTTTAAGTGGACCATGGCAAGGGCTATACCCAATTGCATAAATTGTTTTACCAGTCTCGCAGGCCCCTCTGGTTGCGGTTCGTAAAGAATGTGCTGGTGTCGCCAATCTCTTACCACCGGGTATCTGGCATAGGCACAAAAGGTCGCAAGCTTGACGATCATTTCATTTATGATCGGGTCCTTTTCAAAATCTATTTCCATATTTTCAAACTGATCGATAAATGCATGGATAGAACTTTGAAGTGGTCTACGGCGGTTAACGCTATACATTAATTCTCAATTTATATTTAGTCCTCGATATTTATCATAAAAGATATAAGGGTTGGCCTCTTGCTGACCAATTTTGGCCCAGTTTATGTTTGAAATTATTGTCCCATCTAAGTGACCTTTTCGTCTACTGATTGCAGGGTGTCTGGCATATGACATCAAGAAAGGCTATAAATATTCCGCGCATTCCATTCAAAGGTTGACAATTTTCCATAGGTAAATTAGAAATCCCTATTGGGTCTCAGATGTGTAGACCTTACATCTGTTTCGTCAAAAAATCCCTTAATTTACAGGGTGTAACGACAGCCTTTTAATGCAGACACTATGTTTTTATTTTAGAATCTTTTCTACATAACAACAAAAAAAAATTGGGGAGGTACATAGTGAAAAAGATTATTGTATTTTCATTAGCCTGCGTTTTTTCCATTCTTTTGACCGTTAGTTACATCTCCTGTGGTGGGGGGGGAGGTGGCGACGACGACGGTGGTGGAGATACGGGCGGAACATCAGCTCCGGCAACTCTAAATCAAAAGGCTGTTGATGATACGTTGACCTATATCGCCAACACGATACCGGGTTGTACCCAGGGCATGGTGATTACAGCCAACAAAGCTCTTTTGAAAGCTGTTCCCATCATAAAAAGCAAGTTTTCTGAAAAAGTTGTAAAATCTCTGGGGTCAAACCGCGTACACCCAACCGAGGCAACAGATGAAATAATAGACCTGGAGGGGACATGTCTCGATGCGCCCGGTTCAATATCGGGAACCGTGACGAGTGATGATGACACCGGTGATCTTTCAGGTGACTTGGTCATTGATGAATTTTGTCAAGATGTTGATGGCGATACGGTTGAAATTGACGGCGATTTGACTTTCGATGGAAATATTGATCCCGATACGGCTGACATCACCCAGTTCAGCGCTTCTTCCAGCGGCATAGCAATCGTTATAACTGAAGATGGCGTGACAAGCGGCTCTGTATCCCTTTCGTTCAGTGCATCTCTTAGTGCCGTAGGAAACACAACCACTGTTGCCATCGATAGTTTTTCCTTTACGGACGCGATCGAAGGAACCGAAGTCAATTTAGACAATTTTTCAATGACACTCACAGAGGGAGAAAGCACTTCACAAGTGGAACTTAGTGGTACCATCGATGTGCTCGGTGAAGGGAGCGTACAATTTGCCACGGACGGACCATTGACCCTCTCAGATGACGGTGAGAGTGTATCCGGCACCATGCTGCTTACTGGTGCAGATGGCACACAAATAGTGGTGACCATACTAGACGGTGCTGTCGAAATCGCGGCCGATACGGACGGAGACGGTGAGGCGGATTATTTTCCTGACGACCTGGATTGCTCAGAATTATCACTTGACGATGTATCCTTCTAACCGCTTCGTTGTAATGCAATATACCATCGCTGAGAGCGCTTAAAGAACAAAAGGGGAAAGGTTACACTTTCCCCTTTTGTTTGCGAAATTTAATGATGCATCCCAAAAATATTGTCTTGATTCTTATCGTGCTTTGCCTGCCGGCAGCTTCACTGGGATTTTTCCAGCAAACCCAATGTTCGGATGTTGCGGAAAGAGGATATCTGAATGTATTGACACTGAATCTCTTGTATTCAGACTTCAAGGACAGGGAAAAACGTTTTCAGATCATTGTAGATTTCATTGAACAACGGGCCCAACAAGAAGATCCCATCGATATCATTCTTCTGCAGGAGGTCGTTGGCGGTTTCTTGTCAGGCACGAAAAACAGTAGTCATGATCTCAAACAACTGCTGGTTGATAAGGATATCAATTACAACCTGATCTATGTGCCAGTCAACAACCAGTTGGGAATCTTAACCGAAGGTATTGCCATCCTAAGCCGCTGCAAGATACTGTTCACGCTTGCCAAAACATTCAAACCTGCCTGGGAAAATCCAAGTGAAGGGTTAGATATTCCTCTCAGACGAAAGGTCATCATGGGAAGACTACACATTCCGGGTGTCGGGAATTTGAATGTTTTCAACACCCACCTGTGTGCGTTTTGTGACCCCGAGAATCGGTCAATCATGAGCGCTGAACTCCTGGATTTCCTGGTCAAAGTGGATACGTTGATCTGGTGGCGCAAAGACCCGGCAATCGTCGGCGGTGACTTCAATATTGATAGAGAAACCCAAGAGGGTCAGGAATTCTACGAGGATATCCTGAATATCGGATTTGATGACACGTATGCTGTTGCCAACGACTGTGAATCCTGCTGCTCTGCGGAAGAAGGGTATCAGGGGTGTACCTATAGTGTATCCGGAAACCCGTATACAAATGATCCGCCGGTAAGAATCGATTATATCTTTACCCGGGATGCTCAGGTATTGGAAAGCACCACTCTTTTTACTTCTGATCCTGATTGGGCTTCCGATCATTCGGGTGTGCTTTCGAAAATATCAATTCCCTGAATGTTTGCCCTGCAAACACCGATAAGAGGCTGTTAATCGATCAACTGACCGTCGCGCATAAAAAGTGTTCTGCCTGCCTGGCTAGCAATATCCTTGTCATGACTAACAATAAGAGCGGTCATATGATCATTGCGGCACCGTTCTAATATTGCCAGCATAATAAAAGCTGCCGTCTCAGAATCCACACTTCCAGTGGGTTCATCGGCGAGGATTATTTGGGGGGAATTTATCAGGGCCCTGGCTACGGCTGCCCTTTGGCGCTCACCTCCTGAAACCTTGGTCGGTAAAAAGTCCGCTCTTTTTTCCAAACCAACTTCTGACAACAGTTTCATGGCTTTTTCCCTTCTCTCGGAGCGGGTCATTCCCGGCATCGTATAAGTCGGCAATTCCACATTTTCCACCATAGTAATGTTGGGTATAAGATTGTGAAATTGGAAAACGAAGCCGACCTGCCGGTTGCGGTACCTGGCCAGAGAACCCTTGTCCTTCAGCCGGGTACCATCAATATGGATCTCACCATCTGTTGGGATATCAAGCGCACCGATCAGGTTGAGTAATGTACTCTTGCCACTACCCGAAGGCCCCATGATGGAGCAGGCCTCTCCTTTACAAACCTCAAGGGAAATACCGTTCAAGGCCTTGACAAGACCGCCGTCAAAATATTTATAGAGCCTGTCAACGACTATCATTCGCGGGTTTCTTTTTTCTATCTGTTATTATCCGGATAACCGATATGGATATGACAACACCCGTAAAATTTGAAATCAGGTCCTGCATATTATTGTCGTAATTTCCTACCCCGTTTGTGGTTACAGTCAGGGTCACCAGGTATTCAATGATTTCAATTACCGTCCCAAGCCCCAGTATCATCACCAGCAACTGGAGATCTCTGATCCACCCTTTCAGATCCAGTTTTTCAAAATAGAGCTTGTAAAAAAGCAATCCGCCCAGGCATGCATTGACCGCATGGACATACTTGTCGTAACGGATACCTAAAATAATCTTGTCATACAGACGACTCTCATGCAGAACAGCCAACCCGCCTGCAAAATGCATGAGGATGCCAATCTGGATTGAAAATAATAACCAGGAAGGAATGGGGAAATGCCGTATTATTTTCCAGGCAGCCAAAATCACCGCCAGGATCAAGACCGCATAAACAAAAAATTCCCATATGTACTCCCGGCCACGATAATGGATAAAGCGGTCAAAATAGGTTGCAAAACACATCCAAAGAAAAAAGAGTGCATTAATCAACGCAAACAGGTCCACGTTTGTTATTTTAAATTGGGGCTTACTCATATCTCAGTGCAGCCGCCGGCAGTAAGCGGGTAGCAAATAAGGCCGGATAAAGGGAACTGATACCGGCAATACCGCATGCCAGACCCATCGCTGATAGCAATTGTTCAGGCGCAGGTACCGCTGGTATCCACCCGGGGCCCATGGTCGGTAAAAATTTGATAAACTGAAGAGCCGGAAATGCTCCCCCGTAGCCGATAAGGCCGCCAAAAGCTCCCAGCAATAGTGCCTCGGTAACAATCAACCTGATGATCATCAACCGTGACCAGCCAATGGCCATGAGTACGCCGATTTCCCGGGTTCTTTCCGAAATAGCCATTAACAAGGTATTCAATATAAGTACGCCGCTGAGCAGGAGAGTCAAGATGGATACAGAAGCTATAAATCCGTCTATCATGGTGACCGCTCTGATTTGCTTGCGCAATGAACTGGCCGGTGTGGCATCTAATCCGGGAAATGCGCGTGCAATATCTCGTATCAGCCCGGCAGTCTGGTTTTTGTTATGTGCTTCGATCATGGCCAGATTTACAAATCCCTCTCGCCTCAGAATATCCTGGGAACTGTTGATCTCGACGATAACACTACCATCAAGAATGCTCTGCCCAAGCCAGTAAATACCTGACACAAGGTATTCCTGTTTTGCTCCCAGAAGAATGCTGTCCCCTACTTTTTTCCTAAGTCTTTTGGCAGCCAGCCGACCAAGAAGGACCTCTGGTTTACCGTAGCGGAGCATTCTCCCGTCGATGAGACCGGTTCCAAGCCATTTTGAAAGAGAAAAATAGGGTTCTTGAGAAGAAACGCCGAACACGAGCAAATAGGGCACTCTTTGGGTCTTAACAGAGCCGACAATCACAGAAGAAACAGATTTTACGCCTTCAATTCTTTCAATGGCATGAATAGACACCATCTCTACACGTGAAGTGACGGGTGTCGAGGCACCTTTTTGCTGGACAATAATATCAATATTGCTTCTGGCAACCGTTTGATCCAATTGCTGTTTGATATCACTGCTGATGCATGTCAAAGAGACAAACAGGGCAATGCTCCCGCCCACCCCGACCAGAGTGAGAATCGTCCTAATTCGTGAACGGCATAAATTTCGAAAGGCAAGCCAGAAAATATTTGCTCCCACTACTTGCTCATCTTCCCGGGAAGGGTGCTTCCCGACATGTCATATTGGTGTATTCAGCAGTTCCAGTGTTGCCATAGCAGGTCATAAAAAACTCTGCAGTGTTGTCCAGGCCGGAAACCGGAACAACAGGGTGGCCATGTTCATCCGTTGCAACATGTTCGGGCCACGTATACTCAGAATCCAACCGTTTATAATAGTCAAGGGTGTAGGGCAGTGAGGTTAGCCGCATCTGTCCGTTGTCTGCTGAAATTTTCGACGTCAAACCAAAATCCACATCCCCCAGCTCCGTCAACATCACATAACGAGGTATTTCCCTGCCGGAACCATCCCTCCGGACCCTGGTAGCAATATCGATGACATCCTGCAGATCAACGGAATGCTTGGTACCCCACTCTCTCTGGAGAGGATACCCTGCTACGTAGATATGGTGAAATTCGATGCCCATTTGTCTCAGACCAAAAGCCAGGCTGTGGATTTTATCTGCAGTATCATTGACTGTTGCCAGTAAGGGCGTGTTGCTGTAGACGATGATACCCTTGTTGTTCAAAGCTCTGGTCAGTTTTTCGTGGACCGGTTTGAGTTCGTTTGAATGCAGGAACTGGGTCTCGATTTCCAACCTCATTGGATTGGCCACCGTCAACCGATTGAGGCCACCCAGAAGATCCAAAACACCCCGAGTGTAAATCTCGGGCTGGTAGTTGAACTTTTGACTCCGCAGCCTCACGGCGTTTACGTGATGGATATCACCAATTTGATGGATAGGCCAGCAAATATTCATGGCCACACTACGCGCATTTGACCTTGGCGAATCCGAAATGCAGATCGCCGCAATCCAGGTATCTATAGATCACATCCATGATATATGGCCGCCAGTAGTCGTATCGGCGTTCGTAGCGATCATCCCAGGCCATTTCCAGCTCCTCGAAATTCGCTTCGATGCACCGATAAGAATGACCTGCCTTTGGGTTGCGCGGCTCGTAGAAGGATTCTGTTACAGGAGGTTGCTTCATCTTTTTACCGTCGAAAAAATTGAGATGGTCAAATCAGACATGTCGAAATAAGATCATACCCCTCTGGACTTACAAATGATGACAAGACGGTGTTAAAAAGCAATCCTATGTGTTTTGGTATTTTATACGGAGGTAATATACGTGGTGAGAAATGGATACCACCAAGGCGTTGCTGGTTCCGAACATCTTTACTTTTGGTTGTGCTGGATCTGTTTAATAGAAAACATCTGACTGTCTGGCAATAATATTTAATTGAGAATTTTTAGTTACAAACCCCATTTAACTGTCTTTTTGTCTAAACAGAAGACTGCAAATGTAAATGGCAATCGGACAATTGATGGTGAATGTTAAGACTTGATCAAATCTGGCAATAATCGTGAGCCGTTGATATTATGATTATATCTTTTTTCAATAAAATCACAAGGTTATTTCAAGTCACAACGTAATGGGCGGCTGTTTTAGGCGTAGATTACTTTATGAAATGCATACCGAGAATCAAAGTATGTGTTAGGAAAATTGAAAAAGCAAATCAATCTGTAGTTGATTGAAACTACATACCGAAGTCACAATAGCTTCTTCTCTGGTATTTTTAAGACAGTGCCCACGGGCATCATATTCGTTACTATTCCGTTCCTGTTTTCTGATTGAACTCATCCTGAAACTTTTGGACTGTTTCCATAAGATCTTCATATGCCGGAGGTTTTCCAAAAAACATCTCGTCTTTCATTGCCGAATAATCGGATTTCCAGATATTGATCTGCGCATCGGGTGGAACCAGCCTCAAGCGGCCCGGGCAAAATGTATCATAATCTACCCAGGAGTAGCGGAAATAAACCTGGCGATGGGCGGCAATACGGTCAAAAAGATCGAGATCAGCAACTGCTTTGTGACCAATGCCGGCCTTGATGAGACAGTACAGATCATAATAATGTCTGGCCATACGCGCTTTTCGCTTTTTCTCCAACGGTCGAAAGGTTTCTTCGTGCAGGAGCATGGCTTTTTCCCAGAACGTGCGTTCACGGGATACCGCTTTCACATAAAAGTAGGCCAGGGGAAACAGATCGGGAAATGCATCTTTCAGGTAGGGCTGAATATTGATTTTTTCAGTCGGCTCGGTATCGGAGCGTGCTCCCATTTCAATCTTGACCCAGTTTATCCTGGGCTTGCTCGCAGACCACTTTTCTGCGGTCCTCAGCAAATAACAGGAATTCGTTCATATCAGTTCTTTTCCTTGTTATTGCCCAGCCGCCGCATTATGTCGGCGATCCAGGCAGGCGCATAGCGGATATCTTTCAGTAACTGTTTGCGGTCATCTGCATCCAGCCGGCGGTCAAGCCGGGCCATAACCTCGTCATCCACATGTCGTCGCCCCAGGTGCCTCAGGGCCTGGACAACCAAACCGCTGACCCTGCCCGCGGTTGCCATATTGCGCGGCGTGGTCTGTTTCAGCAGGATCTGTTTCTTGCCGATTTGCACGGTGCGTGAACGACCATCTGTTAGATATACGATTTTCATGGGTACCTGACTGGAAAGCCCCAGAAGATTGGCGGCATAGGCGCCTGACGGTTGTAGACGTACCGCATCGCGCCCGGCCAAGGCCCTGGCCACATCATCCGGAGAGGGTGTCAGCATCCCCAGCAACGAATCTGTTCGCGGGTAATCATACAGACCCCGGGCCAGCTGACGGATACGTCCTGACTGACGATGCCTTTTCAAAGCCGAAGCAATCGCATCACGGCTCCCCAGGTCGGAGAAGTAAGCCGGCGTAAACACCCACCCCCTTCCGTGACCATAAATACGACTTATTATTTTATTATCAATACTTTGCTTATGCTTACCCATAATATTTTTGACCCATATTTATATATGTTTTAGTGTCAAAAATATACATGTTTTTTATCTGGATGTCGAGTCTTTTAGTGCCTTGAACAGTTCTGTGATAAAATTGATATCGTAACACCTTTTTTAGGCCGTTGATCTCTCTAAAAAAGCATGAAAAAGATGGTTTTATGGTTATTCCGAGGTAGCAACAGAGATAGCAAAACCTACAGCACGCATGCACACGCATAGTGTGCATGTTGTTTCAAATCAGTATGTTACGGATTCTTGGTGTGCAGTGGGCTTTAACCGAAAGGAGAGGAGCTAACGCAATGTTTTCAATAGGTTATTGATAATTTTGGTCGTTAAGCCCCTGGAATGGGGTTCAAGGGGTCGGAGGTTCAAATCCTCTCGCCCCGACCAAAAAAATCAAGCACTTAGGCGGTCTTGATTTTCGGTCGGTTTGAGTATGTGACACTTTTGTGACAGGTAGGATTTTCAGTAGTAATGGCGGTTAAACCATTCAGCAGGTTGACCGCCTTTTTTTTGTGCTCTTGGGTCAGATGTGCATAGCGCATAGTCATCTTAATGTCTTTGTGGCCTAGCAGCTCCTGGACGTCCTTCAAAGACCCACCTTTTAATAATAGCTGACTTGCAAATGTGTGCCGCAAATCATGAAAGTGAAAATCATCAAGCCCAGCATCCTCCACAGCTTTAT
>CAZWEO010000130.1:0-12873 GCA_964633115.1 uncultured Desulfobacterales bacterium
GTAGCAATTTCGGAATGTTACGGAGATTAAGAGCGGTTATCTCTGAAACTCCTGTTTGTCACTTCGTCGCTTGGAGGAGTTAGCGATTTCCTATCCGGATGTCCGGGAAGTAGTAGAATACAGGAGACTGCGGAAGGAATTAAAGCGCGTCGACGCTGTCGCCCTAGCCGCGAAGGGAAACAAGATTTTCCCTTTATTCAACCAGATACGGGCACCATCCGGGCGTCTCTTCTCAACGGATCCGAGTTTGTTCGAGAACGACGGATGTGAAATGCTGAAGGACTGTATTGATTCGGCCATATACGGCTTTTGGTCTGATCGCGTCAAGGCGATCAATTTTCTCCAGGCTGAGTGCGAGGATAAAAAGCTTCAGTTGGACAGAAGCAAAAGGCGATGTAGCAATCTATTCATGGCTTCCCATCCACTGATGAAGGAATTGGACTACAACGAGTTGCTGTTGTCGGTTGTGTGTGGTGTATCGAGGCCAGCAATGTCGCGGCAGTTCATGCTTGAACGTATGGTGATTGACTCGATATGCCACGATCTCAGAATGAGATATGAAAAGCTGTTTGAATGGCTTGCAGCCTTTCGGGCCGATGCAGGAAGTCGCGGTTACGCGACAGGTCCAAAGGGGCGCAAATACCTGGATGGGCTCAAGAGTTCGAGTGTGGAGAAGCGGAAAAAGGCCGCGGATGCTGTGGTTCGGTGGTTTCTCGATCTTTAGGGCAATCAAAAGGCAACTTCGATCGGGAGGATTTGATTTTCGGGGAAGGCGAGTAGTGCTGAATTACGTTGTTCTGGGTTTCTCAAGAGAGGGGCTCCTTTTCGTTTGCTGATTTCCAGTATCCTTCTACTTGAAGCCAGCTAAATCAAAGAAGCACAGATCAATAGCCGAGTCTTCAGTCGGGCGTTGGGCCAGTCCTCACAGGCAGCGAACCCTATTTTGGAAAAGCTGCAATTTTATGTTATCAGCGACCCTCCACATTTGATCCGAAATTCAAAAGCCCCCCAGGATAAAATTACAAAAAAATCTTCATTTTTTACCATTGTCGAAAAGCGGTGATTAAATCATTCTTGGCGGCCATCCCAAATTGAAGGTTTTTTTAACACAATGAAATGATTGAGTTAATATAGACAGTTAACATAATTCTGTGAAAATCAAAACATCCCTGAAATCTCGAAATGCCAATTACTTGATCTGTTAATCAATACGGTGTTTCGCTCGATGATTTTGACAATCCCCGATTAATCCAGGGATTTCTGGGTATTTGTTTTTTCCTATATCACCAACCCAAAATTCATGAATGTGAATAATTCAGGCTACCGAATCTAATCTTCTTAATTCGATCACTGTCGAAATACAGGTGATTACAACATTCCCGGCAGGCCCCTCCGAGTGAAGCTTTTGTAACAGAAGGTTGGATTGTCTTTGGTATCAATTGGTTGACATAATCTGAGAAACCTTAACTGTGCATCGATTGTCTATTTTGGGGTGATCCCACAACTAAGCGGCATTTAAGGGCTGAATTTGTTCGAGCTCATTTTTGAAACGCTGTTCTGAATCCCACAAGTCCCAAGCATGTTGCACATTAAGCCAGAATTCTGGAGAATTGCCGAAAAGCCGAGACAACCTCAACGACATAGAAGGTGTTATAGAACGTCGTTCTCTTAAAATTTCGTTAATTGTCTGGCGAGATACACCCAAGGCTTTAGCCATTGAAGAAGTTCTCAGATCGAAATCCGGCATAAAATCTTCTCTGAGCATTTCTCCAGGATGTGTTGGGGGTAGTTCTCTTTTTGTCGTGTTTGTTATAGTCATAATCCTATCCCTTAATGATAATCGGTTATTTCAACATCGTAGGCATCGCCTTCAATGAATCGAAAACAGATTCGCCATTGTTCATTGATTGATATTGAATATTGTCCTTTTCTATCTCCTTTGAGGGTATGCAGACGGTTGCTTGGAGGTACCCTGAGGTCATTCAGGGTTCCAGCATAGTGGATGTATTCTAACCTCCGTATTGCCCTTTTAATCAATGTCGAAGATAATCGTTTCGATTTGCCTGTTATGAATAGGTTTTGAGTTTCTTTATTGGCAAATGTTTTTATCATGCCATTTAGCGTAAACCGTAACGTGACAGTTGTCAATAATTAAATTCATTTTTTTGAATTACAATCCCGACGCTATTTCTCTAATGGCAAAAAAAGGTAAAAGAATTCTATAAAAGATTACCAAAGCAAATTACCGTACCTTGGTCTCAGCCGAAATAAATGATTTCATCAACCCTGGAGATTGCTAACAACAGAAGATTATGTAACAATATAGATAGGATTCTGAAATGACTGATGTTGGTTTACATAATGCCCTAAATCTTTAATACATCATTGAAGGAAGCTCCTTCTAATATTTCCTTAGATCCTCAGCCGAAAGGTAAGAATATCATCCGATTATAAAACCGGTAATAAGTCTGATATCAATTTTTCGCAATAAATTGATAATATGGACAATTAAAACAAGGCCTCCACAAAGGCCTCGGCATCAAAATCTTGTAAATCATCGATCTGTTCGCCGACGCCCAGATATTTCAGGGGAATATTGAGACTGCTGCAAATGCTGACGGCGATACCGCCCTTGGCGGTCCCGTCTAACTTGGTGAGGGCGATGCCGGTGATGTCCAAGGCCTCATTGAATAAGTTGGCCTGGGATATGGCGTTTTGACCGGTGGTGGCATCCAGAACCAGCAGGATCTCATGGGGCGCATCGGGTAGTTTTTTGGCAACCGTGCGTTTGATTTTTTTAATTTCCTCCATGAGGTTCTTCTTGGTGTGCAGTCTGCCGGCTGTGTCGATATAAACAATGTCTACATCGCGTGACCGGGCGGCCTCGATACTGTCATAGACCACGGCCGAGGGATCGGCATTGTCCTTGTGTTTGACGATGTCAGCGTCGGCACGTTGGGCCCAAATACTAAGCTGTTCGACGGCCGCTGCCCGGAAGGTGTCGGCGGCGGCGATGAGGACTTTCTTTCCTTGGGCAGTCTGCTTGGCCGCCAGTTTTCCGATGGTGGTAGTTTTACCCACGCCGTTGACACCCACGATCATGACTACATGGGGCTTGCCAGCTGTTGTTTGGACCGACACCTCTGCTTCACCGATAATTTTTTTGATTTCGGTTTTGAGTACCTGCTTTACGCCGTCGGCATTCTGAATTTTAGATGCCTCTCTGGAGATGGCATCCATGAGATCCATGGCCGTGGCGACGCCGATATCGGACGTAATCAGAAGCTCTTCCAAGTCATCCATGAGATCCTCGTCCAGTTTACGGCTACCTGTAAAAAGGTCGTCGATATCAGTTGTCAGGATTTCACGTGTTTTGGTTAGTCCTTGTTTAAGACGTTTAAGAAAGCCTCTTTTTTCCGGTTTAGAATCAAATTCGTTTTTCATATCCATCTTAAAGGATTCATTCAGTTCACAAAGAATAGATTTAAGGGTGGAATGGAAGACACCTGAATTTTGCATGAAATCAATGAAGGTTTTTAATGTATTATCAACAAAAAACCTTTATAGTATTATAACCAACTAAATTTCATGCAAAATTCAGGTTAATTGGCTTGTTGATCAAAGTTTACAGAAACCACCTTGGAAACGCCTTTCTCTCCCATGGTAATGCCAAACAGCGTATCGGCAAACTCCATGGAACGCTTGTTATGCGTGATCATGATGATCTGCGATTTTTTGCCGATTACTTGCAACAGATCGTTAAATCGAAACACGTTGGCATCGTCCAGCGGGGCATCGATTTCATCCATCAAGCAGAAAGATGTCGGTTTGATGAGAAAGATGGAAAATATGAAGGCAATGGCAGACATGGCCTTTTCGCCACCGGAAAGCAGGCTCATACGAGTCAGTTTTTTTCCAGGTGGATGAATCATATATTCAACGCCCGTCTCAAGCGGATCTTCCGGATTTGTTAGTACCAGTTTGGCCGTGCCGCCTTCAAAAAGCTTGGGAAAGACCTCGATCAGTTTTTCATTGACGGCATTGAAGGTATTTATAAAGCGTACCTGCGTAATGCGGTTGATTTTTTTAATAACCTTATGGAGATCTTGAATGGCCTTTTCAAGGTCTTCCTTTTGTTCGATTAGAAAATCATAACGGGACTTGTATTCATCATATTCGTCGATGGCACCCAGATTGACATCACCAATTCTGGCAATTCGGGATCTTAAGGTCTCAACTTCTGTCTCCATTTCCTTAATCAGGGCAGCAGGATTTTCAGGCAAATTTCCCACTTGCTGGCGTAGCTGATCCATACTCTGATAGTATTTTTCCAGCAAGCGATTGGCGATATTCTCTTGCTTGATGGCCTGCTCAGACTGCTCCAATTCCAAAAGACGGATGTTTTGCAGGGTGGTTTCCCGGGCTTTTTGAATATCTGTAACCAAACCATCCTTTTGTTGCAGTTCGGTATCGATGCTTACATAATCCGATTCATTATGCTCTAAGGCTTCATTCAACTGCTTGAAACTGGCGTACATGCCTGCCAGGTCTTCTCCGGTCTTTTCAATTTTTATTTTTAAGGCAGCTCGTTTTTCCTTTTTTAGGCGGATATCCTCGCCAAGTTGTTCCAACCGCTTGGATCCATCCTGCCAGAAATCTTGAAGACGTCGTAAAGTGTTGCGGTTGTTATCTACACTGGCAATCACGGCCGTATGCTTGAGACGTAAATCGATAATTTGTTGATTATAGGCCTCCATCGAATTTGTGAAAGTGCTTATTCTCACGTTAACATCTGTAACAGCCTGTTGGGCATTGCGGACGTCTTGCTCGATCTTATTGATGGCCTGGTGATATTTGGATATTTCCAGATCGATGTCGTTTTCTTCGCCTAGCAGTTGCTCACGTTCAAGTTGTAGTATTTCCAAATGGCGGCGAGCATGTTTGAGTTCTTCTGCCGCTTGGTAGAGATTTTTTTCGGTGTCCCTTTCATCGATCAGCAAGTTTTCCTTGTTTTCGATGTGTTGTTGCAGCGTGTTTTCAAGGCTACGGACCTCTTGCTCCAATGTCTCCTGGACTTTTTGCTCAGCTGTGACTTTTTTGTCCAGGCGTGCAGCCTGGCGGCTCAGAGTTTTGAGTTCCTGCCTTTTGGTGAGAATATTCGACAGCTTTTCCTTACTGCCACCCACAAAGATTCCCTGATGGGATATGATGTTGCCGTTTTTGGTAACAATGGTTTGGATGCGACCATTGCGATTAAATAAGGTCTGGGCAGCGCGGATGTCTTCGGCAACACACACGTGCCCCAAAAGTGCCTGGGCAATTTTTTCAAAACCCGGTTTTACGGACACATGTGTCAGCAGTCGATCAGGAGCCAGGGTATTTTCAACCTTCTGGGTTGATACTGGCTTGATATTGGGCAAGGGGATAAACCCGCTCCGTCCTTTGCCGCTGGTTTGGAGATAGTCGATGGCTGCGATGCCGGCATCCTGGTTCTTAACAACGATATATTGTAAGGCATCTCCCAACACTGATTCTACCGCGGTTTCATAGGATGGTTCCGGCTCAAGCACTTCGGCCATCAATCCCATGATGTCTTTTGAGAAAGCTACTCCAGTAGGGCTTTTGGGGGATTTGACCGATTCTACATTGGGTTCGGTAGCTTTATCACCATCTGATTGGATTTGCATGATGGCTTGAACACCATCGCGATACCAAGCGTAACTCTCGGCCATTTTTTTGAGCGCCGCTAGCTGTGAGCGGATTTGGTTGCGCTCCATTTCAGTTGTTTGGGTCTGTTTAACCTGGTGGCTAAGTGCTGCGATTTTGGAATTGACCTGTTCCTCAATCGTAAGGAGCTTGGTTTTTAGGACCGTGATATTTTCACGCAGACGGCCTATTTCTTTTTCATAGATCGACACGCTCTCTTGGGCCTTGCGGACCTTCTGTTGAGCGGATTCGATGTCTTGATCGATCCGGTTTCTCCGTCTGGTGAGATTCTCTTTATTTTGAGACGCATTTTGGTAGGTATTTTTATAACGGGCTTCGTCGGCCACCAAGGCCATGAGCGTTGATTTATTATTTTCCAACTGCTGATTAAGTTGCGAAAGCTTCTCACGAATGTGTTGGTATTCGGATTGTTTGGCTTCGATCTGGGTGGCGACCTGGCTTTTTTGGTCAGCCAATGTCTGATATTCTGCCTCAACCGAAGCGATTTCCTCGATAAGATCGGCGTTTTTTTCTTCAAGGCCGTTTTTAGTAGCCTCTAATCCCACAACTTCATTGGCTATGCGTTCGACCTCATTGCGTTGATGGCCGATTTCGGCTTCCATTCGATCAATTTTTCGCTGGGCTTCAAAAGATTGCGACTTTTGCGCTGAAATTTCCTGATTCTTTTGCCAGCGCTTCATTTTGATCGCTTCGACAGCCGCATCTATCTTCTTGAGACGCGAAGTGTGTTGGAGATCTTCGTCTTTGCTACCCTGCAGAAGCTTGGTGGTGTTGGCCAGTTTTTCCGCATAGTCGTCATAATAATGGATGCCCAACTGAATGTTAAGGGTTTTAAGCCGATCTGAGTATTTCTTAAAGCGTTCGGCCTTGCGGGCCTGTCGTTTCAGGCCTTTCATCTGCCGGTCGACCTCAGTGATGATGTCGCTGACTCGTAACAGATTCTGGTGTGTGGCGGCGACTTTCCGCAGAGCCTCCTTTTTGCGGTTTTTATAACGGGTTACCCCGGCGGCCTCCTCAATAAACAGACGGCGTTCTTCAGGGCCTGCATCCGTAATGGCACCGATATTACCCTGTTGGATAACGGCGTAAGTTTTGGCCCCCATGCCGCTCCCCATGAAAACATTGTGAATATCCTTTAGGCGACATGGCTGGCGATTGATAAAAAAAGCGCTCTCGCCGGAGCGAAATAATCGCCGGGTGACGTTTATTTCGGTGAAATCCCGGAGTTCTTCCGGCGCCGATCCATTATCGTTCAGCAGTGTTAGCGAAACCTCGGCCATGTTCAGGGGTGGTTTCCCTTTGGTGCCCGCGAAAATTACGTCTTCCATGTTTTTGCCGCGAAGCTGCTTGACGCTTTGTTCACCCATTACCCAGCGCAGCGCATCAACAATGTTGCTTTTACCGCATCCATTGGGTCCGACAACAGCAGAAATTCCCTGTGGAAAATCGATGGCGGCCTTTTCCGGAAAGGATTTGAATCCTGATATTTCTAATTTTTTTAACTTCATAATCAGAATTTATAACAAGGATTCAGAGGGTTGTAAAGAAAAAACACAAGGGAGAGTGCTATTTCGAATGAAAGGGCACAAGATATGGAAATAATTGGTTTTAGGTTTTAGGTGTTAAGTTTTAGGTCCGCAAAATGCTCATAGCCAAACTTAAAACCTAAAACTTAACACCTAAAACCGATACTATAATATCTGGCTGAGAAAAAGCTTAGTCCGGTCATGCTCCGGGTTCTTGAAAAAATGTTCGGGGGTTCCTACCTCCACCACAGCGCCTTCATCCATGAATATGATTCGGTCGGCGACTTCGCGGGCGAAACCCATCTCATGGGTGACCACGACCATGGTCATGCCCTCCTTGGCCAGGGTTTTCATGACATCCAGCACTTCACCGATCATTTCAGGATCCAGGGCAGATGTGGGTTCGTCAAACAGCATTACCTTAGGGTCCATTGCTAATGCCCTGGCAATGGCTACCCGTTGCTGTTGGCCACCGGACAGGTTATCCGGAAATGCATTGGATTTGTCAGCGATCCCGACCTTGTTGAGCAAAAACATGGTTTTTTCTTTGGCATCTGCCTTGGAGCGTTTACGCACAACCGTTTGGGCTAGATTGACATTATCGAAGACAGTTTTGTGCGGAAATAGATTGAAGGATTGAAAGACCATGCCCACTTCGGCCCGGACCTTGTTGATATTGGTCTTGGGATCGAGCACGTCGATACCGTCAATGATGATATGGCCGGAGTCCGCCCTTTCGAGCCGGTTGAGACATCGTAAAAAGGTACTTTTACCCGATCCCGAAGGACCGCAAACCACCACCACCTCACCGGCGCCAACTTTATCGGTTACATCCACAAGCGCTTTAACTTCGTGGGGGACATAAAAAGTTTTGGATATATGCTGGACGTCAATCACTTGGTTGCCGACCTCCTTTCAAGTTGTTGCACAAACATGGAAAGGGTGAACGTTAAAACGAGATATAGTACAGCCACAACGAGATAGATCTCAAAGGCTTGTAGGCTGGCGGAAACGGCCTCCCGGCCTGCTTTGGTCAATTCGCGAATGGCAATGACGCCTAAAAGCGACGAGTCTTTAATCAAACTGATAAATTGGCCGGCCAGGGGCGGCAGGATGCGACGCAGCGCCTGGGGCAGGATAATATGTAACATGCACTGGGCGTAAGACATACCCAGTGAACGGGCTGCCTCGGTTTGACCGCGGTGGATGGATTGAATGCCAGCCCGTACGATTTCGGTGACATAGGCGCCGGCAAAGCAGGCCAGCGACGCCACACCGTACCAGAACGCAGATAAACGCCCCAAGCCGTAAGACGCCAGCAAATCGTTGATAACGGTTCCCAGCACAAAATACCATAACAGGATCTGGACCATCAGGGGCGATCCACGGATGATCTCCACATAGACGATGCTGGTCCATTTAAAGGCCGGGTTGGAAGAAATCCGGGCTAAACCGCCGGCCACGCCGATGATAACGCCGAAAATCGTGGCAATCACACTCAGCTTTAAGGTAAGCCAAAGACCGATTATCAGAAGCCCGGGCTTCCATTCATGGTAGGTTCCCAGTACATCGCCGATGGAAATGATCTCACCATCATCCACATTCAGACCTGCTGTGGGAACCCGGTAAGTTTGGATCTGATCAAACTCCTTGACCGTGACGATGGTTTCATCGCCCGCCTGTTCCAGGGAGTCCACTTCACCATCCATTTCCGAGGTGATATCGATAGTGTCCTCATAAGCAAAATAGATGGGCATGCGATTCCAACGCCACACATATTCTATTTTCTGGGTGGCGTAATAAAAGAGCCCTGAAACCACAATAATAAACAAAACAAAAACACCGACCCACTTGTTGTAGCCCGGGGGCCTGAGTGCTCGCTGGTTTTGGGAATTTTGATTCATAGTCTGATGTGTCCGTTTTTGAATAAAAGAAAAGGGCCGGCCAATCGTGCATACAGGATTAGTCGGCCCTTTGTAATTCTTGCGGCGGCAGCCGCACCATAATAAAATTATGCAATAATTTTATTATTATTCGAGTTCCTTCTTCCAGTCAGACCCGATAATCCACTTATTGTAGACTTTTTCGTAAAAGCCGTCACCCTTGGATTGGCGCAGAAAGTTGTTGAGGTAATTCAAGAAATCCGGATCGCCCTGGTTGATGGCCCAGGCCAGCGGTTCGTAGGTAAAAGGCTGATTCAGGAAAACGGTCTTACCTTTGCCCTGGCTGCCATAAAGGAAACCGCAGAAGGGCAGGTCATATACGAGGGCGTCAGCCTTGCCGTTGATTACTTCCAGTCCGGCTTCGGCTTCAGCCTCGAAACCCCTGTAGGTGGCTTTGGGCATGAATTTTTTAATGGCCTCCTCACCGGTGGTGCCCATTCTGGAGGTCAGAATATATTTGGGATCATTCAGATCTTTGAAGGACTTGATCTTGCCTGCATGCTTTTTGTTCAACAGGATGGTCTGGCCCACGACTATGAAGGGGTCGGCAAAATTGAGCTTCAGATTTCTTCCCTGGGTGATGGTCATGCCACCCATGATAATATCGAATTTATTGGTTACCAGGGCTGGAATAATACCGTCCCAGGCAGTGTTAATCGGTACAAATTTAACGCCCATGGCTTTGGCCAGGCGCCGGCCGAAGTCCATTTCGAATCCGATAAAATTGCCCTTCTTGTCGGTCATACAAAACGGGACATAGCCGGATTCAAAACCGACGCGTAGTTCACCTCTACTCAGAATTTTTTGGATGTGAGATTTTTTCGCCAGGTCGATGTCGGCGCCGAGGGCCGTAGTGGAAAAAAATATCCCGGCCAGCAGGCATACTGAAAATGTGACTAGTAAAGCTTTCTTCATTTCAATCCTCCTTTTGGTGTTAATATCTTCCTATAGGTTTAACTATAGCCGATTAATTAAGATTCATTGGCAGGCGTGAAAAATATGAATATAGCATTCCATGGGTAAAGTAAAGGATTCTTTATCAAATTGGATAACATGAACACCTTGACAGCAGACCTAGTCAATGGATAATATCCGAAGTCATTCTTTTGAAAGATATCTCAGACCAATTAAATTTGAATAGCATCAACCTTATAGAATGACTCGGGAACCCGCTGAGAAATGGAGGCGTAACATGCAGGATTCAACCGGCAATAATCTGGACTCAATCTTGAACAACTCTACTATAGCAAAAGTGATTGGTCGCGATAACCAGGAAACCCTAGAACGACGCAATCATTCACCCCAGGTGTGCGCAGTGTTTGAACAGCCCTTCACCCGGCTAACACCAAATACCATCTACCAATTCAACATTGACCGCGAAGCCCGTAAGAGCCTACCGGCGATCATTGACAATGTGGTGGAAAATGTTGTGGCTGAAACTGGTCCGGACGACGAATTCAAATCGCTTTACAAAAAACAGCGCAACATTGGTGTGGTTTTTTCCGGCGGCCCCTCACCGGGTGGACATAATGTTATTGCCGGCATTTTTGATGCAGCCAAAAATGCTAATCCGCAAAATCGAATATACGGATTTTTATTGGGACCGGAAGGGATTATTGAAAACGACATTATCGAGATTAACGCGGATTTGGTTAAGCAATATCGAAATTTGGGTGGTTTTACGATGATCAAAACCGGCCGCACCAAGATCGATTCGTCTGAAAAAATGACATTATCACGGGAAACATGCAAAAGCTTGAACTTGGATGCCCTGGTTGTCATCGGCGGCGATGATTCCAATACAAATGCTGCATTTTTGGCCCAAGAAATGTTTGATGATGGTGTTCAGGTTATTGGCGTTCCCAAAACAATCGATGGGGATATCCAGGTCAAGGACGATCAGGGTCACGTGCTGTGTGCCATGTCATTCGGGTTTCATACAGCAGCGCGGGCTTTTGCCGGCTCGGTGGGCAATCTGTGTACTGACAGTAGTTCAGATGTTAAGTACTGGCATATTTGTAAGGTAATGGGACGCGTTGCCAGTCATCTGGCTTTGGAAGTGGCCTTGCAGACCCATGCCAACATTATGCCTATTGGTGAAGAGCTGGCCGACTATACGGATCCGCAGCGCCTCAAGGCAGCCCAGGAGGCCGGAGAAACCGATTACCATGCCTATGGTATGACCCTCAGAAATTTATCGCGTCTGATCTGTGATGGTATTGTTCGACGCGCAGCCGTGGGTAAGAATTATGGTGTTATCGTAATCCCCGAAGGGATCTTGGAGTTTATCAACGAGATTCAGGTATTCATAATAAAGTTGAATACGATCATTGCCGGATACAACAAAACCCACGACAAAGATTTTCATACGGCTTATCCATATTTGGAGGATAAGCTAGAGTTTTTGCGACGCTTGGCCCGCCGGTTGGAAGAAGAAGGTGGAATTCCGGTTTGGAATCGTCGTGATGATGACCTGTTTAACGATATACCGGATTTCTTTCAGGAAGGCTTGCTGATGGAGCGTGACAGCCATGGCAATTTCCAGTTTTCACAGGTCCAAACAGAAAAAGTGCTCCTGGGACTGGTCAAGGATTACCTTGGCATTCTAAAGGAAGATGGGACCTATAAAATCGGTATTCAGGCGCAAGTCTATCAAAAGGTTATGACCAAGGCCGGGTTGGACCCGGATGCCTATGGCGAGAACCTTTTCAGAAACTATGGCCAGGATCCCTTTTTATTGGTGCAGAAGTCGATTATCAGTGTAAAAACACTCAAAAGTGCGCTAGGTGAAGCCGGGCTTATCAACAACGATGATGGCATACCAGCTGCAGTGGAAAAAATTTATCAGAAATCAGTACCGAAGTTTAAAACCCAAAGTCATTTTTACGGCTATGATGGACGCGGAAACGATCCCACCCGTTTTGATTGCAACTATACCTATAATTTGGGCTTAACCGTTTTTAGCCTGGTCGCCAATGGGAGTACGGGGCAGATGGCGGCTATCAAGAATTTGGAGCAGGATTTCGAATCCTGGGAGCCGATTGGGATCCCGATTGCTCCATTGATGCATCTGGAGGAGCGCAAAGGCAAACTGGCTCTGGTAATTGAAAAAAGTGTCGTCGACATTCAATCCACTGCCTTTCAGGTGTTCAAGGCCAGCCGCGAAAAATGGCTTGCTGCGAGTGAAGCCGGCGATGATTATCGGCGGCCTGGTCCCATTCGCTTCACAGGCAGCAGTGAAGAGGATCGGCCGATTACATTGGTATTAAATGCGATATAATATTGATCCCTTAAGCTTTATTTGTGTATTGACTTATAAAGGGTGTTAAAACAATGTAGGTAAAAGTGTAAGAAAACAGTTGTTTAAGCATGAGAAAGCCTCTATAAAATGCTATGTGAGCAAATGACGGTTAGATCATCAGAAAGCCTTATCGTTATAGGCTCTGGGTTTGAAAGGCATTTGCTGATAAAGTATGCGTTTTGTTAAATTGTGCAAATTTTAGGATATTTTGGCCTATTATGCCTGAAATTACAATAAAAACCCCTTGATTTTCTGAAAATGTATGATAAGGTATGTGTAATAAATGACTTAAAACACATACTTTATCAGGTGGGGTTATGGATGAAAAAGGTGTTCTCAAAAAATTCAGGCAGCAAAAAGTCATTACCATTGAACA
>CAZWEO010000131.1:0-12696 GCA_964633115.1 uncultured Desulfobacterales bacterium
TTATGACTTCCGGCTACCGCCAGAAGCTCGGATTGTGCGTCATGCCAGGCGCACGTCAACGACCACCGACCTTGTCGGTGGCTTATGATTAGAGTTAACAGCTTATTCCTCAAAGTTTGTCGCCTGTATTAGGTCCCAAATAGTGCGATCATTTCTCAATAATAATTTGGGTGCTACACGATTTGGAGGCCTTTATATGCAAGGCACTTAAGCGTAAAGTCATAGTACGCTATTTCGAACGCTTAATAACGCAGCAAATGAAGGTCTCCGGATCGCCCTTGTGGTGGCAATTGACAAAAAATAAATGAATTTGTTTTCCTTCAGTTATTAATACGTTTTTGTCAATTGGCATGTAGCGCCTAAATTTTTTCGAATGCACCGTATGCAGCCTGTATCCGATCTCTTAGCAGCAAGCACAGCCGTTCCATGACACTAAAACCCAGTTCGGGTTCCTGCAACATGATTTTGCGTAGATCCGCCCCACGGAAGGAAACCACCTGGGTTGGCTTTTGACAATAGGCCGAGGCCATGAGTACATGCGGTTCATCCAAAAGAGTAGACCAGCATCCCAAAAAACGGCCCTTCCCTAACATGTCGATCATGACACTGCCACTGCGGTGGCCCAAATTCGTTTGCCGCTCCAAACTGACATGCCCATCAATAATAATATAGATATGCTCACCAAAATCTCCCTGGCAAAATACATGCTCGCCGGATTGGAGCGAACGGATCTCACCCAGAACTGCAATTTTTTGGATAACACTTTCATCAAAATCCTTAAAAAATTTGCTTTCCTTCAGTACCTTGGCAATATCAGGGGTCTCCATGGTTTACTCCTTGTCCCGTCTGAACCTATCTAAAAATATCTTTTTGGTTAGTTCGAATGTTTTGAACGCCGGCGCAGGCGTTCCTTTTTACGACGCCATTCTTCCAGGCGTGCTTTGATGATTTTTTCATATCCACGCGCCACAGGTTGGTAAAAAACCTGTCCCCTAAGCTTATCGGGTAAGTAGTTTTGGGATTCGATAGCATCCTCATACTCATGGGCATACTGGTAATTTTTCCCATAACCCAAAGATTTCATGAGCCGGGTGGGTGCATTGCGAATGTGTAAGGGCGTTTCCAAAGAACCGCTTTTCTGGATGGATTGCAAAACACTACCATAGGCTTTATAAATGGCATTGCTTTTGGGGGCAGTTGCTAAATAAACAGCTGTTTGAGCCAGGGCAAGCTCCCCTTCGGGTGATCCCAAAAAACGATAAGTCTGCATCCCATTCAGGGCTACGTTTAGGGCCTGGGGATCGGCATTGCCAATATCTTCAACGGCAAACCGAACCATTCTGCGGGCCACATAAAGTGGATCTTCTCCTGAAGCCAACATACGGCCCAGCCAATAAATGGCTGCATCCGGATCACTTCCGCGCATGCTTTTGTGGAGGGCCGAAATGAGATTGTAATGGGATTCGCCGGATTTGTCATAGCGGAGCGCTTTTTGCTGCAGAACTTTCTGCACAGCTTCAAGGGTCAGGCCGCGGCCTTCCTCCGCTATATCCTTCAGGCCGGTCAGCACCTCAAGATTGTTGAGCGCCATGCGGGCATCTCCATCCGCTAGTCTGACCAAATAGTCGATTATATCCTGGCTCAGCTCCCAGGAAATCTGCCCCAGTCCCCGCTCTTTATCCGTAAGTGCTGCGTCGATGATTTGACCGATATCTTGATCCGACAGGGCTTTTAAAGTCAGAACCCGACAACGCGATAATAACGGTGAGATCACTTCAAACGAAGGGTTCTCGGTTGTCGCTCCGATCAATGTTATCAGGCCTTCCTCAACATGATGTAAAAATGCGTCCTGTTGGGCCTTATTGAAACGATGGATTTCATCCACAAAAAGGACCGTTTGCTGCCGGTAAAGATTGCGCTGGTCCCTGGCAATTTGAATGACCGATCTAATTTCTTTAACACCCGATAAAACCGCCGAAAAATGTACAAAATGCGCTTGGGTTTCACGGGCAATAATCCGAGCCAACGTGGTTTTGCCACATCCTGGCGGGCCCCACAAAATCATTGAAAATATGTGATCGCGTTCAATGGCCTCCCGAACAAGTTGTTCCGGACCCACTAAATGTTGCTGACCCACAAAATCTTTAAGACTTCGGGGACGCACCCGTTCGGCTAGGGGCTGTGTTCCTTTTGCATCTTGATTGGCGCTGTACTCGAATAAATCCATTTTCCCTTCAACCCTTCACACCTACGGTTCAGCATTTTAGGTGTTGAGGCAGAAGACTATTAGGCTGCTTATAGCTCCCAGCTCAATGCTCAACGCACAACTTGAATCTCGTAACACGAAACCCGATCCTCATAACCAGCAACTCGAAACCCGCAACATGCAACTCGTAACGCGATACGCGCAACCCGTTACTCCCCTCAACCCTCATTTTTTCTTCGGTGCCCCTTTCGGCCGCCCGGTCCGTTGTCGGAACTGCAGGCGAATGGGTGTCAGGTTCAGACCGGTACCACTTCGGATCTGATTAATCAAATAGCGTTTATAAGAAAAATGAACTGCATCGGGAAAATTGACGAAACAGACAAACCTTGGCGGTTTAACACTTACCTGGGTGGCATAGTAAAATTTCAATCGTCTGCCACGGTACAGCGACGGTTCGTTATATTGCGTTGCTTTTTCAATTATTCTGTTGAGCTGCCCCGTACTGATACGGGTCAAAAATTGGCCATGAACCGTATCCACATGATCAAATATTTTACGTACGCGGATACCCGTCAAGGCGGATATCGTCAAAACCGGGGCAAAATTTAAAAATTTTGCAGCTTCCTTGACCTTTTCTTGAAAAACTTTGGCAGTATTACTATCCTTTTCAATCAAATCCCATTTGTTCAGCAAAAATATACAACCGCAACCTCGGTCATAGGCATACCCAGCAACATTAATATCCTGATCGCTGATTCCCGCGTCGGCATCGAGCACAATTAGAGCTACATCGCATCGATCCAGGCTGCACAATGCTTTGATCACCGAAAATTTTTCCAGTTTCTGGCGCACCTTTCCTTTGCGTCGAATTCCAGCCGTATCAATGAAACGGTAGAGACGGCCATCTTTACGGTACTCAGAATCGACTGCATCCCGGGTCGTACCCGGTATATCGCTAACCAGATGCCGTTCTTGGCCCAGAATTTTATTAATTAGTGACGATTTGCCCACATTCGGCCGTCCGACGACTGCAATGCGGATAGCTTGCTCATCTGTTTCTTGGGCAGAAGATGTCATGATCCGGTCCAAATGGTCTACCAATCCATCCAGTAGGTCATGCATGCCGTACCCGTGTTCAGCCGACACCGGATAGGGGTCCTCGATGCCCAGACTGTAAAATTCATACAGTTTAGTTTCCTGTTCTATGCCGTCAATTTTATTAACCACTGTCATAACAGGCTTAGCAGCGGTCCGCAGCAGCTGAATGATATCCTGATCAAAAGGGGATATGCCTTCCTTGCCATCCAACATAAAAATGATAACATCGGCATCCTGCATGGCTTGATGGACTTGCGAACGGATTTGAGGGGTAAAATCATCGGCCATCTCTGTAAACCCGCCAGTATCAATCAGGGTAAAGTCAATATCATTCCAGCTGGCATCGCCATATATACGATCCCGAGTAACGCCGGGAAAGTTCTCTACCAGGGCATCCCGTGAACGTGTGACGCGATTAAAAAAGGTCGATTTACCCACATTGGGCCGACCGATTATGGCAACAATGGGTTTCATAAAAATAAAATCCTTAGATTTTATTTTATATACCTCATCACCCTCTTTGATAAAAGTGAATTTTCACGTGACAGACCTATTGTCTTGTTTTATAGGAATGTTGGGTGTTCTATGTTCGATGTTGAGATAAGGTAGTTGCACCCTTGAACCCTCACTCACATTTTAATCTTGAATTTGATACGGGATATTGTACAAAAACCCGAATGATAAACTTATTAAAAATATTGGAATTGCCATGTCCTTAACACTCTTGGAGGGAAACGAAGCCATTGCCTGGGGTGCCTATCATGCTGGCTGTCGATTTTTTGCCGGCTACCCGATTACACCGGCGACAACGATTTTAAGTACCATGATGAAGATTCTACCACCCAACGGTGGATACTGTATTCAAGGTGAAGACGAGATTGCGTCTATTGGATTCTGTCTGGGGGCCTCCATGGCCGGTCAAAAAGTCATGACTGCCACATCCGGACCCGGCATCAGCTTGTACAGCGAGAATATCTCCTTTGCTATCGGTTCCGAGATTCCCATCGTCATCGTCGATGTTCAACGCCTGGGTCCCTCTACCGGGTACGCCACCAAGGGAGCCGATGGCGATATCGAGTTTTTAAGATGGGGCAACAGTGGCGGCCTGCCCGTTATTGTGTTGGCCCCCACGGATGTGGCCGACTGTTATATTCTGACCGCCCACGCCGTCAACCTGGCAGAGCAATACCGCTGTCCAGTTTTTATCGCCTCCAATAAGGAGATTGGGATGGCCCGAGAAAGTCTGGATATTGAGAGTCTGGACTTACCGGCTGAGATCCATCGAAGCAAACCGCGTCAAGGTACACCATATCTTCCTTTTGCAGCAGGGCCGACTGGCGTACCTGACTTTACACCCATTGGAGATGAGATTATTTCGCGCCAAACTTCTTCCATGCATGGTCCGGATGCCTTCCTTACGGTCGATCCTGAGGTAATTGCCGTAAATCAGGAACGGCTCCATAAAAAACTGACCGGTGCTGTAGAAAGTTTTACTTATTATGATTTGCACGAAGAGACTGGTGCCCAGGTTTTGCTTATCGCCTATGGCATCACCGCCCGCGCCGCCCAAACAGCCGCAGCCAATTGTAGTCAGTCGGGTTTGCCTGTATCGGTATTAACGCTAAAAACCCTATGGCCCATACCGGTTGATCTGATAAAAAAAATAGCAGCATCATACCAACAGGTGGTGGTGGTTGAAATGAATCTGGGTCAGTATGTTCATGACATCAGAGGGATTATTTGCGACCGGTCGGTAAAGCACTTTGGCCAGATGGATGGTAACCTGATAACACCGGGACAAATCGAGGAGTTTATAGCCCATGTCTAGTCTTATCAATCCGAATCGTCCGCCGGCTTATTGCCCCGGCTGCTCTCACGAAGTCGTAACGCGTGCGTTGGATCTTTGTTTCAAAAACATGGCTATCGATGCAAATCGCGTCGTCCTTGTCAGTGACATCGGTTGTTCCGGTCTGTTCGATACCTTTTTTAACACGCATGCCTTCCATGGGTTACATGGCCGGGCGCTGACTTATGCCACCGGTATCAAACTGGCCCGACCTGACCTGCATGTAGTGGTAACCATGGGGGACGGCGGTCTGGGTATCGGCGGCGCCCACCTTCTGAGCACCTGCCGGCGCAACATCGATGTGACCTTGCTGATTCTCAACAATTTCAACTATGGCATGACCGGGGGACAATTTTCGGCCACCACGCCCAGCGATGCCCAAGTCGGTTCGGGTTTTCTCAACAAAATTGAAAAACCCATGGATCCCTGCCAGGTAATGCAGGCTGCCGGCGCTACATATATTTCCCGCGTATCTGCCTACCAAAAGGATTTGGCTGATCAACTGCAACAGGCCATTCAGTTCGAGGGATTTGCAGGCCTGGATATTTGGGGCATCTGTCCTGGGCGCTACACACGGCACAATCCCATGACGTTTAAGACAATCCAGGCCGCCCTTGATGATGTGCCTGCATTTGACGGACCCATCGCAGAGAATACGCGCCCAGAATACGGCCGGCATTACCGGCAAATGGCTTTAAAACAGCAACCCGCCCCAATGCCCCCAAAAGTGGAGAAACAATTCACGTCGCTGATCAATTCTCGCAATGGTGTTTTAATACTGGGCAGTGCCGGACAACGTATCATAACTGCCGGTGAAATTCTGTGCCTGGCCGGATTAGCTGCCGGTTTACATGCCAGCCAGAAAAACGATTATCCCATCACAGTTTTAAGAGGCCACTCGGCCACGGATGTAATTTTGTCTCCCCAAAAAATCGGTTTCGCCGGCATTGAGTCACCGAATGTGGTACTGGCCTTGGGCCAAGAAGGTGTGGATCGGCGCAAAGCACTATTCAATTCATTTTCTGATGAAACTTTCATCATCATGGATTCCCGGGTCGCGCTCCCTGAATGCCGCGGCCACAAACTCGTACTCGATTTCAAAACTCATAAAATCAAACGTCAGGATATGGCCATGGCATCGCTTGCCAACCTGGCGATCCAACAAAAACTAATCAGCATGCCGATGCTGGAAGAAGCCCTGCGTATCCGCTTTAAAGGAAAGGCTTTAGAAGGAGCAATGGCATTGACTCAGCGGTCAGCTGAGATCACATAGAGTTACGGGTTGCGAGTTGCGGGGTTCGGGTTACGGCGTGTGTTTCGTTTTTGGTGTTTTGTTTTTTGGCTGCTTAAAGTAGTGAGCATTCGGCAATGAGCAGATGATGGCTACCCGCTAGCTTTCTAACCTTTCCGCGGTTGTCATCCCCATGAAAGCTTGTCCCCTCGGAGGAGGGGGTGGGGATCCAGGATAAGCCTCGAGCGGATCGCTTTTCTGGATGCCGGATCAAGTCCGGCATGACAGAAAGGAGCTAACGATTTTAGTAGTAGGTTGCAGGTTGCGTGTTACGAGATTCGGGTTGCATGACCAGTTACGACCACCCGATGCCTTAAAACGGTTTGTCATCCCCATGAAAATGGGGATCCAGAATAGGCCTCGAGCTAATAGCTTTGTCTGGATTCCCTCTTTCGAGGGAATGACACATGAGAAACATGTGTGTGGTTGTACAATACAAAGCGCCCCCACTGTTCTTTAGGATTGGAGACACCGGAACATATCCATCGGATGGCTGCGTAAAAAGTGGTTTCAATGGGGGTGGTAACCTCTTTAAAGGTGACAACTTTTAATCAGGACTTGACCCACTAAGTTGAGCAGCCTAACAGTCTAATAGTCTTCAGCCTAATAGCCTAAAAGATTAAAAAACACAATGAACACAATAAACCCAACAAACTAAAGCGACAGTTTTGGAGGAAAATAGTATGTTTTACAACTCAATGATGACTGACCAGGAAAAGGCCATTCAACAAGAAGTCAGACAATTTGTACGCGATGAAGTCTCCCCAGAACTTCTGCGAGCTATGGACAAGGATGAGATCGATTATCCGCGCGAATATGTCCAGAAACTGGCTGAACGAAATCTTTTGGGCCTGCGCTTTGATCCAAAATGGGGCGGACGTGGTCTAACTTGGGGTGCCGAGGTAATTGCCGAAGAAGAAATCGGTGTATTGGGCACTGCCCTGGGGTGTGCCTTTGTAATGCCTTCCATCGTTGGTGAAGCCTTGCATGTTTTCGGAACCGATGCCCAGAAAGAAAAGTATCTCAAACCAATTCTGGCCGGCAAACTCATCTGTGCTGAAGCCTTGACCGAGCCAAGGGGCGGCTCCGATTTTTTTGGCGCCACCACCAAAGCTGTTTTGGATGGGGATACCTTTATCGTAAATGGGCAAAAGCGTTTTGTGGTTGGCGCAACAGAAGCCGACGTCTTTTTAGTATACTGCCGGACCAATTTCCATGAAGATTCCCATAAATATGAACGCATCAGCGCCTTATTGATTGAACGCGGTCCCGGTGTAGAGACTGAATATCAGTATGGTCTTATGGGCACCCGCGGTGGCGGCACCGGACGTCTGGTTTTCCGGAATGTACGTGTACCGAAGGAAAATCTGATCAGTGATTTGAATGCCGGCGCCCTCGTTTTTCATCAGATGATGATCCCCGAACGACTGACATCTGCAGCAGCGAGTTTGGGAGTCCGGGCCGGGATCGATTTGGCTATGCGTTACAGCGATAAACGCTTTGCCTTTGGAAAGGCCATTCGGCAGTATCAAGGCGTCAATTTTATGGTGGCCGACGCCATTACTAAGCTGGACGCAGCTCGTGCGCTGGTTTATATGGCGGCCAAGGCCGTTGACACCCAGGCGCCCAATGCCAGACGTTTGGTAAGTGAAGCCAAAAAATTTGCCACCGATGCAGCTTGGGAGATTGCCAACAAAGCCATGCAAATCATGGGGGGAATTGGTTACACCGAGGTTTACCCCATTGAAAAAATGGTCCGGGATATCCGTCTGTGTCAGATCTGGACCGGCACCAATGAAATCATGAACCTCTTGATCCAGCACGAGTATTACAAAGAAATCTTAGATGCCTCATCCAGCCTGCGGGATGTCGAACGAGATGCCCGTGGATCTGACGGTGATCCAGAGAAGTGCTATACTGATGAGGATATGTGGCGGGTGCATGAGAAATAGGATTGAAGGGTTCAAGGGGTTGAAGGGTCGAGGGATCGAGTCGCGTGTATCGAGATTCGGGTTACGTGATTTGTGTTGCGTGTTGTGGGTTAACGGCTCTTGGGCGGCTAAGAGCCAAGAGCTAACAACTAGAGCGTTTGGATCAAGCTATTTTGGACGTTATTAATAATCCAAAAATGACTCAACGACCTACTGATTTCGGAACGTCATTCTGACAAACGCTCTATATCTAGGATTTTGGGATATTAACTATGGGCCCTGATTAGATTTCAGGCCGGACGTTTATAGATCGCGAAAAAATGAGGTGCTGGCGGATCTTGGTCGTCGTCGTATGATTTGAAACGTTTCTCTGTCAAACCGGCTCGTTGGAACCCGTCAATCTCCATCCGGTCCAGCGCGAGTGGAAAAACATTCGATTGCTTGCCTGCGTTCCGGCTGCGGCACGAAACAAGGACTTCGCCTTTTGGGGCCAGAAGATCTGAAATCGCATTGACGGCTCGTACGCGATCCGGGCCTTTGAGTATCTGAATCGTGTTGCATTCATATACTAAATCGAATCGCCGCAACCAATTAGCGGGGTGGTTGAACAGATCGGCGACCAAATAATCAACGGCGCTATCAGGATACCGCTGCCGGCACATGTTGATTGCCGATGGAGATATGTCAAAGGCAGTCACATTAAAACCGTACTGAGATAAAGCTTCGGCATCGTCACCCAAGCCACAGCCGATCGTAATCGCCTGTGCGCCGGTCTGCACGTTGTGTTCTGCTAAATAATCGAGCAATAATGGACTGGATTTTAAATCGGCCCAGTATATATTGTGGATGTCCCCGTTGGCTTGGGCATAAAACGCTTCGAACCACCCGTTCGGATCGCCCCTTTTCGCATAGGTTTCCGCCAGGCTTTGGGTTGTACGTTTTGATGTCTCCATGATTGCGTCCTTTGATGACTGTTAGAGCATGTAAATAAGGGTTTGAGGTCAGGAAACTCCCTTCATCGATCACCGGCGGGATTATTACCAAGGCTTCTGCATGTATGAAGGGCGTTATATTCAACCCCCCTCAAATTGCGATACTGCTTGGCTCACCACCTCTAATTCCCTTGGTTCATGCTCTTTGAATTCAATTGGTTTTGAAATCGAAGCCGCATCTTCAATCCGGATAATTGGGTCTGAGGTCGTTCGTATTGTGAGCTGAAATGCGTCCGGCCTGGCATAGTGGCCCGCAACGTCTAAATTCCATCTTGTATTGCGAATTGATCTAGGATCCACCTCAGCATAAAGAATGGTTTCTTCTTTGCTTATCGGACCGGCCAAGAGATTGCCTTCTGGATCAGCGACGATACTATTGCCGGTATTTATCCATTCTCCCGCTTCCGCATAATACGGTTCGAGCTGTGGAAAACGTGATAGAACATCCTTTTTGCGAAGCACCATGCAACAACCGATGGCATACACCCTACCCTCTCTGCCAATATGCCTTATTGAGGATTGCCAGGTATCACCTTCATCATAGGTCGGAGCAACATATATCTCTATGCCCCGTCCATAAAGGCTGTATCTGACAAGCGGCATATAGTTTTCATGGCAAATGAGCCCGCCAATTTTGCCAATCTCCGTATCGTACACATCAAGCGTACCGGGATCGCCATAAGCCCAGACAGTGCGTTCAGAAACTGTCGGTACCAGCTTCTGATGTCGACCGATCAGGGTGCCATCTTGATCAAATAGTAAATTCGTATTGAATAAAGTACCGCCACTCGCATCAATATTGCGTTCATTAATGCCTATCGATACATATATCCCAGCATCGCGTGCGGCCTGGCTGATTTTGTCTATTGTGGGGCTGGGAATCGTAACAGACTGTTCTATCAATTCACCATAGAGTTGCTGATTCAAGGCAATTTGTCCTGCTGGAACAAACCATATCCAATCAGGATAACCGGGAATGAATGTTTCCGGAAAGACTGCCAGTCGTGCCCCTTTATCCGCCACCTCGGCAATTAAGTTACAGACCTTATCCACTGTGGCATCACGGTCCATGAAAACCGGAGATGCCTGTATTGCAGCAATTTTAAATGTGTTTTTTGTCATTAAGGTTTCCTTTTGAACGTAAATTTGAATTTTGAAGAATCATTAAGAACGTCAGTTCCTCGAGTTCCGTTCTGCTCTGGAGTATAGATAAATTAAGGCTTTATCATTATCATGTTAACTTTTTCTAACATCCATACAGCAAATATTCTTCTTAATTTAATTATAATTTTCAGACTACATTGGCTTACAAGCACGAAAACTTACTCCTTTAGTTCCAAACTCCAGGGCACTTGAAGGATTGGGGACATCTTCGAAAATGGTGTGCGTTTGAACAATTTCAACTTTTTCAAAGCCGGAAGCGCTCACAGTGCTTAATAGATCTGCATCCTGCAGACCTCCGGCGATTCACCCCGTCCATAGGGAAATATCGTCCAATGCTGATTGGGGCACAGTCTTGGATACCACTATATCACCAATATAGAGGCGCCCGCCTGGTTTCAGTATCCGTGCCCACTCTTTTAAGGAGTCCACCTTATTAACTGTGAGGTTGAGTACCCCGTTGCTAATTACGACATCGGCGAATTTATCTGGCAACGGTAATTCCTCCGCCATACCTTCTCGAAATTCAACATTCATTGCACCTAGTTCCTCAGCACCCTTTGTAGCTTTTGCTCTCATTTCATGGGTCATATCGATACCAATTACGTGACCATCAGATCCAACAAGTCTTGACGCGATAAGTGAATCAAATCCCGAACCAGACCCAATATCAACTATAGTTTCTCCAGGATTGATAGGCCCCAGCATGAAAGGATTCCCGGTACCGGCAAATGAGGCGATATTTTCTTCCGGGAGGGTTTCATAAAGGGATTCATCATATCCGATGCGCTTTAAAGCCTCTCGACCTGTGTGGAAGTGGTAACCTTTATGGGGAGCTACGGCTACATTTGCGTACTCTTTTTTGACTTCTTTCCACAGTTGGTCTATCGAAATATTTGGTGTTAAATGTTTGCTGCTCATTGGGATTCCTCCTGCTATCCTGTCGGCTTGATATTTTGGTTCATATGAAACCGGTTTCCCGGGTCCCACTTATTTTTAACAGCCACCAAGCGCTTCCATACCTCCTCTGTGTAGGCCTCCTTTATTCTAGCTTCACCTTCCTGACTCAGGAAATTTACATAAACACCACTTGCAAAGTCCTCTGTTCCTTACTTGCGACTTATCCATCCGAATCCGCCACCCAAAGCAAGTCCGCCTACCCCGGTGTGCGAAATAATACCCGCTGATACGGCCAAGCCGTGCAGCTGTGTTTCGTAATCTACATCTCCAAGCAGACAGCCGCCATCTACTCTGGCTGTTTTTTTCTCCCGATTCACGCTAACTCGCTGCATGAGAGACAGGTCAATCATCAGACCATCATCACAGACAGCAGTCCCGGCTGAATTGTGGCCGCCACCTTTAACGGAAATCTCTAGATCATTGTCATGGGTGAAATTTACCGCCTTGACGACATCACTTGTGCCAACGCATCTAGCGATGACAGCCGGTCTTTTGTCAAACATGCCGTTCCATATCTGGCGAGCCTGCTCATAGCCGTGGTTACCGGCCGGAAGCACGCTGCCACGAAAGCTGAGCTTAAATTCATCTATTTTTTTTGATCGATTTTTCTAGCACCATTTATACATCACGAATATATTCGCAAGATGCATAATTCTTATCCACAATTTCATCCTCATTGGAATCAACATCAGAATAACCACATTGTGGTATGGTGTCAATGTCGGTGGTTAAATAAATTAAGCTAAATTTCGTATTCGATTAATTTCTCAAAAAAAAGAAGATTCTTCCCTTCGTATTGTTCCTCCTTGAATTTAGAATATCCTAATTTTTTGTAAACATGCAGTCCTCTTTTGTTGTGTTCGAATACATCAAGCCATATTCGTTTGACTTTAAGTTCCTGCGTGCAAAAATTTTTCCATCAATTTTATAGCTGTCTGACCAATACCTCTTTTATTTTCATCAATAACGATTCTTTTAAATTCCACACTGTTGTTATTGTCTTCCACTGCCAGAACAATATAACCAGCAAATTCTTTCCGGTCGTCTAAGATGGTCAGACAAATAATTCTGGAGTCATTGAAAAAATTAATATACTCATCGAGAGAATATCGAATTATGTAACTATAGACATCTTTTTGTCTGTCCAGAACAATGAATTTTTTGTAATTATTCAGCGTAATTTTCGTTTCTACTACTATCTATTCTGCAAA
>CAZWEO010000132.1:0-12588 GCA_964633115.1 uncultured Desulfobacterales bacterium
ATAAATGGTAAAACGGCTATTGTGGCAACACAAGATTTATACTTTGGCCTTGGCAGGATGTTTAAATCCTTAGGTGAAATGTATGACGTACCTTTTGCTGTTATGATATTCCGGACGATGGAGGAAGCAGAAAATTGGTTAAAAGAAGAATGAAATTGGTTAATAATATTGAACACTTTTCTTATTAAATAGAAAGGACGATATGAATCAATCTGAAAACGAAACCATCTGTGAACAATTACTTTATGATTTTCGGGGCTTATTAACGTGGGAATGGGACGACTGGGTCGGAACCTTTTTAGCTAACTTTAATACGACCAAAGAGTTTAATATACGTGTCATTTTAGAGAAACATCTTCCCATGTTATGGGACGTCTCCAACATACAGACTGCCCCACATGAGATTCAGGAAGTTTACAACCATCTCGGCAAACTTAGACCCACACAATTTTTGTTTAGCTCGGATCCATCAGATGAAGTGTTTGTATATTGTGCATGGTGGCCATGGGATATCCTCCTCCACCTCCACCACAACTGGCGATGACAACAGAAATTGTTATGACACAAACAATAAAGAAAAAAATAGTCTGCCGGAAATGAATTCTTGGAAGATCATTCATTTTGACTCCTTCTTTGCTGAAGGATCTATATAGAACGGTGGTGAGAATGTAGCTCAGCTTCGAGAAATGGGAATCCCTAAGAGATGGCTACAATGTGGTATCATATAATTATTAGGAGGAATTGTGACTTGTCAAGCAGGGGAAGTGAAAAATGAACATCTTGAATCTAATTAGCAATAGATATCAGTTAAATATGCTCTACGTGGGTTAATATGTAAGCTATTCTGCTTACAGCATCGAGTGCTGATATGACATCACGCATGTGGGTTACGGTGCTGGTTGCATACCCATCATTGGACTTACCAAGTAAGAACTTCTTGATCATGCCACGATTAACATCCTTGATAGGTATATTCCCTAATTCGGGTAGCACATGGTTGTTCAGAATGTCTTGATAATCCCTTTGTGTAGATGATTTGCATGTTGCAGGGATCGTAATGTTAATCCAAGAGTCTGCATGGTCTTTAAAGATAGTTGGTGGCTTCTCACGCTCAAAACTATACTTGCCTAGCTTTAGCTGTGCTGCGATCTCCTCTGCCACTTTCTCTGCGGATTTCTTGTTGCCCACACGCATAGATGTCCGCTTACCCTGATGATTTACGAACACCCACCACGGCTTACCCTTCCCCTTAATTTTTTGTCTTACTTTGACTCCCATAGGTCCCTATCCTTTCACCCTGATGGTTTCCACGGGCAGCCGGTCAGGGTCACCGGTTTTCGGCTCCGGTTGCCTATCCCGTGAATGGTATAGTTTCTGTTTTAAATTTGAATTCCCCGCTGCTTGCAGCGTGGGATGAATTCAAATTTTGGAGCGACACCGTCGCGTTTCATAAAATCGTTCTACGATTTTATTACTGATTTGTGCAATATCATATCGAATGATTGGGTTGTTTATGTAATAGAGCCACAAGTTCTAAATAGCATTTAAATCATAACCTGCTGAATATTTAGTAATATTTCAATCCACTATTTGTGGCATACATATTGCTTTGTCATGATTGCAGCTTTAGAAAACAAGATAAATAGTAATAGAGGTAATAATATGAAAATTGCAGTGGGTGTGATCATACTTTTGATATTCGTTATATTAGTAGCCAGTCCAGTAAGCTCAAGCCATTTTGCGGATACTATTGTTGTCGCTGATATAACTGAAAGCTCAACGTCTAATCCCGATTCTAACGATCAAGAAACATCAACATTCCCCATACTGATATCAATGAGCCTTCTTGGCTTTGTAGCGGTTCGTAGGCCCAACTCTGATAAATAGTTAATTTTATCCAATTAATGATTTTATATTTGGAATTTCTTCATGTCTGACTTTAATATTATGATACTTTGGTCTGTTATTTTTACTTTGATTTTAATTTCTTCAGTTTTTGTAAATTAGATATTA
Organism: uncultured Desulfobacterales bacterium; assembly: GCA_964633115.1. GTDB lineage: Bacteria > Desulfobacterota > Desulfobacteria > Desulfobacterales > B30-G6 > B30-G6. The sequence goes on from CAZWEO010000132.1 coordinate 2,014, forward strand.
ATGGTGTTATCATCGTAGTTGGCGGATTTAACGCATATGTAGATGCTGTGTTTCCATTTTCTAAATAGTGTTTATTATGACTCATGGGCAATTCAATAAAAGATATCTCCACGAATTCTAATGATAAAGGACTCAATCGCTCTTCTGGTAGACGATCTGGTTTGGACAGGCGGCATTTTACATATGCTGCACATATACCCGAAAAACGAACAGGTACTGACAAAAGGTATGTGCCTGAGAGAAGAGTTACACAAGACCGTCGGTTTGAACCTGAAAGACGAGCAGTAATCAAACGGTGGAATTATAAAGGGCCCGAAAGAAGAATTTTGATGTTCAGAAGATCAGACGCAAACCGAAGAACGATCAAGTAGCGGTGATTAGCTAAAATTATTAAAGAGCATGAGCAGGGCCAACTATGACCCTGCTTTTTTATGTAAAAAACGCCCAAAGGCTTTCCCGGTCACCGTGAAACCGTCCACCCCTCACGGTATGGATACCTTCAGACGCTAATTAAATTAGCTGAGCGTGAGTTTTCTAGTGTGTCTGGAATTTTGAAAAAATCTGCTGAATTATATCTTAAAGAGAATGGTATAGACTGGCGCAAAGAAGAGGACGAATGAAGCTATAGATGCAGTCGCAAGCTAAGGTAAGAATACTTCTACTAGATGACACAGACTCAATACGTATTAGTCTATCCAAGTACCTTGAAAGGTATGGGTATGAGGTTTTTTCCTTCTCCTCTCCCATGATATGTCAAAACCATTTGCTATACAGTTTGCGATAGGCACCGCTGTCCTGCATTTCGAGAATGGCGATATTAAATAATTCTTTGAGGGGATTGGGATCACCCTGGGGGAAGGCTATCCCATAGCGCTGGGCATCGAACATTTCCCCCACAACCTTGATGTCCGGATCCTTTTTGGCGATATACATGAGGGCCGGTGCATCATATACAGCGGCATCGGTGCTGCCGGTTTTGAGACTGCTGATCAAGTCATCAAAGGTTTCGGCCAGCATCAGGGTCACATCATGATAATGCATGAATTTTTCACTGGTAGTTCCTTTGATTACCGCGACGGTTCTGCCACCCAGATCCTGGAGACCTTCTATGTCGCTGTGTCCGATACGGGATACGGTCAGGGATGAGGTCAGCGTTGCCGTAAAGGCCGCGAACCAGATGATACCGATGATCATCCAGATGGAGGCGATGACACGGCCGATGACCCTTTTGGGGCATTTATCGCCGTAGCCCACGGTTGTCATGGTAACCACAGCCCACCAGTAAGCATCCATGATTCCGCGTTTGTAGTTGGTGGGGAAGCTTTTGGGATCGTGAGGGTAAGTTCCAACAGGCGATTATCAGGATTTGTTCTGACAGCTACGATCAGTCCCGAATCGAAAAAAGGATGTGAAAAATCGACGTATTTTTCGCGTTCCGCAGTAATGGTGGTTCCCGAAAAGTTGATATCGCAGGCTCCGCTTTGGACGGCTTCCAGAACATCCTTGACGCTGTCATAATAAATAAATTCGGGTTTAAGCCCATTACGAGTACATATATGCCGGGCCATGTCGATGCTAAAGCCTTTCAGTTCCTTGAAAACAAAAGGCGGGAATTCTTTTACAGCTATTTTAATCGGTTTAATCGTTTCCTGCGCAAATGAGAGAGAGGGAAGCAGATGGATAAGAAATAATAGCAGAACGATTTTTTTCATTGCGTGATCCTCATTTGCGTCTATTCTTCTAATTCTATTTTTACGGCCAAACCGATTTTTTCTAATGTATAGGGTTTTTTGAGGTATTGTATTGCTCCGAGTTCCTTGACCTTGCGTACGCGTTCAGTTTCGGCATATCCGCTGGCAATAATAGTCTTTTGGTGCGGATGGATTTTAATGATCTGTTTATAGGTATCCAGACCATCCATACCCGGTTCCATAATCATATCCAGAATAACTAGATCAACCGCATGTACTTTCAGATATGCGATGGCAGCCTCACCACTGGAAACGGTTGCGACAGTATACCCCAATCGCTGCAATATATTCGCAGCAATTTCTCTCTGCTCGGCGATGTCATCCACAATTTCGGCAGCCTTTTGACCCGAATTCTGAATGGTTAGGATGGGTTTGCGCAAGGGACTGTCTTCGGGCAGGTCCAATAGCAGCAGTTCCGGGTAGCTGACAATACCCGATAGGACATTATTCAGATCATGCGCCACCCCCCCCGGCTAAAAGACATAGGGTTTCCATTCTTTGGGAGCGTTGCAACTTTTTTTCCAGGCGCTCTCGTTCCTCTTCAGCAGCTACACGGTCGGAAATGTAAAACGCAATGCCCCCCAAAATAACGGCCAGGCCATACAATGCTTTGTAACCTTGGTTGACGTATATGTAACGTCCTTGCATATCTTTCATAAACGCCAGTGCCGGCAGGTGATCCATAAAGGAATCAAATAATCCTTTGCTTTCCTGAAGCATTAGCTCGATTTTCCGGCGCTTTTCAATTTCTGCCCTGGCATTTTTATAGAGTTGAAAATTTTCGAGTGTAATCGCGCCCTGGCAGGCCAAGCTTTGAGCGAGTTGAATTTCGTCTGGTGTATAGTTGCGTGCTTCTTCCTCTTCATAAATTTCTATCAGCCCTATCACCCGGTTTTGGGTTATCATGGGCACCATCATCAGGCTAAAAACCTCCATTTCTTGCATGAGAGCCACTTCGGCCGCATCCGCAGTCGGATCATCAACTTGAATTTGTTTTATTTGCTGGTTTTGTAATACTTGGAGAGTTACCGGGAATTCAGCCAGATCATATATATTTCCCACCTCTTCGACTTCATCTGGATAAAATCGACTATAGTCAATCATGACTTCAATTTGATTTTTTTCCGGGTGCCAAAGCTCGACGGTACAACCGGCTGCATCGAGAGCCTTTGCCATTTGCACCGCGATTGATTCTAGAACGGCATCCGAAGAAAAATTTGATTCGATCGCAGTAGCAGCCTCATAGAGTTTCTTTAGATGCGCATTTTCCTTTTCTAATTTGCGCAGTTTTTTTTCCTGTTGGGGATAAGACGCTTTTTGGGGCACGACGGACCACCTCCCATAACTGTCCTAAATAGCTACATAATATACGAACCAAAGGATCGTATATTTACGACCATTAATAATCGACAGGGATCTTGGAAGTTTTACAAGAATAGACCCGATAAGCAACATATCAATTTTCTTACAAAAATGCAAAAATTGAGATCTGAGGCCATGCAGCTTGCGGCAAAGGACAAAAGCCACCAAATCCAAACGGTTTCCCGCGATTTGATGGTTGACTTTATTGGGTGTTATTTATTAAGAATGATTTTTAATATCAATTAATAAATGTAAAGCGTTGGTAAGTATTGCAAAATCAAAATAGCGTTAACGTGGCAAGCTGAACTACGAGCTATCTCAAACTAATCTAATTACTTTTGGTTGATATGCTATTTAAGTGATAATGGCCACGTCTCCCACGGATCATCCTTACAATATAGATCATAAAAATCTATGCGTCTGTCTTCATAACCGGAATAGAATCCTTTCATGAAGGATTCTGACTCACCCTGGTCTTTCAACATCTGCGCGTATTTCTTTTTGCCTTCTTGATTTGCAAAGTGCGGATATCTAAAGCAATGCGAGTTCAGGGTATCTTTTTTGGCATAATCCCAGGCCGAATTATAGCCGCGCTGGTATTCGGTTCGATCCAGGTTTGACTGATGAGTGGCACACCCAGAAATACCTATCGCTATCACGAAAATTGTCAGTATTTTTAGTATGTTCATGCGTCACCTGTCGGTTTAGTTGTATGAGGTTATATGCCAAACATGTTCATGATTAAATGCATGTCAAGGTTACCGTTAGCACAACCCGACGATCACCAATTTGTTCCATCAAGGACACCACACCTTAGGGTAAATTTTTATTGTCAGGCCCTAAGGTAAGCATCCCCATGTGTCATAAACGGCGAAATCGCCGACAGATTATTCATTATGCGTCACCGTTAAACAAAAACCGATCCTTGAGTTATACAGCTTCATAACTTGACTGATTAGAACACCTTTGGCATGTTAAATGGCACTTGTATTTAGAACCATACGAAACATGTAGACTTATGATGTTAATGGGGGCAACATGCGCGATCGATATGAATTCTTAGAAAATATTGAATATTTTAGTGCACTGAATGTCGATGAAATTAAGCTGCTGGATCAGGCTTGTGTCCTGGAATCGTATGAGGCAAATCAAGTTGTCATTTGCGAGGGGGATCTTAAAGAAAAATTCTATATTATTTTAGAGGGATCCGTATCCATCATCAAGGGCCGGCAAGATAGCGGCCAAAGCACACTGGCCGAACTTAGTCAGGGTGATTTATTTGGCGAGCTGTCCTTTATCGACGATCACCCCAGAAGCGCCACTGTTAAAACTATGCAAAAATCAAGTCTTTTGACCATACAAAAAGATGATTTTATGACGCTTTTGGCGGAAAGTGCCGCCATATCATTTGCCATCATGAAATGGCTGGCGGCCATGATTCGAAAGTTTAATCAACATTACGTGAATGCCATGCATAAACGTAATGTGGAATTAGAAGCTGCCAACCGAAAATTGAAAACTGAAATTGAGGTCCGCAAAGAAAAGGAACAGCAACTCCACGAATATCAGGAAAAACTTGAGGAAAAAGTGCGCGCTCGCACCAAGGAATTAAGAGAATCCAACCAAAAACTGCTAAATGAGATCAGTTTTCGGCGCAAAACAGAAGCTGAAAAGGAAAAGGCCATCGTCAATCTGGAGAGTACTTTGGATCAGATTAAAACACTCAGCGGCCTGTTTCCGGTTTGTATCAAATGTAAGAAAATACGCGATGATTCGGGTTTTTGGCACCAGTTGGAGCAATATCTTGTAAACTACTCAGAGGCTGAATTTAGGGAAAGTATCTGTGGGGAATGCTCGCAGAAATTCTACTCACAATTCTACAAATAGATTCACCCGGCTATAGCCGGGTGAATCTATTTGAAGGAGATCGTTATGCTTATAAAATTGCAGTTTAAAAATACTTGTTTGTTTTTTTTAATGGGGTGGATACCTCTGTTTGGGGCCTGCACACAGCCCATGGAATCTATGGTTAATACAGCTGCAGCCAGTGATGAAGCAACTGTGAATTTTGAAAAAGGCGTCGCACCGATCGATGCGACCATGCCAGCTATATTTGAAACAGCATCTTTCGGACTGGGGTGATTCTGGGGTATCGAGTCCCAGTTTGGGATTGTCGAAGGTGTTATCCGGACGCGTGTGGGCTACGCCGGCGGTGAGAAAAAAGCACCCACTTATAGGGCCATGGGCGATCATACTGAAACCGTCCAGATGGACTACGATCCTACTCGTATTTCCTATAAGCAGTTGCTTGATATTTTTTGGGCCAGCCATCAACCGACCAGCCGCAACTGGTCGCGTCAGTACATGAATGTGATTTTTTTTCACGATGACCGACAGCATAAGCTGGCCTTGGCTTCGAAAACCAAAATGGAGCAGGAGATGGGACGCAAAGTAAAAACCGGTGTGCTGCCCGTCCGGTCTTTCACCATGGCGGAGGATTACCACCAAAAATATATCTTAAAAGGCCACCGCGTGCTAAAAGAGGAGGTCGCTCGGATTTACCCAAAACATTCCGATTTTGTGGCGTCTACTGCGGCGGCGCGGCTGAATGGATATGTGGATGGCCAAGGTTCAAATGAACAATTGCAACGTGAGATTGACCAATTGGGGCTGGGTGAGAATGGGCGCCGCGTGTTGGAGGGGCTGGTAACCAAATGACGATTCATGCATTTTCGGGAACTTACTTTTTACGGCCAGTTATTATCCAAAATAGAAGCCAGCCCAGGATGACGGGGCCCAAGCCGATATAGGCAAAAAGAATCAAGTCTTTGCGCCAAGGCTGAAGGAAGCCCGCAACTGCAATTGGGAATAGAAATGATGCCGCGATGGCTAGACGTTTGTTGCGTGAAAGTACTAGGTGCAGTTGCTTGGTTCTGTTTTCGATTTTTCTAGGCATCATTCGCGGTACAAAGAGTATTGCGAGCAGAATAACCGCCACCAGTAGTATTTCATGAAAACCAGACATATTGGCTCCTTTGGGATGGATCCAGGGATACCCTAATTTGAGGTTGCCGCAGGATCTTCAAACCGCTGATTCGGTATCATAAACTTCTGCGAGAATCAACTCGTCTACTGGAAACAGCATGAATTCCTATGATTATATTTATGATATCCCCCATCAGGCTATGACTGCAACCGAATTGCGCCGCCGCTGGCCTGTTTTTAATGTACCTGATTCATATGCTGCCGGATTGGAAATCGAGGCCGGCATCCTATTTGCGGAACGAGCTGTTGCATGCATGCTATCCGCAGCACAAAAAGCTGGGGCCGATCTGCTATTTAATCAACCGGTTATGGATTGGAAACAGGATGGGCATAAAGTAAGGGTTAACACCCCAAAGGGAACCTATCAGTGTCGGCGTTTGCTTTTGGCTGGCGGAGCTCGAAATCAGGCCATGTGTAAGGGCACGATATCACTGTTTCCCAAACGCATTCCCGTTCATTGGATTTCAGCACCGGATCCAGAGCTATTTCAAATTGGAGTATATCCGGTTAACTTTTGGCAGGTTCCTGGGTCTGAACAAGCAGACGGCTCAGTATACCATGAAATCTACTCTTTACCGACTATAAATGCTGAGGGGCGCATCAAAGCCGCACCTCATAACAACCTGGCTGATGGTGATCCCGAAAATGCGCTGGAAACCGTATCTGCGATGGAAGGTAAACGATTAAAACATTTTTTTAATTCGCATATTCCAGCCTTGGATTTGGACGATGCCAGGGTTGATAAGTGTTTCTACAGCATGACGGCAGATGGCGATTTTATCATCGACTGGTTACCGCACCATGATCGGGTGGCCATTGTGGCATTGGCTGGGCATGGATTTAAGTTTGCGCCGGTTTTGGGGCTCATGCTGGCTGATTTGTTGCAAGATCACAGATCTGAATTCGATCTAAATATGTTTTCATTGTCCCGGTTTTCTGAATAAAATCGTGTTCCACGATTTTATGATAACGCGTACCTTTCGCCGCAGGGCGAAAGGCATCGTCGCTACAATGTGAAAGACCAAAAAATGATACACCCTTCATCTGCTAGTATACTAAGTTGGGATGCCAGGTCGCTTTGAGGCCTGCAATGGTTTTCAGCTAATGGCTTATACCTGACAGCTTTCCGCTTGTTGTTTCTTGACTTCTATATATTCCTGCATAAGGTTTCATATGGGCTTCACTTAAGGCCCTTTTCAACTTTTCGTCAGAAATAAATAAGGAGTCATTATGAATATAGATATTGAAAACACTAGCGCTTAAAAAGGAGCATAGATTGGCGCAACCGAATCCTGAATATAAAGCCATTCCAGCAAGGGTTATTGCGGGCCACGGGTACTGCGATTCGGTCGGGTCAATCTATCAGCTAGGCCGAGGCAAAGGTACAAAATCCAAAGGGTGAGCTCATAGCTCATGGTACCTCAACTCTCATGACCCTGCCGGGTAAAGGCTTAAGTGTGGATGACCCAAAATTTCTATAGAACTGGTTTTAAACCCCCATCTAACACCCAATTACTGTGTTGGGGACGAAATTCAACTCCTCGAAATACTTGAGTATGCCTGTGCTTTGAATTCCGCCCCTGCCTTGTTCTTGGGCGCGATTTGGGGTTTTGAAACCACTTCTCAGCGTCTATGAACAGATGTTATCGAATCAGCTGAAAAGGACAATGTGCATGGAAAAAATTGTACAGTACTGCACAGTGTGTGGCGCTGGCGTTGAAAAAGGGATACCGCCGGGAGATGATCACCCGCGGTATATCTGTACGGCCTGCGGCAGCATCCATTACCAGAATCCTAAACTGGTCGTGGGGTGTATTCCCGAGTATCAAGGTCGTATCCTGCTGTGCAAGCGTGATATCGAACCATGCAGAGGTAAGTGGACCCTTCCGGCTGGCTTTCTGGAAAATGGTGAAACCGTGCGAGAGGGCGCCCTGCGAGAGACTTATGAAGAGGCGCGTGTACGGGTTGAGATTATTGCTCCTTTCAGACTATTTGATTTGGCTTTTGTTAACCAGTTGTATCTTATGTTTCGCGCCAGCATTTTAGTACCGGATTTTAGCCCGACACCTGAAAGCTCGGAGGTCTGTCTGGTAGTTGAAAAGGATATACCTTGGGATGATATCGCTTTTCCGGTGATAGAAAAAACCCTGCAGCATTATTTTAGAGACCGTATCAAGGGAGCGTATCCATTTCAGTCCCTGGAATTAAACGAGGGTATTGGTGCCATCGGGTAGCGGTCACAATTAATGCATAGGATCAACTTTTAATGTAAATCGGAAAGGATCATCCAACTTACTTGGTATTAAATTCTAAGGGTCCGAGGATTCGAGGATTCCAGGGGTCAAGTGAATCCGAGTTTCGGGTTACGCGTTACGTGGTGCCGGTTGCCTATCACTGTCATCAACTCGATACTCGTAACCCGTAACCCGCAGTCCCTCGAATCCTCGGCCCCTTTTCTACAACAATATTGAAGAAGAACCAGAATAAAATACAATCGCCAAACAACATCTTTTTGGCAAGTGCTATTTAATCTTCTTGGCGTCCTGTAACACTATAGCAAGGATAAGCAATGCGGAGGCCAGGAAGCAGAATCCCATGGCATAAAATACGATTTGTAAACCGTACATATCCGCCAGGTAACCGGAAATGGCCGCAGCAGTAGACCCCACACCGAACGTGAGAATAAACAGAATCCCATACCCGAGACCGTGCCGATGCTGAGGCAGATATTTTGATACAATAAAATTTTGTGCCGGCTGGACCGCAAAATAAAAAAAGGCATAGCAGACTGAGGCTAACACCAGTAAAGCCCCGGTGGATACAGACATAACAAAAACAAAAATAGTGCCCATCACCACGGCGCCGAGATAGATTTTTTCGACCTGATATTTATCGGTCAGTCGACCGGCAACGTACTGGCCAAAAGCGCCTGATATCAGCGCCAACGTCGCAAAAGCGCCGCCAATAGCTACCACGTCCATATTGAAAAAATTGATTTTAATATTCTGCCCCATATAGGTGGGTAGAAAGGTCATGATGCCTTTGTAAGACAATCCTAGGGCAGTGGCCGAGAGAAAGAAATAAGTCAGTGAGAGCTTAGATACTTTTTTCTCCGCCGTCTGTCGGGGTCCTTTGTTGGTCTGGTCCCCGTTTTGAAGGTTGGGGTATCTGGGCAGACTCAAAGAAAAAATACCAACGGCCACACCGAATAATCCGAAAACAACATGCGGTGCGCGCCATCCCAGAAGTGTACCGATCCAGGCCGACAACGCCGGTACGATAGCCACGCCGATGCTGCCGGCGATACCATGTATTCCGAAGGCGGTTCCCTTTTCTTTGATTCCTAATGATATCAATGTATTGGAGGCCGGATGGTAGGTACTGCAAAATGCACCCATTAACCCCATGATGATGGCGTATATCAATAGCGAACCGGCGGGTAAGATCAGAATCCCGGCACAACCGGCACCAAAAAGATAGAGGCTTACCAGGCGGCGGGGTCCGATCCGGTCGGCCAAGATCCCGGCCGGCAAAGATCCTAAACCAAAGGCATATGAAAACACCGATACGATAATGCCCATGGTAAAATAATCGGTCCCGAATTCGGCCATTACCAAGGGCAATAATGGGGGCAAAACTCCTTCATACAAATGCACCAGGCCATGCGAGGTCGTGGTCAGTCCCAGGATTTTACGTTCTTCTGTATTCACTTAAACAATCCTCTAATTAATATGCCGCTTCTATGAAAATAGGCTCAGCCATAAAAAAAGATCCTAAACTGGTTTGCACGAAAGACATCTGAACTTATAGGGGCGGCTCAAATGGGTCAAGCTTAAATCTCATAGTTGCAATGTTGAGTTAGATTATAACAGCATCCGCAGGCAATCGCTGGCATCCACCCCAATATGGATCAGTAAGCCAATAGCAATTAGTCGCAATCGCGGAACAGATAGACATAGGGCATACACCAATATCGCTGGAATTGAATGCAAAGGATGAAATCCGATGCTGCAGCGATTGGGATCGTAGATGGGGCTGGCAATAAGATGATCGAGATCGATAAGCATGGCCGACATCATCACAAGCCAAACCTTGATCCACCGATCGGTATAGGCCAAACGCGCTACAGCCGCAGGAATAGCTATATGGAGAAAGATATGGATAGCTGCCACGGTCTAATCCCTGAATCTTGCATGAAATTTAAATTTGAATTCCCCGCTGCTTTGCAGCGGTCGCAGTAAACAGCGGTAGATGAATTCAAATTATGGATAAAGATCTTATGAAACTCTTCCGAAAATTCTACTTTATAAACAGGGGAGTTTCACTTTTGCAAAAGTGCGGTGCCGAAATTCGAAGAATTTCGGCAAAAATCCCGTAATACCCTGTAGCGACTCGACTTGAGCTCGTCGACCAGTCT
>CAZWEO010000133.1:0-12333 GCA_964633115.1 uncultured Desulfobacterales bacterium
ATGCCTCAACGCGTACGGTGAACGCTGCTTGATCCCAGCGCGCTCACACCAGCGCATAAGGCGCTGCCGAAAGCTGTATTGCTTGTAGGGGTTGCCCTGGCCGTTCACGAAAAGGTGGTCGGTGTCAGGATGGGACTGCATCTGGCGCTTGTAGATCTCAACGGCCTCAGGCACCAGCGGCACGCTGCGGGGCTTGGGCAGGTGCGTCATGGTGGCGGTCTTGTGCTTCTCTATATAGATATAGAGAGCGCCTTCAGCATCGCGCATGACATGGCCCTTCTTGAGGCCTCGCAGCTCCTGCGGGCGCAGGCCGGTCAACAGGCCGAAGAGAAGGATGTCTTTGAAGTCACCAGCGGTCATGCGGTTGAGAAGCTTGACGAGCTCCTCATCGGTGAAGCGCTTCGTCTCCGGCAGCGTCTCGTGCATCTTCGGGAACTTCTTCACGGGACAGGGGCAGAGCTCGACCTCTTCGGCCCACCGAAGCATGGTTTTGACGTTGCGCAGGTAGGCGTTGCCACCGTTGGGGCCTTTGCTGTGGTGTGCCCTCGCCCAGGCATAGAAGCTTTCGAGCAGCAGGCGATCAATATCCGCGACCTTGATGTCGCCCGTGAAGGTCAGGAAGCGTTTGACGTGAAGCTGACGATCGTAGAGCGTGGCCGGCTCGCGGTTGTTGGCCACCCACAGCAGATGCTGTTCGACCAGATCGCTGAGTAGGATGCCGGTGCTGGTATTGGGTGTCGCCGGTGCTGCCGCGACAGGCTGCGCTTTGGCAAGCGGCGACTCGACTTGGCCAGTCTGCTCTCTGAGCTCAGCGAGAAGCTGCGTAAGCTGTTTCTCCGAGTCCTTGACGCTGTTATTGAAGGTATAGCGCTGACGCTTTCCTCCGATGGCAACCCGGGCGTAGTATTTGCCGCTGTCTTTGTCGATTGCGAGTTTGGGACGATTGATCTTCATTGGATCAGCCCACCTTCCGTTATTGTGGTGCTGAGAGCCGAGGTGTGGTAATGTTGAACCACAATACGGGCTCAGCCCCGTGTTCAGGGGCAGCAGCACTTGTCTTGGCGGATGGGGCTGCTGTCCCGCTCTGACGAAACCCGTCAAGTTTGATCTTCAAAAAAGTCCACGCTTGACGACCTGTCAACAGATTACCAGTATACTGGTATTGACTGCAAGGCCAAACTGGTAACGGTTAAGGATTAGTGAGGGTGGGTGTATGATGCGCGACATGCCAAGGACATTGACAAAGAAGAGACCGGAACTGGGCGCACACCTGGCACATCTGCGGCAGGAGGCGGGATTAAGCCAGATTGAGCTGGGCGAGATCCTGGGCGTCAATCAACAGACGATTGCGTTTTGGGAGCAGAACGACAAGCCGCCGCGATCGACGGTGTTGCCGAAGATGGCAAAGGCATTGGGCGTGAAGGTCGAAGATTTGCTCGCATGCAAGAGGACACGGCCAGAGACAAAGCCCGGGCCGACCGGCAAGCTACAAAAGACCTTTGAAGCGGTATCGCAGCTTCCCCGGCAGCAGCAGAAGAAGATTATCGAGATCATCGAGCTGTTTCTAAACCAACAGAAGTAAAAGGTAGGGTTTTCCCTACCCCCTCGCCTCTTCAATAAGAGCGGGGCAAGAGCGGATGACGTCCCTAATGTCTGTGCGTCGGCTATAGAGTCCGGCCGCCTTCAGAGCTTTGGCCAAAGCCCTCTCATCCTCCCACAGCTCGGGGTTCTCCAGGACGAAGGCAACGCGTTTCTCGCGGGCCAGGCGACGTGGGTTCTTGATGCCATGGGACCAGAAGAGCTTATCCTCGAGTCGGCGGCGACCGGTTTCGGAGAAGAGTTTGGCGAAATCGTCGTCACACCAGTCTTCCAGCCATTCTTGAAGCAGAGGCAAGAACCCGTGTCCGCCTTCTTCGTCGTACAGCCACTCGCCATCGCCCAGAATGTCGCCGCTAAGGCTGGCCAGAACTGCCGCAATGGTTCCGTTGCGGATGGGATGACCTTCTTGTTTGCTCATATTATCTCTTACCAAACCGGCAAATTTGGAACTTTGATTTCAGTTATGCAGGTTAGCAGGAACTAAGTTATGTGCAAAGGCGAACGTGGGCGTTCGCCTCAGAGCGCGCGGTCAGAGCAGGCTCTGTCGCAGTATCGCAGGTACTGCCTTGGGAAGGTTTCCCCCAAGCTTCCCTGATCCACGTTGTGATCAGGGGACCCTACACCCCCTTCCAGAGACCTGCTAAGCATGCAGTCTCTCCGCAGGCGGAACCTCTCCCGGATGCCCGTTACGCACGGAGCGGTCTAGCCGACGGCGTCGTTATGCACTAGGGCAGTCTTCATACAGACGGTACTGACGTTTTGACGTATAGCTTCGCCGATACGTAGGGGCCGTCGCAAATGAGAGTGCGGCTTTAGACGCTACTCTCCACATTTGTCTTGTTGGCTGCCTCTCCCTCTCTTCATGTGCTCGTGCCGTTCTCCTGAATGGTGATGAACTCCACGAAACGGCAGGTGAAATCCGTGTAGGCGAGCGCGTCTGAGAATCCCCCACCTGAACGGTAGGAACCGCTGGGCTGTAGGGTCCACTCGGCAGTGCTCGAGAAGAGCCCTTGGCCCTGCATTTCACAGAGCGCTGACTCAACAGCGTAAGGATCATACTTGGCGCTGAGACTCTCGGCTATGCGTTTCGGGTCGACGTGTGGATACGGTTTGTTTGTGGGCGGTGTGCGCCCAGGTCCCCGTGCCTCAGGTGCAAGGAGCTGGTGCATGTCGGATAGCACCATGAGGGCAGCACGGGAAAGATGACGGAGGATATCAACGAACTTCAGTTTTTCAATCAGTTCCATCTCTGGAGACAGGGCTCCATTCAGGAGGGCTTTCACAAAGAGTTCCTTCTTGTCACTGAGCTGCGCATCGATGGCGCAGTCAAGCACCTTGCGTGCGAATTTCTCCCCGTCTGCTGTTGCAAACCACGACGCGTCGAACTTAGTTCCGACCTGAAGGATGGCCGTGTCCAGGTGCTGCAGAAAGTCCTTGGTTTCACGTTCAAACTGAGCGCTCTTATACGAATCAAACCCGGCGATCATTTCGCCGATGACCGGAACGCGGGATGCGAGCGCTTTGGCAGACCCAATTCCTCCTGCGATCACGTCAGTCACTTTCGCCATTCCTGTTCCTGGCCTTTGCAGCCAACATTGCAGGTCACACTTTTCAAAGCGCGTCCGCGGTTTGAAAGAGTTATGCACTTGGCTTGTTCGACACTCACTCTACCAGATCATTTGCTATCAGATACTCACGCCCTTTGTGGGCCAACTGGTAGCTCATCATTCCATCCATGACCATCAGTGGGGTAGAGAGGTATCCTTCCTTGTGGAGTTTCGTCGTGTAGTACTCGCTCTTCGTGGGTGAAAGAGACAGGGCTGCTCCTATTTGGTCAGGTTCAGCGAATCCTCGTGCGTTTGATAGGACTACAAGGATTCGTGTTTCAATGTCAGAAAGACTAACTTGTTTCCGCTGCATTTTCTGCTGATGCTGCTTCAAGCGTGCATTCTCATCGCGTAAGGCGTCGTTCTCCTGTTTAAGCTCCTCAACCTGGCGCTCCACCTCCACCAGCTTCTCGCGCAGTACCGCAGATAGCGGCACTTCCTGTAGGATATCCGTTATCCATCCCATTTGGTTTCTCCTATTGTCGAGCAGATGTGTTAGACACGTTGATTTCAGTTATGCAGGTTAGCAGCAATAGAGTTATGTGCAAAGGCGGATTAAGAACGGACCATGCACGCGCGCCTCAGAGCGCGCGGTCAGAGCAGGCTCTGTCGCAGTACCGCAGGTACTGCCTTGGGAAGGTTTCCCCCAAGCTTCCCTGATCCACGTTGTGATCAGGGGACCCTACACCCCCTTCCAGAGACCTGCTAAGCATGCAGTCTCTCCGCAGACGGAACCTCTCCCGGATGCCCGTTACGCACGGGGCGGTCTGGCCGACGGCGTCGCTGTGCGCTAGGGCAGTCCTCATGCGGACGGCACTGTCGTAATGGACGTATAGCTTCGCCGATACGTGAGAGCACTGGACGCCAAAATTGGCCGGTGCGGCTTACTTGCTGACGTGTCCATTTCCTTCGGCCAATTCTCCTCTTCGATCTGAGAGTTCCTTGTCTGGTTCGTACCACGAGGGTCCCTCTGGGAGGTCCATAAGGGTCTGTATGCGTGTTGGTGTCATTGAGACCACCTCTAACAGACGATGCACATTCTCAGAAAACATCTCCACTTGAACCGAGGTAAGCGACTCCTTGGACGAGGAAAGCTCATTCAAGCGACGGCAGCAACCTGTGATGATAGCCTCATGCATTTCGAGTTTGTCCAGAATGGCGCTGAGGCGCGTGATTTCCTTCGTGTTGAGTAGTGCAATCCATTGATCGCGGCATACTGTGAGCGACTCAAAGTTCTCGGGGGTATAGTAAACTTGCTTCGCTACAACGTCCCCAACATTGAGGTCTCCGAAAGCCGCTTTCACCCACCCAAGATTTCGCCGCATTCCATACAGATTGAGGTTCAACTCGGATCTCAGATAAGCCAGTAGTCGAGCCCTTCTGATTGTTACCATGACAAAGTAGGTTCCGATAGATCCGACCATTGCACTGACGATGGCTATGAGGAATTGCATCTATCTCCTTCTGTGATCTGAACACCGCGAGTCACCGGACATTGGAATGCCCGCTTGGCGTGTCTTCCGGTGGTACGGTGGGCTCGTCTTGCTCGGCAGGCGGCATCTTCTTCCGTGCCAGTGGAGCATTCATCGCTTCCTGCAAGCGTTGCATATCTCTGTCAAGCGGTCGATAGGATGGGATCTTCTTGAGAAGCTCACTCGTGATTGGGTAATGGGTCTGGAGTTCCTCTGCCAGCAGGAAACCGCTGAGGACCGTTGAATCCAGGCCAACACAGTATGCGAACAGCACGCCCTGAAGTGTGCCCTGACGCCCGTCAGACCTCAGTTCAACAAGATAGGTATTGCGGTGCTTGGCGCATTCCGAAAGGCGACGCCTGTACGTGTCGAGAGCACTCGTCACCTCTGGATCAAGAGCGGCAACATCAATCGGGCTTGGGAGTTCAACCGTCGGGCTGTAGATCGACTCGAACATGCCGGGGTCCGTCCTAAACTCCCGTTTGGCAACCCGTTCTCGCATGGATTCGGACACGCCGGGAGAGATGGAGAGGTCGTTCGCGATTGCCACGGCGATGGTGTTGGCGACACCTTCGGCCAACGCCTTCTTGTGGAAGTGTGTCTGAAGCGTCCACACAGCAACACCGACGAGAATGCCACCGATGATGCCAGAGACCAGAGTTTGCACCCAAGGGAATTTCTGCTTCGCGATCGCATTCACGATCTTGTCAGCCGAACGTGCCGCATCGCTCTTTCCATCAATGTAGTTTCCCATGTCTGCCTCTCCTATTCTCTGTCGAAACCTGAGCGTTTCCAGTGAGATCGCCCACGGTCTGACTGGAAATGCTCACATCCTGTTGGCGCGGATCAGACGACCGCAACGGTGCATCTTTGCAAAAGAGAGCTCAGCGTGTTACTCGCACCGCCTGGATGGTAGAGATCAAAGAGGAGATTTCCGAGAGGCATCATTGAAGAACTCAGTTCGTAGCCGCCGCTGGCATCGAGTGTCGGGCAAGGGACGAGGTATCGACCACCATCAACAATGACGAAAGTCCAGCTATCGACGGGAATGCCGTTGTGGCGCAGAGCGACCAAGACGGATGTTGCCCCACTATCGGGCAGGTTCTGGTGCCATGGCTCCGAGAAGCTCGGGTTGATGGTCTCGCTCCAGTCAAGCGAGACGTCAATATCAGGACAGAAGACCGCCTGAGTTTCAACATGCTTGTGCCAGTCACTCTGGCTGGAGCTGTTTGCCAATGCATGGATCTGGTCGAGTGTCATGAGCTTTGTCCTTTCTTCTTGCGCCAACATTACCTCTCATCAGCCGCTTGCTGGCGCGTCGGCGCGGCTGGAAGTGGGATGCAGGGAACTGTTCGAGCCAGCTGTCATTGAGTGCAGTCTTCCTTGGTTGAGAGTCAAGAATGTGAGATTCGGATGATCTGCATCCAACAAGACGATGTGATAGTCTTTGATCTTCTGGGCCTTTGAATCTGCCGCGACATAGGTGCCGTTTGCTTGGGAGATACGAAGGGGCAGGTGAAGCCGCAAGGACGCCAATCTGTTCTTTGCATGGGTAAGATTCATCCCTCGTACGGTCACCGCCAGGTCGATGTCCCCGGCGTCTCTAAATCCGACCGTCAGCGCAGAGCCAAAGAGTGAGATATCAACAAGATATGGAGACAGGGCTTCTTCAATACGCTGGACATCTTTCTGAACGCTGCGGGGTGCATAGTTCTTTTTCATGATTCCGAACTCCTTCTACTTCGCGGTTTGTAGAGCAAGCCACACTAGGGGTTTGAGGACACCACGAGCCAGTCTTCCTGTGAGTCCTCGTTTGGCCATGACGACGCACAGCGAATATGTCTCGTCTGGTTGCATGTCTCGTTTCTCAAAAACAATTGCTCCTGTAGGTCGACAGTATCTGCTTGGAACGGATGCGATCACCTCCATCTCACTATGGTCGACAACACGATAGCGAAGCAATCCACACGGATTGAATACGCGAAATGGATCGAAACGAATAAGATGGAGGTCCAGATATGGAAGTGGATTTACGATTTCGTAGTTGAGGCCTTTCGTGAGAGGCTTTGAGTAGGTCAACGTGAACTCGAGATCGTCTTCTCCCTCTGCAAGGGAGGCGTTTCCTGGAGCCGACAACGTAACGAAATGTTCCTTCCTCTGCCCCGTGAGTCTGCGAGGCTCCTGTTTACGCGCTACGACGTTCTCAGACAGCCGAATGACATCGAAATTGCTGATAGGAACTTCGGCGTCCCATTCATTTACGGACCATTCATCTTGCTCCGCCTCTGCTCCGAGCTTGCGTAGCGAGAATTCGCTCTCGAACTCAAGTTTATCCATGTTGGCAGTGACAGTGATGGTATGTACGCATTGGTTAACCGCAAAGTTCACGGCTCTCTCTGACATGCTTCGTCTCCTCTCACATTCATCTGCTCAAATCGATGTTTCGGACAGATTGATTTCGTTTATGCAGGTTAGCAATAATGACATTCTGTGCAAAGGGTGATGTGGGCGTTCGCCTCAGATGGCGAAGCCCGGGGTTCCTTCCCCCGTTCTTCCCTGAACCGCCATGCGGTTCAGGGGACCCGACTCCCCCTTCTTCCAGATGACAACATGCATGTTTGTCTCTCCCTGGCAGGCCCCTCTCCAAGATGCCCGTTACGCACGGGGCGGTCTAGCCGACGGCGTCGTTGTGCACTTGGCAGTCTTCAACAGACAGTAATTCGTTATTGCGCTACATGGTGCTCTGCACCACAGCAGCGTTTGTACTTGAGCCCGCTGCCACATGGACATGGGGCGTTGCGGGCGGGTTGATGATCTGATTTCCCGGGTGGATTGACGTCGATGTTCTCAACACGCCAGGCCCCGGATTCTTTTCGCATGGATACCCGCTCGGTATGAGTTGCGAGGCAGCCGTGTTTGCTTCTTGTCTGGCGACTGAGGACGACGGCACGGCGTTTCAGTAGACCGGTTAGCTTGACGCTGAGCGTCTGAACGGAGTGAAACGCCAGACGGCGTGTGCCGGAGAGTACATCTTGGGCATCTAGCAGATGCTGGTGCCGCTTGATGATGCTCTCACGGAAGAAGTCCATATCGCCGATGGCCATGGCGGTGAAGCGAGCACGGACAACCTGTTCGGGCATGCTGGCCGTGCGGATGTCGGCATGGATCGGCTGGCAACAGTCAGTGTAGGGTTGGCCGCTGCCGCATGGGCATTCTTCTGGCAAAGTGTGGTTTCTCATGGCGCGAAGGAGGGGCGATGGCTTTATGAACGGGTAGCCTTGCGGCGGAAGCGAAGCCTGCCGAGAAGGCAGGCCCCGCCGGTCAGGAAGAGCGCCCAGGTTGACGGCTCAGGAACAGCCCCGGCCATGATGCCGACGCCAGGCTGAGTCTCATACGCCCAGTCGTGGAGGATACCTACTGCAGAGTCGGCAGGAAACGTCATTCTCACCCATCCATAGTATGTATTACCACCTTCGACAAACCGGATGCCTTGGTATCCATCCGCGATCCCAACCCACGCGCCATTGCCTATGCGGTCATCATACACTTGACCAGTCACGAATGTCTGCGTGTCATGATCCCATACGCTTTCCCAAACGGTGTCGCCAGTTGGGTCTGCATCGATTTGTGTTCCCATCGCCAAGGGGGCTGTATTGTCGAGAGCCGGTTCTCCCTCATACACCCGCGCGAGCATATCGTTCCCTAAGGAGCCGTAGGCAGAGATGTAAAAGGGGTCTACGCCACGGGAAAATGTAAACTCAGTCACACCATTAGCATCGACATCGAGCAGGAAGAAGGGGCTTTGACCAATCCCTATCTGGATATTCTGCGGTCCTGACCATGTAATGGTCGGGCCGCCCTGCCCTGTAAGGGGCAGAGCAGCCAGCAGCAAAACCGCAACAAAGACACACCCACTTCTGGTCATTTCAGTCTCTCTATACGGAAGAATTGTCGTTCGTCCTCGGAAACGGCATTTGTCCAGATGTTTGTCGGCTGATAGGAGCTTAGAGTCTGGCCTATCGGAGTCCAACCGCTCGGGCTATCCATCAAGTTTGTCAAAGTCTGTACTTCATACAATCCGCCCACCACTCCGGGCCATTCCAACTGAACCAGATCTTCGCTGGAGGAAGCCACAATTTTGCTGATCTTGAAATCAGGTGCATTTGTGGGGGTATTCCCCGTCACAACAATGGACACATCTTGAACACCATTGCTTAACGCCCCCTTGTGCGTGACTTTCACAGTATACCAACCATTGGTTGGATCTTCAACATGGATGCGTTCTACATTGTCACGATCGTTGTCTGCTCTGATTTGCTTGAATGAAAGGTTAACGTTTGTGGCATCCTCGACATAGACGTACGGATAGTTCGTTGTGCCATCTGGCGCGTAGACTCGCAGGTCCAGATCGTTAACCAGAACGCTGTTGGTGGCATCAAGTGCGTATGGCGGTATTGGTCCCTCGGGATCAGTCCACACCACCGTAAAGAGCAGGTCGTTTGTATCGGTGGCTTGGGTATGAAACTCGATCGTGTCACCGTCCTGCAAGGCGACCTCCTTGACATGCGGCATAGATGCCCATGCGGCGTTGTTGCTGATCACCCAGGCGGCAGCCATGGTATTCATGATCCCCCAACCTTCTCCAAAGTGGTGGCTATAGTCAGAATTTCTGTTCACGGCAGTGTGGAGTGCGATTGCTTTAAGAGTAGACGCAAGCATGGGGGCATTTGTGCCGTAGATGCGCTGATGAAGCTCTTGAAGCAACGCAAGTGATCCAGAGACGCATGGAGCCGAGAAGCTGGTTCCCGAGACGCCGGGAGGATAGGCGACGTAGTCATCATCTGAGTCATCATCCGCAGTATAGACCATTTCTCCGTTAGCAAGAATGTCCGGTTTGGCACGCAGATCGTCGGTTAATCCCTGGCTACTGTAGTTCGATCGCCATTCACTCGGCGGGTTCTGCGGATACCCGCCATATGCACCAGACGTGTTTGTCGTATACCCGCCTATTGCATCGATGGCACTCCCCACGATCATGCTGTTCTTCGGAGTTGAATAGGGAGAAAGCGTATCGGTATACATGTAGTCTCCGTCGGGAGCATGATCATCTGTGTGTGTAGTATAGAGAGGGCCACCGTTTTCATCCTGACATTGATGCGGCCATCCAGGCAAAGATACGGCCCAATAGAGCCCTTCAGGCTCCCCATTGTTTCCTGCCGAATAGACCGGCAGATGGTATTTGGCGCCATAACAGAACTCGTCTACAGCACGCGAGTCGGTGGTGTATTGTCCGAATGCGATGTCTTCATTGGTGCTAACGTTCTTGTCCCCAAACCAGTAGTAAGTAGAGCCATAGCGGTGCCAACCACAGGATTGGCCATAGGAATGGTTTGAAACCTGACAGAGGGGATTTGACTGTACAACTGAAGGAAGGACATCCAGAGGGTCAGGGTAGCTGTGATTGTAGACATCCACCGTAGCAGCAGGAGCCATTCCTGTTGCATTGGTTTCGACTCCCTGTGCACCGATTGTTCCGGCAACGGCTGTCGAATGGTTGTCTTCTACGAGCGTGCCGATGCCGGCTGTTTGCACTCGGCCAACAAACTCCTGATGTGTACCTCTGAGACGGCCGGCATCAAACACCGTCACTGTGATGTTGCTACCCGTGAGGCCAAATGGGCTTGAGCCTCCAGGCCTGATCTCATCCGTCCATATGCTGTCAGCTGCATCTTGGTTGTGAAGCGTGATATAGATAGGCAGCCCTCTTTCATCAAACCGGACAAGCTCAGTCCCCTCAAATCGAATGGGAAGCCCCTCTCGCTTGGCCTTCGCATCTGCCTCCTTCTTCCATCGCGACCTCTGCTTCCCTGTTGTTTGACGAAAACGAATCATATCGACGGCAATGTGCTTCTTCCTGACCTCGTATTTGAGACGCTTGGCACGGTTGGGCTCGTAGACCGGAGCGAGGTCCTCGAATGCCTTGATGTCAGCGGGAGAAAGGTCACCCATTTTGCCTTGGCCTAGCATCTGCACGAGTTCCTCGGCAGAGATAACGCCCTGGGAATGCAGTTGATTCCATGTGGTTTGTCGCTCAGCCGGGATGGCGGCATTGGCAAGCTGTCCGTTGCCGGGGAGTTTCCCATGCTCGAGAGCATGGTGGTATTGGACGGAGTCAATGATGTTGCCTTCGAACATCATGCGATAGAGTTCCTGGTTCGTATCGCTCACTGCTGGCTTTGAGGCTTCTGGGAGGGCGGTGGCTTCAGGTGCTGATATTGCAATTGGACAGACAAGGCACATAGCAGTTCCTATGAGAACTACTCGCATCGCAAGCGCGCTTCTGACGTGGTCAGTCTTGAATACCCGAGTCTTTATGCTTTTACCGATCATCTCATTCTCCCGTTACTCCATCCCGTATTTCACTCGTTATCTCTCTTGGTGCCACTTGGCTGGTGGCTTGTTTCTCTCCTCCCCTTCTCTCATCTACTTTGCTTGAACATATCCGTTTGAAGCGTTTCCAGAATTCGGCGCACACGATGTCGTTGCTTCCACAAATGGGACACCGGATGCTGGGACCGAATGTTGGTTTGAGGCCCTCGTGGTTGCAGTGCCGGCAGAGATATGAATTTCCGTGATCTTGAATGCCTACTTCTTCAGATTGTTCTGTGTTCTTCCACATAGCCATTGCCGCCCGGGTGATCGTGCGAGTCTGACAGGAATGTGCAAAATGCACAATCGGGGGAACCCCTATTTTGCCGTCAGGAAATCCCCCACTAGCCAATTCGCTTTTCCTTACGTTTCATTGGACTCCCACCGCAAAACTCGTCAAGCTTGTTTCACAAGAGTATCAACTACGCAGACTTTGACAGCATTTACTGGTTACGTCTAGTTATTTGTGTAATTCAGGGCAGGATATTTACGCGAATGCGGAAAACGGGGTGTATGCTGGCTTCATGCCAGCAGGAAGACCACCAACGAAAGAGGCCCCGGCCTTTGGACAGCGCCTAGCCGCACTCCGTAAGGAACGCGGCTGGACTCAGCCTGAACTGGCTGAGCAGCTCGGGGTATCGGTGAAGGCGATCACCTACTACGAGCGGGAGGCCTCGAATCCGACGGCGAAGACGGTCGAACAGATTGCCAAAGTGTTCGGCGTGGCTCCCGCTGACCTCATCGCCGATCAGGACACCCGACCGCACAAACGTAAGAGTGGCCCACCCTCCCGGCTGGAGCAGATCTTCGACCGGATCTCAGAATTGCCGCGCAGCAAGCAGCAACTCGTAGCCGACATGCTAGAAGGTTTCCTGGATAAGACCGGCTGATTCCAGACCGTCGGACAGGGGCTTCACGCCAGAATGCGTCAAGCCAGAATCTCAGAAATCAAAGCAACTCTGTTTAGCGCATCTCCTGCTAAACCATCCCCAACAGCCTCGCTGGTGGCCATTGACGCAGTGCCTAGAGAGCGTGGGAGCCCCCGAAGTCTGGATAATCTCCGCTACCATGGTAGGAATTCGGTAGGATGGTCTTTCTCAACCCTATCAGCCCCATGCAGAATATGCATAAGTCACTGGTATATGGCATGATAGGAGATTCAGGCGAGGGAGGGGGGTATGTTGATTAAAAGTCAAGTGCTCTGACCAACTGAGCTAACGGCCCCC
>CAZWEO010000134.1:0-12143 GCA_964633115.1 uncultured Desulfobacterales bacterium
TTATGGGATAGTTGGCCCATATATATGTATTGTTATTTATGAGTCAGCCCTAAGCTCATAATCGGCTCCCATGGATTCGCACACTCCTTTAATAATTTGATCCAGACGCCCTTCCCATTGAGCCCAGATTGCGGAGTCAAAAGTACGCGTGGTACCACTCATCTCGGCCACACCCGGAATTATATTGTGGGCCGTGCCGGCGTGCAAAGTCCCTACTGTCACAACAGTTGGATTTAATGGATCTGATTGGCGGCTAACCACGCGTTGAAAGGCATTGACCACCTGAGTGGCTACTTCCAGCGCATCTACACATACATGCGGCATAGCCCCATGCCCACCTTTCCCCATTATTTTAATGTCAAAACGATCCATAGCTGCCATAAATGGTCCACTCCGGACCCCGATGGTACCCTCGGGGATTTCCGGCCAGACATGGCAGCCAAAAACATAGTCCACGTGTGGATTTTCAAGTACACCGGCCTCGATCATGGGTTTGGCTCCCCCCGGTCCCTCCTCGGCTGGTTGAAACAAAAACTTAATGTTGCCACATAAATCGGAACGCAGGCGATCCAGCACAGTCGCGGCCCCCAAGATCGTGGTCATATGACCATCATGGCCGCACGCATGCATGGCTCCTGGATGGGTGGACGTAAACGAGAGATTGGTAGATTCCTCTAGTGGCAGAGCGTCCATATCGGCCCGTAACAGGATGGTGGGACCCGGTCGGCCGGTCTTCATGGTGGCCACAATGCCGTTTTCGGCAATATCAGTTATCGCCTCAAAATCAAAGCGATCCAGATACTGCTTCAAATACGCAGCCGTCTTGATTTCCTGGAAGGCTATTTCCGGGATGCGGTGTAAATCGCGGCGGGTTTGAATGATAAGATCTTTGTTTTCTTCTATGATCTGATGCAGCTCACTCATTTCAAATCCCCTTCACTGTTAGGATTCTTGTCGAAAAACCATTTTTTCTGAAACCAAAAGTTGTTCGATAAAGCAATCGC
Organism: uncultured Desulfobacterales bacterium; assembly: GCA_964633115.1. Lineage (GTDB taxonomy): Bacteria > Desulfobacterota > Desulfobacteria > Desulfobacterales > B30-G6 > B30-G6. Next base: position 1,005 of record CAZWEO010000134.1, read on the forward strand.
TGTCATCATGAAATACTAGATCGTCTCAATTCGCAAGTCGAAATTATTAAAGACATCAACCTTGTTGGTTGGTTATAATTTGGGGTTTATTTTCGTGAAAATGGCCGCACCTACTTATTGAATCAAATTTGATTTGCAGATTTATGCTTAATGCTGTTTTTTAATAATGATCACTAGGGCTACATAGGGAACCATATTAAAAACCAGCCATACAATTTTATAGATTCCAAGTAGACAATAAATGACCGTATTCAGATTACCAGGGTTTAAAACTGTAGACCACATAAAGAATGTTTTAAGTTTGTTCATATCCATGATTCGCCTCCCTTTTATAATTGTAATTACCCCTTTTTCTTTTCAACAACCTGAAAATTATCGCAATATTTTCTAGCGGCTAAAAAACACAATAATTCGGCTAACTAAGCCTTTAACGAAAATTTTGCTTCGCGTTTATAATTAAAGAATATTGTCAAAAAGGTACCTGGGCAAGCGCCTTGTCGTGAATGGATGGTTTATGTCGTAGTAGGAAATGTTGATGCGATTTCAGCAGGTTTTTAACTTGACTGTTATCCCGATTGGATGGAAAATAACGTGACTGGATCCCGAAAACATCCAAGGCCATACACCCTGTTCAAAGGATTTATTGATGTCAACCAAAGCAAATAGTCAAGACAACCCCGAAATTCTACCTCCGGAGACGCCAAACCCTTTGAGACAGTTTGTAGATTATGTGCAGATGCCAATTCTAGCCACTGCGGATACGTTTTCTTTTCGGATAATCATGTACTTTTTAGAGGGCGTCCTGATTGGTCTTGGTACCTATTTGTGGCTCGAACATGCTCAGATGGGCAAACTTTATCATTGGCTTTTTCCGATCATTGTCGCCGCGTTGATTGTTATCTTTCACTTCGCATTTGTAGAGATCGCCTACAAATTGTATGTTAAAGGAGTCGAAGGTTTTCTGCCAGCCAGCAGACACCGTGCGTCTGTTTTCTTACCCAAGCTAAAGGCTATTTTGAATTGACTTTCAGGCTCTTTAGGCGCGCCAATGCAAACTCATATTCCACATTTTCGTCCAAATAGGATCCAAGCGACTCTTCATAATGCTCAAAAGCCTTTGTTTTGTTGCCGGAGCCCTCTGCCCAGAAACCCAGCGCGACCTGGGCAACCAATAAATATTCCGGAGAATCACCCGAACTCACTATAATATCCTGCTCTGCAAGTTTACCCAGAAGACCTTGGACGATTTTCCGATACCAGGGATCGGTCAGAGTCATTTCCAATGATTCCAGGGACGCCCTTGCCTTTTCCACTGATCCCAGATAGTTGAAAATACCCGCCTCAAGCAGGCCCAAGCTCAAGCGGCCTTCATTTTCCCTGCCATTTATCTGTAAATACTCCATGCCATAATTTAAGGCTTTTTGCCAATGTTCATTCATAGCACAATAATAAGCAAGCCAAATCAAAATCTCTCGATTGCCTGAATCAAGAGCGTACCAGTTTTCTAAATTCTCAATTTTTTCTTTTAGTTCAATGGATTCCTGATTCAGATTTATAATCAGAGCGACGATCTCTTGATTTCTTTCTTTTTGCTCGGTCTCGTTTGCTAATAATGTCTTGAGGAATTCTTCGTCCTCTTCCAGATATTTTTGCTTTTCCTCCGGGGATCTAAAATTGCTCAAACGACTCTGTTTTGCCCGGTCCACCCCGGCTAGTGCTAGTGCGTAAATCCAACTGTCAGAATCAGCTGCCTGAAGTGCTGATTTATACCATCTTTCTGAATGGGTCCAATCGCTATTTTTCTCAGCATTTAGAGCCAGTGCATATTTGTACCAACTCGTTTCAGAGCGCGAGTACATGTTTTCAGATCGGGATCGTTCAGTTGCAGCGTTTTCTAATATGCGAACAAGGTAGCCATAAAATTCCCACGGAGAACGCCAGTCTAAGGATAATAGTTCTTCGCGAAAGGGCTGCTCCTGTGACGGATCTTTTAGCCACGCGCTTAGAAAAATCATAAATCTCAAGAAATGATTTTGCGCATCCATGGAAAGTGCCCGCTTGAAAAATTTTCCGGCTTCCGGGTATTTTTCTATACAAAATGCAATCATTCCGGCAGCCGATATCAAGGTTGGATCCCGGTTCAAGGTTAACTCTTTTTTCAATTCAGTTTCAGCATCATCCCACTTGCGTTGCCTCGCCAGCGCTTGGATATCCTCTATTTTTCGATCTATTGACGGATCCAGAACGCCATTCCACTTTTCTTGGCCCCTTTTGATCTCCCGCAAAAAAATAGCTGCCTTATTGATGGGCAAAATCATCCCAATATCCGAAAGACGCGTTGCCACGGGTAATGGTGCCGCTGCCATTTCAACCGCCACCTTGGAGGCAATGCCGATCACTTTACCGTTTCGATCGATGATCGGCCCACCACTATTCCCACGGTAGATAGATGTGTCAACTTGAATTAAATTCTTAAATGTCCGCCGCACATGCCCCCTAGTGACACTCACATTCACTGCGCTTTCTTGGGTCTCACTGCCCAGGGGAAAGCCGATGGTTATCACCGGGGACAAACGCCTGATCTTTGACGTGTTCAGGTTTAATTCCAGGGGGAGCGGCAACAAGTGCTGCGGGATCTTATCTATCTTCAGAATTGCAAAATCATCCTGGAGTGGATATTTGACAACCTGCCATGTTTTTTCAGGCACCCTGGCTACACCGGCAATTGTCAATTTCGGAATTCCGTCAGTGCGGTAGGCGGATTCCAGATAATAGACATCCTCTGGTGCTGAGCTTTCTGAAATGATTGGTAGTCGCTTGAAGGCTCGTTCTCCTTCGAACCACAAAAAAACACGGTAAACCAAGTCTATTGGCTTAGCTATAAACTTGTATTGGCCGATTAAGGCAGTTACCGTGCCGTCCTCTATCCAGGGGCAGGCCACGTGACGATTGGTCATCAGATATCCCTTTTTATCGACTAGAAATGCGGTCCCTTCAGTCCAGTTTTGATAGACCACATTTCCATCCTCAATTAAGCGATATTCGGTCACCACAAACGCGACCGACTCAGCGTAGCGCTCAATGAAATTTTCAAAAACGAGTTCGCTGTCTCCTTTTTGGAGGGCATAGTAAAGCCAGGCCAAAGCACCCAGAAGCAATATAATCGCAAGGATGATGAGCATGCTGAACCAATTTTTAATGCCTTTTATTTCGCGCCTTGAAGCCGGGGACCCGCGTTTATCCGGCTCAATGGTTTTCAGGCCCTTAAACATTTCCAAGACCTGGGCAACTTCACGCATGGATTTGGGTCGCAAATCCGGATCGTCCGCCAGCATGACTTTAAAAAGTGATTTAATCTCATCCGGCAAATTCAGATCATTAATTAAGACTTTAAAATCCGGAGCGTCATAGTCAGCAGTGAGTATCTCCACGAAAAATTTTCCAAGGGACCATATATCACTGCGAATATCCAAGGGTCGATTGTTGATAATATCCGGATGTACTGCCAGAAGTCGCCGCAGCATGGGACCGGGTCTATCCAGGGTCGGATCCAGAAATCGAGATAACTTAAAATCTATTTTAATACTAAGTGTGTCCGATTCCGTTATGAAGACGATGATGTCATCCATAATCAGATGCGGGATAATATGGCCAATCTGGTGCAGTCCCTCCAGAATAGAAGCGATTTGATAAAAAATACCGATGATCGTTTTAGGATCGTTGAGCCTGCCGGAAGCCAGGAGTGTACCCCATTTTTCGGCTTGGTACCATTCACTCACCCGATACCAGAGACCATCGGCTGATTTTTTTATTTCGAAGTGCCTTACAAAATAATCCTCGGGCAGTTCTTTGAGTTTTTCCAACTCATCAAGAAGGCGTTGGGCAATGGCGTCGTCGACACCGCTCTGAGGCGTAAAAATCCGGATCATCACAGACTGCTCAGTCTCGTCCTGAATCGCCTTGCAGAGAATGCTCGAATATCCTTCGTGCAGAACCTTCGTAAGGTGATAATCATCGATATACTTACGCCCTTCGATGACATCACTACCGCATGCGGGGCAGGATATGATATCCTCAGCGACTAACTGTCCACATTGGTCACATATTTTCATGCTCAACCGATATGCTGTATGGCGTTCTGAACAAATATAGCTTCTGATCGTTTGGCCGCCGATAGCCAAACGCCTTAGATTTTTAAATTCACTTGCCTGATTTGAGCTATTGCAACCAGCGAATAAATCCGCAGACACGCTGAGAGCGCTGATTTGGAAGGTGTTTAGATATGGTTAGCTTATTTATAGACTATTATCAATAAAATATTGGTCTTCGGTAATAAGTTAGTATTATAGAATCGTTTGTGCAAGTGTGAAGGCAGGATATTATAAAGTACCTTGCAGCAAGACTTGTGGACGAGGTACTCGGTAACTCGACTATACTCATTGAAAAGCCCCCCCCCCTCGAAGGTCTCAGGTCGAGTCGTTGAGGGAATGTACTGCCGGAGGCAATTTCTCAAATACATTGGCGGAGCTAGTCTATTGATTGGACTCCAAGGGCTTGGTGGCGGGGTAATCGGATGCAGCTCCCAGTTTAGCCACGCTGGTACGGTGGAGATCGATACCTTACCGGGCAGACCCTGGCACCACACCGCCGAACTGGACTGGCACCAAAGCAAGCCGCTCAACGGCATTACGATTACGGCTGTGCCTGCAGTCCATTATTCATCCAGAAGCCCCTTTGACCGCAATGAAACCCTGTGGAGCGGCTACATAATCAATGCTGGACACCTCAAAACCTATTTCAGCGGAGATACCGGATATCATGCGCTTTTTAAGGAACTCGGCCAAAAATATGGTCCCTTCGATTTGGGGATCAAAAACCTGGTTCCCATGCACTGGGGCACTTTGGTTTTGAGTTTGCACCGGTAAATCCGGAATCCAGCTTTGTTTTTTGGCTGATTAGACTGGTGCAAGAATTTTGGAATAGCATACTGCCGATTGTGGACAGATATTCTTGAATTCGGCCGTATTTGCGATTAAAGCCGGGACCGTTTCTCGTAGCGTTATTTGATAACCCAATTTTGGGAAATACTCGATCGCCGTTGTTGTCAGCAGATATAAGGACTGTATCCCTTTCTCAACAGCCATTTTTTCAAGTTCATTTGCCAACAGACTCCCTAATCCACGGTTGCGCTGAGAGGGTTGGACGACTAAAGACCGCAATAAGCCGACATCGTTACATACTTCCATGCCAATAAAACCGGCAACTGAGCCATCTGGCTCTCTTGCAATCAAGAAGTTTTCTAATATTTCAGTGTTGAGATCAGATGCCGGTAGGTTCGCCGCAGACAATAACTTCGAGACATCCGCCTTGTCGCTGGCTACATAGGGTTCTATTTCAATTGATGGTTTCATCGAATCCCTGTTTCATAGATACCGTTGATTTATGCCAGTGTAGACGCCAATAATGCCGGACCACCCTTTGTCGGATTAACCCGCTCCAGTCTCAGTCCGGCAGAGGTCAAAAGCGTTTCATATTGCGCGGCGGTCCTTTCACGCCCACCACCCATCACCAGCACCTCGATGTCAAGCAGTTTGGCGATATCAAAGCCAGGCCCCGGTTCCAGTAGATATTCCACGACCCACAATTTTGTCACAGGTTTCATGACCCGGGTTATATTAGAAAGAATTTTTAGGCAAACATCATCATCCCAGTCATGTAGCACATTGACCAGAAAATAGGCATCGCACACCGGCGGCGCCGCCTTCATAAAATCAAATGCAATGGCCTGGCAACGACTGGTAAGATCTGCTTTTGCAATCGCTTGCTCCGCCGCTGCAACCGCCCCCGGCATGTCGGCCACAATGCCTTGGATCTGTGGATATTGATTCAGCAAGCGAATCAAAAATATCCCTTGTCCTCCGCCAATATCACAAATTGAGCCATAACCCGAGAAATCATAAGCTTTCAATATTGCTGCGGCAAACCCAATGGCTTTGATTGCCTGGCCTTGATCTAATAAGGCCCGTGCTTCCGGATTTGCCTCCAACCATTCAAAGGACTGGGTGCCAAATGCGTGATCAAAACCCGGTTTGCCCGTTCGTACAGTATGATCCACGCCGCTCCAGGCTTTGTCATGCCAGTCGGAGAGGAACATGCACGCCAGGGGCCGCATGGCGTCTGACAGCAGGCATTGGGAAAGCGGCGTCAACCCAAATTCTTGCTCGCCAATCTCCTCAAATATCCCCACAGCCGACAGTGATCGCAGTATTCGGTATAGTGTGGGAGTATGCGTATCTGTTTTTTTAGCCAAGTTTTCCACTGATAACGGTCCGTCGCGCAGCAAATCGGCAATGCCAAGCTCAGCCACCACATGCAGCGGCTTGGTTATCCACTTGGACGTAATCCACTGCATCATTTGATCTTGCGGTGATATAGCATTCTCTGACATAGCAAACTCCTTGGAAAAATATAATATGAGAAGGTGTCTATAAAACAAAATTTTGGTTCCCCTCGACACGCTCGGGATCCAGGACATGATCAGAGGCGGCCGAGGTTCCATACCGCAGGGATAGAGGTTTAAGCTATCATAGACCACTTAGGAGCGACAATACCTTTCGCCCGGAGGGCGAAAGGGTCGCGTTTCATAAAATCGTGGAACACGATTTTATTCCCATCCCTTTTCAAACTTCGGCAAATCATCGTCAATTGGATAATAGTCGCTTTTCTGGCTGATCCAAACATGACCGACGGTTTTAAGTTTGTTAGGATTATCAAGGGAACCTGCTGCTACGGCTATTCTTTCCTGATCTCTTGGGTGCCAGAATAATGAAGACCCGCATTCGACGCAGAAACCACGATAGACATTGGGGGTTTCGTCGGTAATGGATTGATACCATTTGAGACTGTCTTGCTCTATCAATGTAAGGCTGGTAAACGGTATACTCGTATAAGCCCCGAAATTACCATGAAATTTACGACATTTGGAGCAATGACAATTCACGATACCACGTAGGCTACCTGATATTTCATATCGTACCTTGCCACACAGACAGCCACCTGTAGCGCGACTATAACTTTCATTTTCAGCGTTCATGTTTTTCTCCTTTTTGTAAAGCCTTCCTCAAAATCACCCCGAAATTTGTCAGATTACATGTTCATTATAATATATGAGCAACTTATATGCCAATCCAATTATTTTAAATAAACAGATATTTACAAACGGAAATATTCAAACATGCCTTATAAGCAATTACACTTGTCATATGCGACGAATATGATAAGGTCCGCCGTATAAGGTGCTGAATTTACCAAGCAACAAGGAGCTGAAGATGGACAAAAATGAGTTTTTCCGGCTGGCCAATGTGGACAACTGGGTCAAGTTGCTTTAACAGCCAAAGGTACCAGTCAATACACAAAAAAACATACCGATTTTTTTTCGATGCTCCAAAAACCGTTCGCCATTGCCTTGGTCAATGCACTCAGACATCGACAAGTAATCAAACTAAAGGATCTGCTGGTCGATGACAACCGCTTTTTGCACGGCGAACTGCGCAATATGTCCTGCGTAGAGATCGTGGGCGCCAATGTAGGCTTGCGCGACGTCATGACCAAGGTTCGCCAAGTGGCCTCCTTGGACAGTCCGGTACTGCTTCTAGGCGAAACCGGTACCGGTAAAGATGTTATTGCCAATGCCATCCATTACTCCTCTTCACGTAGCGAAGGGCCCTTTGTCAGCGTGAATTGCGGTGCCATCCCGGATACCCTGATCGATAGTGAACTTTTTGGTCATGAAAAGGGGGCATTTACCGCTACGCGAAAGACAGGACGACATTCCGGCATTGATCCAGCATTTCATAAACTTCGAAGCCAGAGAGTTGAAATTAGCTGGCATTCCGGAATTAGCTCCTGGCGCCATTGATCCCCTGACCCAATACCGGTGGCCCGGCAATGTACGCGAAATTGAGAATGTGATTGAAAGAGCCATCATTCTTAACCCCACAGGTCCACTGACATTTGAGCATCTCCAGCCGGGGAAGCAGACAAATGCCACTATCTTAGAGGAGCCCCGCACGGAATTGACCAGCCTGGACGAAATGATCTCCCGCCATATTCTTCAGGCCCTTTCCAAAACCAAAGGCAGGATAAGCGGGTCTAACGGCGCGGCCGCGTTTCTGAAGATAAACCCGAGCACCTTGAAAAATCGAATGAAAAAATTGGGGATCTTTTATGAGAAACGTTAACCGCACTTAGATGATATTTGGTGAAATAATGAAGGAACTTATTAGTACTTATCCCGTTGTAATTGAGACTCCGATAGCATGGGGTGATATGGACGCGTTTCAACATGTGAACAATGTTGTGTATTTCAAACATTTTGAAAGTGCCCGCATCGCCTACTTCGAAAAAATTAATTTTCTTGAAGTCATGAATAAAACCGGTATTGGCCCCATATTGGCAACCACGCAATGCCACTATAAAATTCCACTAACCTATCCAGACCATGTTACAGTGGGAGCCAAGGTCGATGCTATAGAAAAAGATCGTTTTATAATGAAATATATTGTGATCAGCCATAAGTTTAAGAAAACGGCAGCATTGGGAGAAGGTGTGCTTGTTACCTTCGATTATCAAACCAATAAAAAGGCACTTGTCCCGGATGAAATAAGAAAAAATATCATCGATCTCGAACAGAGTATAAGCGCGGTAGATTAAAAAACAGATTAACAAAACACACCTTTTCCTGATTACCCACTCCGGACATAGCCCAAGGATAATCGAACTCATGAAATTAACAGCATTGGCTGAAGTTCAAAGGAAATACCAGTTTGGGGAACCGTGGTAATTTGATCGGCCAAAATTTCATTCAGCCCCAATTGAACACAAAATTCCACAAAATAAAAATAACTTAACGATATCGGAATTTACAATTTTATTCGCAAGGTTGTGTTTACATATATAAGGGGTTCTAGGGTGACATCGCGCGTTGCAATTAACATAAATTTTTGCAGTCATCCGCGTGCAGGCAGCCCGCCATTTACAGAGGTCTTGAAGGCGGCGGAACAACATAAAGTAACGATTATCGCAGCGTGCCGACGATTTTTGTTACCTTCATGAATCATCCCTTGCTGGATAAGTTCGACCTGTCATCCGATCGCATGAAAAAATAGCCCACAAATCCTAAGAACACCAGGGAAGCCCAAGACAAAAATGGGACGCCAGGCCCGAGTTTCGCCAACCAATTACCGATAGGCGGCGCAAAGACTCCGACAATTCCCATAACAGACATATTCAAACCAATTGCGGTTCCGGCAAAACGTGTGCCAATGCCCTCTTCCTCGATGATGGCTGTCATCGTGATGGCCATGAATCCGTCACGTGAGATGCCTGCCAATAATACCGCCAGTGATATCATGAAACCACCGGCAAATCCTAAAAGACCCGTTCCTAGGCCTATGAGTAAAGCCGCCCCCATGAGAACCCCACGGCGGCTTTTAATACGATCGGAAAGCATTGATATGGGTATTGCAAAGATCATACTGACAGCATGAAAAGAGGCCAGCGTACCGTCGGCAACTGTCGGAGCCCAACCCAAGCCACGAAGATAAAGTGGGAGGTAACCCAACATCCCGTTCACACAGCCGGACACGCCTGCGGTAGCTATACAAAGTATCCACACATTGCGGAAACGCATCACATGCCTGATGGCCTTCTTAAGTGTGATTTGTTGATTGATTTCTGGGTCGGCATCATCTGATTTTTCCTGGGATAACCACCAGAGAATACCAAATAATACTGACACAGCGCCATACATAAAAAGCACATTCCGCCAACCTCCCAATAATGGCGAAAAGAACGTTGCCCCCAAAAGCGACCCCAAAAGAAATCCCAAGGCCATACCGACAGCCACAACCCCATTGGCCATGCCGAGTTGTTCTTTAGAAAACCAAATTCCACAAGTCTTGTGGATATTCATCGGGATCGACCATTGGGCAAAGCCGGTAATTAGAGTGGTAATAGCTAAGGCTGTAAAATTGGTCGCTAGGCCCCGAGTTGCACCAGCTATCCCCATTAAAAGACAGGCAACCACAAGGGTTCGCCTTGGCCCGAACCGGTCACCAATGGGGCCTCCTATAATGCCCACTAGAATACCCAATACAGAGCCGGCGCCCCATATCCAGCCGACCTGTACCAAGCTTAGGCCTAAATCCAAGGAAATCTCATCAAACAATACCGGCAGGGACATTTGCGGTATGGCCACAACAAATGTGAATGTAAACGTAGCTAATGCAAGAATCAGCCATTTGTATGTATTTGAGAGCGTATAATTACTGTGTGTTGTCATAAGAATGTTTATGGTGTTTTTAAATATTCTGCCCTTGATGGAGATTGGGTGAATCGTTACGATCTATTGGATCAAAATTGAAGATGCAATATATTTATTCCAATAACATCATAAGGATGATATGTTCAATCTTATCAGAATATTGATATCTCAATGTATTACCGGTTTGCCTAAACATGGGATACTGTCAAGTTATCGCACATTTGGGTGAACGAGAATGCGGTATTAGTATCACAGGTCCCCAGATTTTTCCAAAATGGAAATATCACAACCTTTGAGACTTATGGATCCTTAAATCTTGGAAGGCTTTTGGCGCAAAGTGATGAGTCAGCCACATACAAGATGTAGTATTCTGATGAATTCACCGAAAAAGCATAGACTTGCTTCCAAAGTCTTACATAATGGATAAGCAAACGCATTCTACAAATCTTCGGTCAATTCCCACCAAAATTAAAAGATAAAGCTCACAAAAAATAGGCCATTCCTTGAAAAGATATCATAAAGCAGTCAAAGCCTGAAACAGCTGCCAATTATGTTGTGACTTGAAATAAGCCAATGTTTTTATTGAAAAAAGACTAAATCATAAAGTATTAACCAAGTGGCATTCTCGGAATTCGCTGTAATCTTTATCGGCGTCGGTCCCAGCAACATTGATATTGCCGTTTCAAATCTTTGAAAAAGTATGGGGTGATATTTTTGCTGGTAATGCTATGGGGCATACTGGGATTGAAATGTTAAGCTAAATATGCGCCATCGAATAGTGTAACGGAAGGTTTTGCAAAATAGAGTAACAAGCA
>CAZWEO010000135.1:0-11844 GCA_964633115.1 uncultured Desulfobacterales bacterium
AGCATATTACCTTCAGTTGGAGGACTTTTTTTATGATAAATCGCTTACGTTAGGTCTCAGTTTGCTTATCAGAGATTGCTTTATTGACAGAACTCAACTATTTTATATAAATAAAGATGGTTTTCCGTTCAGCTACCCTGATTAACCCCATAACGCAATTTAACCAGATACGTATTGAGGCGAGGAATTTGACATGACTTCAGACGATGGTTCCACGGTCTCTTATCATGGCCGGATCTTAGATGGTGACTTCAGCGATGAGCTGAAAGCAAAACTCAAAGAATCCATCACGATTTTTCAGGCTTTTGACCAAACCGTTTCGCCGGCCATACCTTATATTTCGGCCTGGCAGGGCAATGAGAAAAACATATGGTACGAATTCGTTAGTCGAAAATTTCTGGCAATTTTGAATTGCGGCCCATCCAATATTGCCGACATCCTAAGATCTTCAGTGATGGATCGGCGTATTTATAAATCTCACTTTGTCGACCCGCTTAAAGCCAAGGAAGTCACCAGCCGTGAAGCCCTGGAGGAAGTTCGTGAGACCATTCGGGAAGAAAGCGAAAAAACGGGCATTATCGAAGCGGTATACAAACTAAGGCTTTCATCGCAGGAAACAATCTGGCTCAAGGATCAAGCCACAATCGTACCCTTTCCCGGCGATGACACCTCGCTTTCATTTGGATGCTTGACCGTAGTTACCACCGAAATGGAAGTTGAAGAGGAACGCCAGCGATTGATTTCGGAGAAAAACCAGCTCGAAAGCCAGCTTCAAAATATTCATCACCTCGAAGCCATTGGTAATCTCGCTCAAGGGATTGCCCAGGATCTGAACCAAAAAATCATCGGCATTGAAAAAAGTGTCGCTGCCACCATCCAAAGCCTTGGCAGCGATTACCATGGGGACATATCCGCATTCCAGGACTATCAGAATTTGAAAGCCGCCGAACAGGAAATCAAAGAACTTAAGAATGTCTCCACCCACCTACTTGAATTTGCAGGTAAGGGGTCCTATAATTATTATGATACCGACCTAAACGAGATCGCAGCCTACACCTTGCAAGAATTCCATATCATGATACCAGATATCGAATTGGCAACACGATTTGAAGATAACATCTGGACAGTCAATTCCGATCGCGCCATGATCGGCCGCGCCCTGCTCAATATTTACCGGCATGCCTCACAGCTTAGCGAGTCACCGCCCGCTACGAATCTGTTGATCCAAACCCGCAATATGGATCTGGATGACCAGTTTGTGACACCATTCAAAAGACCACCCGGCAGGTATGTACGCATACGAATCGCAAACCCGGAAGCCAAGGTAGAAGATGAGGCTGCTGACCGATTTCTGGAACCATTTCAATCTGCAGACAAAGGATTTTACATGGCGTCTGCCTTCGGTATAGTCAAGAAACATGAAGGAATCATGTCTATGGGTGGTGATAATGAATTGGGTACTTTCATTGATATATACCTGCCCGCGGCAACAGCATAAATTTGATTGAATCTCAATCTAGCCTTTTGCCTATAGAAAGGAATCCTAGCCATGAACACCAAACCATCCCTACTTGAACGCTTAAACCAAGGCATTGTCATTGCTGCCGAGGGGGATGCACTGGTCGCCGGAAATATCTGCAATACCTGGGTATACGATCCGGACAAGCCTGCAGAAACCGCCCCCCTGGCGTACAATATATTTGCAGAGCAGGTTCGTTGGGCCATCGATAAGGGTGTCGATTTTGTGCTGGCCGAAACCATCGATTCATGGGGTGAAGCACACGAAGCACTCAAAGCCATCAAGAAATTTGATCTTCCGGCCGTGGTTATGCTCTCCTCTCTTGGGGATACAACCCGCGACGGATTGTCATTTGCCGAGGCCTGTCAGCGTCTCGAACAGGATGGTGCCGATGTCGTCGGTCTAAACTGTACCCGGGGCCCCGATACCATGCTACCTATCATAAAGGAAATTCGCGACACGGTTCAAGCGCATGTGGCCGCCGTCCCGGTGACCTATCGGACCACACCGGATCAACCGATTTTCCAAGAACTCAAAGAACCCGGCAAACAGCGCGCCTTTCCCATTGAGCTTGATCCATTTGAGCATACGCGTTCCGAAATGGCTGATTTTGCCCGTCAATGTCAGCAGATAGGCGTTAATTACATTGGAACCTGTTGTGGCGCCGGACCGCACCATGTACGCGCAATTGCCGAAGCTTTGGGCCGCACCGTTCCTGCCAGCCGCTATTCACCGGACTTATCCCAACACGCCATGCTGGGAAAAGACGTACACGAACATAACAAATCCTTTATGTCGCATTGGAGGGATAAAGAATAGGCTGTTAGGTCATTAAACTATTAGGCTATCAGATGCTTCGAAACTTACAGGCTACGGCCCCACCTTTTAAAATCAGGTAACGAAGCATGATATTCCGTGACAACCATGAGCGCTCCATTTTACCCAAAGCTTTTATTGCATTAGCCATCGGCGCATCTATCCTTGTTTGTGGTCATCTGATGTTTGCAGCAGAGTCTGCGCTATTGGCACCATTGAAGGCCTACAAAGTCGAAGGGAATCTGGGACGCAGTTGTCTGATCCTCGTGGGAATGATCATCTACTATTTGCGGCTCCTGGTAACCTTATTCGTCTTCTTTCAACGCAAGATGTACTGGCTTGAAGCTCTCATGATCGCCAATATCATGCCCTGGCTGTTTCCCTACATTGCGTATGCCAGCGGTCGCTATAACGGTCCCATTGGATGGATCGAAGCCCTGGGCATATTACTTTTTCTAGCAGGTTCCTATCTCAATTCCGCTTCTGAATACACCCGTTTCCGATGGAAACAAAAAAATGAAAACGCTGGACGGATTTATACAAGTGGGCTCTTTACTTATTCGCGACACATCAACTACTTTGGCGATATCTTGATATTTAGTGGTGTGGCGGCCATGGCGCGCCAAGTTGAGCTACTCTTTATCCCGGCATTTATGGCTGCTATTTTTATTCTGATTCTGATTCCCTTGAAGGAAAACTATCTTAAACAGAAATACGGTGATGCATTTTCTCTTTACGCCGCTAAAACTAAAAAAATCATCCCCTGGATTTATTGATGCAAAATACCCCTCAAAACCTACTTTAGAAGAAGAAAAAGTTCCCCATCATGCCTTTTGAAAATACCCATATTTTGCTTGCCGATCAAATCAAGCAAAAACTGGATGGCAAAGATGCTGCTATGGAATGACCCGAAAACGGCCGCCGATAGACTTCCCCGCTTGGGCCTCGATACCAGCTGCTATCAGGTCCAGTACGTGCTGCTTTTCTTCAGGAAATTTGTAGCCCTCATAGCTTTGGGTAAATAACAACCGACCGCCGCGGTTTACCCAGCAATTTCCAGCATGGTCAAAACAGACCTTAGACGCAACATCCAGGGTTTCAATCAAAAGCTTTAACTCCTTCAGCGTCTCCTGGGGGGATAACAAAGTGAGTGTCCCTTGTTGTTGGGCCTCATGGATGGGTGTTCCCGGATAGGGATAGAAAGGCCTGGAACGGATATAGTGAGGGCTGATCTGATTTAAAACCAGCGCCGTGTTGCGAGCATGATTCTGCCAGTCTTCTTTCCCGCCTAATCCGGGCATCCAGTATTCGGAAAGTTGAAAACCGGCCGCCAATGCTTTTTTGCCGCCTTGGATATGCCCTTCACCGGTTACGCCTTTTTTTATTTTTTTTAGCAGGGCATCATCCCCGGACTCTAAGCCCACGTGTAAGCGATCCAGCCCGGCTTTACGGATGGCGGTTAATTCCTCTTGAGGTTTTCGGGAAAGCGTTTTTGAACGCGCGTAGGTTGTGACCCGTTCTATGGACGGAAAAGTGCGGCGCAAATATGTGAGGACTTCCACCAGTTTATCAGTTGCCATCATGAGACTGTTGCCATCCTGCAGGAAAGCGGTTTTAGCGCCGGATGACAGCCAGTTGAGCACCATGCTGAATCCATGATTTGTATTGAGCGCCGGATCCTGCTCGACCATGGCAATAATCACATCCCGGTTAATCTGTCCGGCCTGCCCCAGTTTTCTGGATAAGGTTTGCATATCTTTGATCATCCCAGCAATAGCATCGATGTCGCCCTTGATCTCGGCAACACTGCGCATGGAGAACTTCTCGTGCTTATACATGGCGCAAAATGTGCACTTGTTCCAGGGGCAATTGCGGGTAAAGCGTAACAATAGAGAGTGACTGCCACCCTCGCTGGGCGGTCTGTACATGCCTACTTCAAAATCATATTTCCCGGCGGTTTCAACTGTCATGTTCTCATCCTTCTCGACAAAGTTTAAGCGGTGCTTCACGCTACCGCTTTTCAATAATTATAACTCAAATTAGGAATTTGTCGAGGTTGCTATAATATTTGCGTTATGTAAAAAACAATACATAAACAGAACATGCCGAATTTGGACAAATAATATGAAAAAAGTTGTCATTGACCGGCCTGGTGGCTATGGCCGGCTTCAAATTAAAGAATTCCCCCTGCCAAAGCCGGGAAACAATGAAGTGCTGGTGGCGGTTTCGGCTGCCGGCGTCAACTTTGCCGATATATTTGTGCGTCTGGGCCTTTACAAACCCGGCAAGGAGCTGGTGGGTTGGCCCATAACACCGGGATTTGAATTTGCCGGCCGGGTAATGGCATGTGGACCTAATGTAACTGATTTTGAAACTGGTATCTTACGGATTTCATTCCATGCTTTCGATTAACTGGGGTATTGCCAATTACCTCAAATTGATCTGGCAATATTTCAGAGTGCCCCGCTTCAATCCAATAAACATGACCCGGGACAACAAAAGCCTGATTGCTTTCAACCTGGCCTATCTCTTTGATCGAATGGATCTGCTCCAGGAATCCATGCAGACGATGATAAACTGGATTGAAGCCGGAAAAATAAAAGCGCCGCCGCTGCAAACTTTTGATTTTAAGGACGTGGCCCAAGCCCATCATGCCCTTGAGTCTGGCACCACGGTTGGAAAGTTGATACTAAAAATAGCCTGACCGCGCGCATTTCGATGAAGTCAACGATCACCGACCTTGTCGGTGGCTTACGATTGGAGTCAATATTCTCAGTGTTCCAGATGTCAACGCGCGAACCAATGCTCTGAAGACGGGGCAGATCGACTTTATGAACCGGGCGTAACTGGACAATAAAAAGCGGGCCGCGATGTATGCTGAGTGCCAAAAGATCCTGAACGAGGAAGGCGACACCATTGTTGCCTTATTCAAAGATGCGGTTGACGGTTATACTGAATCCGGTTATATTATCCGACTTCAATTGTAAAAGGATTACTAGTATGCAAAAAGATTTTGATGCCATTATTATTGGCGCTGGTATCAGTGGCGCCGCCATTGCACTGGAACTGTCCAAAAATGGTTACCGGACCCTTAATATAGACAAGCTAGAGGCAGCCGGATATGGTTCCACAGCCAGCACCTGCGCTATCATACGCACACACTATTCAACCCTGGAAGGTACGGCGCTGGCCTACGATAGTTACTATTATTGGAAAAATTGGGCCAGATATATCGATGCGGATGATGAACTCGGACTGGCCTTATTCCACGAAGTGGGTTGTGTCGTGATTAAACCGCCAAGCTTCGATTTCAAGAAGTATCTGGATCTGCATGACACCTTGAACATCCCTTATGAAATATGGGACCGGGAACAACTCTTATCGACCATGCCCCATTTCGATGATGATTCCTACTTCCCACCCAAACGCCCGGATGATCCAGATTTTGCGAATCCTCCCACCGAGAAAATCAACCCGGTGGTCATCTTCTTCCCAACGGCGGGATACGTTAACGATGCAATTTTGTCGGTACACAACATCCAGCGTGCAGCAGAAACCAAGGGTGCTGCGTTCATGTTTAATGCCGAGGTGTCGGCCATCCGGCAAGACAACAATCGGGTCATTGGCATAACACTGAAAGATGGCAGCCACATTGATGCCCCGGTGGTGGTCAATGCCGCTGGACCACACTCCTTTCTGATAAACCGAATGGTCGGATTGGAAGATAAAATGAAAATCAAAACCCGGGCCTTGCGCCACGAGGTGCATTTCGTACCGTCACCGGCAGGATTCAATTATGAGAAGGACGGCCGGGTAATTTCCGACGGAGACGCCGGCGGCTACCACCGTCCGGAAACCGGCAACATGATCCTGGTCGGCAGTGAAGACCCGGCATGCGATGATTTGGAATGGATCGATGATCCGAACAGATTCAACCCGGAAGTGACTATAGACCAGTACCAAGCCCAGACCTACCGCCTGGCCAAACGGATACCCAACCTGCGCATTCCTAACCAACCCAAGGGAATTGCGGCCTTATACGACGCCAGCGACGATTGGATCCCCATCTATGACCGAACCGATCTGAACGGTTTTTATCTAGCCATCGGTACTAGCGGCAATCAGTATAAAAACGGTCCGGTGATCGGACAAGTCCTGGCGGAAATCATCGCTGCCTGTGAAAACGGTTATGACCATGACCGCAGTCCAGTGGAGGTCAAGCTACGCAATATCGACTTTACACTGAATACAGGCATCTTTTCCCGCAATCGTGAAATTATTAAGGGCAGTACTTTTTCGGTGCTCGGTTAGGTCGGAGTCAAAGGGGTGGTTTCAAAACTTGAAATCTCTGTTCTTGTTCTATGTTTCCTCCCAGTTCCACGTATTAATATTAAGCGTTTATGCATATATTGGGGTCCTAGTACTGATGAAATAATCGGCCTCGATTCAGCTTGAATAATGGAATCCATTGATCATGACCAATCATGATACTGGCAAGGGGGTTTAATGAAAAAGCTATTTCTGATTGTTGCCTTGATAGTTTGTATTGGGAGCCCAGCAGGTCTGTGCGCAGAACTGATGATTTTAACGGAAAATCTGCCTCCTTTAAATTATGTTGAGGGCGGCAAATTGGTCGGCCCATCAGTGGAGATCGTACAGCAAATTCAAAAAAGAGTGGGTTCTTCAGAATCCATTCAAGTTTACCCCTGGTCGCGTGCCTATAAAATGGCCCTAGAGGAAAAAAACGTTATTTTGTTTGGAATGACCTATACTAAAGTGCGTCACGACAAATTCAAATGGGTCGGGCCGCTGGCAATCAAAAGGGATATTCTCGTGGCGAAAAAAGGGACTAGGATGGTGATAAACACCCTTGAAGATGCCAAAAAGGTCAAACTCATCGGGACACTTCGGGATGATACCCGCGGACGGCTGTTGGAATCCCATGGTTTCACCAATCTGGAGCCGGTTTCCGATGAACAATTAAATGCCAAAAAGCTGGCCCTGGGGCGCATTGATCTGTGGGCCTATAAAATTCCGGGCATGCGAACGGTCTGCGATCTGGCAGGCGTCGACTATTCCCAGTTTGAAGAAGTCTATCACCTGCGCGAAATCGAACTTATGATCGCCTTTTCAAAAAAGACATCCAATTCGATTGTCAGCAAATGGCAGGATGCTTTTAATACATTGTCTGCAGATGGCACCATCCTAAAAATTCAAAAAAGTGGAATCTGAAATTGGAAGACGATCCTTTTCCGGAAATAGAAAACTGAGGCATTGCATAAAAAGGAAAAGTCCATGCAGAAAATGCTCCCTGCTGAAACCGCACCCAAATCCCGCAGTATCAGCCGCCGGTTCAGTTATGCCCTCATCAGCATCATCACGCTGTTACTCATATCCTTTACCGCGGTTGTCATTTATTTCGATCTCAACCGGGTTGAGTCGGAGATGCAAAAGCGTCTGGATAATGCCATTAAATTTGCCGAAAATAGTCTTTCCATACCACTTTGGAACCTGGATTACCCGCTGGTGAATGATTTTGTGGATGCCCTGTTTCTGGATGATGCCATCGTTTATCTACGAATTGAATGGAAAGACAAGGTCATTGCTGAAAGAAAACGCCCGGAATCTCTGCCCTCTGATATGGACGATGCATTAATTTCATCCCTGACTCAGAATCCCAACCTAATTGCCAGAGTATCGGATATCTACCACAAAGAAACCATCATCAGTAAAATTGTGATCATCATGTCGCTTGAGAAGGATAAAAAGCAGGCCGTTGTCCGCATCTACGGCACCATTGCACTATTGATACTGATCATTGCAGCCATTTGGATCACCTCGATCTTTGTTACCAAACGATATATTTCAACGCCCTTACAAAAGCTGCAGACATCTGCATCATTGATCGCCCAGGGGGACTTGGAAACTTTTGTGGACAAAAGCGGCAGCGATGAAATTGGAATTCTTGCCGGTCATTTGGACGATATGCGGGGCGCCATCAAGCAGCTATTCACCGAACTACGCCAAAGTAAATCAAAGATAGAAGAATACAGCCGCACACTGGAACAAAAAGTTACCCAAAGGACTGAAGAGTTAGCGCGGACGGTTGAAGAATTAAAGGCATTAGGCGAAGTCAGTCAGGTGGTTGGCTCAACACTCAATCTGGAGAAAGTCCTTACTCACATCGTACGCAATGCCGTACAACTTTCCAAAGCAGATGCCGGAACAATTTATGAGTTCGAGGAAACCAGGCAAATTTTTACACCGCGCATAAACTTCAACATGAGCCCAGAATTTATCGACGCTTTACGTGACGCCCAGTTGCGTGTGGGCGATAAATCGGTGATTGGACAATCAGCAGAATTAAAGGCACCCTATCAGGTTCCGGACCTTGCTCAGATCACCGATTATCCCCTGCCCGCCGTTCACAAAGCCGGCTATCGGGGCCTGTTGGCCATACCTTTGCTACGCGAAGCGCGGCTGATCGGAGGTTTGATCGTCCGCCGGTTGGCCCCCGGCGAATTCCCTCCCCGCGTGGTTGATACCTTGCAAACCTTTGCCGCCCAGTCTGTGGTAGCCATCCATAATGCGCAACTCTTCCGCGAAATTGAACACAAAAGCCGTGAGATTGAAATTGCCAATAAGCACAAATCCGAGTTTTTGGCCAATATGAGCCATGAGTTGCGAACACCACTCAATGCCATCCTCGGTTTTTCCGAACTGATTGTCGATAATATTTACGGTGAAGTTCCCGAAAAAATAAAAGAAGTCCTAGCGCGTGTGGGCAAAAACGGACGTCATCTGCTGAATCTTATTAACGATGTTCTAGATCTTTCTAAAATTGAAGCCGGTCGGCTGACACTCTCCTTGAATGATTATTCCATTCAGGATGTCATCCAGACTGTTTTAACATCGGTCGAAGCCTTGGCGCTGGAAAAAAATCTTGATCTGAAAGCAACCGTCCCAAAGGATTTGGATACCGGCAAAGGAGATGAACAGCGCATTGCCCAGGTCATGCTCAACTTTCTCGGCAATGCCATTAAATTCACTGAAAAGGGCCAGGTAAGCTTAGAGGCATCTGTGGACAACCAATTTTTCCTGATTACGGTATCTGATACCGGCCCGGGTATTTCTGAAGATGATCAACAAAAAATTTTTATGGAATTTCAGCAAGCCGACACGTCGAGTACACGCAAAAAAGGTGGAACCGGCCTGGGACTTTCCATATCCAAAAAGATCGTCGAAATGCATGGCGGCCTTATTGGTGTGGATTCGACCCTGGGTAAAGGCTCCCGGTTCTGGTTCAGCTTGCCGATTCGGGTTGAAAAGCAAATGGAGAAAATATGAGCAAAGTCATTCTCGTTATCGAAGACCAGGAAGACAACCGCCGCATTATGCGCGACCTGCTAACAAGTGTCGATTATGAAATTATCGAAGCTATGACTGCTGAGGATGGGGTTCAATCTGCACGTACCCATCAGCCAGACTTGATTCTGATGGATATTCAATTGCCCGATTTTGATGGCTACGAAGCCACTCGTAGGATTAAAGCTGTTCCGGAGTTGAGTGAAATTCCAATTATCGCAGTTACCTCATACGCCCTTAGCGGGGATGACGCTAAAGCGTTCGAGGCCGGGTGCGACGGCTATGTGTCCAAACCCTTCAGCCCCCGGGCACTCCTTAAAAAAATACGCGAGTTCCTTGAGTGAATTTAAAAGCAGGTACTTATGCGAACACCCCCCTTGATACTGATCGTCGATGACAATCCCGCCAATGTGGAAATACTGCAGATGCGTCTCCTGGCCAACGGTTATGAAATTATTACCGCCACAAACGGGCAGTTAGGATTGGACATGGCAAGGGAGATGCAACCCGATCTGATCCTGTTAGACATCATGATGCCCAAAATAGATGGTTTGGAGGTCTGTCGCCGCCTCAAGGCAGATCCGGATTTACCGTTTATGCCCATCATTTTGGTTACGGCCAAGGCAGAATCAAAGGATGTTGTCGCTGGGCTCGACGCCGGCGGCGACGAATATCTGGCCAAACCGGTCGATCATGCCGCTCTAGTGGCTCGCGTCCAATCCATGCTGCGCATCAAAGACCTGCATGACACCGTTCTGGCCCAATCGACCCAGCTGGAAAAACAGCTCAAAACAGCCACAAAAATCCAATCCCTGTTCTGGCCACAGCTCCCGGAAATCAAATCCGGAGCAAAGGTCTGGGCTACTTCGGTTCCGGCTGCATATGTCAGCGGCGATTTATACGACGTAATCCCCATGCCCGACGACAGTCTGCTGGCCTACGTTGCCGATGTATCGGATAAGGGCGTTCCGGCCGCCCTGATCATGGCGGCCTTGTCAACCCGAATCCGAATCGTGTCCCGAACTCAAAACGAAATTGACAAAATCCTTGAGTCCGTCAACACCAGTCTTTATAACCTGATATCCGAAGAAGGCTTTTTTGCCACTATCGTTCTGGTAAAATACTGGCCGACCAGTGGAAAAATGGAACTGACCCTGGGCGGTCATCTACAGCCATTACGGATTGTAGATGGTGATGTCGGCCAGCTACCCCAGCTTGAGGGTATCTCATTGGGAATCACGCCCCATGCGCGTTTCGAGAAAAAAGAGACGACGCTGTGTCCCGGAGAATCGATTTTTCTTTTCTCAGACGGCCTGATCGAGGCTGAAAATGAAGATCAGGAACTATTTGGCACCCACCGCCTGATGCAATTTATAAAGATTAAGGGTAGGCCGCCCGTGGGGCAGGTGCTTTTGGAAGAAATCAACAAATGGCGGGGCAATGCCAAGATCAATGACGATTTGACCCTGTTGGAAATCTGGCGCGACCCAACCTGATCGAGATGATATGAAATTTAATGTTTACGACATATTTGTATTGGAAATCACCCAAGAGAATGGACGGTGGACCGCATTTCGAGTCGGTGAAGGAACAAGAATACCGGACTACGACCTGATCGTTCCCCAAGACCTTGATGAATCCGAGTTGACCACATTTCTGGACGATATGTTTCACGAACTGGCGCGTCCTGGAAAGGACATAAAAAGATTGGACTGAAAGCTTGTAGGTCCAAACGATATCCAGCTTCACGGATCCAGCATGCGGGTTTAAATTTCGATCACAAGAGATCAGATTAGGCTGCAATTTCTGTAGCATTTCCGCGGTTATTTAGAGCGTTTGTCAGAATAACGTTGCGAAATCGGCGGTTCTTTGAGTCTTTTTTGGGTTATTGATAACGTCCAAAATAGCTTGATCCAAACGCTCTATGAGTTGTTCTTTGAAAAGTAACCGATTTATTAGCTTCATCTAAAAAGGCTTGATACTTTGTTACACGGGTTTTCCTTCCCTTTAGCTATATCAACAGCCTGTTGACCGTTGATAATCGCCATTCTTCCAGGTCGTTTTCTGGCAATTAGTCCATCAACACCAGAATGATTGAAACAATTGATCCACTTTCGTAAGGCACGATTCGTTACCAGTAGTGC
>CAZWEO010000136.1:0-11610 GCA_964633115.1 uncultured Desulfobacterales bacterium
TTTTATATAAATTAAAGCGCTCTATTTATTTGCGGAATATATAAATTGACCAATTATACAGATACTTTTTGGAAAAGAAAAAGCCTAGCGGAGATGTCCCCTAGAGAATGGGAAACTCTATGCGATGGCTGTGGGTTATGTTGCCTGCAAAAATTCGAGGACAAAAAAACGGGCCGTATCGATTTCACCAATGTAGCCTGCTATCTGCTGGATATTGAGCGCTGCCGTTGCCGTTCGTATGCCGATCGTGCCGACCTCGTTAAAGGGTGTCTGCAATTGACTCCTGAAAAAGTGATTGAATATCGTTGGCTGCCTAAAACATGCGCGTATCGGTTATTATCACAAGGAAAAGATCTCAAGTGGTGGCATCCATTGGTGTCCAATAACCCCGAATCTGTTCATCGGGCAGGCATTTCGGCCAGGGAACGGGCAATTTCCGAGGAATTTGTCCATCCGGATGAAGTGGTTGACTACATTATCACAAGGTTTGGGAACACAAAGGTGCTCGGAAAATAAAATCGTGCCGAATTTAACCAGCAGCGACAAGTCTTCAGCAGAACGTTTCCAAACCGGCCCGGTGGTAGTCCTGTCGGTATGCCATTTCATCCACGATGCCTATTCCAGTTTTTTAGCTCCCCTTTTACCGCTTCTGATAACCAAACTTTCTATGTCTTTAACCCAAGCCGGGTTTTTATCGACGGTTATGCAGATTCCGGCTATCTTTAACCCACTTATCGGGTCTTTGGCTGATCGCATCAGTACGCGTTATTTTATCATTTTGGCGCCGGCCACAACCGCCATTCCCATGAGCCTCCTGGGGCTAGCACCTAATTATGGTGTATTATTGGTACTTTTGTTTTGTGCGGGTGTTAGTGTGGCCATGTTCCATGTTCCGTCTCCGGTAATGATTTCACGCCTGTCGGGCACGCGGGTTGGACAGGGCATGAGTTTTTTTATGACTGGCGGAGAATTCGCTAGAACCGTCGGGCCGCTTGTTGCGATTGGTTCCGTTTCTTTGTTTGGTCTTGAAGGCGCCTATCCCATCATGCTGGTGGGCGTGTTGGCCTCATTTTGGCTTTATTTGCGATTTCGGGAGGTGCCGGTTGGCAATCCCCAAAAGCGACGTACGCCACTGGGTGAAGCATGGCGCGATATCCGGCATGTATTGAAACCCCTGATTGCCATTTTGGTGGCTCGCGGGTTTATGCACGCCGCCGTGGCAACTTTTCTGCCTACATATATCAAGGCTGAAACTGGTAATTTGTGGTTGGCAGGCTTAAGTTTGACGCTATTTGAGGCCAGCGGGGTTGTCGGCGTGATGACAACCGGATCGTTGAGCGACTTTATCGGGCGTCGTAAGATGCTGGTATTATCCATTTTGGGAGCACCCTTGGGTTTGTTATTGTTCATCGAACTATCGGGGTGGTATCGATTTGTGGCATTGATCGTTACGGGTTTTACACTATTGTCAACCACGCCCGTCATGCTGGCGCTGGTACAGGAAAACGCGCAAAAAAGTCCAGCCGCTGCCAATGGTTTTTTTATGATGTCATCTTTTTTGGCACGTTCTGCTATTGTTGTGGTTGTGGGTTTTGCCGGTGATATGATCGGCTTAAAGGCTACCTACCTGATTAGTGCCGCACTGGGTCTGGCCGGGCTCCCATTTATTCGGATGCTTCCTAGGCAATAAAATCGTGTTCCACGATTTTATGAAACGCGACCCTTTCGCCCTCCGGGCGAAAGGCCGTCGCTCCTATGTCTGTAACAGAAAGTAATTATGATAAATCTGCTAACTGTTAAGCAGTTTGCCGATAGCCGCGATATACGGTTGATCACTCATTGTTAAGTTTGATATGGTCGATAAAATCGTGTTCCACGATTTTATTTGCTTGGTAAGAAAGGGGGCAGTATGCAGGATTGTATTTTTTGTAAAATCGTTGCCGGTGAAATACCCAGCGTCAAGGTATATGAAGATGACCTTGTATTCGCCTTTATGGATATCAACCCAGTTCAAGCTGGTCACACCCTGATTATCCCCAAGGCCCATGCTGAAAATCTGTGGGAGATTTCTGTGTCTGATTTAAGTGCGGTGCATGCAGCTTCCCAGAAAATCGTGAATGCCATGCAGAGCACCCTGGGTCCGGTTTCCGTGGCGGTGGTTCAATTAAATGGCAAAGCGGTCAATCAGGTTGTTATGCATTATCATCTGCACTTGATTCCGCGACCCAATACCAAAGGGCCCTTTAAACTTACGTCTTGGGAGATGATTCCTGGAGACATGCAAGCCATCCAAAAGACGGGGGCTTCCATCGCTGCGGCAATTTTGTGATATTCCCAGCTCTTTTATATATTTGTAAATTAACTTTCGGGATTCAGACAACACGAAATGAACAAATCGTCAGCGCTGTTCGAACTTACCGCAAGGGGTCTTAACATCAGCGCCGGCCAACTGATTAAATTCATTTTAATCCGTTATGATCATGTTCATACATTAAAAAGTCATTTTCAGGCACTGATGTAAAGATCCCTAGGCGGCTCAAACAGCGAAAATCGCTGACGATTTGTTCATTTCGTGTTGTCTCTATGCGAAAGACGTAATTTTAAAATCTTAACTTCTATAATCAAAGGTAAAGGAGAAAGCATGAAGGAGATTAAAACTGTTGGAATAATTGGATTTGGTGTCATGGGCGCGGCTATTGGTTTGAACGCAGCCATGTCGGGATATAGGGTGAAATTCAAAGAACTTAATGATGAACTGGTTGTGTCTATGTATGACAAATGGGTCGTCAAGGCCCTTGAAAAACGAGTTGCCAAAGGAAAAATATCACAGGCAGACATGGATGTTATTACCGCCAAAATTAGCGGTACCAGCAATTACGATGATCTGACAGATTGCGATCTTATCATTGAAGCGGCCATTGAAAAAATGGATCTCAAGATACAGATATTTGCAGATATGTCCGCCGTCTGTCAGGAAGACACCATTATTGTCAGCAACACATCCACATTCTTGATTGAAACCTTGATGGAAAAGGTTACGAATCAGGAGCGCACAGCTGGTTTACATTATTTCTTCCCGGCAAACATCAATCGACTGGTGGAAGTGATTCGCCAGAAAAAAACCAACGACGCAACCTATCAAGCCCTCATGTCGTTTGCAGATAAGTGCCGAAAAACAGCTATTAGCGTAAAAGATTTTCCTGGTTTTGCCATCAATCCGGTGTTTATTTCCAGTTATATGGTGTTGGATTCGTTTCTGGGAGATGTTTATAATGTGGCGACCTTGGAGAGTATCTCACAGGAGGCGCTTGGCGTCCGCTATGGTATCATGTGGGTTCAGAACGGTTCCGGCATGGGCACCTGCTATCATGCAGGCGTATCCATGAACGAATATCTAAGCGATACCGATATTGGGTATCCGCCGGTACCGGAACAGCTGAAACTCCAGTTTGAAAGTGGTAATCCTTGGAATTTGGTAGATGGCGATGTACTGTCGGATTCCCAGGCGCGTGCCGTAGTAAAAGAGCGTCTGCTGGGCAATATTTTTTGTATATCTACGCATTTGATCGAAAAAGAGGTGGTGTCTGTGGCCGATCTTGAATTGGGTATCTGTACCTCGTTGGCCTGGCCCAAAGGGCCCTTTACACTGATGAATGATCTGGGAATGCAGGAATCAGCTCGCCTGGTACAGCAAACAGTGGCATCAGGGGATTACCAGATGCCGAAGACGTTTGCAGGCGGTATACTTGAACCCTGGAACATTTAACTTCAAGACTGTAGGCTCCTATAGCCTACAGTCTAAACGCCTACAGCCTGAAATTATGTCCGACTACTACCATGCCCTGGGTGTCCCACCCGATGCTGAAGCCAGCCAGATCAAACAAGCCTACCGGGATCTTGCTTTTAAATACCATCCGGATCGAAATAATGAGAATTTGGCTGCCTCAGAAAGGATGAAGCAGATCAATGAGGCCTATGCCGTGCTTGCCGATGCGCGCAAAAGAAGGGAATACGATGCTATGCGGCTACAGTTTGGATCATCTGCCCGTAAGCAATTCCGCCAACAGCATAATGAAAAGGATATTTTCAGTGGTTCGGATATCCACCAAATCTTGGAAGAGATGGCCCGTTCCTTTGGATTTCGGGGATATGATGACATTTTTCGGGAATTTTATGGCAAGGGGTATCGATCTTTCCAGATCAAACGACCCGGGTTTTTTATGAGCGGCTTTTTCTTTTCTGGCACCATGAGACCAGGGATTAATTCCAAAGGGCGGATCCCTATCGGCAACACACGCTTAACCCAGTTGGCACAGGGACTGTTTCGAAAGCTAACCGGCTTGCAGCAGGCGTCAAGGGGACGCGATTTAACCGACGCAATCCACATTGATGCGGCTTTTGCTCATACTGGCGGCCCCTATGCCTATGACCACCTGAAGCGCAAAAAGAAACTCGTGGTCAACATCCCGCCAGGCGCACGCGATGGTCTGAAAATTCGTTTGGCCGGTATGGGCGAGGCTGGTAAAGGCGGCGGGCCGGACGGGGATCTTTATTTAAAGGTAAAGATCAAGCGACCGCTGCTTCAGCGAATCAAGAAAATGATTTCGTCCTAAAATATTGTGCAGATCATACACGCCGTTTAACATCGACCATCGAACACCCAACTTCCAACATCGAACTTCCGAGTAGTCAGGAGACAGAATTCAGGAGACAGCCGACGGGTGCTAGCGTCCCAGCATCCTGGTGTCCTAGCCTTCTTACTGATAAAGTCAGAAATTAGGACACAACGAGCGGTTAGGAGTAAGAAGGGTGCGATACACGTCAGGCGTTGCCGGTGATAAAAACCATAATCGCATTCTGAACATGCATTCGGTTTTCAGCCTCGTCAAATACTACCGAGGACGGGGATTCCATCACTGCGTCGGTAACTTCACGTCCCCTTTCGGCCGGTAGGCAATGTAGAAATAAAGTTTCCCTGCCGGTGCTTGCCATGAGCGCAGCGTTGATCTGGAACCCCTCAAAATGCTTTTGACGTTCATCGGCTTCATTTTTTTGCCCCATAGACGCCCAAACATCCGCATACACGACATCTGCATTTTTAACGCCTTGCATTGGATCGTGCAAAACCTCAATTTTAGATATTCCCGCAGCTTTGGCTTCCTGGACCGTTGCGGCATCCGGGGAATATTGTTCGGGGCAAACACACACAAAATGCATGGGCAGCCGCATGGCTAGTCGTAGCCAGGAATTGACCACATTGTTTCCATCGCCCACAAAAACGACTTTTAATTCGTCCAGATGTCCCCGATGTTCTTTGATTGTCAAGATATCGGCCATAACCTGACAGGGATGATTGTAGTCGGTGAGACCATTGATCACCGGGACGGTTGCATATTCCGCCAATTCCAGAATGTGAGCATGGTCGAAGAGCCGTGCCATGATTAGATGGTTGTAGCGACTAACTACCCGAGCAATATCTTTGACTGCTTCGCGTTTGCCGATTTCGATATCAGCAGGACCCAGATAGACTGCATGTCCACCTAGATAATAAAAACCGGTCTCAAACGATAAACGCGTGCGCGCCGAGGGTTTGGTAAAAATCATGGCCATGCTTTTTCCCTTGAAGGGTTGGGATTCCCGCCCAGCCTTGAGTCCAGCTTTCATTTCAGTAGCCAAATTTAAAACCTGATCTAATTCTTCGGGTGTAAAATCGGTAATATGCAAAAAGTCACGTTTCATGTGGGGACCTCCGTTAAATTTGAATTGACTCCATGCTGACTGCAACATGGAGTCAATTCAAATTATGAATTAGGATCTTTATTTAAGGCGAGGGTACGGCATAACTTTCGCCTTTGAGCGACTATAGGCCAATCTAGCTTGCTGTGCAAGCGTTGTTCGATCATGTGAAAATTTGAAAGGCTGATTGCTTATCGCTAATAACTCATTCTACACATGATTTTCATCTTTCGACGTTGAATGTTATCTTCGTATCCGCTGCTATTAAAACTATGGCGTGCCAAATGTTCGATGTAGATACTTGGGCAAACTCTATCTGTCCAACCAGGGACATTCACTTGCCAAGAGATGTAAAATATGCCATTGTCGATCAGAAAGACGCAGACATTTCAGGTCATATTTATGGAGAAAAAAAAGAGAAGTTTGATCAATGTGTTCATGACAAGCATGCTCGCTATGATCAGCCTACCTGTTATCCTACTGGGCAGCATCGTTCTGTTCGGTGATTATTATTTTTTCCGCCTGGAAAAAGAAGCTATCAAAAATAACTACATCAGCGAGCAAGAAGCCATTTTCAAACATGAAGTTGAAAAAGCCATTGACTACATCCAGTGGACCCGCAAACAAAAAAATATTTCTCAAGAAGACTTAAATGCGGAAATGCTGAATTGGATTTCCCGAATACGTTTTCACAATAAAGGTAAATTACCAGGTTTTTTGTTTGTACGCACTTATGAGGGCATCCAGCTCATGAGCATCAGTCGTCCCGATCTGATCGGCCAAGATGTCTCTCTCATGACAGATCCCAGCGGGATTAATTCCCACCAGCTACTGATGAAGGCCATCAAAGTCCCTGAGGGTGGATTTGGCGATTTTGCCTGGTTCAATCCCACCACACGAAAGGTGGAACCTCAACGCGTTTTCGCCAAAGGCATACCAGATATAGGATGGTATGTGGGTGCCGGGTTCTGGTTCGGTGATATAAAACGGGTTATATTCCAAAAGCAGCTGGATTTCAGAAACAGGGTCATGAAGCAAGTTTCGACCATATCTTTGCTCCTGTCCGCCATGTTTTTGGTTCAATATCTGATTTACCATGTGATGATCCGCAGGATTGGTGGTAATTTTCGCCAATTTATTGATTTCTTCAACACCTCGGCCTCAACAGCGGTTTACATGGAGAAGGAGGCCTTGAATTATTCCGAGTTCGATCAGATGGCTCAATCTGCTAATAAAATGATACTGGAACGAAATCAAGCAGAGCAGGCCTTGCGCGACAGCGAGAATCGTTATCGATCGATAATCGAAAATATTGATGAAGGATATTTTGAAGTCGATCCAAATGGTACGATTACTTTTTGCAACTCACGTCTATGCGAGATGGCCGGCTATTTACAAGAAGAGATGGCTAGTATTAACAGTAAAGAACTGTTCGAAAAAAGGAGTGCTGAAAAGGTTTTTAAGCATTTTGCTGACATTTTCGAAACCGACTTACCACAACCGGAATTTACGTGCAAGATAACGCGTAAAGATGGCGTGCGTAAATTTGTTGGCTTTACGCCCACGGTTATAAAAGACCATCAGGGCCAAAAGATCGGATTGCGTAGCATCGTAAGGGATGTCGATCGGCAGAAAAAGTACGAGGAAAATCTTATTTATCTAGCTTATCATGATGCCTTAACAGGATTGAAAAACAGAAAAGCCTTCTATGAGCAGCTGCAGGACGCAATTTACCAAGCCAAACGATATGGCACCGAGATTGCCATAATCTATATTGATATCGATAAGTTTAAAAGGGTCAATGACACCCTGGGCCATGAGATGGGGGATTCTTTATTATTAATGATCCGGGATCGCCTGCAAGGAAGTCTACGTAAAACAGATTTTGTTTCCCGAATCGGTGGTGATGAATTCGTTGTTATGGTGGACAACCCCCATCATCTTCATCCGGCTGCCATTGCGGAAAAGATCGTCAGCTCGCTTTCTGAACCTTATGAACTCGAAGGGAATGTCGTCGATTACATCTCATCCAGCATTGGTATTAGTGTGTTCCCCACCGATGCGGTGGACATGGACGGTCTGGTAAAAAAGGCCGATCAGGCTATGTATATCGCCAAGGAGAGACGCAATCGATATATTAACTATTCTGATATCAACAAGTAAGAAAAGGTTCACTCCCAATCACAGATCCCCCATTGCGTATCCAAGTCCAAGGAGGAATATGAAACCAGAAGTCTTTAATATGGAACAGATTCGTGCCAAATTCCCGGCACGCCATGAAACAGATAGCAAAGATGAAGTCAAGCGCTTTTTGGGAGTGATGTCCAATCTTCGCGCACAAACGACTTAACCCTCAGACTACCCTCAGACGCCTTGACTCTGAAGCCCTCAGGCTTTTGTAACGTTGAGGTTAATTGTTGGCCCAACTATTCAAATTTGCATTTTAACTGAAATTCGACGGACCGGTTTGAGATTTAACTATGCACTTTGGAAACTTAGATTATTTAGTCTGCCCGCATTGTCGCGCCAGATTGTCAACTGGCCAGAAAGCGATCACGTGTGACGCCTGCCAGCGACAATTTAAATCATTTAAGGGTATTCCAATTCTCTCCAATCAAATGGCTATAAGCCCCAAATTGGTCTCGACCGACATGGCAACAACACTTTTTACCCGGTCTTTTATATCCCCAGCCAAGAAAGTTCATGCTACCTGGCCAAATTTTCTTAAGGCGTTCATCCAAGCGGTATCCGACCGGGCCAACGCTAGCAAGTTGGTCTTAAACATGGTGGACGAAACCAAAACTTCGTTTAAGTTTTTGCTAAACATATCGCCTGGCGATCATATTCTCAATTTGGGGCCAGGAAAAGATAACACGACAATCAGCCTGGCGCGGACGGCTGGCAGGGTAACGGTACTGGATTTGGATCTTACGGGCCTTTACCTCACGATGCTAAAAAAGCAATTTTACGAATACGATAATGTTGATCTGCTTTTTGGTGGTTCTGAATTGTATTGGCCATTGCGTGATCATATATTTGATGCGGTCTATGTTCAGGACAGCCTGATATGGAGTATGCTAACCTCAGCTGCTAAAGGTTCTAATTCTGGGTTGTCCGATCATCATCAGACTCGTTGGTTGTCTGCCCTTTTCAAAGAGTTAAAACGGGTGATGAAACCAAAAGGATCTGTATTTTTGGGCGTGCAACCTTACCTGAACCCGAATCAGGTCAAAGCAAAGCTAGAGCAAATAACGACCTGGTTAGGGGATAAGTTTCGGTGCACAGATATTCAGGATGACTTTCTGGCAAAAAGTATAGCAGTTGTTACAAATAGGCATAAGTTCGCAGCTGCAATCAGTGAATCGGGATTTGTCAGAACTGAAACATATCAGATCTCAACCTCACATGGCATGCCCCTGAAAATGGCTTCCTGGTCGCCGGGAAAAGGTCATGCTGGCATGGCCAATCTCTTGAGCAGCGTGCCAAGGATGTTTCGGAAGCGTGAATCCACCAGAAAGGGGTTGTATGTCGGGCACACGAGTTTTCTTTCCGATTCGGACCACTCTTGGCTTAAGGGTATGGTAAAAGACCTTGCTCAATCTTGCGATATACCTCTGGATACTTTTGAGAAGAAGGCATTGCGCATTAGCCGCAAAGGCAAGCTAGTGATAATTCTCAAAGCGCAACCTACAGTCGGCCATGAGCTGGTTGTGAAAGTACCCTTTCATAAGTTAGCCCAAGACATGGCCGTAAACAATTTCCAGACGCTAAAAAGGCTGAGCGAGACCGGAATACAGCTGAAAAACATGTCTGAGTTTTTAGCGGCGTTTCCAGCTTGTGTGCATGCCGGAAACTACAATGGCCAAGTCTATTTTGTCGAGCAAGGTATCCCCGGCGTCGCCTGGAAAGATTTTGGTCATAAGCTATCTAATAAGATTGTTTGGAGACGAACTCTGCGGATGCTGGACGTGTTGAAACAGATATCGGTTGGGACCGATACCCTGGAAATGACCGTATCAAAATACGGGCGGCATTTGGAGGCCATCGACTCACTTGGGGAGCAGTTTCGGCAGCGGGAAAGGCGGGTGTGGGAAACTGTCAGGGGCAGTATTAGCGATTTTTTGGTAAGCTGTAAAGGGCAACTCTATTTTCACAAAGGTGACTGTTCCATGCATAACATCATAATCAGGTCGGGAAAGGTTCCCACTATGATTGATTTTGATGAAGCCGGATGGAGTCCCTTTAAAACCTTGGATTTGGCTGATCTTTTGTTTTCATACGCGCGCACACGCAAAAAAATAAACCGGGCTGCCTTTATAAATATGGTGCTGCAGGGAAATTATGATCAAATCGGTCTGTGCATTCCTATCAGTGAATGCCTGGATTATTTGGAAGCAGATCCGACCGATCTGAAAATTTCAATCCTTATAAGTTGGATTGATCATGTTTACCATGCGATTCAGTTCGAATCGATAAAATATCGTAAATATATTTTAAAACAGTCCTTCACAAAAACTGTGGCTGGGCTTGAACCGATTAGGGATCTTTTCTAAATGAAGTTTTTTGGCATTTTTAAGTTCTCATTTTATATGAGAAAATATGTACTCAAAGAGTTGGGTGGGCTGGAAGGGGTCTATTACATCCTTAAACGCAAAGGACGCCGACGTTTTAATCCAGCTACACTTCAGGCCCACCAGGAAAATTTGAACAATTGGTCCTATTGGGACCTGATGGTGAATCGGTCCGATGACTCAATATTTCAAAAAGCCCAAAAGAAGCATGAAAGCGGCAAACTGATTTCTAATCAGTATCAGCAAGATAAAATAATCTTAAAAGACAGACAACAATACATTTGCAATAAGGTTATAGGTAAAATTTTGGATGTCGGGTGCTTTGATGGCAAATTGGTTTGCTACCTGAATGCCCAAGGCTATAACTGCCATGGGATGGACTTCAATGATTTTTATTTGGACAGCGCCCGGCAAAAGTTAAAGCAAATGGGATGTTCGGAAGAAAAGCTCAAGAAAGGATTGTTTCAGGATATTCCCTTCGCAGATGCCAGCTTTGATACGGTTGTGAGTCAGGAGACCCTGGAGCATTTCTTTTTCCCTGATATTATGCTGGCGGAGATAGAAAGAGTCTTAAGGCCGGGCGGCAGCTTTGTCGGATCAGTTCCTTTGGAAAACAGAATCGATTCTCCTTCCCATATCGTCTATTATACTCTCACCGGAATTAAAAACCTGCTGTCGGAATATTTTGACATTCAGGAACTGCTTACCATGAAGTCCAAACCCACCAATACAGCAGATAACTTGATTGTTTGGACCGCGTTGAAAAATAACTGAACCGCTTAGGCCTAACTTTGTATCGGAGCAGATTATTGGCGAATAGAGCGTTTGTCAGAATAACGTTCCGAAATCGGTAGTTCTTTGAGTCTTTTTTGGGTTATTGATAACGTCCAAAATAGCTTGATCCAAACGCTCTATGAGTTGTTCTTCGTTTTTACACACATAGTTATTGAACCAGCGCGCTTTCATTGTAAGCACGATTCGTTACCAGCAGTGCTTGACAAACAAGCCCTCTGGTAGCTCCAGCTAATAGCATTTGAATGGCAGTACATCGTGCTGCTGTTTCACTAGAACCAACCCGGGAAACCAGCTTAAGTTCTTCTATCGATGCATTCCCCGGGTTAGGAATGATTAACGACCGTGCCATATATCATATATGGCACACTGTTCCGTAAAAGTCTAGATTTTTTGTTGATGAAATCAACACCATAGCGGTTGTCATAATCTTACATAAATTTGCACCGTTAACTAAAAAAGTATTTACTTATTTAAACGAATCTCAATCGGAACATATTCATTAGAAACA
>CAZWEO010000137.1:0-11608 GCA_964633115.1 uncultured Desulfobacterales bacterium
ACGATGGTGAATTATTGACTTTTTGATAAATGTTAGTTTACAGGTTTCTCTCCTTTGAACTCACTGCATTGCCGTAATATATCACTCCATATTAAATCACTGCGGTTGTCTTCGCGCCCACGCAGCAGCGCCTTGCTTACAGCGGACGGTGACATGCCAAGAACTTGGGCAACTTTCTTACCGTTTTCGTCCAATTTGTCGACAGTTAGCCAGCAAACAATCGATCTTGCCCGGCTTAAATTTCTTTGCCTGCTTTTACTCGCAATTAATTTGGGTTGGATACTAAATTCCTTGCTTACTTTTTCAATAATGAGATCTATACTAATGCCGTGTGCCTTCGCGAATGTTCGCCACTCATACGTCTCTTGGGCCTGTTTTAATACCGACTCCACAAAATCGCCACTTCCAAGGATGCGCTCATCTCCCATCACTCGTTCCGCCGCTGAGCGCATCTCCTTCAAGGCTGACCAACCACCTACAGATCGGACCAACCCACCACCCGTCAACTCAGGCCTTTGCCCCATTTCAATGCCCTTGGCAACAAATTTGATATAAGCGCTGCGCGCATGGCCGACCTTATTTGCAAACATACCTAAAACTGCATTAACATCTTGCCAATCCGTATTAAACTTTCCTAAAATTACTCCATGCCCACTATATTGGTGAGATCTTAATGCTTTCAAATCCGTCACTATTCCTGCACGTAGTGGATTGAGATGAATATAGCGTACAAGTTCCAGAAAATAAGCATCATATTCGCATAATATCGACTTGAACCGGTTTTGAAAGAGAGGGCCGTGGCGGCAATGACGACGATTGAACTGTTGTGCATATCCAGTCAACAAACGTCGCATGACTGTTGATATTGGTACTTGGCCGGTTCTTAGCAACATATGAAAATGGTTTGGCATGAGGGCCCACGCAAAACAAGGAGTGTCGGTATCTGTTAATACTGTTTTAAACCGATCCAATAGGTTTGAATAATCGCAGGAATCCCGAAAAATGTCTTTACGCTCGATGCCACGAACGATAATATGATGAAGCGCTCCAGGAGCGTCTATGCGGGCTTTACGAGGCATAATTTTCTATATATACCGACAATTTCCAAAAGTCAATAATTCACCATCGTCCCCTAATTGGAGAACAGACAAATGAAATTGATTACGATCAAAATCGAGGATATTTCGGTCGAGGCGGAGGTCTATGATACACCCACAGGAGAGGCCATCCTGGCCGCGCTGCCCCTTGAATCCAGAGCGAATGTCTGGGGCCAAGAGATATATTTTGATGTGCCGGTTAAACTGGAATCGGAACCGGATGCCAGACAAGTAGTGGACGTAGGCGATTTGGGATACTGGCCCATGGGCCCGGCCTTTTGTATCTTTTTTGGCCCCACGCCCGTAAGCCAAGGTATAGAGCCCCGCGCCTACAGCCCCGTCAATGTTTTTGGTAAAGTCAAGGGCGACGCCACGGTACTGACCCAAGTCGCAGATGGAGCTCTAGTCAAGGTGACCCAGATATAGTTCAACACCAATCTCGCTGGTATGTTTAATCCGAATGCTCCCAAAAGCTCAACGTGAGGTTGCGTATGCTATTCCGTCGCTAAACGATCAAACACTTCCACCTTAACAGCCGGGCAGGTTCGAAAAGAAATTCCGGTTAGCTGGTTTAATGAGATCGAAGCCTTCATGGCTGCTTCGGTATCAGGCAGATCCACGCAGAAAAGAATGTCATACTCACCGAGTAAAGCATAGATCCCCTTAACCTCTCCCCCCACCTGCTTCACCGTGTCGATGGCCGCCTCGGTTCGATTGATGCTAATTTCCTTGATGGCCCCAGTCGCATAATTTCCAAACATAAAAAAGGTCGCCATTTGGTTGCCTCCTTTCTTCTGAGTTGAGGTAAGCATCATTTTTAGTGGCTTTTCATGTCTTCTAATACTTTTTCTGCAGTTTTTCTTACATATCCATCTTCGTCCTTCAAGACCATCGTTAGGGGTGCTATCGCTCTCTTATCACCGATGCTGCCCAGTGCCTCTGCGGCTGTCTTTTGGACGTTCCAATTCTCATCCTTCAAGACTTCGATCAGTGGCTCAACTGCCCGGTCATCCGCTATCATCCCAAGAGCGATTGCCGCTCCCCACCGAACAATTAAATCTTCATCCTTCAAAGCCTTGATCAATGGTTCTACCGCTTTTTTATCCCCTATCCATCCTAGAGCTAGTTCAGCGCCCCACCTGGTGTAATCATGCTCAAGATCCGACAATAGGCTAAGTTCGGAATATTGCAATGCTTCAATCAAGGGTTCTACCGCTCGGGTGTCTCCTATCTTTCCCAGTGCTTCTGCTGCATTCTTGCGAACACTCCAATCTTCCTCTTTATCTTTTAGGATCTGAATCAAAGGTTCTACCGCCCTGCCATCTTCAATCTCTCCCAATGCCTCTGTCGCTTTCCAGCGAACAAGTAATTTTTTATCTTTCAAAGTCTCAATTAAAAGTCCTGCCGCACGGGTGTCTTTTATCTGTCCAAGAGCCTCTGCCGCTTCCCATCTAGAATACTTGGATTTACCGTATTTCAGGATGCTGATCAGTCCTTCTACATCTTTTTTGCCTGCAGATCTATAAGCTTTGAACAAATCAACAAACCTGAATATCTCAACAAAATCATTCAATACCCCCATTGTGATTCCCTTTTTCCTGCAGGTATTAATTGGTAATCCTAACTATCTGATTAAATATTTCCCGGCCGCTCTTTAAATCTTTGACTACTAATCTGCCAACATTTCCTTCCTGCATCAATATATTCTTTTCTAATTTGGCCACTTCTTCGGGTTCTAATTTGGAAACCCTGCCCTGCTTGCGTTCTTTCCCGGCCAGAACCAAAGCACCTCCATTTTCGGTGACATTCGAATTCGAGATGTCGGGTATCCATATACATTTGGTGTTTGCCAGCCATACCGGATCGCCACTTTGATGTGTCAATATCAAGTTTTCTCGATCCGCAGAAGCTTCAGTGATCTCTAGAACTGAAAGGGGTATTCTTGTCCGCCCGATTGATATGAGCGTTACAAAGGATACAATCACAAAAACCCAAAATATGATGCTGACGATCAAGGCCCAATCTAAACCTGGTTTTTTATTAACGGACACTGTCATCTTATTAAATAAGCCGCTATAAAAGTTAATAAAATTACAATTATTGTTACCCCAGTGCCTATACCAGTCGGTGTCATCCGCATTGCAAGTATCGGACTGCGCATAAATTTAATAAAATGTTCGGTAACTTTTAACATGGTTTCGTCTAGATAGGAGCCAAACGATAGCAATGGTTCCTTGCAGAACGATATGAGTGCATTACCCGGTACTCTTCCAAGCCAATCGGAATCAAGTGTGAACGTCGGCGTTCCTCGAATGAGCGTTCTTAAAAGCCAGGCCGCCAAAAATGTGAACACAAACATTTGCGCAATCGAAAATACCCGCGTTATAGTATAAGGCACAAATTCAACCGGATAAGGAAGCATCTCGTAAAACGGATAATATGGATATACCCCCATGAAAATGCAAAGAAATGCGGGAATACTCATACCGACGAGCATGTTTATGGGTGTATTTTCACGTCCCTCAACCAGTTTTACCTTGATATCCGCCGGTGGTTCTTTTCTCCCTTGAAACCACAAATTATAGGGAAGTTTTACGGCCGTATGCAGAAAAGTCCCTACTGTAGCTCCTTCAAGCAGTAGATAAACAATCGGCTGATGGATCAATTCCGCAGCCTCTATGGTCATGCTTTTGCTCACAAATCCATTGAATAGCGGTGCCCCGGATATGGAAAAACCCCCAATCAGGTATAGCCAAAAAGAAATGCGCATGTATTTATAGAGGCCGCCTGTATTGGTAAATTTACAGGTTCCTGTCACAGACAAAACCGTACTGGCACCCATAAGAAGCAAGCAACTGTAAATAATATGACAGATAATATGAGAAACCGAACCGAGTATGCCCAGATAGGTTCCAATGCCTACGCCACATATCATGTATCCATCCTGAGAGATGATATGGTAGCCACACAGCCTTCTGGCATCATTCTCAAGTACTGCCAGGAAAAGAGCCACAACAGCAGTAGTCACACCCAGCCACATGAGAAGCTCCACACCGGGAAAGCATCTTATCAAACCATAAATACCGGTCTTAGTACTGAAAGCGGTCACGTATAACACACTGGTTACACCACCCGTGGAATAGGCATCCGGCAACCATGAATGGACTGGAAATGAGCCCGCATCAATAAGGAACCCAATCATCATGAAATAATAGGCAATATAAGACCAATCCCAGCCCCAAGGCATAAGACCCAGTTCTATTGATCCAGTGGCTTGAACATGTATAATTATTCCCGCTAAAAGGAATCCACCGGCTAGTACATGCCAGAAAAAGTATCTGAGTCCAGAAGCCTTAGAGGTCTTTGTCCCTCGAAACCAGATAAGGAATACCGCCGACCAGGTCGCTATCTCTACGAAAAAAAGGTATGAAAAAAGGTCTCGGGCAAAAATGGCTGAAACCGAGCTGCCAATATGGACCAATGCCGAGACATGCTCCCAGTCATTCTTTTCCCGCAAGGCAAATATGAGCATGGCAATTCCGATAACCACATATACATACGCGAAAATCATGCTCATTTTGTCTATGCGCCCCAGTTCTAGCGTATAATGAAGGAATGGGATCCGCCATTTATGGAGTGCGCCAGGGTAATCAGGTATTGCGCCAAAAAATCCAGTCGATGTCAGGATTAGGATTATCAGCCCGATTGAAGGTAGAAGCACCAAGTATATTTGCTTGACTTTTCGGTCCACAAGAAACGGCAGTAGGAAAGCGCCAAGCATCATCAAGACCCCTGGATGTATCCATTCAACCATTACAGCTACTTCCTCCTACGCTTGACATAATAGTCCACAGGTTTAACCAGCCAGATGCCCAGTAATTTGGCTCCAAGAATTAAAATAGCACAAAATACAAATCCGCAAATTGCGAAAAAACCCGGGATATACTGAAAGGCGAAATGATAATGAAGCTTATCAAAATAAAGCAGTAAAAATCCTATTATCAAACTGCCG
Source organism: uncultured Desulfobacterales bacterium (assembly GCA_964633115.1). Lineage (GTDB taxonomy): Bacteria > Desulfobacterota > Desulfobacteria > Desulfobacterales > B30-G6 > B30-G6. The sequence goes on from CAZWEO010000137.1 coordinate 5,110, forward strand.
CCAACAGCAAAAATATAGAAAAATTTCAATAGTGAATCTTTCGTTATTTTCATTCCTACATCCCTCCGAAGAGATCATTTATGGCCATTTGCGCCAAGTCGAAAATATGGAACATATTTGGAAATAGACAAAACAGGATAGAGAAAATCCCTGTTATGGCTAAAGGGATGACCATGAAAAGATACAGCGGTTGTCCCGTCTCTTTGCCTTTAGCGTCTTTCAGTTTGTTAAAAAAGGCTGTTCTGACAATGGGAAAGAAATAAACGAGATCCAGTATGGAAGCCGTAAGGGCCACAAATAGAAAAGCTATCTGATCTGCCTGTATGGATCCTAGACAAAAATACCATTTGCTTATAAATCCAGCCACCGGTGGGATGCTGCACATGCCAAAGGCGGCTACAGTAAATGCTGTCATTGTAATCGGCATTATTCGGCCTATCCCTGCCATTTGGCTTATTTGCTTTATGCCGGTCACCACCATGATGGCACCAGCGCACAAAAACAGGGTTATCTTCATAAATCCATGGTAGGCAATATGTATCATGGCTCCCATAGCGGCCTTGGGGCTTAATATCGCCGCCCCGAGAATTATAAATGACAACTGGTTTATGGTGGAATATGCCAGCAGCCTTTTTAGGTTGTCCTGACCGATGGCATAAAGATTGGCAACAATTATCGTGAAGGAGGCTATACAAGCGAGCGTCAATCCCAGACCAAGTTCTTGCATTAAATCTGTACCATAGAGATAGTATACGGTCCGGATAATTCCAAAAACACCGGCCTTTACAACAGCTACCGCATGCAAAAGCGCACTGACCGGTGTCGGCGCCACCATTGCAGCCGGAAGCCAAGCGTGGAAAGGCATCCAGGCAGCCTTCACAAATCCTAACAAAAAAAAGAAAAAAATTATTTGTAAGGTGAATTTGGATGTTGAATCAAGTGCCGGTTTTAATATCCCGTTGGAGGTAAAATCGGTAGTTCCAACTAAAAAATAGGTCATTAATATCCCTAATAATAGGAAGACACCCCCGGTCAGCAGATAAGTAAGGTATTTATGGCCGCCATGCATGGCCTTGGGCGTCTCATCATGAGCTACTAAAGGATAAGTTGATAGCGTCAATATCTCATAAAAAATGAACAGAGTGACCAGGTTGGCCGCAAAGGCAATACCAATGGCCCCAGCCAAAGCCACCGCAAAAGAAAAGTAGAAACGTGTCTGGGCATGTTCCTTCAACGTTCGCATGTAGCCGATGGAATAAATCGAAACCAGGATCCACAGACATGAAGAGGTGGTGGCAAAAATGAGTCCCAGGGCATCTACGCGGAAGGCGAAATCGATTCCTGGGATGAGATTGAATCCGGAAAATTGAATCGGGCCGGTTGCCAACACAACCGGCGTCATTGACAGAACCGTCACGCAAAGGGCCAAGCTCCCCAGCAAAGTCCCGCCCTCTCTGATGTTGGGCCTTTTCCCTGAAAACAGAATAAAAAGCGCCACAAGGGTCGGCCAGATTATGGCTAATACAGGCCGATTAACTATGGAAAAAATATCCGCCATCGACAGCTCAAGCCTTTTGAATTACATTCCAGGTGGAATCGTAAATCGAATCACCTGATTGATAATGCTTTGGTTGAAAATCCCTACCAGAACAATCACGATGGCCAGAAAACCTGCAGGTATCAGCATGGACAATGGGGCCTCCCCCGAAAGCGGATTACCTGCCGCTGTGGCCTGCGGCGCTGTGGCCGTATGGGCATGATTGAAAAGCCCTTTGTCAAACACTCTAAAAAATAGGGCGATGTTGATCAGGGTACATATCAGCAGGGCCGCCACATATACCCATTGCTGAGCCGCAATGCCCCCCAGCAGCAAATACCATTTGCTAAAAAATCCACAGGTGGGCGGCACACCAATAACCGCCAGAGCCCCGACAGTAAAAATGGCGGCCGTCACGGGCATTTGCTTGAACATCCCCGCGAAATCGTCGATGCGATGCCCATTGGTCCGGTACATGATATGTCCGGCCACAAAAAACAGGCAGGCCATCATCAAGGCATCATTAATAATGTGGAATACCGCGCCTTGCAAAGCAATGGCATTGGCTATGCCGACACCGCCGATGATATATCCAATTTCAGCAACGATCACATAGGTGAGCATCCGTTTGAAATCGTCTTGAGACAGGGCCATAATGGCCCCAAACAATATGGCGATGGTTCCAAGCCATACCATGATGTCATTCACCTGGAACAAGCTGATGGAAAATTCGGGTTTAAACACAGTAAACATCACCCGGATCATCACGTAGGCCATCACTTTGGTCATCAACGGCGCCACGGCGGCACTGACCGCCGACGGCGCAAATGCATAGGCATCCGGTAGCCATACGTGCATGGGAAAGAGCGCCATTTTAATGCTCAAGCCCAGCAGGATAAATGCAAATCCCACCAATACCATTTTCGATTGGTAGAGGTTTGGTAATAATTGCGCCAGATCCGCCATATTCAGCGATCCTGTCGCAATATAAAGGTAGCCGACGCCCAATAGGTAAAAACTGGCACCAATCGTCCCCATGATTATATAACGAAAGCTGGCATACAGAGCCTTTTTTTCGCCCAGAGCAATCAGGGCGTAACCGGATAATGAAGCAACTTCAAGCAGCACGAACAGATTGAACAAATCGCCGGTTATGCAAATTCCCAACAAACCCGTAATCAGTAGTAGAAAAAGACTCCAAAACGGCGTTGTTTTCTCGGTTAGTTCCCGCTCTATACTCTTTTTTGCATGAATCGCCGCAAGCATGCTCAGCAGGGAAATCAACACCAGCATGATCGCATTAAGATGATCGATTCGAAAGGCGATACCCCAAGGCGGTTGCCAACCGCCCAGCCAGTAGTCGATGGCACCGCTCTTTATAACCGTCACGAGAATTGTCACCGCGGATAGGAGACAAAGGGCCAACACCCCTATTACCAGTGGATAAGCCGGCTTTTTGTATCGCCAACCCGTGGTAAAGACGACAAACGACGTAACCAGCGGTGCGACCACAATGATGACAGGTAATTGGTGAACCATGTGTTTCTACCTAAAACAAGGCGCCCAAGTCCGGATGATCTTTTATGGCGCGGATGAACTGCTCCGTGCGTATATCATAACGCTTTTTGACCACGTGCAGCAGCCGTTGGCTCATGATGTAACCGAAATGATAATTCTGCTCGAAGAGTCCTTTTAACTTTTTTGCCCTGAAAGAAAGCAGCTGGGTTGGCTCGGCACTGATGGCGTCGGTACTGTAATTCTCCTCAGTACCGTCCAGCATGGCCGACCAGCCAATGGAATAGCCTTGTTTGATTGAACTTAAAGAAATAGTAATGCCGGAACCGATGCGTTGCTCCAGCAATACTGTTCCCTGCAAAATAGAATAATAGCGATCGGCTCTGTCCCCCTGGTGGAAGACGTACTCCTTTTCATCAAACTGCAGCAATTCGGTGATCGGAATTAGTTCGTCCAGCATGTCGTCAGTCAAATACGTTAACATGACGATTTGTTTGAGTGTTTCTCGGGTTATCATGATTGTTCCTTTATAACCTCTCTGATTGTCGTCTGCTCACAGCGTCCGCTTTAAACGAAAAAAACTGCCTTTTTGCCTCAGGTTTTCTGGATCCTTTCCAAAATCTCATTCTCTTCCAAGGTGTGATAGCGCTGATGAATCCGAATCACGAGAGCCAGGGCCACACCCAGCGTAGCCACGGCTACAACAATGGCGGTCAGCATGAGGACATGCGGCAGCGGATTGATATAGTGCGCAGCCGATACCGCCGAGTGGGCACTACCATGTCCATGCTCGATTATGGGGATGGTGGCTTTTTCTTTGGCCCCCACGGAAATGAAAAACAGAATCACGGCCGTCTGCAGAATGTTCATACCGATGATCTTCTTAACCAGATTATTCTTGGTTATGATCCCGTATAGGCCGATCATCATGAGGATGATATAGACCCAGTAGTTGGTTCTTGAAATCAGAACATCCAGAAATACTTCCATTGTTACAGCCCCTCGTCATGTTTACCGGCCGAGGCCAAGTTGTAGTACAGCGTTACCATGACGGCCATGACAGCGATACCGACGCCGATTTCAACCATCAGGATTCCATGGGATCGGGCCGTCACCGGGTCCACACCGAGTAGGCCGGCCAGCGCACTATAATCGAGGTAATTTAAGCCAAAAAGCATGCATAAAATGCCAGTACCAGCATAGATGAAAACCCCCAGCGTACTGAGCACTACTGTTGTACGTTCGCTCATCCGCCTTAGGGCCGAGCGCAGGTTGAAGGCAATCGAAAAAAGAATCATGGTCGCGCCCAGGATGACGCCTCCCTGAAAGCCGCCTCCCGGACTATGATGTCCATGAGCAATGACATATAACGCGAAAATCTGAATAAAGGGTACGATCAGCCGGCTGGTGGTTTTGACGATCACATCATGCGGGACCCAGACCGAATCGATCCGCTCCAAAGCCGTCGAATCTTCAGGGAATTTGCCTTTTTTTTCGATCCGTAAGGTGATTCCGGTGGGAATATGACGGTAAAGCCGTGTTTCAGATGCTTCCTTTCGAAAACGCCTCAGCAAAAAGATGCATGCAATACCGGCCGTAAAGATAACGATGGTCTCAAACATGGTATCATAGCCCCGGTAATCGGCCAGCACGGCGGTTACCAGATTTGGTACCGATGTATCTTCCACGGACTTCTCGATATAATATGGCGACACATGGCTGCTGGCTGGCGATTCCGGATCACCCCACGATGGAAATTCCAGCGAGCCGTAGATGAGCACACTTCCCAGCAGAATAACTATTATCAGTCCGATTGTTTTCAATCTCCGGTCCTCCGCGAGGTGCGAAACACGGCTGCTAAAAACAAAACCGTACTGACACCGGCGCCTACCGATGCTTCTGTAAATGCCACATCCACCGCTCCCATGATGGCCCATAACAGGCACATCATAAAACTGTAGGCCCCGAAAAGGATGGCCGCTCCCAGCAAATCCTTGACGGACAAGGCGCCCACCGCCAGAATCATGACGATGATTAGGATTATCAATTCAATCTGCCAGATCATTCTGTTTCTTCTCCAACAATGGGTTTGGTCCACGGCCTCAAACCTGCCCGAACTCCAGCATCCACAATGGCATGCGTGGCTGTGGGGCTGGTGATGAAAACAAACACAATTATCAAGCAAATTTTCAAAGCCGTTAAGATCGAGCCTTGTGAAAAAGCAACATAGAGGGCCAGTGCGCCGACAGTGGTCACCAATCCAAAGGTATCAAGTTTACCGGCCGGATGGAGACGCGAGTAAAAATCCGGGAACCGCAGGATACCCACAGTCCCACCAGTAAAAAATATCAGCCCGCATATTAAAAAAAGTGCAACCAAAATGTTCATCACACGTTTTCTCCTCCTTGCTCCGTGCTCTCGTCATATAGGCCTTTGCGTTTTTGAAAATAGCGGGAAGCCGCCAGCACGGCGATGAAATTCAACATGGCATAAGCCAAAGCAATATCAACAAACATCTCAACGCGATGATACATCATCCCAATCAGTATCAGTAGTGAGGTGGTTTTGCTGCCGATGGCATTGACACCGATCAGACGATCCAGGATGGTCGGACCAACCACCGCCCGATAAAGCGATAAAAACATCAACAGGCTTAAAAATAAGCCGGCATATAAAAAGAGATTTTCCATCATTCCTTAAATATTCGAGCGATTTGGCGCTCCATTTCACCAGGCAAGGGCTCGCCCGAGGCCACATCGATACAATGTACCGTAAAGCCTCCCACCGCTGACACATGGACGGTTATGGTGCCGGGGGTTAGGGTGATGGAATTGGCAAAGGTTGTACGGGCCATATCGCTTTCTAAATGGCTATTAAATTCAATAATATGCGGGTCGATCAGCTCCATCATGCGTGGATGAAATGCCAAGCGTAGCACGTGCAAATTGGCAAGCAAAATCTGATAAAGCAACCAGGGAACATATAATGCAAACCGGAACCAATTGGCTAAAAAATTTGTTTTCAATCCAGATGGAAATAGTAGATCACTGGAGAAGTAGGTTACCAACAGGCAGGAAATCACCCCCAGTGACAGATGAAATAGATCGAATTTTCCCGAAAAGATCAGCCAAAAACTGATCATGATGATGAAGGTAATAATGAAAGGTAATGTTGTTGTTCGTTTCTTAGGAGGGGGATGAAATTGACTCTTGGTGGAGGCATGCTGGTCCAGCTCTCGATCCGGTGCTATTTTCTTCTCAGCATCCAATCTTAGACCCTCCCACTTCCAAAATGATTCCGATTGTACCTGATCAGTTGGCGGCTCAGGTTCCTGGCGGAGGCACCCTAATGACTTAGTTCAGTTATCGCATCAATTTGTTACCAATTTTAATGCAATGTCATTAACTTAAGAGCATCAAAAGTAGTTTAACCTATTAATATAATTGT
>CAZWEO010000138.1:0-11488 GCA_964633115.1 uncultured Desulfobacterales bacterium
TTGATCGCTTTGATAATTTTCCGGATGATCGGCTATATTTTTGCCAGGCGGTTGGCGGCACCCATTGAAACCCTTTCAGATACGGCCGCCAAGGTAAGCCAGGGAGATTTTAGTCCCCAAGTGCCTGATCTCGGTAAAACCGAAATCGGCGATCTGGGTCGCAATTTTAACAAGATGATTCAGGGTTTGAGGGAATGGCAGCGCATCAAACGTAAGGAGATCGAACTCGAAAAGGGACGTGAAATCCAGCAGGATTTTCTGCCTAAAGAAATTCCTGATTCACCCCATTGGGATATTGCTACCAGTTTTTTTCCAGCGCGGGAAGTATCAGGTGATTTTTACGATGTTTTTGACCTGCCTGGCAATCGCATGGGTTTGGTCATTGCCGACGTATGCGATAAAGGCGTGGGCTCGGCCTTGTATATGACTCTGATACGTAGCCTGATTCGAGTTTATGCGGAGCAGATGCTATCTGGGGAATCAGATTCAACAGCGAATACGGCCAGTACAAATATTAAAAATCGGGAGTTGGAGGTTTTTCAGCTCACCAATAGTTACCTGGTGCGCCATCACGGCGATGAGAGCATGTTTGCGACGCTCTTTTTCGGTGTAATAGATTCTGCCAGCGGGCAATTAGTCTATATAAATGGTGGACACGAACCGCTGTATGTCATTGGCAAAGACGGCGTCAAAGCAGAATTGCCGCCCACAGGACCGGCCGTTGGTCTAATGGCGGATATGAATTTTAAAGCAGTGCGCCTGCAACTCGGCCCCGGCGATCTGCTGCTAGGCATTACCGACGGTGTAACCGAAGCCCAAAATTCAGAGAATGAGTTATTTTCACGTCGTCGTGTAAAAGAGCTGTTGTCTCTGCCTGTAGCTTCGTCCAAAGAACTTCTGGAAAGAATCCAGGAGCAGATTTTCGATTTTATGGGCACGGCACCGCGTTCGGACGATGTGACCATGTTGGCCGTCCAAAGAATTATATAGTGAACAAAGGAGCTAGCGTGCTTGTGAAAAGACTCATGATATGGCTTACAATATCGATGATGTTTGCAGGTTGCAGTGCCAAGAGCCCAACCCAAATTGAGCGAGAGACGCGGATGCAAGATTCAAAGCAGTACCGGGATGGCAAGTTCAGGAACCCAATCGACGTGCCCCTAATGGCTCCAGGCTCAACCTGGAAGTACATCAAGAAAAGCTTTTTTACCAAGAAAATTGATCCCGAACCCGATGGGGAAATTCCCGTAAAACCAGTTACGCAAAATGACTGGGCCCGGATCGCATCAGGCGACCTTGTTTTTACCTGGTTGGGTCACTCCAGCATCCTGATTTCCATTGACGGCAAAACTATTCTGGTGGACCCGGTGTTTGAGAAACGTGCATCACCGTTTAGTTGGATCGGTCCCAAACGCTTTCACCCGGCTCCTGTGACCGCAAGTGGGGTGCCCCCTATCGACGCGGTACTGATTACCCACGATCACTACGATCATTTAGAAGCGACTACCATCAAATACCTGTCGGACAAGGCCGGTCAGTTTCTGGTGCCCTTGGGAATTGGCGAACTGTTGGAGAAATGGGGCGTGGCACCGGAGAAGGTGGTAGAGCTGGATTGGTGGGAGCACCATCTGGCGGGTTCCCTGTAAATTACGGCTACCCCCGGTGTTCATTATGCCCGCAGAGGGCTGTTTGACGGCAATCAACGCCTGTGGTGCTCCTGGTCAGTTCGAGGCAAATCTACCAGCCTTTTTATCAGCGGGGATTCCGGCTATTTCGATGGATTCAAACAAATCGGGGAAAAGCTGGGGACTTTTGATCTGACCTTCCTAAAAATTGGATCTTACGATGAAATGTGGAAACAGGTCCATATGACGCCGGAAGAAGCGGTTCAACAGCATGTAGATTTACAAGGAAGTGTGATGGTCCCTTTGCACTGGGCAACCTTTAACCTGGCTTTGCACCCTTGGTACGAACCTATCGAAAGGACGCTTGCGGCTGCCCGCGATTCAGATGTTCACATCATTACACCCGTCATTGGCGAGTTGGTGAACTCTGAGCGATTGCCGGGCATGGCAGCGTGGTGGAGGGATGTGGATGATCCACATTAAAATCGCAATGACTTTTTCATGGGGAGATAATCAACTCAAATCACAAGCTATCGAAAAGGTCGGCGTTCATTGACTAATTGATAAGCGGAGATTTTTCCTCCACCGGATAGTTGGCCATCAGCCACTCATCCCAACCTCCCTTGAGTACAAAAAGACGTTTATATCCCAAAACGCTTAATTTGCGTGCCAAACTGACACTGGTGCCCTCACGAGGTCATGCTCAGTACAGGACCAAGGCTTTGTCCCTGGGGAAATCTTTTGACCAGGACTCAAACTGCTTGGGCGCACCGCGCACGGCCCCTTTTATTTTGACAGGGCTCTTGCGCCAAGCCGCGATCGTACGTACATCGATTACCACCACCTGGGGGTTATCCAGGATGAGTTTTAGCTGGTTGATGGAAATCATGGATATTTTGGCAGCATCGGTAGACCCGTGAGCCACGGCTCCGGTAAATATCAACAGCACGAAAAATCCGGCAAGTCGATTAATAGCGTTTTGGCGCATGCTTCCCCCTGGTTTGTTTCTTAGCATCCACGTTTAGAAGATACGCTTGATTGTTGGTATTAGCTCATCGCCGCCACTTTTTTGGCGAACGATCGTTCGTGATAGATAAACTGCCATTCCAAAGCCGGATAATGTGAAAATGACCAGGGCGAGAGCGTTATTCATACCGATTATATTTGCCAATGAACCAGCAGAAAGGGCACCCAGCAAAAGCCCCAGTACCGGGACAATATAAATAATAAACGTAAATTTCAGAAGTGTGCCGGAGTTTATTTGAAACGACACTATTGCACCCTTCTTGGCGTGTAATGCGTTGCTTGTTTTCACCAGCATGGTGTTTCCGCCGTGCAAACTGGAACAATGCGATCTACTGGCGCAACCACCGCAAGCGCTTTTTCTTTGGGCGCGTACAAAGGCGAAACCATTTTCAACTTTTTCAACAATACCTTTTTCAGTGCTCATAAGTCGTTCCGTATTGGTTAATTGAATCAGTTTTGAACAATTGTAAAGCGTCACCCGCAATCTGGGTGACAGAATCTGTCACTTTGTGGTATCACTATTCATAATATAAGGATTTGCACGTGGTCGTCAATTTAATATCATAGTACATGAATTTCGTACGGCTCGGAGGGTTTCATAGACCAGGCGCCTGAAGGTAAAAGAGATGCATTCCAGTATATAATGGTTACCTTGTTGTATTTTCCAACCATAGACATGATTTTTAGACGATTTTAAAGGCAGTCATTGAATAATGCATATCCACAATATTAAATCTTGGAAACATACACATCAGTTTCATGCCGATGACAACCATGGTGAGCGCAACACCCGGCGGGTGATTGCCTTGACACTCGCCATGATGGTAATCGAGATAGTGGCCGGTTATATGTCTGGCTCTATGGCGCTGTTGGCAGACGGCTGGCACATGGGCACCCATGCCGTGGCGCTGGGAATCACCGCCTTTGCATACTATTATGCCCGCCGACATGCTGAAAATCCCAACTACAGTTTCGGTACTGGCAAGGTAGGGACTCTTGGCGGTTTTGCCAGTGCCGCCATATTGGCTGTGATTGCGTTGTTGATGGGGGTGGAATCCGTCAGTCGGTTGATTCACCCACACCCCATCCGGTTTAACGAGGCAATTCTGGTGGCAGTCATTGGCTTGAGCGTAAATATCGTCAGTGCGTTGTTGCTGCAAGACAAACATCACCATGACCATGATCATACTTCGGGAAACCACCACCAAGATCATAATCTGCGCGCAGCGTATTTACATGTCATTGCAGATGCGCTCACATCAGTATTGGCTATTATCGCCCTGGTTGCCGGCAAGGCCCTGGGTTGGGTCTGGATGGATCCGATTATGGGCATTGTGGGAGCCGTTATCATTACCAAATGGGCCCACGGGCTGTTGCTGGATACGGGTAAAATATTGCTGGACCGGGATGTTGATCGGGAAGACATTGCGGAAATTCGGAATTTAATAGAGGCCGATTCGGACAATCGTGTGTCCGATATCCATGTGTGGCGGGTAGGTCCCCAGCACCTATCCGTCATTTTGTCGATCGTGACGCATTTCCCTAAGCCACCGGAGTACTATAAGAACCTGTTGGCCGGCAACGGCGATATCAGTCATCTGACTGTGGAGGTCAATGCCTGCGAGGGCGAGCCGTGTGTGAAGCCGCTAAATTAATTATCATATAAATCGTGGAACCAGGTTAAGGGGATCTATAAACATACGAGCGAGTCGTCGAATCAATTTAGTTTGAATATCGAATATTGAATACCGAATGCAGAATATTGAAGAAAGGACCAGATCATGACTGAAAATCACCCGGAAGTAATATCACTATCAAAATCCTTGGATCCGTTGCGGGCATACTTCAATAAAAATAACAACAAGATTCGTTTTCTGGCATTGCTATTAAGCCCATAATGGCAACAAAAAATTGCTTGACATGATTTATCGAAAGCTTTATTTTAGTTGAACGTTCGGTCAAATAAGGAAATATAATGCCCAAGACAGATGGATACAAGACACGCCAAAAAATCCTGCAAGAAGCTGAAGATCTGTTTTCAGAAAAGGGATTCAACGGTACCAGTATCGATATGATCGCCAAAGCAGCCGGTATTAACAAGGGACTGATCTATTACCACTTTAAAAACAAACATGACATCATGCTGTCGATTTTTCAAACCGTCATCTCAGAACTAGAAGATATGGTGATGCGACCATCAGTAAGTTCGGATTCCGCCGAACTTACTGAATCGCTTCAGGAAAAGATTCGCACAGAAATTGAATATCTTAGAAATCGAAAAAAAATAATTACACTCTTGTTGATGGAGGGCATTAAATCGGGTGGCAATTCTGATTTTTTATTTCAATGTGCTGAAATTGTAGCCCGGATCGAACACCAGCTTGGTGGCAAGACCAAGGTAAAGACACAGGATAATGGACAGGATACCCACTACCTGTTGCATGAATTTTTTACCGGTTTTATACCGGTTGTGACATTTATTGCCATGCAGGATAAATGGTGTTCGTATTTCAATTGTACCAAAGAGGAGGCCTTTGAATACTTCATAGAATCGTTTACCAGAACGCATTTAAAAGAGCATCTATAGGTTTTTTTTACATTTTAATTTAACCGAACGAACAACTAAAATAAGGAGATTTATCATGCAGATATTCGTTACCGGTGGCACCGGCCTTTTAGGATACAATATTGTCAAAGTTTTACTGGCTCAAAACCATAATGTTATCGCCTTGGTTCGCTCCAAAGAAAAAGCCCGCCACCAATTTTACTAATGCTGGTTGCTTTTATCTCCGTCATCAAAGGCAAATTAAGCGGTAAGCCACCGACCTTAAAGCCCAGTATACTCAGGCGTCTTCTGGATAATTTTGGCTACGATTCTAGTAAGGCAAAAAGGGAGCTGGGAATCAAATTCCGACCTCTATCAGAGACGTTGTTTGACACGGCCGATTGGTTTCAACGCCAACTATTAAGTGAGGAATAAGCATGTTGAGAATTGCACCTATAAATATATGGCAGCCAGGCAATATGGTGCGTATTTTGATGATTAGTGGATTGTTCTTGATGGCCGGCTGCTCATATTATAAAGGCCCGGCCAACGATCATTTTAATGGATTCCGTTTTACAAACGGTCAAGCAGATCATTCTTTGGCAGACATGTTCAGATGGTGGTGGCAAATGGAGACAGTGGACTGGCCCGACTGGGTAACGGACCCACCCCAACCGCCACTGGTTCGCAATGCGCCGGACGGAGCCTTGCGTTTGACATACATCAATCACGCCACGGTGCTGATCCAACTGGATGGTATCAATATCTTGACCGATCCTCTCTGGTCCAAGCGGGCCGGTCCTCTTTCTTGGTTAGGTGCCAAACGTGTAAGAAATCCGGGTATCCGCGTGAAAGATCTGCCAGACATCGATGTGATCTTAATCAGTCACGATCACTATGATCACCTTGATTTCCCCACCTTGAAAAAACTGGTAGCAATAAACAACCCCCTGATTGTTGCCGGGCTGGGAGTTAAAAAAAGATTGAGGCATATACAAGGAATCCAGGTGGTGGAATTGGATTGGTGGCAGGCCCATATGATTGAAAAGTTGGATTTAGAGATCGTGTCAGTGCCATGCCGCCATAACTCTGGGCGGGGCTTGTTTGATAAAAATAAAACGCTCTGGTCAGGCTATGTTTTGAAAAGCCTGCACGGCAATGTGCTTTTCATGGGCGATACAGCATTTGGTGATTTTTTCCAAGAAATTAAATTTCGATTAAGTCCCATAAGATTGGCCATATTGCCCATCGGCAGTTACGAAAAACGCTGGTTTATGCGGAATCAGCACATGAATCCGGATGATGCCGTCAAGGCCCACCTCGCCCTAAAGGCAAAACAAAGCGTCGGAATTCATTTCGGTACACTCAAAGAACACCCGGAGCAATCCATTTCAGCCCATGAAGTTGATTTAGCAGATGCCCTCCAAAAGTATGTCGTCCCCATGGACAGATTTTGGGTCTTGGCTTTTGGCGAGGGACGGTGGGTTTCAAATCAGTAAAAGCCCTATAACTCTGCAAGTTGTATAAGAATCAGAATCCTTTCTTCTGTTCTGTCCATGAAGCCTTGGATTAACAACCCTTTGAATAGCCATCTTATCCGATCGCGTAATTGACAATCACAAGTCACCGACGCAGTCGAGTGCGTTGACAATTATAAGTCACCGACGCAGTCGAGTGCGTTGACAATCATAAGTCACTGACAAAGTCGGTGGCCGTTGACACCCTCAGCTCCTTTTGTAATACTCTAATTCTTTAATTTGAGAATACCTCATTTCAAAATAAACATCGGGGAGATGAAGATGAATGTAGCTCAGAACCTGGAAACCGCCGCAAAACTTTTTCCGCATAAAACCGCCATACTGTTTGAGGGAAAGCAGATCCGCTATCAGGAGTTGAATACTGCTGCCAATCGTTTGGCAAATGCCATGCAGGCCAAGGGGATTCATCGGGGAGACAGGGTCGCCCTGTACCTGCCGAACATCCCGGCGTTTGCCATCTGTTATCTGGCGACACTAAAGATGGGCGCCATTGCGGTTTCGGTAAATCCAATGCTCAAAGCCTATGAGCTGAAGTTTATTCTCAACGATTGTGGGGCCGTGTTGCTTTTCACGGTGGGTGAACTGCTGGAAAATGTGAATCGACAAGAATATGAGAAACTCCAACATGTGGTTATCTGCGAAGGCGATGCACAGGGGAACCCTGAGTTAGAAGCCTGGGTAAAACCAGGTGCTGATGAATTTACCATTGTAGACCTGAACCCGGAAGACCCGGCTTCAATTCTGTACACTTCCGGTACCACAGGCTTTCCCAAGGGGGCCACCTTAACCCACGGCAATGTTGTTTCCAACGCCTGGACCACGGTGCACCACGCCGGATATACCCTGGATGACCGGTTGCCTTTATTTTTACCCCTGTTTCACGTATTTGGTCAGAATTTCATCATGAACAGTGCCTTCACAGCTTGCGCCACCATCGTGATGTACCGTCGGTTTGTGCCAGACCAGGTGCTGGATTCATTTGGGCGTGAGCACGTCACCATGTTTTTTGCTGTGCCGGCCATCTACATTGCTTTGCTCAACATGGATTTATCCAAATTCGATTTGTCTACCATCCGCTATGAGTTTTCGGCGGCTTCTACCATGCCGCGGGAAATATCATCCCAATGGACCGAACGCTTTGGGCGGCCGGTTTATGAAGGCTATGGGCTCACCGAGTGTTCGCCCTTTGCGTGTTACAATCATGATTTCAAACATAAATTTGGTAGCGTTGGTACAGCGGTGGAGAACTTTCAACTCAAGATCCTGGGTGAAGACGATCAGGAGGTTTCCCTGGGCAAATGGGGTGAAATTTGTGTACGCGGACCCGGCGTTATGCGCGGCTACTGGAATCGGCCTGAAGAATCCGAAAAAGCCTTACGCAGCGGTTGGCTGCATTCCGGTGACACCGGCTACATGGATGATGAGGGCTATGTCTTTATTGTGGATCGGGTCAAGGATATGATTAATGTGGCTGGATTCAAAATTTGGCCGGCCGAAATCGAGCAATTCCTTTACACGCATCCGGCAGTCAAGGAATTGGCTGTCTATGGTGTGCCCCACCCGGAAAAAGGGGAGAGCGTGCGTGCGGCGGTCGTACTCAAGGATGGTGCCGCTGCTACGGCTGATGAGATCGCTACCTTCTGCAAGGATAATCTGGCCAACTATAAAGTTCCGGAGCAGGTAGAGTTTTTAGCAGAACTACCCAAGAGTGCCACTGGTAAAATTTTAAAACGTGTTCTGCGTGATGAGGCCGCAGATAAGGAAACATGAATATAATCGATTAACCTCTATTCAATCCTGAAACCCGGCGGTTTATTCATCAATATCGATCAAATAGCGGCAGAATCCGAACCAGTCGCGGCGTTGTAATGGCCCTAATAACGTTATTTTAATCATAAAGTATTATAAATAGCACATTAATGGGTATATTAGATTATAATATAACAATTATGATATATTATTGTTTTAAAATTGATTGACATAATGCTCATATTTTGTTATAAATTTGATACAATATTCAAGAAAAATCTAAATAAAGTAATAAATATGAGGCAATATGAAATTTAGCTTTATGAATAGCCAGGCAGTGCTAAAGGAAATCGGTGTTCGAATTCGTAGAGAGCGCCTGAATCAGAATATAACGCAAGTGGCACTAGCAAGATTGGCAGGGGTGTCGCGTCGTGTGATTCTTGATTTAGAGAGGGGGAAAGGTTGTGGTCTTAGCTCGCTCATTGAAATTCTGCGCGCACTGCAAAAACTAGATCAACTGGATACGTTCTTGCCCGATCCAGGTATTAGCCCGCTTCAACTTGCAAAGCTTAGAGGACATGAACGCCAGCGAGCATCTGGTAGGCGAGCTAGATCCAAGGAGTAAAACAATTGCCAATTGAGGTTGCCAAAATTAATCTATGGGGTGATCCGGTAGGGGCTGTAGCATGGGACAACAGCCGAAGTTTTGCCACGTTTGAATATGATCCTTCATTCCTGCGTAAACAGGCTGAAATTGCGCCCCTTACAATGCCGCTCCATCCTGGAATCTATTCTTTCCCTGAACTGAATGGTAAAACATTCTATAGATTGCCTGGATTACTTGCCGATTCCTTGCCTGATAGATACGGAACAAAACTGATTGAAATATGGCTGCAGCAGCAGGGCAGATTACTCAGGGACTTTAGCCCTATTGAGAGACTTTGCTATATGGGAAGTCGCGGGATGGGGGCTCTGGAGTATGCACCCGCGCTGGTAACCTCGAAAAAGGCAGTTCGCATCGAAGTTTCTGAACTTGTGTCACTGGCAAGAAAAATCTTGTCGGAAAGAAAAGACTTGCTAGTGAACCTATCCAACGATGAGTCAGAGGCTTTGGACACAATAATTAAAGTTGGGACTTCCGCTGGTGGAGCGAGAGCAAAAGCCGTCATCGCGTGGAATCCTAAAACAAATAATGTTAGATCAGGCCAGGTGCAAGCGCCGGACGGATTTGAGTATTGGATCATTAAATTTGACGGTATCAATGATGACAAACTGGGTGATCCCGAAGGCTATGGGAGAATTGAGTATGCCTATCATCTTATGGCCAAAACTGCTGGAATTGAGATGACCAAATGTCGGTTGATGAAGGAAAATGATAGAGCACATTTTATGACGCGTAGATTTGACCGGACCAATGATTCGGGTAAAATTCACATGCAATCGTTTTGTGCTTTAGGTCATTACGATTACAAGATGCCTGGCCAGTATGGATATGAGACAGCCATGACTACCTGTCAGCAATTAGGGCTGGGACAACCGGCTATTCGACAGCTCTTTCGGAGAATGGTGTTCAATGCTATCGCCCGCAATCAAGATGATCATACCCGTAATATAGCTTTTCTCATGGATCGATATGGCAAGTGGCACCTCGCCCCCGCTTTTGATGTGATTTGGAGCTACAATTCAGAGGGCGAATGGACGAACTTACATCAGATGACAATTAATGGGAAACGTGATGGTTTCGAAAAGCGGGATTTTCTCGAAGTGGCGAAACAATTCAGAATTAAAAAACCTTTGGATATACTTGCAGATGTTGGTGCCGCAGTTCGCAGCTGGCCTGATTTTGCCAATGAAGTCGGGGTGACGCAAAGTCGGATTGAAAAAATCGCTTTAACACACAGATTACATCTTGTGCCGTAATTTTAAGGATTCTTGTCTGCCAAATATATGGCGGGAAAACCATTCACGATTCATCACCTGCCTGTCCTATCTCTTTTGCAGGCTGTGGCGGTAGGTTGGCAGAAAACCCTATCTTTCTTGGTTTTTAACGTGTTCAAAGGCCAGGGCCACATTCCGATGAAAAAATGCATAAGGTATGCCGGTGTTGAGATACCCCAGGCGTTTTATGTATTCCTTTTCAGTTAAATTGATCAACTCCGGTAAATGAAAAAAACTTTCCCAGGCTTCGATGTCATCTTGAAATGATTTTGTAAGCCGTGTTGGCAGCGGACGCTTGATGTGCTTGGCATTCCAGGGGCACGCATCCTGGCAAATTTCACAATCCGCCACCCGGTTTTGCATAACTGCCTTGACCCTGTCTGGCAGGTTGTCAATTTGTAGCCGATAGGACATACATTTTTTCAGATTTAATATATAAGGCTTTTCCAGGGCCCCTACGGGGCAGGCTTGTTGACACTTGTCACACTTGTGGCAACGATTGGGTTCTTCGATGGCATTGCAAGCAAACTCCGCGTCAGTGATGATACCGCCCAGAGCCAGGAAGGTACCAAACTTTTTGGATATTAAAATGGAGTGCTTGCCCTGCCAACCGATTCCGGCCCGGGCTGCAGCCAGTTTTAAGGGCAAAATGGAATTTTCTTCGTTGGAGCCGTCACAAACAAGGGCTTGATAGCCGGCATCTCTCAACAAAGCAGCTATCGGTTGCATGGGCTCAACCGCGTCCAGAAAATACCCGGAAAGATAAAGCCGGCTTGTGCGGCCGTACCAGGGCTGTTCCCAGACCGGTAATTTTAGCCCGCCGATATAGATGCCGGCAACGATAATTGATTTTGCTTCGCGTAGAGATAGATTTGGGGCACGACGTTTGGATTGTTGCCAAGCATAATCCGTGAAGGCAGATGCATCGGCAAAACCCACAACATCAATTTCGCCCGTGTCAGTCAGCCGTCTGATTTTATTTTGTAATTCTTCGGTGATCATTTGCACCTCATAACTCAATGCCGTTAACTTAACCAATTGGTTTATAGGCTGGGAAGAATTTTCTT
>CAZWEO010000139.1:0-11418 GCA_964633115.1 uncultured Desulfobacterales bacterium
GAGATTGCCAAGTATTCAATATTTGAATACCTTTGTGATCGCGGTTTTGACACGATGCTTACCATCACCTATCGCTTGAACCGTGAGTTAGCGGCTTGGCCCAGCCGCACGTTCTACAAAGGTAAAATTCTACCTTCTACAAAAGCAGCAGTCAGACGATTTAATGCTGAAATCAAAGATGTCCGGTGGCGCAAAGTATTCAGCCCTGAGCACTCTGCCATTTTTATCAGTTTTAACCACCGTAATACTACCGTAAAAAGTCAGGATGAAGCCGACACAGTTTGTGAAATTGTTTCCCATCTTCTTATAGCGGATTTTCAGCTTGAAGAAATAGGGATTGTTGTTCCCTATCGAGTTCAGTCACGATTGATTCGGAATGGCCTTCGGAAAATGATTGGGGATCAGGGTAACTGGCAAGACTTGATTGTCGATACTGTTGAACGGATGCAAGGTCAGGAAAAAGAAATTGTCATCGTCTCATTAACTACCTCCAATCCAGCTTTTGCATCTCAAATTGGTGAATTTTATTTCCAACCGCAGCGGATAAATGTCGCCGTTACTCGCCCCCGTACAAAACTCATCATTTTGGGGAGTGCTGAAATCCTGAATGCCATTAGCACTGACCCTGAAGTGCGTCAGTGGATTACAATTTTTAAAGATCTAATATCAAGTTGTAAGCATATCCACGTATCCGATATTCAAACATGACAGCTATAATTTTTCCAAACTCGCCCATTGGAGCCGTACATCCTACTGTTATAAAGACATTTAATTATTTGAAGTCTCTTCCTGATGGGTGTAATATCTGGCATTTCCTGATGATGCGAAATGAAGAAATGCCGGATTTCCTAGTATTGAATACCGACAATCAGGCTGTCCTTATAAAAGTAAGTTCGGCCACCCAAAAACAGTTCAAGTCTCGCTTACAGATGATGCTATTGGGGGATAAGACCAATGATATTGGCAGCCGGGAAACCGCTGCTCTTCAAGCTTTCCACAAGAAATTTGAACAAAGCTTTACTGATAAAAATCATTCTCCGAAGGCAATCAAAAGCGTGGTTCTTTTTCCCAATATTGATACGAAGCAGGTGAAACGCAGTAAACCGTCTAATGGAAAGATCAATCTAGAATGGTTAGGGAAGGAATATCTGAAGCCATCCAAACTGGAAGATTGGAAAAAACTGTTTCCTGCCCAGGCTTTGGATGACATTTCCTATCAACGATTGCGAGAATTGTTTACACCTGAAGCTGTGGTTCCGAAAGAGCTATCAGTCCGCCAACCGATTGACCGCAATGTTAAGGCGGGTTTAGATAATTTCTTATTGGATTACGAACAAGAAAAAGTCCTAAAACACGATTTGGAATTACCAGAAGCTGCAGCCAGCCTTTCTCGAAATTTTCAGGTATCTCTGGTGAATGGGGTTGCTGGCAGCGGTAAAACGCTCATTCTCCTTTATCGTTTGCGGCTATTGCACAAATTCTATCCCAATAAAGAATTCCTTGTTCTCACGCATAACCGGGCCCTCATTCGGGATATTCAATGGAAATACTATCAGCTTTGTGGTGATCTGCCTGATAATATCAAGTGGCGGACATTTTACAAATGGCTTGGGGAAAATCGAAAGGTTGGTCCTTATCTAGATGCCATTAGCAGAGCCGCAAAAGAAAGCATTGTCCAAAATATCAGGTTAGATTTTTTCAAAGATACATCAATTACAGATGGAATGTTAACCAGTGAAATTGATTGGATCAATGATCAAGTCGATCGTTCTAGAAAAGGATATATATCTGCGGATCGTAAAGGGCGAGGTTTTCGCTTGTCACAAAATCAGCTAGATTTGATGTACACGGCTTATGAAAAATATCTAGAAGTATTACGGAAGAGACGGAATATTGATTGGGGCCTGGTTCCACATGTCTATTGGAAATATGCTCAAGATGGCAGATTAGATATACCAAATTATGATGTTGTATTAATTGATGAAGCCCAATTCTTTGCCCCGATCTGGTTCGAAATCGTGCGCAAGATGGTCAAACCGCAAACCGGCTATCTTTTTATGGTTGCCGATCCCACCCAAGGTTTTCTGAATCGGGGTATCTCCTGGAAATCAATGGGGATGGAAGTTAGAGGCCGTACGAGCAAATTACAGCAAAGTTACCGTACCACCAAAGAAATCATGTCTTTGGCAACGGTATTTTATCGGCAGCGGGTGCCATCTGACGCATCAGATGAAGAGATATTGGAACCAAACATGCTCCATATGAGTGATGGGGTAATCCCAGATATCATTCCATTGAGTACCGATCAAGATGAAATTGGCAGAGTTGTTAATGAAATTGATCAGTTTATTTCTAAGTTTTCAATTCCGAAATCCCATATATTGGTAATCCACTCAGCTTGGTCTGGTGCCGAAATTTTGAGAAAAGCTCTAAATTCAAGGCTTGGGTTGAATAGTGCTAAGGATCCGAGCGATAATGATCCAGGCAATTACATTCGGGTCACAAATCTGGATAGAGGCACGGGTATTGAAAGCCCAATCGTATTTTTCGTTGGAATGAAACAACTGATGGAGAAAGAACAGAGTTTAAGAATTTCTGAGGAAGAGCGCGAACAATTGATTATAGAAAATACCCGAAAGATTTACATGGCCATGACGCGTGCTGGTCACCGACTGGTTATCACTTACGTTGGGGAACTCCCCAACGATATTCAATGGATATTCCAAAATCCTCAATAGGGAGTAAAAAATGGCAATCAGCAATAAAGAGCGCGTCGGTAGAGTTTTAGAAGCCCTCCGCCAGGGCTTAGCCCCATTTATCATCCGTGAATATAAAAACGTATACGCTCAAAAAGGCTACGCCAATGAAATAGACTCAACTTTGAGCATCGGTAGTCATCCTGGCTTACCCGATGATGCTCTAGATAATGATAAAAAGCTGCTGGCCGCCATTGACGCCCACGCCTGCCTCAACCTGATGTGGCGGCGCTGGAATGATGTCTTCCAGGAAAAACTAGGCCACAATGGCCGCTCCTTTGTCAGCGAATTGATGACAGCCCGCAACAAGTGGGCGCACCAGGGTTCGTTCAGCAACGACGAAGCCTACCGCATTGCCGATACCGCTGCCCGGCTTCTGAAGATGGTCAGTGCAGGCGAACAGGCTGCCCATGTCGAGGAAATCAGTAAGGATCTTTTGCGCCTGCGATTCGATGCCGAAGCAGAACGCGCAAAAAAAGAAGCCATCCCCGAAACCGTAGAGACCACCACCCTCACCGGTCTGCGCCCCTGGCGGGATGTTGTCCAACCCCACCCGGATGTTGCCAGCGGGCGTTATATCCAGGCTGAGTTTGTGGCCGATTTATCCGATGTGCTGGCAGGGACAGCTGAAGTTGAATATCAAGACCCCCTCGAGTTCTTCAAGCGAACCTACCTTACCGATGGCTTATTATCCATGCTGGTCACCGGTGTCAAACGGCTGACCGCCCAGGGGGGCGACCCGGTTGTGCAGCTCCAAACTGCTTTTGGGGGTGGCAAAACGCATAGCATGTTGGCTCTGTACCATCTCTGTGGGGGGGAGATCAAGCTAGGCGATTTCCCCGGTGGGGATCTCATCGAAGCACAAATCAAAAATGTGGATTTGCCAGAAGCGAATATCGCCGTTTTAGTAGGCACAGCCTTAGACCCTTCCCGCCCGCGAGAATATCCAGATACCACAGTCAATACTTTGTGGGGAGAATTAGCCTATCAGCTTGGCGGCATTGACGGTTACAAATTGGTTCAGGTTGCTGATCAAAAAGGGGTCAGCCCCGGCTCGAATACACTGAAAGATCTGTTGTTCCAGTTCGGTCCCTGCCTGATCATCATCGATGAACTGGTGGCTTATGCTCGCAATCTCTACAAAGTCGATGGCCTGCCGGCAGGTTCCTTTGATACCTTGATGACCTTCATCCAATCGCTTACCGAGGCCGTCCGCCGCTCCGACGAATCGATGATGTTGATTTCCATTCCAGAATCAGATATCGAAATTGGCGGTGAAGCGGGTCGAGTAGCTTTGGGAACTATCTCCCATATTGTGGGGCGTATCGAAGCGATTTGGAAACCAGTGACCCCCACCGAGAGTTTCGAGATCGTCCGCCGGCGTCTGTTTGCCTCCAAAGTTGATTTTGCTGCCCGTGATGCGATCATTGACGCCTTTGGGGATATGTACCGGAACGCCTCTGGAGAATTTCCCTCCGGCGTTGCTGAACGTGATTATCTTGAGCGCATGACCTCTGCGTATCCCATCCATCCAGAGTTATTCGAGCGGCTGTACCAGGACTGGTCGACGCTGGAACGCTTCCAAAGGACGCGCGGTGTACTGCGTTTAATGGCCGCTGTCATTCACCAACTTTGGACCCGCGGCGATCAATCCTTATTGATTATGCCCGGTACTGTACCTCTGGATGCGACCAAAGTTCGTAATGAATTGCTTGGCTACTTGCCAGATACCTGGGATGCTGTTTTCGATACCGATGTAGATGGCCCAGAATCGCGTCCTTATGCCATTGATGGAAATGTGCCCGCCTTGGGGAGATACCATGCAACCCGGCGCGTGGCGCGAACTATTTTTATTGGTTCTGCCCCCTCAGTTGCCGCCCAACGAGTGCGCGGCCTGGAGGAGATCCGCATAAGCTTGGGTTGTGCGCAGCCCGGGGAGCCAGCAGCAGTCTTTGGAGATGCCCTCCGCCGCATGGGCGGCCAGCTAACTTATCTCTACTCAGATGGCGCTCGCCATTGGTACGACACCCGTCCCACGGTCAACAAGTTAGCGCATGATAGAGCGCAGGGCTTCCCTGATCCTGAAGTCAACGCGCTGATCATCGAACGCTTGCGAAGTGTTACGAAGAACAGGGATTTTGCCGCTTTCCACGTTGCGCCGCCTGAAACGTCTGATGTCATCGATGAAGATCGAGCCAGAGTTGTCGTTCTGCATCCTGATACTACCCACAAGCGAACTACAAGTGGAACCGAGGCTATAAAAGAGGCAACCGCCATTTTGGCGAGTCGCGGCACAGCGCAGCGACTGAATAAGAATATGCTGGTTTTCATCGCCCCAGACGAGAATGATATGCAAGGATTGAGTCAGGCAGCGCGGGATTATTTGGCCTGGAAATCTATTGACGACGATAAGGAAGAACTCAATCTGGATGCCCAGCAACGCCGACAGGTCACAGATCGATGTGGTACAACCAATGAAACTTTGGATATGCGCTTACGCTCTACCTACAACTGGCTGTTAGTTCCTGTGCAGCCAGACCCTTTAGGAGCTATCGAGTTCCAGGCCAGCCGTATCAGCGGAGATGACAACTTCTATGATCGCGCCGCCCGTAAACTTCGCAACGATGGCTTGCTGGTATACGAGTGGTCGCCAGATATCCTGCGCATGGAATTAGACCGCTATCTATGGAACGAGGAACGTGGCTGGGAAGTTGGCGTCAAGCAGCTTTGGGGCTATTTAGCCCAATATTGTTATTTACCGCGCTTGTTCGATCAAGAAGTGCTGATGAAAGCCATCAAAGACGGCATAAGCCGCCTGGATGCTCCATTCGCTTATGTAACCGGAAAGAGCGAAGACGGGTTTCATACTGGCGTCGTTTTCCACAGCCTGGGCAATACCTTCTTTGATGATCAAAGCTTGCTCGTGCATCCTGATCACTTAAACCAGAAGGAGCCACTCTTACCCCTAGAAGAAACTTGCCCTAATTGTCAGCAATTACTCTCAGAGTGTACTTGTGATGAGCCGCCGCTCCCGCCTCCGCCACGGGATGGAAAGCCAAAGAGATATTACGGTCGAGTTGTTATCGATCCCCAGAGGGTCAACAAAGATGTTGGTGTTATCGTTGAAGAAGTCATCGAGCGCCTCACCAGTCAACTCGGCTGCGATGTGGAGATAACTTTGGAAGTCCACGCTGAAAAGAAAGATGGCTTCGATGAGAGCACCGTCAGGACAATCAGCGAGAATAGCCGGACGCTGAAGTTTGATGATTATGGGTTTGAGGAGGATAGTACTGGTTAATGGAAATTTCTCCTGAACTCGTCTCACTCTTAATAAATATTGGCTTGCTTGCTCTGTAGGCCCAAAACGGTCAGTCTTTTGCACCAAGATTGTCAAAGGTAGTTTTTGATTACACTGGGAAGCGAGTAATCAATGAAGATGTCGCCAGGCAGTCGGAACGTCAATCCTGGGAGGGCTTTCTTTGTAATATCTCATTCTGTCAAATCTACTACCGTTCAATTCGTTAGATGATATCCTGATCGGCGGGCCGTGTGCGCTGGTGGCATTGTTGTTAGTTATCTTGGCGAACCGCCAGCGGTGAAAAGGTAGCGTAATGAACATCAAGATCGAAAGCATCATAGAAAACTCACCTCATTTAGTCACAATAAAGGATTTGGCTCGAAGAAATAACACCACTTTGGGTTTCTTACCTGAAGGTGCTTTTGATCAGCATGCAAAACAACGTCAAATCTTAGGAGCAGTTACTCCCGAAGATCAATGTGCAGGTTATTTGCTTTTTCGCGTCTCAAAGACGAAACGGAAAGCATCCGTCACCCACCTGTGTGTGGATGATACTTTCCAGGGGCAAGGAATTGCCAGGCAATTAGTTGAACAACTGAAGGATATCACAGGGGATTTACTCGGTATTGGTTTGTATAGTCGGCGGGACTACTCTTCAAATAGCTTTTGGCCGCGAGTAGGATTTGTCTATAAAAATGAAAAAACAGGTAGGGGGAAAGATCAAGTTCCTCTCACATACTATTGGTATTCACATAACCATCCAGACCTTTTCTCATGGGCCAAACAACAGCATTTGGATGATAAATCTGTCAGAGCCGTGTTAGATGCAAATGTATTCTTTGATCTGCGTAATGAAAAACAGATTCTACGCACGAGTTTACTGAAACAACGATTGGACAGAAAATATCCAAATTGGATCTCCTCAAAAGGTGAGAAGTTTAATATAATCAGGCCAAGAGCACAGAGAAAGGTCTGAAACATGTTTATGAAAAACGAGCAACATCTACAACCGGCATTGATCAGTAGCGTCACCTATCTACCAGAGAAACAACGCCAACGCTTAGCAAACTCCTGGGCGGAGGATTTTTATACGGATGTATTCAGCAGGATCAACGAAGAAGCCTTTGCAGTGCTGTATGTCGACTTTCCGTCGCGCCCTAACGTACCAGTGAACATATTGACGGGGTTGGAAGTGTTGAAAGCAGGTTTTGGCTGGAGTGATGAGGAGTTGTACAATGAATACACCTTCAATGTGCTGGTACGTTATGCGCTGGGGATTCACGAATTAGGCAAAAGCGATTTTGAAATACGCTCGTTATATAACTTTCGCCAGCGCTTGAGCCACTACAATCAAGCGCATGGTGTCAACCTGATGGAGCAAGCCTTTGAAGATATCACCGACCAGCAGATTGAAGCTCTGGAAATAAAGACTGGTAAGCAGCGCATGGATTCCACGCAGGTGGCTAGCAACATTGTGGATGCCAGTCGTTTGCAACTTCTGGTGGAAGCTCTTCAGCGGTTGTGGCGCATACTGAGAGAAGCTGATCAAGAGCAGTATCACGACCGCTTGGCGGGGTATATCAGCGGGGGTTCAGGACGATATGTATATCGCGTCAAGGGCCAAGAAGCCACGCAGGAACACTTGCAGAAAATCGGGCAGTTGGTCTATGCTCTGCTTGGCGAACTGGAAGCAACCTATGGTCAAGAAGCTGCTTACCAGGTACTGGAACGTTTCTTCCACGAGAACTTTTACTGCACAGTAGATCACGTAAAGCCCAAAGAGAACGATGAAATCAGCGCCGGATGTTTGCAATCGGTAGATGATCTGGAAGCCACCTATCGCAAGAAGGGCAACAAGGAATACAAGGGCTATGTTGCCAATCTCACCGAAACCTGTGATCCAGACAATCCCTTGCAATTGATCACCAAAGTTCAAGTAGCTCCCAACAACACCGAAGACAGCGACTTATTGGTGGAAGCTGTGCCAGACTTGAAAGATCGAACGGACCTGGATACCCTTCTCACTGATGGCGTCTACGCCAGTCCAAAGACAGATGAAACCTTGTACGAGCAGAAAGTGACCCATATTCAGAGTGCCATCCGCGGTTGCAAGCCCAATGAAGACCGGTTGGCATTAGCAGACTTCGATATTCAACAAAATGAAGATGGACGACCTACCCAGATCACCTGCCCACATGGACAAACCGTGGCTGTTCAGCAGGGACGCAAGGACACCACCTTTTGGGCAGACTTTGACCCAGCTGTGTGCCAATCCTGTCCATTTCAGAAAGAAGGCCAATGTCGGACCAAACTCGGTAAACGAAACCAGCGTTTCCGCCTGAGGTTCAACTACCGTGAAATGCAGGTTGCTATTCGCCGTCGGGTAAGTGCCGCTTTTTTCCAATCCGGCCAGAACTTGAGGGCTGCCGTGGAAGCTTCAGTCAGGTCTCTCAAACATCCTTTCCCGGCAAGCAAACTGCCCGTTCGCGGTCTTTTTCGCATGTCCTATGTGCTGGTGGCTTCGGCTGCTATGGTCAATCTGCGTAGGATACATCGACATCGGATTGCCAAAGAAGAGCATGCCAGCGATCAAAAAACAAACCCCAACCAGCCTCAGCCATCTATCGCTTTGTTTTTCTCCACTTACAGGGAGTATTTTTGTTCCTCAATACGTCGTTTCGGTGTCCGACAAACATGTTTCAGTTTTTAATGTACCGTAATTTCAGTCCACTCACGCACTGAAAAGGAAATCATTGCCCAATCTTTATTGGCGGATTGGCTTTTGGATGATGTAGTTTTATGTTTGACTCCAGAGATCAATAATGAGATACATCGACGTGACAGCAAACATGAAAGATTGCGCAATTTGAGTTATGCAGAGCAGTTTCCAAAGGTGCAAAGCGAAAATGACCGAGATCACAAGAGGGTTGAGCAACATTTAAAAACCCGTTATTTCCCAGGTGAACTGACTCCCAGTGACGAATCTGATCTCCATCATTTGGTTCATGCTATTTCAGGGCAAGCGCACTTCTTTATCTCTACTGATGGCAAATTAGTTGATGAAATCGGTGATGAAATATTCGACGAATTTGGTTTATCCATTGTCCGCCCAAGTGACTTCATAGTTCAGTTCGATGAATTAATTAGAGAAGCTGAATACCAACCGGCACGCCTCGCAGGAACGAATATCCAGATCAGCCGTTTTTCGCCAGGCCAGGAGAATATTCTTGCTATCAATTTTCAGATAACTACGCACGAGAAACGTAATCAATTCTTATCAAATCTGCGTAAGTTTTTATCTGATCCTCACAAGTACCAAGTGTTGGTTGTAACTGAAGCACCTGATAAACCTATAGCATTAATCGTCTATTCAACAAAGACTCATCATCAACTGGAAGTTCCAATGTTTCGGGTGAAGAAACATCCTCTGGCAAAGACAATAGCTGTTCATCTGGTGCTGCAGGCGATATCAGAAGCTGCAAAGGATAATCGACAAATGATTCGCGTTACAGATGCTGCTCTCCAAGCCGTCATCATTAATGCTCTCAAAGTGAACTATTTTACACTTATTGATAATTGTTGGGTAAAAATTTCTCTACAGACTGCAATAACCGTAGTAGATGCAATTTCCTATCTATCATCTCTAGCCTCCCGCTTTCCCGGGGAAAGTGCCTTTATTGCAGAACTACGGCAATCTCTTGAAAACGCTTATGACGGAGGCTATATTGGCCAGCTATTTGAATTTGAGAAAATCTTGTGGCCCCTTAAATTACTCGATGCGAATATCCCTATTTTTATAGTGCCGATTCAACCTCTTTGGGCAATGCATCTATTTGACGAATCCCTGGGCAAACAAACTCTATTTGGTGCAAAGCCTGAGCTTGCACTCAATCGGGAAAATGTTTATTATCGTTCTGCCCACCAAAGAAATTTACATGCCCCCGCGCGTATTCTCTGGTATATTTCGGATGGAAAAGGTTACCAAAATGTCAAAGCAATGCGAGCATGTTCACATTTAGAAAACGTCGAGATTGGCCGCCCAAAAGAGTTGTTTCGACAATTCAAACGCATAGGGATATTTAAGTTCAAAGATTTGATGGCTGTTGCAGGCCAAGATATGACAAAAGAAATTATGGCTTTCCGATTTAGCGGAACCCAGTTATTTGAACGGCCTGTTTCTTGGAAAAACTTACAAACTATTCTTGAGCGACAAAGCCCTATCCAATCGCCACTGAGAATAAATCAAGACACTTTTTCTAAGATATACCACGCTGCTTTCCATGGAGATGTACATCAGAGTCGTTCCCAAATAAGAGATCATGAGGTAAGCTAGGGGAAAAAATGAGCGAACCAAATGAAATATGAAGATGTAAGAGATGATCGCCAAATGAGAGCATTGACAGGGTTGAACATCAGTCAGTTTGACCGGCTGGCGAGAGAATTTGAAAATGATTATAAAGATCAGCAACAGCAAGTCTATCTGGAAGGGCTAGCTGAAGGGAAACGCCAGCGCCGTCCAGGTGGAGGTGCAAAAGGCAAGTTGCCAAGCATCACAGACAAGTTATTTTTCACGCTGGTGTACTTTAAAACGTATCCGACTTTTGATGTGTTAGGCACGCAATTTGACATGGGACGTTCGAAGGCAAACGAAAATCTGCATAGACTGGCACCCATTTTGAGCAAAACGCTGGTGAGGTTAGGTGTGATGCCGCATCGGGAATTCTCATCAGTAGCAGAGATGCAAGCCGCTTTCAAAGGTGTAGACCGAATACTTGTTGATGTAACGGAACGACTATACTGGCGGTCACAAGACGATGAAACTCAACGGGATCATTACAGTGGAAAAAAAGTACCATACCGTCAAAAATACGGTAATGTCCACGGTTGAAAAGGTGATCCTGTTTCTTGGGCATACCTTCACTGGGCGAAACCATGACTACAGTATGCTCAAACAGGAGTTTCCACCAGAACACGACTGGTTTGATAATCTCGATGTCTTGGTCGACTTAGCCTATCTGGGTATGTCAAAGGACTATAGTGGCGAAAACATTCACTTGCCACATAAAAAACCACGCAAGAGCAAGAAAAAACCAGTGACCCAACTGACTGACGAACAAAAAGCCGAAAACCGTGCCCTCAGTCAAATCCGCATCTTCGTTGAGAATGCAATCGGCGGCATCAAGCGTTACAATATTTTGGTTCATCGTTTTCGTAATCATAAATCTGGTTTTGAAGATGATGTCGTCGGTATTTGCGCTGGCCTTTGGAATTTCTCTCTTGCTTACTCATAATTATTTAGGAACATCTCTATCAATGACAAACAAGGTATTGCTTTTATCAATTCGTCCAAGGTATGCGGAAAAG
>CAZWEO010000140.1:0-11337 GCA_964633115.1 uncultured Desulfobacterales bacterium
TTAATACACGTTGTTTTTTATTTCAGAAGGATACCCCTCTGTCAAGCCTAAGGTTTACTAAAATAAAATCGCTATGCGATTTTATTTTTTTGGATCGAATAAGCTAAGCATAAATCCCTCTTCCCTATATTTTGGTCAGGCGACCTTCGGTCTGATTGAACCTATTTGTTTTAGAACCCGTTCAATCTCCTGCGGGCCCCTGACCCGATAAGCGACCATCCCAATTTTTGAGGCACTATGTACATTGAGAATATTGTCGTCAAAAAAGAGGATTGAACTTGGGCGACAATTTAATTGACTGATAACATGATCAAAGGCCTCTTTATCCGGTTTGACCTTACCAATTAGATGCGATCCAAATTGGAAGCTAAATTTGGTCTCAAGTGCCATGTCATGCATCAGAATAGGCCAATGCAAACTGTTTGAATTGCTAAAGCAGGCCAATTTGTAATCGGTTTTTAATCTGTCCAACAGCTGCGGCACGCCTGCAAATAATCCCCGAGGCCATTTCGTGAACCGATCGATAAACTCCTGCTTGGCCACCGGAAGGTCCATCTCCTTGATGATGTCTTCTGCAAATTGCTCCGGGGTCGATCTACCCGTTTCAAAAGCACGCACCGCTGGAGAGTGTAGCCAATTTTCCCATAGCGCTTCAACATCATATTTATGGTGGGTCCATTGAAGCATGATTGGTATACCAGTGAGCTCAACCAGTACGCCACCCAAGTCAAATAAAATAATGTCGAACATATTGTTTTCCCGCTGTGTAGGCATTTCCAGAATGTCTGCCCTTTGCTTTTAAGAGCTCCGATACCAAGAGCATGTATCAGTTTGAATTACGGTATGTTACCATAATAAGTTTACCAAATTCAAGTCCGGTTCCGACCATATGTTGGAACCGCTAAAGCCCAAAAAGATGATTTCACCTTAGAAAGGCCCCCACATTGTGCTATTTCAATAGGATTGATATATCTTAATCCAGCCCGAAGTGATATCAATATTTCAATTTTAATATCAAATAGTTATAGTTTTAAACATTTAAGACTTGCCATTATTGAAAAGGTGACTACTTTCTATGGCTGAAATATTGGCTGGATTGGATAACTATAGACTTCCAATTCAAAGCCTAACATGATATTGACATGCGCTCAATCAATTCAGCGTATATGATTATACGGTGAATTCAATATAAGCAAGGAGACGAAAGATGGAATTTTCATGTCCGGAAAAAGAATGTAATTATGAAGGTGGTGGGCCTTATGTGTTGAATATCCCCCAGGAAGCTTGTGTCGATGAACACAACATTGCTACCCCCTTCTGCCCCCACTGTGGTCAAACCATGATGAAGATTGATTCTGAAGTGGAAGAATCTGAACGCTAGACTAGGCACCTTATCCGAATATTTGAGATCGCTTCTACCTGCTATTCCCAATCGCTATTGATGTAACGTACCTGCTCGAATCTTAAGCCTAACCAGATCGTTTGAATTTTTAAATTCAATTTGTTAGGGCAATGCCTTCTTAAAATTGAAAAAACCAACCAAGTTGTTAACCAGTTCCGCCATGTAACCAAAGTCCAGGGTTTGCATGGTATCGGATGCCTTATGATAATGGGGATTACGGAAAAAGGCTGAATCTGTCAGCATAACAGCGCGATAGCCCTGGTCCCAGAAGGAGGCATGATCAATTGATTGTCCCGCATCCTGTTTTCTTCTCCAAACGCCATGTCAACCACGCCACTGGGTAATAGCCAAAATAAGCTCAAGACAATCAAAAATAGCCGATTATTTGAATATGTAAAAACAATCAAAATAGTATGCTATTTCCACACATTAAATTGGTTAAGACTCAATATCTAAATCCGGATACAACTCTTTGGCGCAATCCGGACAGATGCTGTGACTAAAATCCGCTTCGGAAAAATCGCGAATGTAGGATTCGATTTGATTCCAATAGCCCTTATCGTCGCGAATTTTCTTGCATGACGCACAAATAGGAAGCAAGCCGCTGAGGATTTTAACTTTTGCCCGGGTGGCCTGGAGTTCGGAGACATCCACACCCACTTTCCAGGTTTGCCATCCTAAGATGGGCGGGTGCATGGAGATGGCAGACCAAATAACAACTTTTTCAATACCATTTTTGTTGATGAACCGCCATTCCCGGGTTGATGTTTGTTCGTCTTGGCTCGACTCAGTTTCGTCGGGTAAAAGTAATTTCATAAATTCAGGGTGATCGTTCATATCCTCAACTGAATATCCGCTGATCTGTTCAAACTCGCGGTTAAAAAAAACGATGCTCCCGTCTTTATCAGTTGCTAAGATGATAACCGGCATTTCTTTCATCACCCGCTTTAATGTTTCTCGGCTTTTCCGTAATGTAGCTTCAGCAGCCTCTCGCTTCCTACTTTCCAATTTCAACTGGTTTTCTTTCGCTTCAAGACGCCTGGTTATTTCCTGGATTTTCTGATCCATTCCACTCCCCTTTTAGATCCGCATAGTCTGCAAACCTTCTTATATGCCTTTGGTAATTGGTAGTGTAACTATTGATAGGTATATAATTATGTTTGGCCAAAAATTACGTCTGTGCACAAGCAATGGCTTATGAAAGGATTTATTGCCAGTTAGAGATATCATTGCATTTTGCATTATCAATGCGCTTTTGCATCAATGTCATTTCATAAGCTTCGCCAACGCAACTGCCAACAATTCTACCCCAATGCGTACCATCGCGGGGCTGATTGAGCACATTTGGAATTTCAGCACCGTACTTCCGCAAACATATGCGCGTGGCCGATAATGCTGTTTCTTCACATTCCAATTGATTATAACTCAGCTTTCGGCTTTCGTTTATCGGTGACACGATATACTTAACTTATGTTCACCCATATTTTTTTCTTAATGCTTTACGCTCATCTTCCGCTAGCGACTTTAGATAGGACTTCCACCCCGGGCACCAGCCAATATGCCACTTCCAAATGCGCCCTAGAATGGAGCGTGGACTCCGGTCATGAATTGCTCTGAATTTGCATTGTTCACAGCTACTCATATTTCCTCCTCTTTATTCGACGTGGAGTATTGTCATAGATCATTTTTCAACCTTTGCCACATTAGATTCAAAAAGGATCCAAGGAAGTTCAGGCTCTTAGGCTGAAGACTGTTAGGCTGTTAGCTGCTACGAGCTGACCGCAATTGGCCACCCTCGAACCCTTGAACCCTGGACTCCTTGAACCCTGCTAAATATTTCACTGCACCTTAACCCGATCAGTTGCCGAAAGTCCCGAAATCACCTCAATGTAAATGCCATCTGATAACCCAGTCTCTAGCTTCCGTCTTTCAAATTGTTGTGGACCGACGCGGACATCCGCAAACACTTCATTATTTTGGAAGATTAAATTTCCTTCTTCCAGCGATAATGCATCTTGACTCTCCTGCAACACAATATCTGCATTGGCAGAATAGCCAGAACGAATGAAAAAATCTTTTTCGAGTACAACCCTGGCACGCAGCCCAAATTGAATCGTACCACTAACCAGTTTTCCCTTGGGGGCGATATGCTCAATTTCGGCATCAAAGGTCTTTTTTTCAATAGCGCCAATGGTCAGAATAATGGGCATACCCACATGCAACTTTCCCACCTCGGTTTCATCAACGTTGCCCTCGAAAATCATATCGCTCATATCGGCAACCACGGCGATGGTGGTCCCGGATGACTGCGTGCTGGTTTCCACCACCCGGCTGCCTTCCTTAACCGGCACTTCCAATACAGTTCCGTCAATCGTGGCCCGGATCAAGGTGTTGCTTTTATCACGCGTGTTGGGGGTAATACCCTCCTGGATCAATTGCAGGTTGCTTTCCGCCGCTGTGACTTCTTCCTGGGCCTGCTGCCAAGCGTTTTCAGCCTTTTGAAAATCTTCCTCGATTACATCTAAGGTCTCTGCGCGTACCATCTGATAATAGGTGTCTGCCTTCTGATGCGCCTCTTGGGCCTTTGATAGCTTTAAAATTGTATCCTGAAAAATCGATTCCGAGATAACCTGTCTTTCATTGAGTACTTTTTCACGATCATAATTATCCTGGGCATCCGCCAAGTTGAGTCGCGCCTGCTCAAGGTCTGTTTCCGCCAGATGCAACTTGATTAGATTGGGTGACTGATTTTCAGTCAGCAGACTACCACCTTTAATGGAGGCTTCGTATCGTCGCTGTACACGATCAAACGTTTTATGCCTATCTTCCATGGCAATCCGGGCTTTCTTTACCCGCGCCTCAGCCTCGTTAACACGAATCAAATTGGGAATCAGGTCGAGTTTTGCCAAGACCTGCCCCTTTTTGACAGTATCACCAGCCTCTACCCTAACTTCCTCAATTATTCCGGACAGCTGAGCCTTAATTTCTACTTCGCGCCGAGCAACGATGCTACCAGTTACAACGGTTTTAGCCACAATATCCCGCGTCACAGGCGTGACTGTCCGAATTGGGACAGCTTTTGGTTTCGATTTAACATACAAAAAGGCCA
Organism: uncultured Desulfobacterales bacterium; assembly: GCA_964633115.1. GTDB lineage: Bacteria > Desulfobacterota > Desulfobacteria > Desulfobacterales > B30-G6 > B30-G6. Next base: position 4,512 of record CAZWEO010000140.1, read on the forward strand.
TGGTACCTAAAAATAGTAGAACAAATAAAATTATCACCACTATTCGAAAAAATTTTTTCATATAGCTTTCCTTAAATAGGCTTTTAGGCTGTAGGCTGAGAACTATTAGGCGCTAACAGCATATAGCGCTGTTTTAAAGCCATCTAGTTGAATTGAAATCTGAATGATTCAGCCAATTCAATCTCAGTATTGAACTCTAATATTGAAGTTTTTAACAAGTTTAAATTTGACGGTTTTGTAAAAAGTTCAAATTCAAGGCGTGCAAATTTTGTAATCATGAGGCTTACTAAGTGTACGTTGATTGATTACAAAATTTGGCACAACGCCGAAGTTGGGCCTTTTTCGAAACCGTCAGTGTTCATAGCGTAACGCTACCACCGGCCGCCCTCTAACAGCCCGATAAGCCGGCATCAGACCTGCCAAGGCCCCAGCAACGGTCAACACAGTTAAAGACAACAACGCTGCAGACAAGTTGATGCCCGGGTCCTGAAACATTTGGGCGTCCACTTTAAGGACATCTAGCAAATAGCTGGTACCTTCTAACACGGCCACACCGCACACCAATGATAGATATCCGGGTATGGAGGTCAGCAACAGTGCTTCCAGTATTACTTGGTTGATAATCGACAACGGCGTGGCACCCACTGTACGTTTGATGCCAATTTCACGCGTACGCTCCTTGACGGCAATCAACATAATATTGGAAACACCGATGATACCGGCAATCAAGGTAAATAAACCCACAAACCAGACGATAAAGCGAATGCCCACAAACAAATCGGCAATTTTTCGAAATTCATCTTCCATGTTCCAGGAACCGAAAGCCCTTTCATCATCTGGGGCAACATGATGCCGGGCTGCCAATACTTGGATTACTGCATCGCGGACCTGGGAAGCCCTCAAATGCGGCCTCGATGTAATCGAATACCATCCCACAATTTCACCCCAGCTAAAGACCTGTTGAAACGTGGATAAAGGCAGATAAACTGCTTTGGCATTTTCTTCGTAGTTATCCTCATTTTTATTTGGTAAGCGATACACACCCACCACTTTAAAATTGATTCCGTTAACATTGATATATGTGCCGATGGGCTTTTCGCTTTTGTTGTAAAGGAGTTTGACAGTTTCTTCCCCAATGATGGCTACTTTTCTGCGATCGGCCAGATCCAAGTGATTCAGGAAGCGGCCGGATAAGATCTGCAACAAGCGGATATTTAATACTTCAGGATGGTCGCCGTAAATTGTTAAAACAGCTAATTTATCACCGTGGATCACGGTGTTGTCACCTTCACCTCCCCGCCGGCGGCCCCGTGGTGCCAGGTAGGCGATGCCGGGTACCGTACGTCGGATAACCTCGGTGTCTTCATTGGTAAACCGAAAGCGTCGACCAATGGGAAAACCCTTGTAAGGCTTGGTGGTAACACGGGCCCACACAAAAACACTGTTAGTGGCATAGCTACTGAATTCTGAATATGCTCCTTTTCTTAGACCTTGGCCGGTACCAATCATAATGACCAGCATGAAGAGACCCCAGAATACGCCAAAAGCCGTTAGTAAGGATCGCAGCCGATTCTGCTTTACGGTGTGCAGTATTTCCTGCCATATGTCTGGTTCAAAAAGGATCATTATTAAAAATGCTCCGCATTTTTTATTCGTCGTGCAATGCCTCCACCGGCCTTATCTGCGCCGCACGTCGGGCCGGAAATATCCCCGCCAAGGCCCCTGAAAGAACCAATAGGAAAACTGCCCCAAAGGCTGTTATTAAATTTACTTCTGGATCCTTGAAGTAGGCCACCCCTTTTATGAGGTAAGCCATAATTTCCAATACGGCCACACCTCCCACCAGACCGAGATATCCAAAAAAAAGCGTAATGATGATAGCCTCAGTCACAATCAAGTCAATAATCGAGGCTGGAGAAGCACCGATAGCTTTGCGGATACCAATTTCGCGGGTACGTTCCTTGACCGTTATCAGCATGATATTGCTCACGCCCACAATACCAGCCACAATCGAACCGATACCGATAATCCAAACAAATATACGAATATTGGCAAATAGGCGCATATACTTTTGAAATGTTACCAATGTATTGTAGGTGAAGACAGCCCGACGATCTTCCACGTGAAAACGATGTCGCTGAGCCAGCCGCTGCCGAACGGCTGCCTCCACTGCCTCTGGTTGCTCCCAAGCTCTACTATCAATGGTCATGGCCAGATTATGAACACGATCGCTGCGACTGAAAAGGTGCTGCATGGTGCTGAGCGGAATAAAAATCCGATCTAAATTCCACTCATCCCCCTCATCATTAAACACCCCGACGATTTGGAAAGAAACGTTTTTTATCGATACATATTGCCCCACGACAGAGCTATCGGGAAACAATTCACGTTTCGTTTTGGGGCCAATAATGGCAACCTTTCGCTGTTGCTTTTCGTCATTCAGGTTGAGCAGACGGCCCTGCATAGCAGTAAGCTTTTCGATAGCGGCATATTGCGGGTGTACACCGACAATTGAAAATGTGCCAGCCTTGGATTGAAAACGAACTGACGTAGCACGCCCCAAGTAATATCGGCCCGTGATATGCTCGCGGCCTTTGATGGATTGTTTTAGATCATCATAATCTTCGTTTCTAAATTTTATGGATCTACCTTTTTTAAGGCCCTCATGGGGTCTGGAAGTCTGACCGCTCCGAATCCATATACTATTGACGGCGTCCTCGGAAAAAGCGTTGCGAACCCCTTTCTCAATACCATATCCGGATCCCAAGAGAATAATCAGCATGAAGATGCCCCAGGACACCGAAAACCCGGTCAGCAGTGTGCGTAGCTTGTTCTTGCCAAGATTATGGAAGATTTCCTGAAGTTTATCTTTGAATGTTTCCAGGGCGATCAAACTAAGATGCTCCCATTATGGTTGCACTACCAATTTATTAGAAAAAATAGCCCGTTATTCACAATAGCCGAAGCCAAAACACTTAGCATCTTAGGGGTTTAGGCTGTTAGGCTGAAGACTGTTAGGTTGCTAACTGCTCAAAACTTGACCCGTAACTCGTAACCCGACACCCGCAACACGCATCTCTATCTGTACATTGAATCTTGATGATAACAAATCGCTACCTAATCATATGAACATTTATTTTTGTAAGATCACAATGTGTTAGGAATAGACGGTTTCGAAAAAAGTTCAAATACAAGGCGTGCAAGTTTTGTAATCATGAGGCGTGCTCTCTGTACGTTGATTGATTGCAAAATGCAGCACAACACAGTAGTTGAGCTTCTTGCGGAACCGTCAGTTTTGTATGATTCCGTCCTTGATGACCAATACCCGATCAGCAACCGCAGCAATATCCTTCTCATGGGTTATAACCACGATAGTCGTGCCAAGTTCGTTTACTTGCTTGAAAACGTCCATCACGTCCAAGGATGTTGCGCTGTCCAATGCTCCGGTGGGTTCATCAGCCAGAAGCAACGAAGGACCCGTGATCATGGCGCGGGCAATTGCGGTGCGTTGTTTCTGCCCGCCCGAAAGTTCCGCCGGCAAATGATCTGCCCAGTCGGCGATATCAAACTGATCCAGCATATCAAGTGCCAGGCGATTACGTTTTTTGCGATTTACTTTGCGATAATATAGCGGCAAAGCCACGTTTTCCAGGGCGGTTTTAAAGGAGATAAGATGAAACGACTGAAACACAAAGCCGATGTTTTGATTGCGAAACTGGGCCGCACGGGTTTCATTCATGTTAGCCAGCATTTCACTATTAAATTGGTACATTCCTGAGTCATAAGAATCCAGAAGTCCTATAATGTTCAGCAATGTGGATTTGCCTGAACCCGACGATCCCATAACCGCCACAATTTCACCTTTCTCAATGTGAATGTCGATACCATTGAGTACGTGTAAACGGTTGGCGCCGGTAATGTAGGATTTGTGGATGTTTTCAAGTGTAATCATTTATGCATCGCCTTAAATATGACTATCGAAAAGGATAGCACAAGTAGGGTCTGGGATCAATTTTAGATGATTTCTGATTAATGTGCGCATTAGAAACTCTGTTTGTAGCATTTGATCGTTGTGGAATTAAAATTGGTGAGCTTACCAATGATATGTATTTGCAACTCATTACCTAACTGCCTGTAAAAAAGATAACCACCAGATACGCTATATTAAATTATTTTTTTGGGTATGATTAAAGTTCTGCCACATTTTGCCGATAATATATATAAATCGGATAGCACTAAGCAAATATTCCGATAGTAAACTTGGTTGAATGACTCGTTATTGCCGTAGCAAGTCCGCCATCTCAAATTAATATAGATTATAATTTCAATGAGTTAATATTTTAAAGTAGGTGATTCAGGTGATTCAAATGAATTTCGTTAGAAAATTAAGCTGGCCTTGTTTGGTATTAGCCTTTTTTTATTTACTCTGCATGATTCCAAGTTTTGCAAGCGAAGAACCTTTAAAAACCTACGTAGGATCAGAAACGTGTGGCGAATGCCATGAATCCCAGTTTGAATCATTTCAGTCCTATGCCAAAAAAGCTAAATCCTATGAAAGCGTCTTGATTATGCAAAAAGGCTTAACTGAAACCGAAAAAAAGGAATGTTTTGCCTGCCATACGACCGGATATGGTTCCCGCGGGGGATTTATTTCAGAAACCGATACACCCCATCTGAAAAATGCAGGCTGTGAAGTCTGCCACGGCCCCGGAAGTCTGCATGTGGATTCCGAAGATCCAGAAGATATCGTTGCCGTATTGTCCATCGAAACCTGTAATACATGCCACAGCTCAGAAAGAGTTGATGCATTTAGTTTTAAACCGCTACTATTTGGCGGCGCTCACTAACCCCTTTTTATTTGTCGGAGGCACTGGTGAAGATAATCCATTTTTTTACAAAATACCTATCGGTCAAAGTTCTACTACCTATCGTCGCAGCTCAAATTATTGTTCTCGGTTTAATTATATTCATTAATATCAATAGCAATCACACCAGCCAGATGACCATTAGCCAGGAGGGCGCCGAAAATATGGCCCTGGCTATTGAAGGTGGTATGATAGATGCTCTTTCCATCGGAGATAACGACGTGGTCAGCCAACAATTCGATCGTCTCAAGAAAAATATGGCTCTTCTGGATGTCATGATCTTTGACTTCAAAGGAGATATAACCTTTGCCACCGATCAAAACCTCATTGGGCGCAATATAAATGCTTATTCAGCTAACCCGGAACTTCCTCAACAAATTCGAACTATGCTGGATAACGTCCAGGCACCCAAGCAACCAATCCAAGAGAACCTTAACGGCGTCAGGTATTTGAATATTGTCAAGCCCATCCCTAATGATGCGCGTTGTTTTCACTGCCACGGCCGGTCAAAAAAAATCCTGGGCGGTATGCAGGTGAGAACTTCCATTGAAAATGTGTTGCAGGCCTCCGCGTCAACTCGCAACATAAGTATTGTGGGTGGGGTTGTGGGCGTTGTGATACTTTGTACCATTGTCTTCGGCTTGCTTTATTATATGATCCGAAAACCGGTTCATCGCTTGGCTGTACTGGGCAATAAAATGCGTGAGGGTGACCTAACCCACCGGGTGGATGTACGTGGGCGCGATGAAATCAGCCATATGTCAGCCCGTATGAATCTCGTTAACGAAAGTTTACAAAACATGATTCAAGGCATTGTTGTTTCCTCCCATACCCTCTCTGAAGGTTCCGCCTCCCAGGCTGCTTCACTTGAGGAAACCTCTGCCTCGGTTAATGAAATGGCCTCAATTGTGAAAGAAAATATGAATCGGACCCAAGAATCGCATGCCCTCATGAAAAACGCCGACGAAATTTTTGCGCGATCAAAAGTGTCCATAGGAGAAGTTACCGAGGCGATGGATTCAATCGCGAAGGCCAGCCAGGAAACCTCCCAGATTATTAAAACCATTGATGAAATTGCATTCCAAACCAACCTGCTAGCCTTGAATGCTTCCGTGGAAGCGGCTCGTGCCGGTGAAGCCGGGGCTGGTTTTGCCGTTGTGGCCGATGAAGTCCGGAATCTAGCCATAAGAGCTGCCGATGCGGCCAAGGGAACGTCAAATCTGATTGACCAAATTGAAACAAAAATCAGTGTTGGTTCTGGCCGCGTCGAGGACACCAATACCAATTTTATAGAACTGGCAGAAAAAATCGAAAACAATAGCCGGCTAATTTCGGAAATCGCAGCTGCTTCCAATGAACAAACCCAGGGCATCGAACAGATCAGTCAAGCAATAACTTTGATCGACAGTGCGACCCAACAAGGCGCTGCCCTGGCCGAAGAGCTGGCCGCCTCGGCCGATCGGTTTGTCATCAACAAAAAAGAAAATATTAATATGGAAACTGCTAATCTGAATTCGGAACCAATCACAGTGGAAGTAGATAATTTGGACGATCAAACCTTTTGACGCTCAATCCATCGGTTTTGGGGGAATTTCAATTTTTGTATGTAGGTCCCTGCTCCCAGACCTTGCAGTGTTTTGACTCTTTTTGTCTCGGAATAACCACTGGCGATGATCGCATTTTGGTTTGGATAAATCTCAACTATCCGGCGATAAGTTTCCAAGCCATCAATACCGCCCGGCATAACCATGTCAAACACTAGCAAATCCACCGGTTCTCATGAATGAATGCTTTTGTGGAAGCGGCACATGCCGGTGAGGCTGGTACTGGATTTGCCGTTGTAGCCGATTAATTTCGGAAATCGCAGCCGCTTCCAATGAGCAAACTCAGGGAATCGACCAAATCGACCAGGCCGTGGCTGCCTCATTTGATAGTCTGAAATCACACCTGTCAATGAATTT
>CAZWEO010000141.1:0-11319 GCA_964633115.1 uncultured Desulfobacterales bacterium
AATAGATATCTGAAATGGAAATTGCCCTTTCAAGGTTATAGATATTGTCAAGGTATATGGCGTTTTACAATGCTCCGTTATTATGCCATAATTCCTATCAAACACCATTTTGCAAACAGGATATTTATTAGCGAACTCTTTAGCTTCGCATCATTTTCTTCGGACCCAAGATATGGTATCTGCAATACTATGAGGGTGTTGATGGTCTCCATAAATCACCAGTAAGGAGTCAAGGATTTGAACCCATTTTTTATATCGACAATTCTCCGTAGGCTTCTTAGCCTTAAACGCCTATGTCCAGCGTGCAAAAGGGGCCAGATCGTTTCTTCAGACCAAAGAAGAGAACCGGTGAAATGTAAATTCTGCGGAGCGACTATACCTGCACGGTCAACCGATTGATATTTGCAAGGATATGATTACGATAGGCTGCAAGACATAAGCAGATACTTATCCCGCTCGACAAATCTTGCCTTGGCATATAACCATTTGGCCCTTGAGTTAATATGATCGACTTCCAAATGCAAGGCCTTGATTCCCATTTTGGCAGCTTCAACCTTGATCAAAGTCAATGCTTGCGATCCAACACCCAGTCCCCGGCAGGCGGGTTTGATATAGAGTTCATCGATAAAGGCATCCTGATCACCAAATTCAATGCTGTATCCAGTACAAAGGGCCAAATATCCCACGGGTTCTGCGTCATGGTAGATCCCCCATATCCCCCCAAATTTCGGATTCAAAAGCAGCTCACGCACAGATGCCGTACGTTCTGCATCACTCATTTGTACGTCTTCAAATTCATGATAGGCTCTCACCAGCGGTATAAGCCAGTTCAAATCTTATAGTGAGGTCAATCGAAGGTCTGTGGTCATTTTTCCTCTACATTTGATTTGTTCCAAAGTAATTAAGCGGGATTAAGACAATGCACGAAATTGCATATAGTTCTATCGCTTCTCGGTTGAGGCTGCTCAATCCTCTTTTTGGTTGTCAGCGTCGGACGTTCCAACCTTAGGTAGAACATCCTTGAAAACGACCCCGTAGATTTCCCATACGGTCACAAACAGGGCCGCAATGATGGGTCCGATAATCACGCCCAGGACGCCGAACATGACAATACCACCCAGAGTTCCAAATAGAATCATGAGCTCATGCATTTGGGTATCTTTGCCCACCAGGATGGGGCGCAGAAAATTATCGATGCTGCCCACTACGGCCGCGCAGAATATTCCCAGACCAATGGCCTTGATAAAACTGCCGCTGACTGCCAGGATGATCACAGCCGGCACCCAAACCAGTGCCGAACCGATGCCGGGAATAAATGACAAAACCGCCATGATAGTCCCCCAGAATACCGCGCTGGGTATGCCCACGACGGCGAAGGCAATCCCGCCCAGCAAGCCCTGAATCACACCGATGACGGCAGTTCCCTTGAGGGTGGCGCGGGTCACGGAAGTGAATTTATCCAGCATACGGCGTTCATCGTGATCTTCCAATGGCAGGTAGTAGAGCATTTTATTAATCAGCTTGTCGCCATCCATCAGGAAAAAAACCATGGTATATAGCATGATAAAGAGCATAAATAAGAAATTGACGGTACCATAGGTAACCGATTGCAGACGGCCGATGAGAAAACCGCTGAGTGCGCCCACTGCTTCACCAGCCTTTTGGAATATCTGGTTGCGGTAAGGCTCAATATTGTCGATATACGGCAATGATTGGATCAAATTTGAAATCGCATCCGGTTCCGATAGTTGCCGCTCAACCCAGGGTTTGACCGCCTGGCCCACCTTGATTGCCTGGGCTGTAACAATGCCCGTGAGAGCGCCCAAAGGCAGGATGATGACCAACACAATCAGCACCAAGGTGCACAATGATGCGAGTACCCGCAGACCGCCAAACCATTTTTCAAGTCGCTTATAGAGTGGATAAGCCAAAGCCGAAAAGATGCCGGCCAGAAAAATGGCCATCAGAAATTGCCGAATCATGGACAGAAATAGGGCTGAAATAAACAAAACCAGGAGCAGTAAGACCCACTTGTTGGTTGCCGCTTTTTGCATACTGGTCCTCCTCTAAATGTCCTTTAAATGAGCGGATCGCAGAATTGTAATCAGGGAGCCAAAAGTTGCCTTTGCCAAGTGCCCTTGTTTAATACATAGCGCTCCCGGTTATGTATCCAGTCAAACCGCCCCTCCCAGAATTCCATCTCCTCGGGAATTAGGCAATAGCCGCCCCAGGATTTAGGACAGGGGATAGGCTTACCCCGGTATAGATGTTTGAGCTGATTAACTGATTGCTTTAGTTTTTCCCTGCCACTGATGATACTGCTTTGGGGAACGGCAGCCGATGCAGTCTGATTCTCACGCCTACGGGCATTCCAATCCGCCTCTGCCTCCTTGCGAGATAGTTTTAATACTTTACCATCGATACGTACCTGGCGTGGTGGAAAGTGCCAGTAAAAAACCATGACCGCCGATGGATTGGCCTTTAATTCCTGACCTTTGTTGCTTTCGTAGTCTGTATAAAAAGAAAACCCGTTGTGAACAAACCCTTTAAACAACACGGTTCTTGCCGCAGGTTTATTATCCGGTGTTATGGTTGCCAAAGTTGCGATGTCGGGTCGAAGAAGGTTTGACCAGGGTAAAATGAGTTCCAGTATACGCCTGACAAACTGGATTCCCCATGAGATTACCCGCTTATCCTGGAAAGATCCCCCGCTCTTGGCCTGAGTCTCCGCATACCACTGAAAAAATAGTTTTATAGGATCTATTGCAGTATCATTTCTCTCCAAAGCGACCTCAATAAACCTCGATTAGACTTTATCTAACCCTTTTGTTTAATTTTCTTTTACCACGGTTTTGAACTGCGTAAAACACTTGAAACAATTAAACGCTTAACAGTCAATGATTTATTATTGCTAATGCTGAAATGCCAATCTCTTGCCCAGGGTTTGAATCTTCGTATGATCACCGAAAAATATCTTATATGAACACTTTATTTTTGGGGATTAGTATTTATCATTGAAGTTTATGGGAAAATTTCATTCATTTGTAAGGATATTTTGGAAAAAACGACATATATATGAGTTTTAATTTCCAATTTAAAGGAGAATAAAAATCGATCAGAACCCAGCCATACCGCAAAATTCTCACAAAAATAGAAAAGATGGTGTCAAAAGAATTCTATTGGAAGGGATCTTTTGGCGTATTTTGGCCATTGAAGGAATCTTGCTTGTAGGTTCTCTAATTTATAGGGGACTAACAGATTATCAGGGAGCTGCTGATCTTTTCTGGTATGCCATGAGGATCATATTCCTAATATCAATTATCATTCTTTTCATGATGGTTACCCTTAAAAGCTTTCTTACTAAAAAAATTATTTTACCGATTGAATACATCTTCTCGACCAATCAGCGTCTACAAAATATTGATCCCAAAGCAAGGCATGTGGATTTACCCCAGGATGCCCCTAGAGAAATTAAAGAGATTGTATCCTCGCGTACTCAAATGTTGGACACTATTCTAAAGATGACGGATAAAATTCGCCAATCACTTAATCTGGCCCGGGATGTCCAACAGAATCTTCTACCAAAAGGCAATCTGAAAATAGATGGATTGGACCTAGCAGGCAAAACAATCTATTGTGATGAAACCGGCGGTGATTATTACGATTTTTTAATTTTAGAGTCTAATAAAAAACTAGGTGTGGCCATTGGGGATGTGGCGGGACATGGTATATCCTCGGCATTACTTATGGCAACCGCCCGTTCATCTTTACAGCAGCGTTATTCATTTCCAGGCAGCGCCGCCCAAATCATTTCTGATGTTAATCGTCAATTGGTTAATGATATCGAGGATTCAGGGCAATTTATGACTATGTTTTTTATGGACATTGACACGGCAAACCGAAAATTACAGTGGGTACGTGCAGGTCATGACCCAGGCATCTTCTACGATCAAATTACAGATCAATTTGCCGAGTTAAAAGGCCCTGGTGTTGCGCTAGGAGTATCTGAAGATTTGCAGTATGAGATGAACGAAAAAACCAATCTCACAAACGGACAAATTATCGTCCTCTGTACTGACGGCGTCTGGGAAGCACAAAACTTAGATGGAGAGTTTTTTGGTAAAGCCCGCCTTTACGAGATCATTAGAAAAAATGCCACTAAAAATGCACAAGAAATAATAGAAACAGTATTTACTGCCTTAAATCAATTCCAAAATAATTCAAATACTGAAGATGATATAACCTTAGTTATCGTAAAGATTGATGCGAACTCAGAAAAAATTGATCATACTCAGGAAAATTAATTTAGCTCAACACGGTAATTATTATAATCCAGATGTAAGCAGAATAAAAATGAGAGGATTAATATTCAAAGCCACAAAGGAAAAACCAAAGTATATCAAGTAAAACAGGTGCTTTTGGCATTTGAAAAATTGGAGATAAAACATGGCTCTAACAAATGATCGATATACGTACCGTATAACCTGGTCTGAAGATGATAATGAATATGTAGGATTATGTGCAGAATTTCCGAGCCTCAGCTGGCTTGCCCGTACTCCAGAAGCCGCTCTTAAAGGTATCCGAAAATTGGTTGCCGATGTTGTAAAAGATATGAGTGCATCTGCAGAGGTAATTCCGGACCCTATTGCCAGCAGACCATACAGTGGCAAGTTTATGGTCAGAATCCCGCCGGATGTTCATCGAAAACTCGCTGTACAGGCCGCTGAATCTGGTGTGAGCCTCAATCGCATTGCCAGCTCCAAACTTAGCCAGTAAATCAATTTATAAGACATGATAACCATCAATCGAGCTGTACTTACTATAGTCCCAAAGCAACCCTATAAGAAGGATCTACCCCATAAGCTAATTGTAAACTTTCAAACAGGCCTATCTAGCATTTCAAGATGAAGTTTCTTGCCAGTATAGGAATGCTGGGCAGCAACTGCTTCGTCCAGCTCTACACCCAATCCGGGCTTGGTGGACGGAATAATATAACCATCCTCCCATTGAACCGGCTCTTTGAGAATTTCGGCATGAAACCCGCCCCAGGTTTGGATACCTTCTTGAATTAAAAAATTCGGGCTGCAGGTATCAATTTGAATGTTGGCAGCGCCCTCAATGGGGCCACAGTAAAGATGCGGAGCAATCTGTGTATAGTGGGCCTCGGCCATGCCGGCAATCTTTTTGGCTTCGAGAATGCCCCCCACGCGCCCCAATGCCATTTGCAATATGCTGGCGGCTTGCAAACCGAGCAACCGGGCAAATTCATATTTACCAGCCAGCCGTTCCCCAGTGGCAATCGGTATACTGGTGGAGCTGGCAACCCGGGCCATCTCTTGCATATTTTCCGGCGGCACCGGTTCTTCAAACCACAGAGGGTCAAACTTCTCTAGCCGCTTAGCCAATCGAATGGCACTTGAAGTCGTCATCTGGCCGTGGGTACCAAAAAGCAAATCACATTTACCACCGACCGCCTGGCGAACCTTTTTCACAAAATTTTCGGTGTGATCCAAAGCTTGCAAAGAAAGCTGCCTGGGATCAAACGCAGAATAGGGCCCCACCGGATCAAACTTGACGGCATCAAAACCTTGCTGCACATATTCGGCCGCTCTCTCGGCAGCCAAATCAGGATCCTGATATACATCGGTCTTATCGGTGGCTTGCGGATAAAGGTAGGTATAGGACCGAAGCTTTTCATGCACTTGACCACCCAATAATTCATATACCGGCTTGTTGAGCTCTTTGCCGATTATATCCCAACAAGCCATCTCAATGGCACTGAGTACCGCCATCAATGACAAATCGGATCGCTGGGTATACCCACTTGAATATATGACCCGCCACAATCGTTCGATTTTAAACGGGTCCACACCAATCACACATCGATCACAGACATCCAATATCATCTGCTCGACTACATGTGGATGGAACGGCGCCGAATAAGCCTCTCCGAAACCATCAATTCCGCTATCTGTGGTAAGCTTAATAAAAACCCAATATTGACCACCAAAATGCGGCGGCGGGTTCTCCACCACATAAGTTTTCGCATCAGAAATTTTCATAGTCCGCTGTCCTTTTTCTAGTGTGAATTCACTCCTTGGTCTCGCCAATTTCTCCAACACTGGTTCAAATTACTTACGAATTAGGACCTTTTTTTTGTGAGATTTACGATTTCTTGTACAAGCGTTTCGAGCCGTCGAAAATAGAGAACCTCATCGTCCTGGTCACTGATGAAGTCAGTATCTATGCCGGATTGATAGTAAATTCCCTGACGACCGATTTTTTGAATGACCCAGACAATCTGACCGCCAAAGATGATCTGCCTGCCAATATTGATGATGATGTCGATGGGCATTTTGGGAAAAATGGCTTTTGATGTGTACAGCTTGATCCCCCCGGTCGATATCTCCGTGACTACAGCCGGAATTGTGCCAATGGCAGTTATCATTTCTGCAGGTGTCTTAACGGGATAACGGGTGTGTTGGCGCCTTTCTTCCATTTTCTCTATCCATGTTATTTATGCAACCTTGGGGTTAGGTGTAAAGATGACAGCACACCTTATGCCCACTAACATCCAATTCCCGTGGATCTTCAGTTCGGCAGACGCTCATGACTTTTGGACAGCGAGGATGAAAACGACATCCTTTGGGTGGTGCTGATGGAGAAGGTGTATTCCCCTTGAGTACCAGTCGTGCTTCACCTTTCGTGCCAGGACGGGGGACAGCTGCTAAGAGAGCCCGCGTGTAGGGATGCTTGGCGTCAAATATGATGTCGGCAGTTTTGCCAGCTTCCACGATGCGTCCCAAATACATAACCGCAATCCGATTGGCAATATGGCTGACCACACTTAAATCATGTGAGATAAAGAGATAAGCCAGATGGTATTTTTGTCTCAGTTCAAGGAGTAAATTGATAATCTGGGCCTGGATGCTTACATCCAGGGCGCTGACTGGTTCGTCACAAACAATGAAATCCGGCTTCAGGGACACCGCCCTGGCAATATTGATACGCTGACGTTGGCCACCTGAGAATTCATGTGGATAGCGGTAGAGAGCATCGGCATCCAAACCCACATCTTTTAAAATTTGGCGTGCGGCCGCCTCTTGGTCCCCATTAATCAGTCGAAATTCGGAAATCCCTTCGGTCACGATATCGGCTACATTCATACGCGGATTCAGAGATGATAAGGGATCTTGAAATATGATCTGAATTCTGCGTCGCAGTTCTCGAAATTCCTGACGAGATAGATCCGCCAGGCTTCGGCCATCAAAATTGATTACACCGTTGTGACTTTTTTCGAGCCCAACCAGGGTCCGGCCCAATGTTGTTTTTCCGCAACCGGATTCGCCTACGAGCCCGAGGGTCTCACCTTTGTATATTGTGAAAGAAATGCCATCCACAGCGCGTACATATCCGATGGTACGCGACAGGATACCCCGGCGAATGGGAAACCAAGTCTTGAGATTGATGACTTTAACTAAGGGATTTTGGTTTTTATCCGTCATGTTATGTCTGATTTATTGGGTTTGTTGAGTCATTTCGCGTTTCGATAAACTTGCCAGCTACAAAACAAGCAGCCTGATGACCTTTGGAAACCGGCACAAGTTCCGGCATCTCGCGTTCACATCTTTCAAATGCGTATGAGCAGCGATCCCGAAAACGGCAACCTGATGGATAATTTTCCGGAGAAGGCACACTGCCGGGGATCACTGCCAATTTATCCCCCTTTCCGTCTGATAGACTCGGAATCGATTTCAGCAAGCTGTAAGTATACGGATGTGCGGGTACTGTAAATATATCACTGGCGGTCCCCTGCTCCACGATTCTGGAAGCATACATCACCAAAACACGATCACACATTTCCCATACCACGCCCATATCATGGGTGATTAAAAGAATAGCCGTACTCTCGGCCTTCATCTCGCGAATGAGGTCAAATACCTGGGCCTGAATGGTCACATCCAGGGCCGTTGTGGGTTCATCCGCAATAATCAAATCCGGATTCATCATCAGGGCCATGGCGATCATGATGCGCTGCTGCATGCCGCCTGACAACTGAAATGGATATGCATGCATCTTTTCCGCAGCGTCCGGTATTTTAACCTTGCCTAGCCAATCCAATGAAATCTGCCAGGCATCAGATTTGGGAATATCTTTGTGAAGCTGGATGGTCTCCACCATTTGCTGACCGATACGCTGCAACGGTGATAACGCCGATAAGGGCTCTTGAAAAATCATGCTGATTTCCCGGCCGCGGACTTTGCGTACGGCTTGGATACTGGCCTGCAGTAGGTCTGTATCCTTAAAGTCTACCTTCCCCCCCTCAATGATTCCAGGAGGCATCGGTACCAGCCGCAGCAGGCTCAAGGCACTCACCGATTTACCACATCCGGATTCGCCCACCAGGCCCACGATCTCGCCTTGCCGGATTTCAAAAGAGACGTCGTCAACGGCCACAAATTTGGCTTGGTCCGTCTCAAAGGAAACCGTTAGATTTGAAACACGCAATAGATTTTGCGTCATTATTCCAGCCTCGTATAGCGTTTGGGATCATAAGCGTTGCGGACCCCTTCGCCCACAAAAACGCCCAGGAGCATGACAATAAATAAAGCCAAGGATGGATACAAAATTAACCACCAGGCCCACCGATATTGCTGGGCCTGATATAGCAATTCACCCCAGCTGGGCGTTGGCGGCGGTAACCCGAATCCCAAATAATCCAATGCCGCCAATGAACCGATGGCTCCCACCAGAGAAAAGGGGAAAAAAGTGATCACCGGTACCATGCCATTGGGCAGAATATGTTTGAATATAATCTTATATGCCGGGGCGCCCATGCATTTGGCGGCCTCCACAAATGGCTGTTTGCGTAGCCTTAAAAATTCAGCCCGCATATAGTAGGAAATGCCGATCCAATTAAAGAGGCCATAACAGAACAGTAGCAGCGAAAAACTGCGGCCGTAAATGGATCCCATCAGAATCATGATATATAGGAATGGCAGCGCGCTCCAAATTTCAATAAGCCGTTGCCCGGAAATGTCCAAAAGGCCCCCATAGTAACCCTGCAGGGCACCTGCAGCTATGCCCAATACCATGGAACCCACAACCAAAAGCAGGCCGAATGACATGGAGGTTCTCAGCCCATACAGAATGCGGGACAAAACATCCCGACCAGCGCCATCGATGCCCATGAGATGCCCTTTGATAGGCCGAAATGGAAAACGAACATCCTCTTTTATGAAGGTGGCCCGATATTTTCGCTCGCCCAATACCATGACCAGACTGTCCACCGGGCCCAGATACCGGTTTTGAACGTTTGCCTGAACGATCGCTTGTTCGGCCTGTGGCAATGTGCGCCAAACTGCATCAGCTTGCGGTGTCAATTGTTCTCTTAATAAAACCAGATTTCGATCAAAAATCATATTAAAGGCTTGTGCCTGGCTTTGGGAATCTGCTGATAGCTCTTCTCTGAATGTAATCCGGACAGTTGACAGTTTACGCTTGCGTTGCTTGTGGGTTGACAGTGACGCTCGCACCGAGAGGTTGCCGGGCCCGGCAACTGATATCGCTACGGACGGTGCCGCCAGATCTTGGAAGCGTGTTTCAATAGCAGCCTTCAAAGGCGGCGGTATGCTGAAAAAATCGGTGAGTTTCTTATTTTTAAGGTCTTTATCATCAAGCGCCACAAATGAGCCCAGCCTAAACGCCTTAGCAATGGTAAAGTCTTTGCGAATGTTGGCCGTACCCACCATGGGAAGCGGCTTGATTGCAACCGTTACAAGATCGGACACCTGGATGAGGTCCGGGTCCAGACTTTGAAAAGGACCGTAAGGAATGGGTGCAAACAACATGAAATTCCGCTGATTGCCCTGGAAGCGAGGATCAGTGCGAATCATATGGTAATTGGGCCGGGTTTGCTTGCCATTTCTCAAGAAGGCATCTTCGGGATAAAATTTAAATACCGGAAAATAGGACTTGCCTTGAAACTTGACATACAAAGGTACATCATTGCAGATGATTTCGGAACCGAGGCTGAGTAGGTAGAGAATCACCAACACCCATAAGGATATATAGGCCCGCTTCATTTCTTTGAAACGGGAAATCCGCCTGCGGGTCATGGGATTTTTTACAAAACGTGAAAGCATCTTGCTATCAATTCTCCTGAAAATTGATGCGTGGATCGATTAAAACATAGCAGAAATCAGAAAGAATGTTGCCAACCAGCCCTAAGATTGCCGTTATGGAAAGAATCCCCATAAAAACTGGATAATCTCGACCCACAATTGCCTCTAGACTCAGACGGCCCATACCAGGAATTTCAAACACCTGTTCAATAATGACCGAGCCGGCAAACATAACCGTCAGGATCGATCCAAAACCAGTGGCGATGGGCACCAGGGCATTCCGGAGAGCATGGCCCCAGATGGCACGCGAATAACTACCGCCCTTGGCCAAAACTGTACGGATGTAATCTTTGCCGATTTGCTCGATCAGCGAGTTTTTCATCAGCAAGGTCAATACAGCAAAATTGCCGATCATGTAGCACAGAATCGGCAGAAACATGTGCTCACTGATATCCTTTGTTTTACCCCAAAAACTGAGCTGATCAAACCCGTCTGAATGAAACCCGGATAGCGGGAAAATATCCCAAAGGCCTTCCACCGTGCCGGCAAACAGCATCTTGAGTACCATGCCGAAGGCAAATGGCGGTATGGCGTAGCCCACAAAAACGACAATACTGGAAACGATGTCGAATGACCGGTCGTGATGCAGGGCTTTGAAAATACCCAAGGGAATGCAAACAAGATAGGAAAGGATAAAGCCGGTGATTCCGAATATAAGCGACACCTTGAAACGTTCCTGGATTAATTGCCAGGTGGTTTTATTGGGGAAACGATAGGACTCCATCTGCATCCCCATACGGTCTGCCACCAGCCAATTCCAATAACGTTTGTAAAAAGGCTGATCAAATCCGAAATGGGCTTCGATAGCCTTGCGTTGTTCAGCGGAAATACTGGCAGCCGCACCGACACCGCCACCTGATTCGGAGGCACCGATACCGCCACGCATTTGCATGATGACCTGCTCCACGGGTCCGCCGGGCACAAATTGGATAATAGTAAAACAGAGCAGGGTAATACCGATAAAGGTAGGGATAACCAGTAGGAACCGCCTGATAAAATAATCGATTCTTTCCATTATCCGGTTATAGCATTTCCCTGACCGCTATTTCAAGCAAGGAAAGGCTGAAGCTTTGTGGACTGTTAGGCTAATAAGTGCTGCGAGTTGCATGTTACGAGCGGATGATTTTTTAGGGAC
>CAZWEO010000142.1:0-11297 GCA_964633115.1 uncultured Desulfobacterales bacterium
GGTACGAGCCGTTCTGCAGGGAGGGGGTAGCCTATACGGCTACCTCCTACCAGATATATTCTTTGTAGACATTTTCTGGGCATAAAACGTCTTAAGTATAATGGTACAAGTATGTATTGTTTGGGATAGTTTTTCTTATTACAAAATGAGGTCACATGAAAAAAGTTTGGTTGATACTACTTATTATTGCCTTGATAAGCGCGGTCTGGCTTTGGGGCAAAGACCGTATCTGGGCGCCGGAAAAAGCCCAGGCCCAATACAAACTAACCAAAGTAGATAGAAAAGATATGGTCAACACGGTTTCAGCCACTGGTGAATTGAGCGCAGTTGTAACGGTGGAAGTTGGAACGGAAGTATCCGGTCAGATTAAGGAATTGTTGGTAGACTATAACACACCGGTTAATGCTGGTCAGATCATCGCTCGTATCGATCCGGAAGGCTATCAGACCCTAATGCGCCAAGCTGAAGCCGAGCTATCCCTGGCAAAAGCCCGCTTGCTAACCCAGGAGACCGAAATATTTCGCTTTGATGCTGAATTGGAAAGTGCAGCGGCCAATTGGTCCGCAGCCCAAGCCCAGACCAAAAAAGCCAAAGTTACTTTTGAGAATACCCAACGGAATTTGATGCGTGAGAAGGCATTGGTGGAGAAGTCCATTATTTCTAAATATGAATTTGACAAAGTCCAGACGGCTTATCAGGAGGCTGCCGCCCAATTCGAGTTAGCCGAGGCCCAAGCGCTTGCATCAGAAAACAAGGTATCCTCTGCCAAAGCAGCTTTGGCGATAGCCAAGGTGCAGATCAACGAAGCCAAAGCAACCGTGCAACTGAAAATTGCCGGCAAAGATAAACGCATGGTGGATTTGGAAAACACCATTATTCGTTCGCCGGTGAATGGAGTTGTCATAGACCGCAATGTGGATGTGGGTCAGACAGTTGCCGCCAGTCTTTCAGCCCCGACCCTGTTTACCATTGCCCAGGATTTAAGCAAGATGCAGGTCTCCACCTTTGTGGACGAGGCTGATATCGGGCGTATCAAAGAAGACCAGGTTGCCGAGTTTAGCGTTGATGCTTTCGGGTCAAAGCAATTCAAGGGAGTGGTCCAGCAAGTTCGTAAAATGGGTAAGCGGGTTCAAAACGTAGTCACTTATGAGGTAATTATCTCGGCCAACAATCAAGATATGAGCCTTATGCCCGGCATGACCGCTGATGTGCAAATAGAATTGCTAAAGAGACCCCAAGTTCTGGTGGTCGCCAATGCTGCTTTGCGCTTCAAGCCACCCAACGCAGGACCCAATTCATCTTCCGTTGCACAGTCAGCCAATGAGGCTGGGTTGTCCGGCACCAGCGGCGGTGGATCACCTGGCGGACGACCCGATCCAAAAGCCCGAATTAAAGAACTATCAGAGCGATTGAATCTTTCAGAGTCACAGCAGGCTGAGTTGAGAAAAATATTTCAGCAAACAGCCCAGAAAATGCGGGCTGCCTTCCAATCCGGCGGCGGAGGCGGTCCTGGTGCAAGGACTGCTTTAAGAGATAAAATTCGCAAAGAATCGCAAGCAGCCATGATGAGAATGCTGGATCCTCAACAACGCAAACTGCTAGAAGAAATGCGTGCTCAGGGGCAGCTCAAACGCGGCACGCTTTGGCGGCTGAATGCTAGAGAGAAGCTTGAATCGATTAGCGTCGTTTTGGGTGCAAGCGATTCAACCCATACCGAGATTTCCGGTACTCAGATAAAAGAAGGGATGGAAGTCATAACTGGTATTACGCAATAATTCCCAAAGTTGCCTTAACAACTAGAAGCTATCTCAAAAATAAGATAATAGGATGTTTTGGGGTAAATAAAAAAGTAACCATGTCACAACTTCTGTTTGAAACCATCGAACTCAAAAAGACTTATCAAGTAGGCGATCAGGCCGTGCCTGCTTTGAAGGGTGTATCCTTGCGGGTCGACGCGGGTGAAATTTTAGCTGTAATGGGTCCTTCCGGATCCGGCAAATCCACCTTTATGAACTTGTTGGGTTGTCTGGATACACCCTCGGAAGGCAAGTACTTACTCAAGGGCAACGAGGTGTCTTCACTTTCAGCGGATCAACGGGCCCGGATCCGCAACGAGCAGATCGGTTTCGTTTTCCAAAGTTTCAATCTACTGCCCCGAACGAGCGCTCTTGATAATGTCGCTCTGCCATTGCGCTATAAAGGTGTACCCATCAAAGAAAGGCGACAGCGTGCCGTAGAAATGTTGGTCAAGGTGGGATTAGCTGACCGTTTGGACTATCATCCTTCTCAGCTTTCCGGCGGACAGCAGCAACGAGTGGCCATCGCCCGGGCCCTTATCTGCGGTCCGGCGATTATACTGGCGGATGAACCCACCGGAGCGCTGGATACGCGAACCGGTTTTGAAGTAATGGCTATCTTTCAAGAGCTGAATATAAAGGGTATGACGATTGTTGTCGTTACCCACGAACCGGAGATCGCCGCTTTTACCCGGCGTCACCTGCGCTTTAGAGATGGATCGCTGGTGAATGACGCTATAAATGGAAAAGTGTCCGACGCCAAAATGCTATTAGAAAAAAGTGAAGAAATCAGCTCAGTGTCTTTGGCAGAAAGTACCATGGAGGCAATAAATGAAGAGCCTTGATGGCCTGCTGGACGCGCTTCGCTCCCTTCGAAGCAATAAGATGCGCAGTGTGCTGACGACCCTTGGCATTATCATTGGCGTCGGGGCCGTGATCGTCATGGTGTCAGTGGGCAATGGCGCCAAAGAGCAAATCAATGCCATGATCGACAGGCTGGGTGCCAATGTGATGATGGTGAGGCCAGGCAGCAGCTTCGGGCGAGGTGTTTCGGGCGGTTCCGGCTCGTTGCCCACCCTTACCGAAGACGATGCCAGGGCCATCCAAAATGAGATTCCCACGGCCAACCTGGCTGCCCCTATTGTGAGAGGCAGTGCTCAATTGATTAGCGGCAACCTAAACTGGTCCTCCGGTATCAATGGTATTACCAATTCCTATTTAATGGTGCGCCAGTGGTTATTGGCAGACGGTAGGTTATTCGAACCAGAAGAAATAAAGGCCTCTACAAAGGTTGCCATCCTCGGTGAAACCGTTGCTGAAAACCTCTTTCCTGACCAGGATCCTATCGGTCAGTCCCTGCGTATCAACCGCGTGCCCTTTGTGGTTATCGGCGTGTTGCAAGCCAAGGGCCAAACAGGTTTTGGCGGGGATCAGGATGATACCGTGATGCTGCCCATTTCTACCGCCAGAAAAAGAGTTTTGGGTGGTCGTAAATTGGCCGGGAATCTGGTGGACGGCATTTTTATCCAGGCAAGTAGTGCCGAAACAGTCATGCAGACGGAAGAATCGGTTATCAGCCTGCTGCGTGATAGGCACCGTATCGGTCCGGGTCAGGAGGATGACTTCAGGGTTCGCAATATGGCCGAATTTATGAATGCCAGGGCAGATTCATCAAAGGCCATGGGACTGCTGCTGATGGCCGTGGCATCCATCTCGTTGATTGTCGGTGGTATCGGAATCATGAATATCATGCTTGTATCGGTAACCGAGCGTACACGTGAAATCGGACTGCGCATGGCAGTGGGGGCCACAAGCAATGAAATTAAATCGCAATTTCTTATCGAATCGATCGTGCTTTCCCTCATCGGAGGCATTATCGGGATTGTTTTAGGCATCGGGGGATCATTCGCCATGTCTGCCTACAGCCAGTGGCAGGCGATTATCGATCCCAAGGCGGTGGTGTTGGCTTTCAGTTTTTCAGCAGCAGTTGGTGTTTTTTTTGGATTTTATCCAGCCCGCAAGGCATCACTTTTAGACCCCATCGATGCGCTTCGCCATGAGTAAAACTTGGTGAATTGCAAAAACGCTTGAAGAGATTCATTCATGAAAAGTGTAATTATGAATATTCGTGAAGACTAGCTGACTTAAAAGGAGTATTAAATTGTCGACATATGATCTTTTATTGCAAAACGGTGAGCTTTATTGAAAACCACCATGGTTTCATCGATATAGGAAAAATAATTTCTTGACTCTAACACTGTGTCAGACTGTAGCTTCATGACTAGGACTTAAAATTCCAGTATGGAGGAGGCAACTATGAATAGACGTGCTTTTATTAGAATTCTGGGTGGTGGGGTGATTCTTTCAGCCACTGCCGGTCTTACGGCTTGCGACCGCGAAATGCCACCGGAAGCGATAGCCGCCTGGCAGGGCCCGCAGCAAGATACGGATGTGCGTAAATGGATCTTAAGCTACGCGATTCTGGCACCCCATTCTCATAACCTGCAGTCCTGGCTCGTTGATTTAAGTATACCCAACGAGATCATTCTTTATTGTGATCTCGAAAGATTGCTGCCGGAAACGGATCCCCATAATCGTCAAATTATGTTGAGCCATGGAACATTTCTCGAGATTGTTGATATGGCTGCCCGTGAACATAGATTGCGAGCTGATATTGAGTTGTTTCCACAAGGTGAATTTAGCCCTGATAATATTGATAATCGCCCGGTGGCGCGTGTCCGGCTCGCAAAAGATCCTAACATTGCTAAGGATCCTTTGTTTAGACAAATACTGAAGCGTCACACAAATCGTGAAGCATATGACTTGAATAAAACTGTTCCCGCGATTGCTGTACAGGACATGGCGGATTGCATGCAACCATATCCGATTCGTTTTGGCTTTGCAGGCTTGGAGCAGTCAAGTGCAATCGAAAAACACAGGGTCATTGCCGCAGAGGCCTGGAGAATCGAACTTACGACACCAGCGAAAATATTAGAGACCTATAAGGTATTGCGTGTGGGGGCGCGTGAGATTGCTAAGCACCGTGATGGCATCGCCATAAACAGCTCGTTTCTAAGCCTGATTGTGCGCTTGGGATTATTTGATCGTTCCAAAGCACCCCAAGCGGATGATGCAGCTATTGTAGACCAAATTGAGAACTTCAACAAAAATCTTGAAACAACACCCGGTTTTTTATGGATGATCACCGAAGGCAACAGTCGCAGGATCCAAGTAAAGGCCGGACGTGCTTATGTTCGCGTTCAGCTTGCGGCAACAGCCTACGGAATTTCAATGCAGCCACTCCAACAAGCATTACAGGAATACGCTGAGCAACAAGTTCCCTACAGTGACATTCATAACCTTCTCAATGCACCATCGCCTAAATATACGGTTCAGATGTGGGCGCGATTGGGTTATGGGCCTCAAATTGAACCAGCGCCACGTCGCGGTATTGAAGCTCACATAACAAGAACATAATTTTGAAACTGGTTTATTTCTACAAGAGCAGCGATTGGTGTGTATGCTAAACTAAATTACTTATAAAACTGCATAAGTATATTCTTAAAACTGTATCTATTAATTGTTTGGGTAGAATATGATTGGCCGGTGACAATCGCTTTGGCAGCTAAAATACCACTGCGCACGGCAGATCCGATACCTTCTCCCATATCAATGGTTGCCAGGCCGGCGGCATCACCGATTATAAACGCTTGATCAATTTGAACGATTTCGCGCTTGTCTCTTAAAAAATAACTGCAGCCTTTAGGCTGAAAGCGGCGGTGTTGCACCAAACCGAGATCGGCTAATTTTTCTACCAAACGGTCCCAGTGCTCAAAAATTTTCTGCCCCCTAGCATTCATCTTCAGATACTTCCCGCCGATACCGACGTTCAGGTAACCATTGCCCTTGGGTACATACCAGGCATAACCTGGTAGTTTATGATCGAAAAACCAGAGGTGACAATTGTCATCGCTGTAATTATATGGAAACTCTTCCTCTAAGGTAATAATTTTGTTGGCCTCTTTTCGGGGATGGACTGGCCTAAAGAAGGTTCGATAAACATAACAGTTTGTTCCCCCGGCGCCCACCAGGAACTCGCATCGATAACGACCATCGATGATGTAATGCTGGCCTTCTTTATAAATCTTTCTTACGTTGTGCTCAATTACCTTAACACCCGACCGTTTGATCAGCCAATCATCAAACTCAAAACGGCGAATCGAAAACTGTTTGGTCCTGACCGGGATTTTGCGTCCGTAAAAATAAAAGTTTAGCCTGCGAAACATCAACATGGGATAAGGGTACTCAGCCCTATGGAGGTGCAAATCCGCTAGCACTTCAGGGGTAATCCAGCCAGCACAAGTCTTTGGTCGCGGAAAGGGTTTTTTGTCCAACAATATTGTCGGTACGTTAGACTGATTCAATTTCCAGGCACAGGTCGAGCCAGCCGGTCCGCCCCCAACGATTATGACTTTAGAATCTAGCATTCGAATATCTATCCTGCAATTTTCGAAGTAAAAAACTACGTCTTCGGATTAAAATGCCTTGTTCCTGAACCACTCATGCTTGTGAGGCAGATTCAATCTGATATGTCGTTCTGAAAAAATATGTGGGCCGCTTAAAGCCTGTTTTAGTTCGGAACATAAATTATGACAACTGGTCTAAGTGATCAGCTGAACCTACAGTCAGGCTGCTTTTTCCCCGGTTTGGTCATTACCATCTGCCACAGTTGCAGGTACCGGGCTCTAAATGAACCGGCTGAGGTTAATAAGTAATACCGCCACATGCGATAAAACCGCTCGTCATAGTGGGACCTCAAATCCGGCCAAGCTTTCTCGAAATTGGCATGCCAGGCCATCAGGGTAAGGTCATAGTCTTCGCCAAAATTGTGCCAGTCTTCCATTACAAATAGGCCTTCCATGGACTTTGAAAGCTGGGTCATGGACGGTATCATGCCATTGGGGAAAATGTATTTATTCGTCCAGCGGTTTGCCTTGGTAACACTATAGTTGCCGCCGATGGTGTGGATAAAAGCAATGCCGTCGTCTTTCAGGGTTTCACTGGTTCTCTGCATGTAGGTGCGATAATTCTTGTAGCCCACATGTTCCATGATGCCGATGGATATAACACGGTCGTATTGTCCATTGATGTTGCGATAATCCTCCAAAAGGATCTCAACCGGCAGACCCCTGCACATCTCTCTACCGAGTTTTGCCTGCTCTTTTGAGACGGTCAACCCAGTCACCCGGGCATCGTATTTTTCTGCGGCGTATTTGGCAAAGGCTCCAAATCCACAGCCGTATTCCAATACAGTCATACCCGGCTCTAAACCAATTTTTCTGCAGATCAGATCCAATTTGGCTTCCTGGGCTGCATTCAGGTTATCGCTATTTTTCCAGTAGGCACAGGTGTACAATAACCGTTTGTCCAACATGGCCTTGTATAGGTCATTGCCCACGTCATAATGCTTTTCACCTACCTGAAAGGATCGACTCGGATTTTGGAGGTTCGAAAGCCTGGATTTGAGTATCGCCGAGCCCAGCTTCCAGTTCCTTTTTATCTGCTTCCGGATATTGGCTCGGGCCAGCCTGTCAGTTAATTGATCCAGTCTGGCACAAGTCCACCAGTCATCCATATAGGCTTCACCAAAGCCTAAAATGCCATCCTGCAGTATCCGTTTATATAGATTTTCATTTTTAACGACGATGTCATATGGTCTGTTCCCATTCAGGGTGATACCTGCGGCATTTAGCAACCGGGCTACGTGATCCTTGGCTTGATTGTTAGTCATACCGCTTGCCTCCAAGGATAGTCGAAAATGAACGTGACGGTATTTTTCGGGTATATTGGTCCGGTAGGCCTTAAAAGGTAGAATGCAAGTTTAGACAGGAATTTGGTTTTGTTTGTCTGCATTTTTGCTTTAAGGAAACAAAAATTAAAGGGTCATTTCAACCGATACGTGAGAGCTCAAGCTTTTGTGATACTTTTCCCACTATCATACAGGCGGGTATAACCGTAGCCCTTTGAACAACTCCGCCGCCTGTAAGAAAAAACCATACTGTGACAATTGTTTAGAGTATGCCAAGAAGGTGTTTTTGTGTCAAGACCGCCGTGATGGGATCGTTTATAAAAATTACGATTTAGCCAAAAATAAACGCCAGGCTACCGGCACATTTGACATAGCGTCATAATTATTTTATTTTCAGTAAGATTACTCCATCCACACATATTCCAAATTCAAATCAAGTCCATAACATGGAGGCAACTTAAGGTGATGCCATTATGGGAAGCGTCTTGTATAGATCGCCGCTGTCCAACATTAATACCCTGAATTTTCACTTGAAACCGCAAAGAGGTAAAAATGATTCATAAAGGGAATCGAATTTATAATAGTGATTCAGCTGCCACTGTTACGGCATTGCTGGAGATATCCAATGCGGTCAACAACACGGACAATCTTGATGATCTATATGCTTGCATTCACGAATCCTTAAAACGCACCATTGATGTGTCCAACTTTTTTATAGCCCTCGTGGATACAAAAGCACGCACGCTGCATTTTCCCTATGTTGTGGATACTGTCGATGATGATTTTTCTCCAATCGCCAACTTCGATTCTGATGATTCACTGACCGGTTTCGTTGTTAAGCAACGCACCCCCATTTTAATGAAAGCGGCAGAACTTGAAAAGCGAGCAAAACAAAAAGGTGTTTGGGGACCGGTGCCCCTAACGTGGATGGGCGCTCCCCTAATCATTCGAGATGAAGTTATAGGTGTGGTAGCAGTGCAAAGCTATTTAGATGCCGATCTATATAATAATCAGGATTTACAAATACTTGAGACGGTTTCATATCAAATGGCACTCTCTATTGATCACAAGCGATCTGAAGACGCGTTGTGTGAGAGTGAAAAAAAATTGTCTGATTTGTCTAACCAAACTGAGCAATTTAGTTTGGCCGCAGCATCAATGATCACGATCCAAGATGAACAGCAGTTTTTTAATAAAATCAGCAAGGCAATTGTAGAATTTTCCGATTATGAAAGAGTGCTCATATATCTATTTAAGGAAGAGCCGCCCTATAGAGAATTTATCGCTTTTGGCGGCGTTAAAACAGAAGTCGTTGATCGCTTAAGAAAAGTGGAACTACCCAAAAGTTGGTATGATCATGTTTTTGTCGATGAAAATCTTATCGGACATTTCAGTTATTATATCCCGCATACGAAAAAGGACATATTGAACCAGGAAGCCACCATCTACGGCAGCGGGTCTGCGCCCGAACAGGAAGATCAATGGCATCCGGAAGACAACCTTTTTGTCAGAATGATTGATGATAAAGGCGAGACGATTGGCATCATATCAGTTGACGAATCAAAATCCGGATTAAAGCCCAGTCCTGAGACGGTCAGACCGCTGGAAATATTTTCGAGTCTTATCGCACAGATAGTCATACTAAAAAAGGAACAGCAAGACAGAAGAAAAGCGGAACTTTGGGCTTCAGAGCAACGACTTGCATTGATGGTTGAGCAATCGCCGCTTGCAGTGATTGAGTGGAATCTAGATTTTAAAGTAATCAAGTGGAATCTGGCTGCTGAGCGTATGTTTGGATATGCTTCGCAAGAAGCCTTGGGTCACCATGCGGCTGAGATAATCGTGCCCCAAAAGATGCGTGTAACTGTGGACCAAATATGGCAGGACCTGCTTGATCAGCGGGGTGGAACGCATTCCATCAATGACAATTTAACCAAAGATGGGCGCACAATTACCTGTGAATGGCACAACACAAGTCTGATAAATACCGAAGGCAAAATATCGGGTGTACTTTCGATCGTACAAGATATCACCGAAAGGAAGCGCGCCGAACAGCAAATCACGACTCAGAAGGCCTACCTTGAACAGCTATTCGAAGCTTCCACGGAAGCAATTGCCTTCATCAACAAAAAAGGCAATGTGGAACGGATTAACAGCCAATTCAGTACGATTTTTGGCATTAGCGAAGATGAATTGGTCGGGGAAACCTTGGATGACACGATCATACCGCCGGATCTAAAAAAAGAAGGCAGGGCCTTTACTCAAGAAATAAAAACAGGGAAGCATATATTTTTAGAAACGGTGCGGCAACGCAAGGACGGCAGTTTGCTGGATGTATCTGTCACCGGTATGCCGATCTCGGTGGAAGGCAAACATGCCGGTATTTACGCCATCTACCGTGATATTTCCCGTCAAAAGCTGGCCGAGCAGGAAATAACGATTCAAAAGACCTATCTGGAACAGCTTTTTGAAGCCTCAACTGAGGCGATTGCTTTCATCAATAAAAATGACTGTGTTGAAAGGATAAACAGTCAATTCACTGAAATTTTCGGTTTTGCAGCAGATGAAGTGATCGGAAAATCCCTGGATGAAACAATTATACCGCCCGCACATCACGAAGAAGGAAAAACTGTTAAAGAGGAAATTAAAAAGGGAAAGCATATTTTCTATGAGGCCGTACGGCAACGAAAAGATGGTAGGCTATTGGATGTGTCTATAACCGGTATGCCGATATCCATCGAAGGAAAAGACGCGGGTGTCTACACCATCTATCGGGATATATCAAATCGTAAACTGGCTGAATTGGAGCTTAAAAAAGCGAAAGAAACGGCCGAAGAGGCTACCCAGGCCAAAAGCAGCTTCCTGGCCAACATGAGTCATGAAATTCGTACGCCCATGAATGCAATTATGGGATTAAGCCAACTCGCCATGCAAACGTCCCTGACCCCGCAGCAGATTGATTACCAGAAAAAAATTCACACTTCCGCCAACTCGCTTTTGCGCTTGATAGACGACATCCTGGATTTTTCCAAAATTGAAGCCGGGAAGCTCGATCTTGAGAAAAACAGCTTTAACCTGAAAGCAGTTCTGGAAAGAGTATCTTCGATCATTAATGTGGAAAGCAACGAAAAGGGCATTGGATTCTCACTGCATATTCCCGATAGCATACCCAATAATTTGATGGGTGATGCCCTGCGCCTGGAACAGGTTTTATTAAACCTTAGCTCCAATGCGGTCAAGTTTACCTCTCAAGGTGATGTTTGCGTAGCTGTTGAGCTGGCCAAGGAATCCGAACAGGAGGCGAACCTGAGATTTAATGTCAGCGACACCGGAATCGGTATGAGCTTGGAACAGATTGAGCAGTTGTTCCAACCCTTTCACCAGGCCGATTTATCCATTACGCGCAAGTATGGCGGCACGGGATTGGGCTTGGCCATTTGTAGGCGTTTGCTGGATATGATGGGCAGTGAAATTCACGTCAAGAGCACCCTGGGTGCAGGCAGCGAGTTCTCATTTAGGGTATGTTTTGAAAAGGCACCATGTGAGGTCCCTGAAGAGATAGCCGGTATTTCCAAGAAACTGGCAAAAAAACTACTGGCCAACCGTCGTATCCTTGTGGTTGAAGACAATGATACCAATTTTCCCCCAAGTGTCATTTTTCGGTTAGATTCCTATTTTGGGGGATGCTAAGT
>CAZWEO010000143.1:0-11283 GCA_964633115.1 uncultured Desulfobacterales bacterium
ATGATCAGTACATCAGGTATGGCTGTAGGGGTTACCCTCAATTGTTTTTACTCCACAAATAAATTCGCTTCGCGAATTTATAGTAACGGCTGCGCCGCTATTTTAAAACTATTCTATTTGCTAAATTCATTAGCCACTTTAGGAACACAAACTATTTAACTTTCCATAAAAGATATCATCACGTACATTTATGAGTTCTCGATGAAGAAGGCCGAAATCCCATTCGACAGCCCAGTTGATCTGATTGAATGACTTTATAGGAAAGTTATCAATGAATTGACAGACACTCAAGGGTTCAACCCATACATCCTTTTGTGCGGCCTCCTTTAGGATATCTTCCCATGAGAATGAATAGTGTTTTGCAATAAACAATATGTCAGCCATATCTTTCGGTTCTATACGGCTTAAAGCGCATATTTTGTTCGACAAGATATTTTGCCAATGGTCAATTTTGTGGAATAGATCATGTGATTTAAATTCAGGATGGGCATTCAAGAAAAAATCAAGGTCTTCTGAATAGCGATGCTGTAGATAAAAGCGACTGAGTGCAGTACCACCTGTTAAATAGAATTCTGCACCTGAAGCCTGGATGATGCTGAGAACCTTATTCTGTAGTGGATACAGTTTTTCTTGATAATACGTTTCTTGCATATTTAAATCGCAAGTTTAAGTTTTTCGGGAAGAGCTGTTTAATTATCGTATCTGTTAATGCATCCTCAAGGTATTCTTCGGGAATTAATTTTAAGAGTGTATACCAATCATACGTATTCAAAAGTCGGCGATAAAGTGTATTTAGATCATTTTCATCAGTTGCACGTATTTTCCCCTCAAGAATATCAATCAAATAATCGATGTCTGCTTCCATATCCCAGTAAACTTGGGAAATCAGCTTCTTCTTCTCATATTTTGATAATGGTTCCATAATAAATTTTGTGGAACAAAATTTATGATAGCGGCTGCGCCGCTGTTATGATTTAAAGCAATAGGTCCTGTCGGTATTATTTCAAGTACTGCTTTGATTTTTCGTTGATTAGATCAACGGCCTCGAGCAATATGGGAGAAAATGTCAGTACCCACCCACTTGCCAAAGGTGGGTGAATCGGATTTTATGTCCACTGCACCGTCGAAGATTTCGCCCCAGCGGGCCTAATGATTGGTTTGGCCTGGGCATTGGAGTGCTGATAGTGTAGGCCGCGCGGAAGGTCCCATGGACAGAATATGATAAATTGTCTTGGACAAAGGTCATATCAATGCCCATTTCCCGGTAGCCCTTTTATGGTAGGTTTCCATGAAAAAGCCACGCTCATCTTCGTAAACATCGGGTTCGATAATCAGGACGTTCGGGATGGCTGTGGGTGTTACCCTCAATAAATTTTCTCCGAAAATTTATGGTAGCGGCTGTGCCGCTGTTTTGATTCTATTTTGCTTTTAAAGAGTCCAGTTTTCCAGTTTCAATCCTTCGGATAGAGCAAGGAGAATATATGGGAGAAAGTGCCAGTACCTGTTGAATTTCCTTTACTGTTCTTTTTCAGATGGCTTTGATTGGGCGACGGGTACGGAAATATATTCACGCTTGGCTGCTTCAACGGCACGATTGGCGATGTCCTGAACCTTTTCGTAGGCTTGTTCGTGTCTTTCGGAGAGCTTGACCATTTGAACCTCTTGGTTTTTAACCAACTTTTCTAGGGCTTCTATTCGGCTGGTCAATACATTCTTTTGGCCTTCGTATTGCGCTTCGATCAGAGCCTTGCTTTTTTCAAAATCACTTGTAAGACGCTCGGTCGTAGCAGCCACAGCCGTCTCGATCTCTTGTTTCTGCTTTTGCGGAAACTGCCCAGCCTCTTTTTTCAGCTGCTCAATCTCGCTTTCCATCTCTGCCACAGCCTTTTCCCGGTTTTCGAGTTCAGCCTCGCGTTGACGTGTTTGTTCCTCAAATTCGCTACGCTTTTGAACGAGTTCGTTTTTGAGCTTTTTCAAAGCATCTTTCAATTCATTTTCGCGTTTCTCTTTTTCGCGTGTAAACGCGTATTCATACTCTTCTTTCTCCCGCTGCCGCAATTTCTTGATGGTTTCGACCTGCTCTTTGGTTGACTGTTCCTGCTTCGAGGCCTCATTTCCCCAATCGGATCTTGCGGTCTGCATCTCTTCATCGAATGCTGCTTTACGGGTGGTCATCTCGGCCTCGAATGACTCTCGCTTTTCCTGCTGCACTTCTATTAGAGCGGCCAGATCCGATGCGGCAGTTTCAATATCGTATAATCTTTCGAGATCCTTTTGCTTTTCTTTTACAGCGGATTGAATCTTACGATAAGTATCGATTTCGTTCTCGAATTTCTCGGCAACCTCGGTCAATTCCCGGCTGATATCCCCCTTCAGTTTGAAGAGTCGTTCCAGGGGATCTTGAGCAGCCTGAGAATCGGCGGTTGTGGCTGCCAGCTTCTTTTCCAGCGTTTTTCTTGCTTCTTCGGCATCAAGAGCATCCTTCTTCTTTTCCTGTAGGCTCTTCTTGACGATCTGATAAGCCTCCAACATCTCCTTTTTGGTATTGGACATGCTAATTTGGGATTCGTTGTTTGCAGTCATTGTGAACCTCTTTATGAATTATCTAATTATTAGTGAGGGTCGTGATATATCGTTATGCGCTTATCCGTATCAAGCAAATACATCATAAACCTCTTTATAAATAGCCTTTGTGGCCCAGATAAAGTAGAACTTCCTGAGCGGCCTCCTCGGGTGTTATATTGGTCGTATCGATACGCACTTCGGGTGACTCCGGAACTTCATAGGGGTCATCCACACCCGTAAATCCTTTTATCAATCCTGCCCGGGCCTTGGCATACATGCCTTTACGATCACGCTTTTCGCATTCTTCTAAAGGTGTGGCCACATGCACTTCCACAAAACCTCCGTAAGCTTCAATATTTCGACGGATCTCTTTTCGTGTGGATGAATACGGTGCAATAGGAGCACAGATGGCTACGCCCCTGTTCTTGGTGATTTCGCCGGCCACGAATCCAATGCGGCGAACATTGATATCGCGATCTTCCTTCGAAAAGCTGAGTTGGCTCGACAGATTGCGTCGTACGATATCGCCGTCTAATAAGGTAACCGGTCGGTCACCAATTTCAAGAAACCGCGCGTACATCACCTTGGCGATGGTTGATTTGCCGGCGCCGGATAGGCCCGTCAGGAATAAGGTAATCCCCTGCTGACTGGGCGGAGGATAGGCTTTATTGAGTTCGGTCAGAACCTCCGGGAAAGTCGCCCAATCAGGTATCTTTTTGCCGTTGCGAATCCGCTGGCGAATATCGCTTCCAGAAAGTGAAATCGTTTGGGCACCATCAGTGATTTTATCTGAAGTCTGATACTCATCTTCAAATGGCAAATAAACAAGTTCTTCAAACGGTACGATCTCTATTCCAATTTCATCACTAAATTCATTGACCAATTCCTGGGCTTCATTTTTCGAATAAAATTTCACGCCATTCTCATTTTGGCCAGGGCTGGCATGCCTACGTCCGATGATGAAGTGGGTGCAACCATAGTTTTTAGCCATAATGGCATGCAATACAGCTTCTCTGGGGCCGGCCATCCGCATGGCCAACGGCAACAAATTCAGGGCCCAACTACTGGGAGGATAATGCCTGGCAATAGCTTGATAACAGCGTACGCGCGTGAAATGGTCGAAATCATCTGGCCGGGTCATACCCACTACAGGATGGATCAAAATATTGGCCTTGGTCTGCCGCATGGCACGCATAGTCATCTCAAACTGAGGTCTGTGTATGGGGTGTCGGGTCTGAAAGCAAACCACCCGCTGCCAGTTGAGCTTATTAAAAAACTGATGCATTTCTACAGGGGATTTGCGCAGTTGATTGTAATCAGAATGGATGGGAAGATTTAAAACATCGATGCGACCACCAACATAATAATCTGCGGTTGCGTGAAATAGCTGGTATACTCCTTGATGCTGCTGGTCTAGTGTCCCGTAGATGTTCTGGGCTTCTTTTTCTTTTTCAATCGGCCAAATATCCTCGATATGCAAAAGAGCTAGTAGAAATCCTTCGGGATCTCTGAGGGATACCGACTGCCCTACTTCAAAACTGTTCGCCTTGGTTTCAGAGATATCAAGACATACCGGGATAGGCCACAATGTATTGCCCTGTAAGCGCATGCGGTCCAAAACAGACTCATAGTCAGATCGACACATAAATCCGGTCAAAGGGCTGAATGCACCGATGGCCAGCATTTCCAGATCGCACATTTGTCGCTCGTTGAGGGTAATGTCGGTTAGACTCTGTGCTACCTCTTTCAACTGGGCCTTGCGTTCATCTGACACAAGTAGGTTGATGAGCTCGCCGCCGTGTGGAGTTTGGCTGGATGTGTTCATTAATAGAATCCTTCGAAAGATTTATATAATTGTGCAACGATTTTATTCGCTCTAATCGAATTTAGAACGGTAGAATGTTTTTACGGCATCTGCGATTTTATTCAGCATCGGGAAAAAATCGATAATTTCTTGGTAGAATCCGTTCAGATCATCCTTGATATAATCATGGGCAATTTGGTTTCTGATTGCTCGGATATTCAACAGATCATCTGAGTTGCCGATTATTTCTAGCTTTTCCAGGAAATTTGCGCCATCAATAATGGTTTTAATGTCTTCCTGCATCAATATAAAAAGAGTCTTGATTACTTTTTGAGTAAGAATATCAGATGATCGGGCAAATCGGGATGCTAATGCTTCAAAACTTTCCTGTTCATCCAGGCTGTATTTGCCAGAAGGGTTGTTGATCTGAATACATTTTTGGTAAGAATGAGTTAGAGCGTTTAAAGATTTATCTAAGCTGATAATCGCTTCATCAAACATTGTTCGGTAACGACTTCTTTTTTCGGAGACTTTCATAGCTCGATACCATCCTCTAAAGCGATGTGTTTAAAATTAGCATCGTCTGTTCTCGAATAACTCACCAGATCAATATTCTGTTCACCATATTTTTTATGGAATGCGATGATGACATCCCGCTTTTCATGATCGTTTAGCTGTCTTTCGCCGATGACTAGAATATCGATATCCCCTCCTCTTTGGTCATCATGAGCCCGCGATCCAAACAGATAAATAGAAGCACCTTCAATATATTGTCTAATAGATTGCTTCAGGAAAGCAGCTTTTGATCGAGATAGCCTCAAGGCCTCGGCTCCAAAAATATATTATCGGGATAGGAATTTTAGCTTAATTCGTAAGACACAGGCTATGCCCGTGTCGCTGACCGTATAGGAGCTGACAAAGCCTTTCGCCAGGGGCGAAAGGGTCGCGATTCATAAAATCGTGGAACACGATTTTATTATAGCTCCGCCTGGTGGATTACATGGAAAGCTCGTAATCGCAGGAAAATTAATTTTTTTGAATTGGGTAGGTGTAGCAATTGGAAAATTAAAATCGTTGCACGATTTTGTGCAAATTTGATGATGATCCGAATCGCAAGACGTCGAGCTTCAGTAAAGTTGTTTCGGAGAGTCAGCAAATTTAACGTTCACGAAATGAACATATTTGGGAGTGAATGTCAATAAAATAAAATCGGGCAGTTAAACATTCTTGCTAGTAACTGCAAGGAGGTTTAACTGCCCGATTTTATTTTGGGGCGGCTTCGCCGCGATTAAATATGCTTTTACTATTGTAGAGGGGATGTTCTATCTTAATACACTCCTTATCATTTGAGCCTTCGTTTTCCCTATTCCCTCAATTTTCATTAATTCCGTCTCGGAAGCGTTCATGATGTTTTGTACAGATGAAAAACAATCGAGCAATCTTTTTGCGAGCAAAGGCCCTACGTGCGGTAACCCTTGGATTAAATGCAGTTTGCGGGTGATCAATTTTTTGGGCCTATACCCATGGCGCAGTTCAACCAGCTGTGAAAAATTATTCCATTGTTTCGATAGCATCGCGAAAATTAGGCACGCTTGTCCGCTATCAGCTGCGTAAATAACCGGTATATACCAAATACCCTGCAAGGAAAGTAAGGCGCCCTTGATAGCCTCCTTGGATATATCGATATTAGTGTCAAATGGACTCCCTTCAATTAAAAACAAACATCTTGATGAAGATTGTTTCATCCTGCTTGCCTGTCTGAATAATCGACCATCGATGATGGAAATAGCTAAATCGCGACCGGTTTTGCGTTCTATGTAGATTGATTGTTCAATGATATAATCGCATAGCGGCAACTGTTTGATTACAATATCAAAACCGGCTATACGAAGAAGTCCAAGTAGCTCGGCATGTTTTTCGCGGTAATCCACCTGAATGCTTGTTGTATTTTGACTTAATGCCACCTTAATTCTCTGCCTTGGCATTGTCGCTTTTGGGCTTGTAAAGCGATTTGACCAAATTAGTCAGCATGGCGGTAATTTGATTGGCTGAGGCATCAAATTCAATAAATTTGTCCTCGGATAGAATTTGTTTTTGTTTAAGCAGTTCCAGCATCGTCATGGTTTCGTACAAGGCACCCCTTGATTGATAAAGGTGTTTGGCAAAATCATGCTTGGAAGTATAAGATTTGCCCGCGGCTATGGCACCGGCAATTTGAGCACTCTTTGCACCTATATTTTGCATTAACTTTTGATACCCATCGGTATTCACAGAAGCTGAAACTGTGTCCATAACTTTCCCGGCAAATTGCATGGCCTTTTGCCAGACGTCCAGTTTTTCGTATATGTAAGTCATTTTATCACCTATTGAGCACTTTTTTTTAGGGAATTATAAGTACATACTATTCACCCTGTTCACATTAAATTGCTATTCAAAGGGGCCAAGGATCCAAGGAGTCAAGGATTCAAGTGTTTCCTTTCCAAGGCTCTAATCAATCCCATTAACATTCTTTCAACTTCAGCGATATCTTCCTTAGCAAATCTCAGCTTTTCATCCTCGATCAAACCCAAATCACCAGAAAGCAGAATCTGGGTTTCTAATTCACAAATCGAACCGTATGCGATGTAAAGCATACGAACATAATCTGGGGTTGTTTTTCTACCATCCCGTCCGCGGTGTTTGAAGGAATTGAAACAGCAGATCTTCTTATCTGTGAGGCTAAACCGAATCGCTCTTCTTTTGGAAAAGTCGATGTAAGTTCATATAACTTTAAACAGAGTTCATATGATTTGCGCCAAACCTTTAACTCTTTAAAACTCTTTAGCATATCACTTGACCCCTGGGCCCCTCGAATCCTTGGACCCTTTAACTAAAATTGTGTAACAATTTTAGTTAGCTTGATAATTTTCTGCCTGATATCGGCTGCCCGTAGGCTTTATTGATCGGATAAAGTCCACCAAAATTGTTGTTGTATCTTGCCCTTTTTCTTCCAGCTCCTCATAGCAGACTTCGGTGATTAGGCCTTTGGCTCTGAGGATTTCCAGCAGGGTCATGGTTTCATAAAGGGATCGTTTGGATAAAAATAGATGGTATATGAAGTCTTCTGCCGATAAACAGGCTTTGCCTTTGGCGATATTCGTAGCGATGTTGACGGCGCTCATTTCGATTTCTTCTGCCAATCGTTGGTTTTCTCTATCATCATCCAATTCTGCGATACATTGGATGACTTTGATGGCCAGATCGACGGCTTTTTTCCATATGTCCAGTCGCTGGTAAGCGTAATCCATCCTTTCCCCTCCCCAAAATGTGGTTTTTAACCTCCCCTCGCGCCCAATCTCTATGTTGGGGAGAAATGTTTAATCCTCAAAATACTACCTGTATTCCTCCGGCTAAACATTTCTCCCCGCCTTGAACTTGTACACGATTGAAGGTTTAAAACCGCATTTTCCCTTCTAAAATTTCATAAGATCAAATGGTGATTTTATTTTATGACGATGCGATTTTTATTAGCTTCGAAGGTTTTAGGTCCTATGCCGGCCACCAGCATGATATCTTCTGGCGCTTTAAATGGACCGTTCTCTTGACGATATGCAACAATGCGTTCAGCGTAGCGTTGACCGACACGGTCAAGTTGTACCAACTCTTCCACTGAGGCTGTGTTGATATTAACTTTCATATCTCCTTCTGCAATTGCGGTTCCCATCATCAGCAAAACCAGTGACAAAACAACTATAATTCTAAATAATCCATGTTTACTTGACATGTTCGTATCCTCCTTTTTGGTTAATTTTGAAAATAGAGCGGCTTTAGCATGTTGATCCAATGACTGGATCTGCATGGCAGTTTGCCACAGACAAATTTAAATACAATCCTGGATAAAATCTTAGAAAATACGGTATTAAATTAGGTAGAAGATTTGCTTTTCGAATTTCAGAATGCGACCGTGTCGCATATTTTAGATCACATATTGCGTTATTACAGAGATTGGCGTAGCCAAAAGGAAAATGACGCAAGAGCTTAGAACTAGTTTGAAATACAGGTTTGAGTCGGGTATGTAAGCCCGAGTTAGCTATCATTTGATATTGAAGCTCTGCATACTCAGCGAGCTCGAGCGTGAGCGGGCGAGAGGAGAAAGCTCTACTGGTGAAATCGGGTCAAGTCAAAATAGAATGCCCACAACCGTATGACATCGCCATCGTCAGTATGGCTGGACTATTACCAGGTGCTGATGACCTGGCAGCGTTTTGGCGGAACCTTGTTAACAAGGGCAGTGCCTTTAACCAGGTAGGGCGTGACCGCTGGCCTGTCGATCCGGACATAGCCAGTGGACCAGATCCTAAACCAGACCAGGCAGTATCCAAAACTGCTTGTCTGTTAAATCCCGGCATCGAATATTGCTTTGATGGGCTCGACATAGAACCTGATCTAATCCATGCCCTGTCACCCTTGCATCAGATCGTTTTGCACACCGGTCGGCAGGCATTTTTTGGAAGCCAGCATCAGGCCATCAATAAGCAGCGGACCGGCGTTATTTTAGCTGCCATCGCCTTACCAACCGAAAAAGCTTCTTATGTCACCGAAAGAGTCATTGGTACCCATCTGGAAAAACAATTGTTCGGAACTGAGACACAAGATCGCGAGCCAATTCTGAGCCCAAACGAGTGTCTGGCTGCTAGAACGACCGGTTTTCCTGCGGCTTTATTGGCAAAAGGCCTGGGACTTGGTGGTGCTAGCTACACCTTGGATGCTGCCTGTGCATCCTCGTTGGTGGCATTCAAGCTTGCCTGTGACGAACTATCGACCCGACGCGCGGATGCCATGCTGGTAGGTGGTGTGTCACGACCTGATTGCCTGTATACTCAGATCGGATTCTCACAGCTCAAAGCTTTATCGCCCACTGGCCGGTGCGCACCATTTGATAGGGAGGCAGATGGTTTGGTAGTGGGTGAAGGTGCCGGCATGTTTGTCTTAAAACGTGTTGAAGATGCCTGGCAGCATGGTGATTCGATTTTAGCTGTAGTCAAATCCATCGGTCTTTCTAATGATCTGGGCGGGAGTCTACTGGCTCCTAAAAGTGAGGGGCAGTTACGTGCCATGCGCCAAGCCTACCAAATGGCTGGGTGGACGCCGGATCAAGTTGATCTAATCGAATGTCACGGTGCCGGCACCCCTTTAGGCGATAAGGTTGAATTGGGCAGCTTGAGGGCGCTGTGGCAGGAAGTAGATGCGCTGCAAGAAAGCTGTCCACTTGGTTCGGTTAAATCGAACATTGGGCATCTTTTAACAGCTGCAGGTGCTGCCGGAACACTTAAAGTTTTACTTTCGATAAAAAATAATAAGATACCACCATCATTACATTATACCGAGTCATCATCTAACAGCCCAATCATAGATAGTCCCTTCCGTATCCAGAAAAATGCGACAGAATGGACACGCCGCAGCGCGGATACACCCCGGCGCACCGCCGTAAGCGCTTTTGGATTTGGTGGTATCAATGCCCACATGCTGCTGGAGGAGTGGCGCGATGAAAAAATAACATCAAATTTAAAAAATGCGGCGATTATAGTCAGCGGAAATCTTCATGAAAACGTCCCAATATCCGAATCTCAGTCGAACAGAATCGCCATTGTGGGAATGAGTGCCGCATTTGGGACTTTATCGGATCTGCGTGCTTTTCAAGAGGCAGTATTAAATGGACACAGTGCCATTCAAAAACGATTTTCGGCTACAGATAAGACCCCTACACCTGAATTAGGACAGCAGTTGGATCAGTTCCAATACGGCGACTTCATGCCAAGTTTGTCGATTGAAAAAGGAGCCTATCGCATACCGCCCAACGAAGTTCCCGATATCCTGCCCCAGCACCTTCTCATGTTAAAACTTTGCCGCCAAGCATTGGATGACGCCGGTGTTTCCATTGGGGAGGAGCAAATTCGAACCGGCGTAATGGTGGGTGCGGACTTTGATTATAACGCCACCAACTTTCATTTGCGTTGGCAGATCATGCATTCTATCCGAGCCTGGGAAAAAAGATATCCGGACCAAGTTCGCAAGCTTATAAACCCGAGTTGGATTGACACGTTGAAGGACGCTATCAGCCAACCTTTGACTGCTACCCGGACCTTGGGCGCTCTAACAGGTGTGATTGCCAGCAGAATTGCCAAAGCTTTGCTATTGGGTGGGCCCAGTTTAGTGGTATCTTGCGAAGAGGCCAGTGGTATTAAGGCACTGGAACTATCTGTTCGTTCCTTACAGAACCGGGAAACCGATATGATGCTGGTCGGTGGTGTGGATTTTTGTGGAGATCCGCGTAAGCTTGTTTTGCATCATCAGATCAGGTCTTATACCGATCAAAAGCAGATAAACCCTTTTGGCCTTTCAGCCAAAGGAACCCTACCAGGAGAAGGCGGCGTAGCCCTGGTACTCAAAAGACTTAGTGATGCTATGGCCGATCAAGATCGTATTTATGCCACTCTCACTGGTTTTGGTGCGGCTTCGGGAACCGCGAAACCGGGTGCTGTTGTTACCCGAAATGCTTATCGAACATCATTTCAAAATGCTATCAATGAAGCCTCAATTAGACCTGCAGAAATTGGTCTTTATGAGACCCATGGCAGTGGCAATCCGGATGAGGATGCGGTCGAGGCAAACGTTTTAAACGATTTGGTTGGCCCAACCGAGTGGCACTGTGCCGTGGGTAGCACCAAGCCCATAATCGGACATACAGGCGCTGCCGCGGGTTTGGCTTCTCTCGTAAAAACAAGTCTATGCCTGTATCATCGCTTATTGCCGCCCATGCTAGGTTTTCGTCAATCCAGTGATTTTAACAAAGAAACACCCTTTCACATTCCCATCGCACCACAACCATGGGTCCAGGATCGAAATTCAGGCCCGCGTCATGCTTGTGTGGCCGT
>CAZWEO010000144.1:0-11160 GCA_964633115.1 uncultured Desulfobacterales bacterium
ATTTCGAGTACTTTTTGAGATTTTTAACAATATTTCACGCTTATATTCAGTTTAGATTATGCAGTAGGTCCATCGGAGCTTGAATTAAAATAGCAATTATTATAATGAATCAACGAGAAAACGAACAGCCATAGATGTTTATTAATTCCGTAAATAAATAATATTAGGAGGAAGATATGGCCGTAATTACCATTTCAAGAGGAGCGTACAGCCGCGGTAGGGAGATTGCCGAAAAAATTGCCGCTAAGCTAAGCTACAAGAGTATTTCTAAAGATCTGCTCCATGAGATCTCAAATGACTATAATTTATCCGAATCAAGACTGGAACAGGCCATTCATGACGCTCCCGGTATCTTACAGCGCCTGAAACATAAAGAGGATAAATACATCGCTTTCATCAAATCTGCTCTCTTGAACCACTTGAAGGAGGACAACGTCGTGTATCATGGCCTAGCGGGTCATTTTTTCGTCAAAGATGTTCCCCATGCGCTCAAGGTCAGGGTTTTAGCGGATATGGAAGATCGGATCCAGCTGGAAAAGGAACGCAAGGGCATCGACGCCAATAAAGCCCGGCAAATGCTGGAAAAGGATGACAAGGAACGGCGCAAATGGGGCCAACGTCTCTACGGAATCGATACGACCGATCCCAGATTGTATGATCTGGTTGTTCACATCAAGCACATAACGGTGGACGATGCGGCTGATATGATCTGCGAATTCGTTTCTAAAAAACAATACAAAACAACCCCTGAGTCGCAACGCATGATCGAAGATCTGGCTTTAACAGCAGCCATAAAGAAAGAACTTATTGACTTAGGGCCTGACATTAACGTCCGTGTTGACAATGGTGCCGCCTTTATCGAAACCGAAGCAGCCGTCGGCGCTGAGAAAAGTTTTATAAAGGAAATCAGGGAGGTAGTCGAAACCTTTGAGGGCATCTCGGATGTTAAAATCGAATGCCATCCGATAGTCCCTTTGAGCGAATAGAATCCATTTCAACAGTGCGCGATGTGGCATATACAAGCGTTTGATATATCATGGATAGGCACTAGTTAAGCTTCCTGCCAACCCGAAACATCTCCGCATATATATCTGGGAGTTTGTTATCCCTCAGCCCCTCGACCACATCGTCCAATTTGTATGGGACACGAAAATGCTCGACGTTGCATTGACCTGAATTGACCCTTAAAACCGCATATGACGCCTGCGGGTTGCCATCAAACATGCGTCCAACACTGCCGGGATTGATAAAATGAACACCATCAACCTCTTTATGAAAAGGGACATGCGAATGGCCCATGATATGGACATTGTAAGACCCATTTTCCGCCAATTGCACAAATCGACGTTGAGACGTTGTGGGAAAAACCTGGGCATTCGGCTTCTTGGCGCTGCCATGGAATACGCCAAAATTGAGATCATCCATACGGAATTTATCTTTTTTGCGAAGCGAATTCAGAAAGTCGATACTTTCACCAGAAAGTTGATCGCAGGTCCATTCATACATAATCCGCTTTTCCTGGATCCTGGGCTTCTTCATTCTTTTTCCTTTAAGAAGCCTTAAGATGCGTCGATCAGTATTTCCGACGATACTGATCACTCGCTGGCCTAAATTTCTAAACCATTGGATGGTTTCGTTGGGGAATGTGGCGTAAACAGTGATATCACCGGCGTTGATAATTTTATCGAACCGATCCAGATCCAATGATTCATCAACGGCTTTTAAGGCAGGATAATTTGCGTGCACATCTGCCAGTATTAGGATCTCTTTCATTGAAATCGCCGGATGTAAAAAGCCCTTGTATGTTGTTACTCAGGCTGAGAATAAAATCGTAGAACGATTTTATGATAACGCGTACCTTTCGCCGCAGGGCGAAAGGCCGTCGCTCCATTGCAAAGGACTAAAACCCCTATCCCTGCAGCAAGACTTTCAGGGAGCTCAAGTATAGCTGCTATAGGGTATTACGGGATTTTTGCCGAAATCGTTCGAATTCCGGCATCGCACTTTTACAAAAAATATGATCTTTATCCATAATTTGAATTCATCTACAGCTGTTTACTGCGGCCGCTGCCAAGCAGTGGGGAATTCAAATTTCAAACAAAGGTAAAAATGGTTTAATATCCAGTTGTACAGTATTGAAATTTGCAAAGGTAATATCAGAAAAAGTGAGCCCCAAACGCTTCTGGATTACTTCGAACATGGAGCGGTAGTTGTCGGTAATACGGCGGTCCCAGATCATCCCGAAATCCTGGGCCAATTTACGGATATCTGTTTTGCTGCCCTCGATTTCGATAAAATCGCCAAATGGCATGTTATCGATACATAATTTGGTTTTACCAATGGCTAAAGTTTCACGGTATTTTTCATATACCAACGTTCGGTGGTAACCCAGCGTTTCAAGAATACTTAGCATAATATCAAAATCACTGACCTCAACCTCAAGCTCCTTTAGCACCTTGAACTCGGTCTCGCCGGCATCCGGTTTCGACTTATGAGTCAACGTTATTTTTTTATCTTTTCTAAGTCTCAAGAGGGATTGTTGCGCTTTGAGGCAGTCCTGCGCATCATCAAAGCAGATATTGCTTTCAAATATGCGGCCACTGGATTTGGCCCCGGCGGACAAGAGCTTTTCACGAACAAGCTCTGCATTTTCCAGGTAAAATTTAACTTCGATTTCGATAGTTTTCATGTCAGAATAGGTAGTATACAACGTTTTTCATGTCAATATGGGATGGCCCTATTTAAAACGACATACGGCGGTTTCTATTCCAATGTATTGGCATAGCCCTAAGATGCGCCGTAGCCCTATTTTTCGATGTAAAATCTTTATACGCTCTTTGAACGGCCTCTTCTGATAATTCTAACACGTCTGCGGTTTCCTTCGGGCTGATATCGCGTTCCCAGGCATATAAGAGATAATCCAGTTTAGCAAAGGGAATTGGGGTTAGATTCCATTTAATTCTCCTTAATAATAATTTTTCCAAAATTATTATAGCTTGCGATACAATACAACATTCTTGTGCTCCATCAAAACATCAAATGATATCTTGAGGACATCCACAAAGGGACTTTTGGCGGCCGGTTCATCATTAATGGTTTCCACCGTAATCTGCCGACGGGGCATGAATTGACGCGAGATCAAATGTCTCAGGACCCCCAAATAAGACTGTATATCCGGGTCAGTGGCTGCCACATGAAATGTCAAGTCAGCGCCCTTGCGGTGTGAAACCAGCACCAAACGATCACCGCAGTAGACCAGATGTGTCCCTACTTGCCGTTGGGGTAGTGTATCTTTCAATTTTTTTAATGGAATGCCGCATAACGAAGCCGGATCCTGTGCATGCAGCCAGAATACCTCGGAACTTGGTGACAGTCGTTGCAGAATTTGAAATCCCTTATGCGACATGAATTGCGGTCCGGGTATTTCGCTGAAAAAATAGCCGCTTACAATCTCACCGGATAATTCCATGAGCCGCAGAGACCGAAACAGTTGACCCCATTGAAAAATTTTTTGTTCCCGTATTAGCAGTTCCCTAAAAATAATACCGTAGCGATCCAGCAACACGCGAATGCGCTCCTTGGTTCGTTCGGCTGCCTCCAGCAGATCAGCATCCAAGGTTTCTCTTTGAATGCTGCGCCAGTACCCGGAAAAAGGAAGTGCGGATTTCCACTTGGAAATCCGGCCGCGAACCCCACGGCGGTGTGATTGTCTGCCAATGCGGGGTTGACCGGTAATGAGATTCTTAGCCTCGGTGGCAGGCACCGGAATCATGAATCTATTTTCGATCCCTTTTCGAAGAGTTAGGGCCGAATCGTTTACTACCATAGTTCGCCACACGGTCTTCCACAGCGTCTGCGCCAAATCAGATGGGGACAATTTTGATCGCCTCAGCAGGCTGCTAAAATCATAACCAGCACCTAGATCCGGGAAAAGAGATTCAAGCCCGAATTGATGATCATCACTATCCGGAATTGTATCGGGAACATCAGCCGACTCTGGCTGTATAAGGTCTAA
Organism: uncultured Desulfobacterales bacterium; assembly: GCA_964633115.1. Lineage (GTDB taxonomy): Bacteria > Desulfobacterota > Desulfobacteria > Desulfobacterales > B30-G6 > B30-G6. Next base: position 4,016 of record CAZWEO010000144.1, read on the forward strand.
GTCCATTTGAAAACAGAACGATATCTTTTCGTGGCCGCATCCGATCCACATGATATCGCTGGCTTGCATGGCGGTATCCATCCAGGAAGTGTCATACTGGTCCATTCTTGCAGGCAGGATCTCCGATTCCCATGCGGCGGCTGGTGCAACATAACATGAAAGTTGTTCCAGAGACCGATAGAGCTGCTCTTTACTCCGGTTGCCACCGGTCAACCCCTGGATCTTGGCGACATAATAAGGTAAAATCGAAATTTGTAAGGGATCGAAAACCGGTACTGCCGCCAGACGTTTCAGGCGCAATAATATGCTAAAATTATCTTTGTCACAGATCTGCTCGGCTTTGCTGCCGATCACAAACGAACCACTGAGAATACTGCCGGCTTCGGCCAGATCTTGCACTGTGTTTTTCAGAATTTCTTTTTTTAGGCCGGTCTTCTCAAGAATCATTGCTTCAGATATGGGGCCATAGAATGACAACCATTCGCCCAAGAGACGCATTCGTTCTTGGCTGATTTCACTCGAATTTTCAGATTCGGTCGGATTCAACCCGGCTTTCAAATTCATAATTTCATCTGTATCAGACAGTATAGGCTCAATAAATAAATCCTCATCTTGCCCATAAAGAGCTGGGATGATGCGACCTATATTTTCCACGGCGACGACAATCGACGCATGGCCGTCTGGCGGCTTTATCCAAGCAAGTTTTGCCGCCAATGGCGCCAAAACATCCTGATCGCTTAATTGATATTCGGTCTTCATCTGCGTGAGCAGACGCTCCCATTCCACGGCTGGAATCATGACCCGTTCGATAACCCAATCTAATAATTCCCGTGGAGTCTGGGGCGCATATCCCTTGGTCTCCCGCTTGCGCTTGGATTCAAACTGAATGATTAGATCCTCGGAAAAATCAGGCTGAAACCCGGGCGAGGTTAGTAAACTGGATATCAGATCTTCACGCAAGGCCGACTGCGCTGTTTGTGCGGGGCTGTCGTCGCGATACATATATTCGTTGATCTGACGCCAGGATCCACTCATGCCCATGGGGCTGGGATGAGAACGGCTGATGGCACTCCAGCTGATCTCACCGGATTCCAGCTCAGTCAGAATATGCAACAGGCTGTCCAGATCAAACATGTCCTGCAAACAGGTCCGCCAGGTTTCCAGTAAAATTGGAAAATCATCATAGCCCGCCACCGATTCAAATAGCTTTTTGGATTTTAGGCGGCTAATCCATAAAGGCAAGCGTTGATTCATACGTTGATGGGTGATCAGCAGGGCACGGCCGGCGCATTCCCGGAACCTGGCGCCAAAAAAACCGGAGCTCTCTAACCGCCGACGAATCAGAGCCGTGACCTGGCTTTGGTTAACCAATACCAACAATTCCGCGGCCTCGATTTCGTGGGGCAGCACCATACAGATGCTGTTGTTGTCTGCATAGGTTTCAAGCTTCTGATGAAACGCATCTTCCCAGGCGGCCTCAAGTGCCATGGCATAGGGCCGGTTGACACGTCCTCCCCAAAAGGTGTGCAGAATAATTTGATGGCCCGGTGCACCACCAGGTCCCGAAATAACCGTTTCAATCAACAAATGGTGTCGATGCGGTAAATCACAACCTGTTTTCTCCCGCTGGCGGACGAGAAAACGAACCAGCGCCTGGGCCGAAGCTGAATCCATGTTATGGTTTTGCTGAAACTTCTGGGCCAGGAATTTGTGGGTTAGATTAGCATTAACCCATTCTAGAAACAGACCGATTCTTTCTGAAAAATGAAAACCCCGGTTCATGGATTCGGCGATCCAGAAGGGTGGCGCCGTCTTGCGTGATCCGGCCGGTTTGACCAACACGTCATTATGCGTTATTCGTTCGATCCGCCAATTTTGGGTTCCCAGGGTAAAGACCTGTCCCACCCGGGCTTCCCAAACAAATTCCTCGTCTAACTCTCCGATTCTGGCGTTGTTCTCAAGATGCCGCAGGTTGAAGTAACCGCGATCCGGAATCACACCCCCGGATCGGTACAATTCTAGCAGGGCACCCTTTCGGGCGGCAATGCTGTTTTCAATGCGATCGATTGAAACCCGCGCTCTAAGCTCACGGATGCGCGTATCTGCATAGCGACCGGTTAGCATACTCAAAACCAGATCATACTGCTCACGAATTAGATCCTGGTAAGGCCAGCTGCACTTTAAAGTCTCATAAAGATAATCCATATCCCAGGACTCGGTACCGGTCATGGAGATAATTATCTGCGAGAGTACATCCAGGGGACATTCGATTGGCTGGGTTGCTTCAATATCCTGCGCTTTAACACCGCTTGCCAACACGGCTGCTTCTAAAAAATCGTGAGAATGCGTGGGAAACAAGACGCCCCGACTGGTTGCATATACCTGGTGTCCGGCCCGGCCAAGACGCTGCAGGGTTGAGGCGATCGAGGATGGCGACTGTACTAAAATCACGGCGTCCAAATCGCCGATATCGATACCCAGCTCCAAGGAATTGGTTGCCACGATGGCTTTGAGTTCGCCCTGCTTGAGTTTGTGCTCCACGGTGTATCTGAGTTCGCGGGATAGGGATCCGTGGTGGGCATAGGCCAGCGGTACGGATTCTTCGGCGTTCACCAGAAAAGTTATTTTTTCACACAACTTGCGGCTATTGACAAATATGAGTGTCGAACGGTTGGCCGCAATGATACCTTTTATTTCGGTGACAATAGGTGCCCAGATTTCCTTTTTGGCCACCAACTGCCGACTATTTTTTGTATAGGCTTCCTCAGGCAGACGGATGGTCAGATCGTAGTGCTTTTCAATATCGGACTGAACGATTGCGACTTTGCGGGGGTGATAAGCCGGTTCAATTTTTCCATTTTCGATCCAATAGCCACCCACAAATGCAGCAGCGGTAGCAAGCGGTTTCACTGTGGCGCTTAGGGCAATGCGTTGAAATTCACCGGCCAGAAGTACCAGCCGGTCCACTGCGGTGATAAGGTAGGTTCCCCGTTTTTCGCTGATCAGGGCATGAATTTCATCCAGGATCACCACGGCAACCTGGCCGAGAATGGAACGCCCACCTTTGGAACTCAACATAAGATTGAGACTTTCCGGGGTGGTAATCAAGATTTCCGGAGGCTGGCGCAGCATGCGCCGCCGTTCGGATTGGGGCGTGTCCCCGCTACGAGTCAATGCACGGATCTGTGGGAATGGCAGATTGTTTGCTTCAAATAGCTGCTGCAGCTCACCTAAAGGCGCCAACAAATTGCGTTGGATATCATTATTTAATGCCTTGAGGGGTGACACATAGACCACCCGGGTGGCACCATTTTGCAGATTCTTGGTTATTAATTGATTCAGGGCCCACAGAAAGGCCGTAAGAGTTTTACCACTACCTGTGGGCGCTGTGATGAGGGCATGATCACCTTCCGCTATCACGGGCCATGCTTTGGTCTGGATATCCGTCAGGTTTCCAAAACGATCCTGAAACCATTTTTGAATCAAGGGGTGAAACAGGCTGAGTGTATCCTGCATAGCATGCATTTCTTGAGTTGGATTTGGATTGGATGAATATCCCTCATCTGGTACGTCCCATCATATAAAACATACCCAACCGAAAACTCACAAGCAACACTCTAATTATTATTTTCACCAGCAAACAATTGCTTGGTGGTTCCGGAATGTGCTTCCGACCACCATAGGTGTTCTTTCTGCTTTGTTATGTTGCAAGAAGCAAGTATCTGGGTTAAATGAGTTACTATCTACAAACTTGCATGAAATTTGAGAATGTCTTTTTTATTTCGGACAATGAGCTATTTAACACCCAGATTTTGCCCCCAATATATCGTCCTATTCTTAGTAGCTGCTTTGATTCTGACTGCTTGTTCTCACTTTAAAATAAAGCAAAACACTGAGTTGGATTTTAATGCCTCGCTCTTAGGGGGTTTTGTCTACGCCGATCCCAAAAAGCAGGGGCCGATATTCATTACAGCCTATAATGTTCAAAATGGCAAAATCCATGCAGCGGGACATGTGCGTCTTTTGCAGCCCGGTGTCTTTTATCTGCCGGTTCCATCCGGTATGTACTATCTTGCAGCGTTTCAGGATTTAAATGACAATCAGAGAAACGATCCTCACGAAGATAGCGCCCAGTTTGGAGCACCTGATCTTATCAATGCTGCCCGCCAACATTTTGTCACCGATTTGAATTTGGTACTTGATACCGGCGAAATGAATAACATCCCAGATTTGAGTAAAATTAAGATAAACAAAAAAGAAATTGTCAATCAGGCCGAAGCCGGAAGGACTGTCAGATCGAGTGTGCTCTTTGACCGGCGCACACACGTTGGCCTCGGCTATGTAAAGCCCTATCATTTTCTAAAGCGAATGGGTGCCAACATCTGGTTTGTTGAACCCTATAATCAGGCAAAAATTCCAATTCTTTTTATCCACGGGTCTGGTGGCGCGCCAGCCGATTGGAAATATTTCGTGGAAAACATAGAGCGAGCTGCTTACCAACCTTGGTTTTTTTATTATCCATCGGGATTGTCACTTGAATTTAGCGCCAAAATTCTGGCTTCAAAAATCCAGGAACTTAAAACCAAATACGATTTGAAGCAGTTGGTAATCGTCGCCCACAGTATGGGTGCGCTTGTAACGCGCTCTTTGTTAATTCATTCCAAAAAGAATTTTCCCTATATTAAGCTGTTTGTTTCACTTTCTGCGCCTTGGGGGGGTGTGGAATCTGCCAAGTTGGGAGCACAAAAATCACCGATTAAGGTTGCATCCTGGAGAGATATCGCCACTGATAGCTATTTTATTACCTCTTTGTATGAACACAAGTTGCCGGAACTCGTTCGCCACTACCTGTTATTTGGTTACCAGGGCAAACCCAATTCGCTAGACCACAACACAGATGGCGTGGTAACATTGAAAAGTATGCTGGACAACCGCGCTCAGCAGGAGGCAATTCGTGTTTATGGATTTAATGAGAATCATGTCAGCATTTTAAATTCGCAAGATACGTTTACTTTTTTTCGTGAAATTATCAGGCAAGAAATATTGCTGACCAAGTAGAGAACCTAAGTTAAGCGCGATATCTATGCGAATATCAAATGTTATCTGCCATTGCCGGCGTCTTCACGTCAGGATTACGACCCTGTAAATCGACAACCCTGTACCTTTTTAATTTCGCCCTAATTTTTTCAAGCGAGACCAAGGTGACATTTCTGGAAGACGGCGTTAGAAAAGACTTGAGCCGATTTTCTAGCATTCTGGTATTGGATTGTTTTTCAATGGCCAATACACCTTCAAGAATCATTTTCTGCAGCAAAAGCTCACGTTGTGTACTTTCGGCAATATTGGCTGCAAAAGGCAGTAGGAATAGATTGGCAATAAGAATGCCGTAGAGTGTAGAACTTAAAGCGATAGGAATTGTGGAAAGAATAATGGCTGAATCTTCTATGCCAGAAAGCATACCAATCAAGCCGACAACACTTCCAACAAGACCGAAGGAGGGGCAAACATCGGCAACTGTTCTCAACATTCGTTCAGACTCATCGCGCCGAAGCTTGAAAAACATCATTTCAGTTTCTAAAATTTCTTGGATTTCTTTCGCCGGATACCCGTCCACGAGATAGCCGAGTGCTCTTCTTAGAAACAGAATAGAAGTTTCTCCCTCATCCTCCTCCAAGGAGAGCAGACCTCTAATCCTGCGTTTGACAGAAAGGTCGATCAGAATTTCCACGATTTCATTTGGAGTCTTGATGGTCTTCTGTTGAACGCTTTTCAACATTTTATAAAGAATTATGAGCCGTTCGAGCTTGAAACTTATTAGCGTCGCACACAGAGCCCCACCCACAACAATGCAAAGGGCGGCAAGATTAAGGTAGAGACCGAGGTTTCCCTGTAAAATAAATCCAATAAAAAGGATGAAACCACAACAGACGAGCCCAATTATCCTTCTGTTATTCATTGTTTCCTCATATATTCTTTAGGCAATCAAAACTTTTAATCCAGTTTAGGTGTTGCATTAATTCCGGACAGGGCGTGAGGTTAAATTGTTCGAGACCAAATACGGTTTCTCTTTCGAGATTATAATTTCTACACGACGGTTGGCTGCACGCCCCTTTGCAGTCTTGTTGGACCGAATCGGTTTATTTTCTGCATGCCCGGCTGCATAGATACGCGTCGGGTCAATGCCCATTTGATGAATTAAATAATCGGCCGTGACACATGCTCTGGCAGTAGACAATTCCCAATTTGAAGAGAACCTGTCATTTTTGATGGGCACATTATCAGTATGCCCTATAATATTAATAACATAAGGCGTGCTCTTAATGATCGCTGCCACTTTTCTTAAAGAGCTTGAATTCTGTGATTTTAACTCAGCCCGACCAGAGTCAAAAAGCACATCACCAGGAAGAACGATCATGACAGCACTATCTCTGATCAATTTCACGGAGGCAATTTCATCAAGTGTCTCCTGCCCCAATGTTCGTTTGCTCGTATTAAAAAGTTCAGAGATACTCGCGTGGGGAATGGGCGGTGTGGATTTTATGTTCTCCTGCGGCGGGGGTCGTATTGTGATGCTCTCAACAGGAGTCAGGTTCTGGGTAGCAAAAACGCCTTCTTTAGAAACATGGTAGGCAAAAAGCACTGCGAACAGAATAAACATGGTCATCATAAGATCTGACATCGAAACTGACCAATGAGTGGCTTTCCGTTGTTGTGGTTCAAATATATCATTGGTTCCTTCGACGTGCCATATGTCAGAAATATTATTTTTCCCCGCTCTATTTAACATGTTGGTTGCTCTGAGCTTTAAACGATTTGATGTTGTCGTTCTTTAGCTGCCCACATTCATTTTGATTTACCGATTTGGGACACACAACTAGCTAATAGGATGATAAAGCAAGCTGCGTGCCAATAGCGGTGATGAGTTATCAGGATGGCTTTAAATCAACTATAACAGATAGTTAAAAATGAGCACCGTCTCATTTTAATAGACAAGTGACTTCACTGTGGGAAAATTTTTCCGCCAACAATGAAATTTCTATTGAAGCTCCCTGCAGCAAGCTACGGGGTATTATAACGAAGGCGAATCAAGAAAGGGGATGCGCTTTTAATTATTTTTGGCTTTACAATTCAACCAAAATCGTACC
>CAZWEO010000145.1:0-11096 GCA_964633115.1 uncultured Desulfobacterales bacterium
TTATACTATGTTTACAGGTAGTTATAAAATCCAACTAAAGATTGACGCTGTGGCGCTATGGTGTTGATTTCATCAACAAAAAATCTAGACTTTTACGGAACATTGTGCCATATATGATATATGGCACGGTCGTTAATCATCCCTAACCCAGGTAACGCTACGATTGAAGATCTTAAGCTGGTTTCCCGGGTTGGTTCTAGTGAAACAGCAACACGTGTACTGCCATTCAAATGCTATTAGCTGGCGCTACCTGAGAGCTTGTTCGTCAGGCGTTGCTGGTAACGAACCGGGCCTTGAAAGTGGATCAGGTGATCCCCGCCCCCGAAAACGCTGGGACAAGAAGGGAAGAAAAACCTGTGTAACAAAAAATGGATTCAACAAGTTTGGTTCATTTGAACATTTGATATTTGAATTTGTCTCGGATTTCGATATTCGGATTTAGAATTTCATACTATTTAGCCGGTAACCAGCTCAACACTTAAATTCCCAGGCGAAACATCGTAAATATCGATGCCAAAATTATCAAATGTCTTGAGTAGCAACTCATCAGCCAAAGCCTGCGCTGTTCCATCATAGTCAACCGTGATGATCGATTCATCGACCTTCATAACTTTAATATGGATTGCCGTTACCCCGGGTATCTTTCCGAGCGCTTTACGGAATTTAATAAAATTGGCCAGTTCGCTGGTACCATGAATTTTAATTTCCACAAGCGATTGAAGATTGGCCTCATTTTCCCAGGCCGATGCGATTTGCAAGACCATTTCCTGGCCCACCAGCAACCCGGCATTGAACAAAGATTCGCGGCCGCCCACGATTTCATCTTCATTGGCAGAAACCGCAGTTCTGGCTGCAAAGGCAATCTCCTTTCCGGTCTCGGTCCGAAATGCTTTGACCTCAACTGCGCCTTTAAATGACTTAACATTGCCATCCATTACATTGGTTGTTTTTTGCGCCGTGGCTGTACCGATTATAACGATATCGGCAGCCATATGTTTACCCAACTCAATGGCATCTGCTGCTGGAACCGTGAGCGGATAGTTTACGGCTTCTGTAAATCCGGCATGACTGATGATTTTCATGCCCTCATCCGCCAATACTTGTGCCATAGCTTCCTCCGATGAAGGCACAACAAAGACAAGATCTTCGCCCCACCAATAAATCGGTAGGATATCCTCAACTTTCTTTTCCGCCAAATAAAAAAGGACCTTGGGCATGACACGCTCTTCAACAATCAAATTGGCGGCCATAAGGGTTTCTTTGATCTTATCCCTTCTTACAGTGACCTGCACAATGGCGCGATAAGTGCCCGCGGACATACTTTCGGTCAACACTTTGTAATCTTGAATAAAACTGTCAGTCTGATCATAAAAAAGCTCATTAAATAGTGTAAATTGATCCACTTGTTGATTCAATGGCCTAAGTTCCGTGGTTACACTGGCAACTGCCGATACCAGCGCATTCAAGATTGCCTGGGTTCTGGCAAAAGCCATATCATCACCCTGGATAGCACCAGACCCCACCACATCCACAACGCGGATGGTTTCGTCTTCTTGGGCAATTCCAATGCCGCCCATGAATACAATCATCAGGCTCATTAATAATCCAAGACTCAAATATTTCTGGGATCTCATCATTATATCCATATGTTCAATACCTCTCCCCAATCAATTTTTCATGGCTTTGCTAGACTAATACAAATTTTAAATGGTTCAAAGCAGAGTAAAAAAATCGCTTGAATCGGGCGAAAAGCAGAGTTTTTCACCCGATTCATGGCCAGCCCACCGCGATTTCTTATTAACATTCCAGCATACCTTGCCCAAAGGGAGGCCCAGAAAGTGGCTCTCTGGGCACGTATGCATGGGAAGTCATCAGTACTTTCGTTCAAACGCATATTCGGCGATATCATTTAGGATATCCTTGGTCGGGGATGTCGCGAAGGTCTCCAAGGCTTGGCGGGCATTCCTGATATGGTTTGATGCGGTTTCACGTGCATACTTGATTCCGCCGTAGCTTACTATCTTTTCCGCCAGCCATTTAAAATCCTTTTCGGTAAATCCTGAATTCTGAATGATTGTCTGCATTAACGCTCGGTCATCAGGTGCGGCCTCATTTAACGCCTTGATGACCGGAAGTGTCAACTTGCCCTCGCGCAGATCGGCACCCACGTTTTTCCCCAGTGCGATGGAATCAAATGTATAATCAAGTAGATCGTCCACCATTTGAAAGGCCATTCCCAGGTGGTACCCGTAGCTCGCCAACAGGCTTTCCTTTTCCTGGGATGCCCCGGCAAGAATGGCACTGATACGGCAGGCCCCTTGAAACAGAACAGCTGTTTTGGACCGGATGATGTCCATATATTCCGTTTCAGACAAATCCAGTTTGCCCTTTCGATCGAGCTGATGGATCTCGCCCTGGGACATGCTCTCCGTGATCTCTGATATGATTTTAATTATTCTGGGTTCACCAGTGTCGGCGGCAATGGATAGACCACGTGCTAACAAAAAATCACCTACCAGTACGGCCGTTTCGTTTCCATAGACAGTATGGGCGGCAGGTGCCCCTCTGCGCATGCTGGCATCGTCCACCAGGTCGTCATGCAGGAGCGTCGCCGCATGCAGGTATTCAAATATCACCGAGAACGTTTTATCATAATCGCCATTGTAACCGCAAAGCCGCGCAGATAGCACCATCAACAAGGGGCGCAAGCGTTTGCCACCACTGAAAAGGATATGGTTTGCCACCTGGGATACCAATTCAAAGTTGGGGTGCAAATTATCCTTAAGCGCCTTCTCAATGGCTTCAAGATCATCTTTGACCAATGCGAGAATTCTTTGTTTCAAATCCACTATCTTACCTCTGCGGTCAAATCATAAGCCAAGGTATCTGTGATGACAACATTGGCAAACCTGCCAATGACCAAGTTGTCCGTGTGTACAAACGTAAGGCCATCGACTTCAGGGGCCTGAAAAGCGGTTCTCCCGATGTACAAACCTGTTTCCGGGTTTTCTTCAATTAATACTGGCAGTGCCTGATCTAAATATTTCGTATTATTCTGGGTCGATATATCCCTTTGCCGTGACATCATCGCGTCGTAACGCTTTTGGGCCACTTTCTCCGAAACATGATTACTTAAATGGTGTGAGGCCAAATCTTCTGAATCAGAATAGAGAAAAACCCCGAGATGGTCAAATTGAATTTTCTCAATACTGGTATACAAAAGGTCAAAGTCAGCATCGGTCTCCCCCGGGAAACCAACGATCACCGTTGTTCTCAAACAGGCATTGGTAGCTATTGAACGGATCCGGTCAAATAATCGCAACAGATCAGCCTGTCGGTATTGACGCCCCATTCGCTTCAATATCCGGTCACTGGCATGCTGAATGGGTATATCAAAATAAGGACATATATTGTCAGCGCTATCCATGGTCTGGATTGTGACATCATCTAGGCTGTCCGGATGTCCATAAAGAACGCGAATCCAGATGTCTGATGAGATGGCCGCAAGCGATTGTAACAATTGAGAAAGACCACTCTGTAGCCCCAAATCCTTTCCAAATGCGCTCGATTCCTGCGCAACCAGAACCAATTCCTTAACACCCGATCGGACCAATTTAGTGGCTTCCTGAACAATCGTTTTGATGGGGCGACTCTTCTGCTTGCCGCGCAGTTTGGGAATAATGCAATAGGTGCAGTGCCGATCGCATCCCTCAGCGATTTTAAGATATGCCATGGGGGCCGGATGTACTGCTCTGGGTTGAATATCTTTGATACCCGGCAGTGTATCCGGATCGGGTAGAATGCAGCGAGGTTGTTTGTCCTGGGGAGTTATGGTTTCAACTATCCGGTCATAGGCGCCGGTTCCTAGAAACACGTCAACTTCAGGTAAGCTCGTGGCGATCTCCTCGCGAAAACGTTCCGGAAGGCAGCCGGTGACGATAATGCGTTCGCAACTGCCACGCTGTTTATAGTTGGCAAGTTCGAGAATGGTATCGATGGATTCGTTGATCGCTGGTTCAATAAAGCTGCAAGTGTTGACAATAATAACACCTGCTTCGGCAGGATCGGAGGTTTGCTCATGGCCGGATGCAAGCAGGCGGCCGGCCATGGTTTCGCTGTCTACTGAATTACGGGCACAGCCCAAACTGGCCACATGAAAAATCATATGGAAAGCTTTTTAATCTCTGCGTTGATATGGGGCACAAGCTCAAACAAATCACCTACAATGGCATAATCCGCTTTAGCAAAAATGGGTGCCTCGGGGTCTTTGTTGATCGCCACAATCACTTTAGACGAGGACATACCTGCCAGATGTTGAATCGCACCGGAGATACCAAAAGCCAAGTAAAGACCTGGTGATACCACCTTCCCAGTTTGGCCTACCTGGTCTGCATGGGGGCGCCAGCCCTCATCCACCGCCGCACGCGATGCCCCTACCGCGGCCCCCAGTGTATCGGCCAGCGTTTCGATTACCGAATAGTCATCGCCGCCCATGCCACGTCCACCTGATACGACGATATTGGCTTCGGTCAGATCTACCTTGTCGGATTCCAAACGTTTTTCTACAAACGTCATGGTCACATCGCCGATTTCAGCTGCCATGGTTTCGACATTGGCTGCCCCACCGGGTTCCTGAATCTCAAACGTATTGGGGCGTAGGGAAAGCAGTTGGAGTTCTGCCTCCATTTCTACTTCCGCTAATAATTTACCACCATAAATCGGCCGCGTGGCAGTCAACTTGCCATCAACACAATTTACGGCCACACAGTCGCTGGCGAGGGGCGCATCAAGTCGAGCCGCTAGGCGCGCTGAAAGATCCTTGCCCTGAACGGAAGCTGCAAACAAAACAATTGCGGGATCCTCTTTGGTAATAACTGCGGCCAAAGCATTGGTGTAGGCATCTGTAAGGTATTCCGATAGCTGAGGATCTTCAACAACCAATATCCGATCGGGACCATAGGATTGGAGCGCTTCTGCTGCAACCGCCACGCCAGATCCCATCACAACCGCCGTAACTGGACAGTTTATTTGTTGTGCCAACCGCCGGCCCTCGCTTACCGCTTCAAAAGAAACTTTTCTAAATACAGTATCACTCTGTTCTGTAACGACCATAATTCCCTGTGGCATATGACACCTCTTTTTTTATGCCCGGAGTTAAATATTCCGGTTTATTTTCAAATATAAAGAATTTTAATCCAAAATTTGAATTCTTCCCACGCTGAAAGACTTTGACGAGTAGTTCGAATGAACCTCAGGAAAGATCCTCAATCGGGTCGCAAAGGTGAATTCAAATTACTTTTTCCTTCTCATGTAGTATCCTAACCAATTCCGCTGCCTTTTCCTGCGGGGTTTCCCCCTCAATGACCAGGCCTCCCTGTCTTTCAGGGGGCATACTGAGAGCGGTTATTTTAATTTTGGATTGCGTCAGCGATTGGGGTTCAAAACCCAGGTCGGCCAAACTTGGCATATCCAAAGGCTTTTTCTTGGCCTTCATGATTCCCGGCAGTGATGCATAGCGGGGTTCATTTAGCCCCCTTTGGGTGGTAATCAGTGCCGGTAGGGGTGCCTCTACAACCCCAATGCCGCCATCGATAGTCTGATGGCATCGGATGCGTTGATCTTCAATTTCCACCTTGTTCACCATGGCAATACTGGGGATCCGGAAGGCTTCGGCAACAGCGGCACCAACCGCATAGGCATCGTCATCAACGGCCCGCTGGCCCGCAATGATCAGATCACAGGGTAACTGTTTGGCGGCCGCAGCTAGGATTTTGGCTGTTGTCAGGTTGTCACAACCTTCCAGGGCCGGATCCGTAATTAAAATCCCTTTGTCGGCCCCCATGGCCAAAGCCGTTCGTACAGCTTCGCTCGCTTTTTCACGTCCCAAAGTCAGTATGGTAACTGTACCACCGTGGGCTTCGCGGATGCGCAAGGCTTCTTCCACCGCAAATTCATCATAAGGATTGATGACCCATTTGAGTTCATCGGTTTTGATGGATGTCCCGTCTGCTGCAATCTCAATAATCGATTCCGTAGAGGGGACCTGTTTTAGTAATACGATTACGTCCACGCTGATGCCTCCTTTAAATTTGAATTCATCTTGAGCCGATAGAATCGGCTCAAGATGAATTCAAATTGTCAGTAAAAGTTTATAAATTATTAGTACATCTAAACATCGCTATACGAATTGGCAATAATTAGTCCCGGTTTAAAAAGATTTCTTGATTGTTATAACGCGACGCAGTCGCTTCACAAAATAAAATCGCGCAGCGATTTTATTTTAATTATTACAGCCATATATATTACTAAATGTGTCGATTGCTGATACCTACAGAACTGAGATATCATTGTCAATAAAATCGTTACAATTATGTGAAGAATCCGCTTCGGATAACGATTTTTTACATGAGTCATTCACATAGGTGTATTCAATGCTCTGTGTGAGAATAGCCCCTTGCAGATGTTGATAATTTTAGATACATACCTGAAATTATCTTGATATTTTCAGAGGATTGTGTAATTTTGTCGTATGGAACGAGCCCTATTACAAAAACTCCGAATTCATCATCCACCGGAAAAGATGCTTTTGCTTTCCGGTCCACGGCAGGTGGGTAAAACTACTATAGCTAAAATGGCGCTAGATACCTGGCCGGATAGGGGCCTCTACTTAAACTGGGATATAACCAATCACCGAAAGCAAATATTAAACCACGAAGATTTACTGGCAAATTGGCGCAGACCAACAAAAAGACCAATGATTATCTTTGATGAACTACATAAAATGCGCCGTTTCAAAGCCTGGCTAAAAGGTTTTTATGATGAATTCAGAGACGAGACAAGTATATGGGTTACCGGCAGTGGTCGCCTGGATTTATTCCAAAAGGGCAGCGACAGTTTGCTGGGACGTTATTTCCTTTATCGCATGCACCCCTTTTCTTTATGTGAATTCAATGACTTCGGCAGTGAAAATGAAATTCCGAATCCGGATCTGGCGTGGGAGACTTTCACCAGCGGAGATCTGCACAATGAAAGTATTGATACTTTACTAACGTTCGGTGGGTTCCCAGAACCGTTTATAAAACAAAACAAATCATTCCATACGAGATGGATCCGATCCAGGCGCGAATTGATAACGCATGAAGATGTTCGAGATTTAACCCGAATTGAAGATGTGGATCGGCTAGAACACCTTGTTAGACTCCTCAATCCCCGTATTGCCTCTCCATTGTCCCTCAATTCCCTGACAGAAGATCTGCAGGTTGCTTTCGAAACAATCAGGAGATGGATTCATACCCTAGAGCGTCTATACTATATATATGGGGTGCCACCCTACAGCTATCGCTTACAACGGGCCATCAAACGTGAACGGAAATACTATTTCTGGGATTGGTCCGAGGTGCAGGATGAGGCCGCACGATTTGAAAATTTCATCATGTCCCACCTATTGAAAACCTGCCATGCCTGGACAGACTTTGGTCTGGGAGAATACAGGCTCTGGTATGTGAGAGATCGCGAAAAACGTGAAGTTGATGCCCTGATTACGAAAGGAAACAAACCATGGTTAATGGTTGAAATTAAACTCAATGATTTAAATTTATCCAAATCTTTGCAGCGCTTTTCAAAGCTTCTCAATTGTCAAAAAGTAGTACAGGTTGTGAGGCCTGATGATGTTTACCAACAAAAAAAAATTGATTCCCGGATTTATCATATCGTATCTGCCGGCATTTTTCTTCGATGGCTGGAATAGGGATTTTAGGCGACACGCAAATAATACGGGACTTAATGCTGGATGTTCGTGCAGAACGTTCACAACTCTGAGTTAATGTCCCCCTTTCACATCAAGTCAACAAATTCTTTATTCATTTTGTAGCGGGAAATATGATGGTGAAGCTTGTCATACCAGATGCATGGCAATCTTCAGGTTTTTGGCAGGCATTACAAATGGATATTTTACCAGGGCAGGTTTCCTTGGTAGTCATAATATGCTCGCATCGTGTGGATGTCGTATCAATTTTAAATCCATAGCGTTCGGAAAATATTTTGATACGCATGAGATCCGTACCCTTTCCGCCAGCATTGAAATCATACGGCTTTCGAGTTGAATATTCATCTGTGGATTGAGTCGGATAAAATCCGGTAAAAATGTATTTTAAATCCTCAGTTGCAATGCCAGTTCCATAGTCCTGAATCGTCAGATTGACACTTCGGTAGGTTCCACGGACAGATATATCAATTCGGCCTTCGTCGGGTGTATTCTCTACAGCGTTTTTAACAAGCCCAACCACAATAGCATCTAGAATCCGCTTGGGAATACCAATCTGGCTTGACGATTCCAGACCAAGATTGAATTCAATGTTTCTGTGGGTAATCTGACTCTCAATTATTTTTAAAATATCTCTGACATGATTACCCAGAATTAACGGTTCTGACATCAAGCCTTCTGGTTGGTATAATTCATCGATCCTTGTTTTAATTCTTTCCATAGCGCCGCTATCTGCTATTTGCTCTTCAACCAGGCTCTCTAAAACATCGGTACAATCATGCATCAAGCTTGTCGCCATACGATGATGATTGCTTTCCCGATCTTGCATGATATCTTCTACACCTCGCTGGATTTTTGATAGGCGTTTTAAGCTTCTTTCCGCCCGCTCATATGTCTTTATCCATTTGTTTTGGGGTAGACTCGATAAACGCCCCCGCAGAAGTGACATGGCAGACACCAGCAGAGATATGGGTGTTTTTAGCTCATGTGATAGGTGATTGATAACCTTTGTTTTAGCCTGGTTGATACTGCTGACTTCTTCGAATGCTGATTTCAATGCTTCGGTCGATCGAACATTTTTCAATTTGGTAGACAGGTTGATGATCAACGTTTCCAAGAGTTCCAATTCATCATCATTGTAGGGTTCTCCCACAATCTTGGGGCCTAATCCCAAAATGCCATTGCAAGCGTAAGCTATATTGAAGACCGAGACATAATTGATGGTTGCAGGAAAAAACTGCGACCGTTTTCTATGGCTTAATTTTTCCATTGACGGGGTGTAATCATAAGTGACTAACAATTTGTTGCATCCTTTTTCAATCTGAGCAGATGTATCGTCATCAAGACCGACTGTTATTAATTTTTCAGGGATTAAGGCATTTTCTTCATGCATAAATGCAAAACCTTCCACAGTGCCAAAGCTGCCCATGGTCATTAGCAAAAAATTTCGCAATGTGCTGTCGATATTCTCCTGCTCAAGTAAAACGTGACTGACATCGCACAACGTTTTAAGGTGAAACAGACTTTTGTTGAAGCTGGTGTCATCCATTTTATTCTTCTTTTGTAATGCGTCCACCATTTTCAGAATCCTTCTTTACAATTCTTTGAAATGCTCAGTTTAGGCTCTAAGGAATTGCCATTGTACGATATATTTAGTATAAGACAAATATGCTGTCCGACCGGAATCAAGACAAACACGCCTCTCAGCAACTATCCCTCCTGGTAAACATGAATAGTCCCAACTCTGTTTTTGAAGAAGTTAAACTTATTTTTGGGGACATGTTCGGCCAGGAAGATTCATCCTTACTGGCCGCTGTCTTTGACGATGTTGTGTCCTTGTTTCAGGGCAGATATTCCGGTTATGAAGCCTGTGATACGCCCTACCACAACCTTCAGCATACCACCGATGTTTTTCTGGCTATGGCCAGATTCATTCACGGTGCCCATATTGCTGGAAAAAAATTCTCAGAAACCGATGTCACAATGGGTTTAATTGCTGCCCTCATGCACGATACCGGCTACGTGCTTAAGGATTCAGACAGCCTTATTAGTGGTGCCCAGTTGGCCCCCATACATGTAAGTCGGAGCGTAGATTTCATGACGCATTGTCTGACACAGAATGGCTTTCTAAAAAATCAAATTTCGCAAACCGCAAAGATCATTCTGTGCACCGAACATGAAATTGCTTCCGGCATACCGTCCGATTTATCAAAAACACATCAATTACTCGGCAATATGATGGCCGCAGCCGACTTACTGGCCCAAACTGCCGACCGAACCTACCTCGAGAAACTACCCCATTTATATCGTGAATTTCGAGAAACTGGTATTGGCAACTATGAATGTGAGCTTGATCTGATCCGAGATTCAATAATATTTAACGAACAAATGCATGCACGTCTCAAAAGTGAATTAGACGATGTAATGAGCTTTTTGAAAAACCACTTTAACGCTCGCTGGAATGTAAATACGAATCTATACGCGGTTGCTATCGACCGGTCCATGAGATATCTTGAATCAATTTTACTGCCTGATGCCAACCACTATAGATCTCATCTCAGAAGGGCGCTTTATTGAAAATTATGATGCTACACCCAGCACAATAATCGTAATGTCATCATGCTGCGGTTTATCTCCGGCGAAGGCATTGACGCGTTCAATGGTTTCATTCATTACAGATGTTACATCATGATGACGTGCTGCTTGCAGAACCTCCATTAAGCGCTCGAATCCAAACATCTCTTCATCTGTGTTCATGGCCTCGACAATGCCGTCGGTGTAGAAAACAATCTTGTCACCTGGACCTAAATTTAGGCGGGTGTCAACATATTCCACATCTTCGAGAATGCCCAAAGGAAATGTGTCTCCTTGGGTCTCAATCAGACTTACTTCTTCAGATCCTGCCGGAATATAGACGGGCTGAGTTTGTCCGGCGCTGCATAGGGCAATCGATTTTTCCCGCACATCTGCCACGGCATAAAGCAAGGCCACAAACATACCGCTTTTTACATCCTTTTTGATTCTGCGATTGGCCCGCATCATGATATCGGCCACCTTGCGATCCTCTTCAGAAAGCATGCGGAAAACACTTCGGGACGCTGACATAACAAGGGCACCGGAAACACTTTTCCCGGTTACATCGCCGATGAGCATGCCCACTTTATCCTCACCCATATCGATAAAGTCGTAAAAATCGCCACCAACTTCTTGCGCTGACATGGAATAGGCTGCAATCTCAAGCCCTTTTATCTCTGGGCATGCAGCCGGCAGCATACTAACCCCAAAACAAGCGAGTATTGAGTTGCGATGCAGTAAAAGCGCCAAGTAAAGTTGA
>CAZWEO010000146.1:0-11085 GCA_964633115.1 uncultured Desulfobacterales bacterium
CGGCAAGAAAATTCTTCCCAGCCTATAAACCAATTGGTTAAGTTAACGGCATTGGATTTGAACTTGTATCACTATGACAACTAATTTCAGTTTTAGTGCTTCACAAAATATCACAACTCCAATCAAAGAGATACTAAATTGAGATTATTACTAGTTTGATAAAATACCAGATATAAAAATTGGCCTGTACATATCAAGGCAGGAAAAAACAACGAGATTAACAATTTTTACTGAACCTTCAGACCCAATATCTTGTGGTCAGGAAAATTAATGACGAAACTAAAGACTACGCTAATAAATCATTTAACGAAATTGAATTTTAACCAAATAATCCTTGACTATTTAAATACCACAATGTAGCATAATATTTCCTAATCTTCGCCAATGGTCTTGATCTAAAAAATTTAGCATAGGAGTCTTCCTATGAAAAAAATAGAAGCCTCAAGAACAACGTGTTGCTGTAACGATATTGATTTTTCAGTGGATGAATTTGACTATAATGGAACGCTACAAATCATAGGCCATTACGGTGCAAGTGTTAAAATTAACAGGCAACTCGACTTGCCCAAGGGCAAAAAGATACGTATGACCATTATGGACAATAGCCATAAAGAAGTAAAAAACGCGGAAGTTGTCTGGTCAGATGTATCAGAATTTGGAGTAAAATTCATTTACCCTAGGCATTATCCTGAATAATGACAATCATGTACAAGGATTCTATTCATCAGAAACGATCTTAACGTCGTTTGTGTCATAAACCCTTAATACATCCTGGTTCTCTTTTTCACGATGAATAAGATAATCGAGATATTTCATCGCTTCTTCTAATAGTTCTGGTCGGAGTTTTTCCAATTCAAGAAGTTTCTCTCTAATTGTTAGCCTATCTATCATACCTTTTCTATCCTTCCTCTAATGAGATGTACTACTCAGCCCAGTGCCACATTACCCGCATTTTTGAACCTTGTCCCCCTGAACCAACTCACACTCCAGACAAACAGTCATGTCTTCAGTAAAGTGGGTGAATACGATCTGGTGTGTATCAGATTGTGATAGAAAGGCTTTAACGCCTTCAAAGGGCATGTATGCTTCGGGCAGTTTTTTGATTGGCTCTGGGAATATTTCTTTCATTAAGCCTCCTTGCGTATATCACCCATCCATTTATCAAATATAGCTTGGTATTCATCCAATTCAGTTTCACGCTTACACTGAGGGCAAGAGACGATCTTATTATTGCTCTGTTTCTTGATATTTGCTTTGCCGCCACAGAATATGCAAATGATCGTATCTCTATTCATTAATCCGTTCCCTCAGCTTGCCGGAACACTTGAACGTCACAACACGTCTGGCCGGCAAAATGTGATCGCCTCCAGTGGCTGGGTTCCTACCCCTGCGTTCCGATTTTCCCTTAACACAGAATTTGCCAAACCCACTGATCAGAAAGTCTTCGCCTGATGAAAGGGTATTCTTCATGGTGTTGATGATAGTTTCTACGAACTCAGTGCTTTGATTTACTGTAAGCCCGTTCTGGGGCCGGATAGAATTGATGAGATCTGCTTTTGTAAATGTCATGAGTGCTCCTTGTGAAGATAAACAGGATGGATGAATAAGGATGTCAAATATGGCCGGCAAGGTCAACTGGAATGGAGTCGTATTTTACTGCAGATTTCATCGTATGTGTGTGGAAAGGCTGTTTTTCAAAATGAAATCAATA
The DNA here is from genome assembly GCA_964633115.1 of uncultured Desulfobacterales bacterium. Lineage (GTDB taxonomy): Bacteria > Desulfobacterota > Desulfobacteria > Desulfobacterales > B30-G6 > B30-G6. The sequence continues at coordinate 1,712 of CAZWEO010000146.1, forward strand.
GAAATGTCAGCTAAAACCTGGAACCCGATTTACGAGAAGGATTTCGGGATTTCTATTCATCCATATAAATCTTTTTCGAGGTGGGAAAACGTTCTTTCTCTCGCTCCATTGCGAAGCGATGACAATAATTTTTTTGGGTAACTTTGGGGGAAATCATAGTTTTGGAAATCTATTAAATAGAATGATATCAATAGTTTGGCGATATATTTTGATGGCCTGCATCGCCACCAAAGAAAATAGAAGCCGCAACCCAAACGGGTTGCGGCTTTTGTGGCAATTAGGGACTCTTGTTATTCTATTATATAACGTTCTTGAATTTTTTAACTTAAACTTAAAGTAAAAGAATTCAAGGGCGTCCCCAAAATAAGGGCGTCCCCAAAATACTAGGCCAAATCATGAGACTCATCGTCGGGGATTCAATACATATATTCCAACGGCACTACCCTCGGAGGTTACTATCAGAGATTTTCCATCGGGCGTAAAGCAGATAGCTTCCCGTTGACGCAAGTCAATGAAATCTTCAGGCAGCGGCAAGGCGATTGTGGTTGGATGTTCATTAAATACCTCCGACCACGCGTAACTGTTTTGACGAGTATATAAGTAGGCGTGCTTATATGTCAGCACCACAGCTTGGCTACCATCTGGCGAAATGTCCAGCGCAGTTGGCTGGGAACGATATTTTCCATGTTTTTGGCGAGAGTCTTCAGTCGTTGGGGGAGGGATGTGCGCTACTGTCGTGATCTTCTTCGCAACCGCATGATCTTTTTGTGGGATTAGAGGCAATTCATATAGCACAGGTGGGTTGTCGCGTTTGGTCAGTATCAGGACTTTACCGCTTTCCACATCCACAGCCACCCCTTCAGCATCGTGATTCCGACCCGGATAGGAAAATTCGATTCGCCAAGCTATTTCCACAACAGCGTCGTCTGTAAAACCTTGGTCATCACATCGGGGTTCTTCAATGATGTATAAGATATGGGATGCATACTTTTCCTGATTATCTCCAAAATCTGCAATTAATATCATGGGACGGTTTTGCCACATAAAGGTATCCAGTCCCTCCCAATCACGGTTATTCGCGCCTATAACCCGCAAACGCCCCATGCTGCTTCCGTCATAACGCAAGGCATATATAAAGGGGCCATCACCACTATCATTGATAGCCCAGATAAGATTGCTCGTCGCCGATGAGGTATCCATGCCGGAGCATTCAACTAAGCGCGAATCCTCGATTCGACCGGCGAGTTGAGCCACGTCAAATGGAGATCGAAGCTTGGGCGTATTTGATTGCAACTGGCCTGCAAAACTATAACTCAAGTTAAAAAACATAAAGAAACTGATTGGCAATGAGATGGATTTGCAATCAATTTTCATGATATCCTTTTTTGGACTTTGGTCCAACTCTTGGTGATCAGAAAGCTTTCTTCCATAAGTGCAAAAATTGATCTTTGAATTCTAAGTCCATAACACTAAATCCTTTGTGTTGCCCCTTTATTCAATAAACTTGATTTGATTTTCCCGACACCATCTGAAGAGTAATATATTTCACCAGTATCCGTACACAGGATGGCGCTGTGGGCAGTCATGGGAGCGGAGCTGACAAACTCGAAAGCCATTTCAATGTCGCTGAATTTCAAGCCCATATCACTTTTTCCCTTTTTGGTTTAAAAGATTGGAAAAGGCTCTTGGTGTCACGATCGGAATCTTACGAAATTCCTTTAGCACCAGAAGATCCTGATCCCCGGTCACAATGCAATCAGCCTGACCTGCCATGGCCAACCCCAAAATTTCCACGTCGTTGGGATCGCGACAAATATCAGACGGGAGGTCTACCGGCACCTCCATGGTTGCATATTCGATGAGAAGACCTTGGATTTCAGCAACAATGATTTGGGGAAGTTTGATCTTTCGGCGAAGATTTCGCAGAATTTCATCAAGCAGCCCTTGACTCAGAAGAATGTGGTGTTCGTGAAGGCATAACTCGAAGATGGATTCGCAGAGCCCACGGGCCGCAAATGCCGCTATTACGACGTTGGCGTCAAGGACGATTTTCATGAAATGGCATTGAAAACATCTTCATCCGTTAATAAACCTTGAGCCTCGGCAAAAGGAAGAACCTTTTTGCGCACTGCTCGAAACCTTTCTGCAGCCACATAACGCCGGATCGACTCGCGCACAACATCGCTAATTGGCTTATTCTGATCCTGGCTGATTTTTTGAAGGTCAGATCTCAAATCATCTGGTATTCTGATTGTTAGTGTGTTCATGTAAGACAATGTAGCACGCTGTTAGGAAAGTGTCAAATTCAGAAATTAAATCAAGAACCAACTTGATACGAATATGCCATCAAGGTGTGTCCGCTATTTGGCTTTTGAATATACAGGAGGTTGGACAATGGATCGATAATGCTCTGGTCTCCGGTCCAGAAACAGATCGTTATTCTCGGTAATTAGTTTATTCTGGGCTGCAGAAACGTCGATCTCGCAAATAACAACGGCCTCATCATCGGCGCTTGAACTTTTAATAGCATCCCCTTTGGGCCCCACGATTTGGCTTTGCCCTGTGAATGTTAGTTCGCCCCGCGGTCGTTTCTCTCTGCCAATCCGATTCGCCGTAATGGAATAGACCGCATTTTCAAGCGAGCGTGTTCGCATGGCTTGTTGGCAATATGTTAAAACCAGGTTCGAGGGATGGCACAGGATGTCGGCGCCAAGCAGGGCGAGGGTGCGGGCCACCTCCGGGAACACCCAGTCAAAACAGATCATCACGCCTACAGTTGTGTCGCATATCTCAATAGTGCTAAGCGGCGTGTCGCCGGGATCAAAATACTCCTTTTCGGTATTGAAAAGATGGAGCTTGCGGTAACTATGGAGAAGCCCCGATGGTCCCACCACCAGGGCAGAATTATAGAGTCGTTCTCCATATCGCTCTGCAAAGCCCGTGATGATATGGAAACCGCTGTTTCGACAAAGCTTTGTAAGCCCCTCTAAGGTGGGCGATTCGGAGACATCCTCAGCTAATTGGCATAACTCATCCCGATTTTCGAAAAAGTAGCCTGTAAATGCAAGCTCGGGCAATACAATAATATCCGCATCAACGCCATGGAGTGCGTCTTGAATCTTTTCCAGGTTTCGCCGGGGTGCGCCGAACTCGGGCCGATACTGGTAGTAGCCAAGTTTCATGAAATGATTTATGATGTATTCAGATGCCTACGATTTAAATATTCATCAAATTTTGGAACTGTGAAAGCTACAAGTCCCCGATTAGGGCTATAGGCCATGCCCTTTTTTATCACCTCATCTCTTATCGGGGCGGCTTGTTTAACAGTTATTCCCATCTTATTGGCCACAGCGGTAGATGACGCTGGAGATGAACCAAAACTTGCCAAAGCTAACGCATAACCTTGTTGCCGCTCGGTTAGACGATCAAACCGTATTTTAAAAAATCCTTGGTCTAGTGCTTCTATAGCCCGCTGGGTTGCAATCTTGACATCGACAGTTTTTATGGGGGATGCTGATGCAATCTCCCAAGCATATGATCCCCAAACTTGAAGAAAGAAAGGATACCTGTCTGTTTCTATCATAATCTTTTGCAGCGCATCCGCTTCAAATTCCACTGATTCCCTTTTGGCTGGCTCTACCAATGCCGCGTGGGCGCCCTTCATGTCCAGCCGGTCGATTTCCAAATAGTCAAACAGGCGTTCTGCATACGATTTGGCTTCGCCGGCCAGCCGAGCAAGTTGGGGTAACCCGGCACCGAAAAGCAACAAGGGCAATTGCCGTTGGGATATTTTGTGGAATGCCATAATTACAGCACCCAAGTCACTTTTTGCCATGTACTGTATTTCGTCAATGAGAATCACCGCAACCGTTCCACGAGATTCCGCCGCCTCACCGATTGAGAGGAACAGGTCAGTTAAATCTAACGTGAGATCCCCGGTTGTTTTTTCGTCAGAGAAGCTGATATCAAAATCACCTATACCGACCCTGAAAGCGCTAGCGAAATTGTGCAGCATATTGAAGGCCTTGAGCACTTCCCTGGCAACACGTTTGCGACGGTCAATTTTAAGTAACAGCCGGTGAAGTTGCTGCGTCAACAACTCTGGCAGGGGTCGGTTTGCATCGACTTCAAAAATTGCGGTCCGGCAACCAGCCGTTTCAGACATCTGTTCAATTCGATTTAAGAGGACCGTCTTCCCGACGCCACGGAGGCCGAGCATAATAAGGCTCTTGGCAGCATAGCCTCTCTTTGTCCTTTCGATGGTATTCCTGGCTTTTGCAAGAATATCCTCACGCCCAGCCAGTTCAGGCGGTGGAACGCCTGCACCAGGATTGTATGGGTTCATGTTGCTTATTCGTTATAAGTTAGTCACTTACAAGTTCAAATGACAGTAAAACGCACACCTTTCAAAGAACAAAAAGCGAATGATGATTTCAGAATGTAGAATATCGAATGTCGAAGGAATGAGTCGCTTCGCTCCGGCATTATTCAGTGGTCTTTTTAAATCATTGCCAGCGCACAGCGCTTCCATCCTTCTAGATTCTGAATTCATTATTCTGCATTCTGCAATTTGCTGTTTCTAGCCTTGTTTGATTGTGGCTTGTCCACGTTGGGAGTGAGGAGCCTAATATTACCTAACTTTCTTAGAAACGGAAAAAGTTTGCTATAAAAAGCCTAACTTCACCTAACTTTCCTATACAGTAACAATTTACATAAATCAAAGCCAAAAAGTTAATAGCATTGCCCTTGTCAGATGGTGATATTGAAGTGGCTCAGCTCATGATCTGGCACCAGGACAAATGGCTTTCACCCATCTTACAAAGATTTATGGAAATTACCCGGAACCTACTGAAGGAATAAAATGAAGAATCATATTTTAAATTTTGTGGCCACTTTATTGCTGGTGTCGATGGTCGGATGCGACAACAATGGTTCTTCTAATAGCACCAATTATGTCATGGTTAACAGTTTAGCTGATATTAAAGAGCCAGAATCGGATGTCATGACCTTGCGATCGGCGTTGGCGAAGGTAGAAGATGATCAAACTATTCTGTTTGATGAAAGCCTGGATGGCGGCACTATTGCGCTAAACATCGTAGGCCAAGAACATAGCATCCTCAAAGGGGAAGTGATGGGAATGCGGGACGAGCCCAGCGGCCCGGTATCCTATCTGGTGGGATATTTTGAGCGGGATTATGGCAAATCAGCCCTATATACGCGCAAAGATATTCATATCGACGCCTCCAACTTAAGCCAGGGAATTACCTTGTCATGGGACGGCGGGCCTGGCAACCCGGCGCGCGTACTGGCAGTTTATGGTGACTTGATTCTGAACAACGTATCGATAACCAATGGTGCCAGTATTGCCGTAGCGCTTCCGACCAACGATCTCGAGGACCAACCCTGGACCCTTGCCCGCGGCGCCGGAATTGCTGTATGGGGTACAGCCCAACTACTCAACTGCCGTATTTACGACAATTCATGTGAGGGCGATTTTGATGCCTCCCGGGACAGGGGAGCCTTTGGCGGGGGCGTATACGCAAATATTCTCGACATTCAGGACAGCATTATCAGCGGCAACACCATTATGGGCGCCGGTGCTGCCGGTGGTGGTGTCTACTCTGTGGGTGGTGCCGATGTTACCGACAGGATTTCAGAAATCAGTCGCAGCAGCATCACGGGAAACCGAATCAGCGGTTTGTTCGCTTATGGGGGTGGTGTTTATTCAGATGGAGGCGGTATTGGCAATACCAAAACACTCTCTGTGGTAAATTGTACCCTGGCGGAAAATATGGTGGAGCCACCGCCAGGGACACCATCATTTTTATTGGGCATGGGTTATTGGCGCGGTGGCGGACTCTATATGTCCAACGGTTATCTGACCATGCAAAGCAGTACGGTGGTTGATAATGCTGTTTACGGTGTGGCCCGTACCGATGACCTGGACAAACCAAATCTGGCCGGTGGTATCGCGGCCACCATCGGCAATGCCCATGCCGTGGAGAATATGACCATCGGGCACTCCATTATCACCGGCAACTGGGTTCATGAAGTCGAAGGCTCCTCCTATCCGCATGATATTTTTACAGGATCTCTACTTCATTTTAGAAGCAAGGGCTATAACCGCATCGGCACATTGGATTTCAATCAGATACTGGTTCCGGTGGGTGAACCCAACTGGGGTTCGCTCTGTCGCCGACATTTTCCCCAGGCGGGTGACGAGGCCGATGTGGACATGGCCGATGTGCTGAATCTGGTTAGCGGTGTCACCCGCTCAGATATTATTAATTCGGTCGGTGTCAATCCAACTGATCCGGTTGTACTTGCCTATGAGCCAACTGGTAATGCCATTGATCAAATTCAGGCGACTGGCTATTCCATCAGCGAAACCATTGCCGAATACACATTGGCCCAAAACGGTGATGATGACTTTTTGGTCATTTTGCTGGACCGTTTGGAAAGCCATTATAATCTTACCGATTTTGCAGACAGTTTCACCACAGAGTTCGAAACATTTCTACATGAGGTGGATTTGGCCCTATTGGCCGAGCAAATAGCGGGTATGGGCTCTGAGTTACTGGGCGAGGATGCTTGGGCTGCCCTATTTTCGGCGGGCCCCTTGTCTGAAAACAGTGATATCAGCATGACGATCAGAACCAATCCAGTTTTCTATGTTCAATTGGAAGCCGTCGATCAACACGCAACCGCTCGCCCAGGCGGAACCCTGGGTGACATCGGGGCAGTGGAAGTACCATAATTTTTCAAATTCATGGATAAAAATACGTGATAGACTGAATCGACGTTGATTGGCTCTATAGTGTAGCAAGGATGAGGCTTGAAAAATTATTAGGCGACTTTGAGAACTTCCAGCTCCTCGTCGCTAAAGGTAAATTGAAGGGCTTCGCAGATGTAATCGACGTTGTTGCGGAGGGCCATGCGTCGGTGCTGTCCCATGGGACTACCATCGGCAATAGATTTGGCCATGATGGCCAATAGTTTGACCCGCTGGTAAAAAATGTGATCAACATCCAGCATCCGTTCTGATTCCGCGCTGGATCGAAAGTTATTAAAATACCCGTTCCAATCGACACAATCTTTTGCAACGGTATCGGCATTGCGGGCAACTGCTTCGAGCCGATGCTCTCCCAGGGGATAGTTCCCAACAAAAGCTTTGGCCATGATGATGAGGAGTCTGAGTCTCGACAGAAAAATATCGTGCTGTTTGAGCTGTTTCATATCTTGACGGGCCGCGCCAAATCGCTTCATATTTTATCCTGGGAGTGTTTTAAATTTGAATCCCCCGTTGCGACTCGACATAAACCTTCGAGTGAGTCACAGCTAAACTCCTCATAGAAGTTTTGCAGAGTAGGATGAATTCAAATTGTGAGATTAGATCCTTATTATAGCGAAAGAGCGGTGCCGAAAAGCGACGGATTTCCGCAAACTCCCAAAATACGCTGTAGCCGCTCGACTTAGATTTCCGTAAATCTTGCTACAGGGATCTGGATTTTAGCCTTTCGCTTAGGAGCGACAATGTCTTTCGCCCTCCGGGCGAAAGGGTCGCGTTTCATAAAATCGTGCAACGATTTTATTGCTGGGGTTAAACAGATAAAGCTACTATAGAAAAAAAGCCAAAATCTGTCAAAGATTAATTTACCTTTAAAACCTATTTTTGGAATAGGGATTCCACCTTCAGGTAATGGCTGCCAATATCTCGCCGTAAAGCCAGCCGATTTCTGTTTTCATCCTCACGGGGAATTGCCCGAATTTTTCCGTTGTCAAAAGCAGTTAAAAGTTTTTGACGTAGCCGATCGGCGATTACACCACGGGTTTCGGTTCCCTTGATGGTGGCATTGGCATTTAAAAACGCCACCCGGGTACCATCGGATTTGAAAATTTCGGCTTCATTCACCCAGGTCATGGCCGAAGGAATAACCTGAATTCCTTTTCTTTTAAGATATTTTGTGTCGATTTCTAAGGGTTCGCCTTTGGTACAGGACCAGGGGTAGCCTTTCTGGCCATCAGGACCACCTGGGCCGGTCATCAAAGCAATACAAAGCGAAATTTGATCTTCGCGGACCTCGGGCGCTACCGTGTCCAGGTTGCCGCTCAGGGTTGCCTGGATCAAAGCTCCCAGGTTGCGTAGCCGTCGGGCAACCGGCTGAGCTTCGGGCTCTCCAGGTCGGATATTGATTTCACTGACCCGAATACGGGTGGGATTCATGTCCGCATCAAAGGAAACAAAGCATCCGGGGTACAAAATAGCCGGGCGAAGGAGGTCTTTTTGTTTCATTTTTTGGATGAGTGGTTCGGCAATTGTCGTGCCAGCCATTGAAAGCAACGCAGGCGTCTCCATGGGATGCGGTGATATTGCCCCGGTTCCACCAGTGATGGGATTGGTTTTGCTCGCCGGTCCTTCGAATCGTTCGGGATAATCCATGGCAGTCGGAAGGATCTGGTAATGGCCGTGGGCGTCCACCAGAATGGTAAAACTGATTTCAACACCCGCCATTAGAGATTCGATCAGTAACGGCCAAGCATTTTTTTTGCCGAACTGTTTACGGTAGCTGTCTTTGTAATCCTTGATGAGGGTTTCATAAACTTCTCGGATTTCCCAGGAGTTTAATATGATCCGGGCCCCTTTACCACCGGCGGAATAGGGGTATTTTAAGACAGCACCGCCATATTGTTGAATGTAGCTTAAGCAGGTTTTAAGAATGGAAGCATAATCCTTGGCATCGACACTGGACCAATCATCGGCGACGGGGATACCAGCCTCCTGGCACAACTGTTTACAAGCTATTTTATCACCCTCGATAAAGGCCGCAGCCGAGTTAAGACCCAAAACTCTGGCACCAAATCCTTTTTGCTCCAAAGCATCCACCAGGCCGTCAAAAAGGAGCGCTTCAGGCATGGGAACAACATAATCAACAGCGCCTTGGTCCAAAGCCTGGATGATGGCCTCGGCATAGCCGGATACACTATTATCCTTGGTGGCAATAAATTCCACCGGCCAGTTCATGGTTTGGCAGAATTTGGGCATGGCCGGAGTCCCTCGAAAAACAATACCTTGGAAGTCATCATCAAACAATTCACTGGTGGCCGTAGATACAACAAAGGCGCAAAGCAGCGTGCGGCCGTCGGTTCCGGCAAAGGCAATTTTTTTCATAGGGATTTTCTCCTGCAGAAATTTAAGGATCGCAGCAAACTTGGAAAATAATTTTAGACTATTGTTATTAGCAAACTGATACCTCAAGGGTCAATTAATAATCATATCAGTTTTAAGTGTTTTTAGGGACGTTGTTAACTTTTAAACTTATTTGCAAATAAGTTTTGAAGAGAATATAATAAATAAGTTTAAAAGTTAACAACGT
>CAZWEO010000147.1:0-11038 GCA_964633115.1 uncultured Desulfobacterales bacterium
ATGACTTAGCATCCCCCAAAATAGGAATCTAACCGAAAAATGACACTTGGGGAAATACCCGACGTGCATATATTTACCGTTTCAGATGCTTTCGGCAATGGGGCTGCCCTAGCAGAATTTCGTGATATTTCCGTACCGCTTATCGTGGTTGAGGATCCCCTTAACCATTTGGGTAACTATCTTTTTGATAAAGACGACATCTATTTCTTCGAAGATGATGGCGATTGGGAATGGATTTATAAAACTATTGAGGACGCGGTGTACCGCGGAAGCCGCAATACCGAGGCGACCGATGGTAGTGATGAAGATCCATCCCTGGACATGATTGTCACTTGGCTGGATCTGGATGCCGATTACTTCACCGGCAGCAAGTGCGCCGCTGTTGACGACGATTGCATTGATTTGCTCAATGCCGTATTTGAAGACGGCTTCGCCGAGCAGGAACCCAACCAGGGATCAGATCCCGCGGATTGGCGCAGTACTGCCATCGCAGATCCGGACTATCTGCCATCCGTCTACCCCAACGGGCAAAATTGGAACGGCGCTTTTGATTTTTCATTTACACCCTAATATAATTTAAATCCTGTAGCTATATTCCTTCCATGCCAAGCGGCATGGAAGGAATTTTTGTAACTGCGTTAATATGACCCATGAAATTGGGTATGACGCCATGAAAATTCTGAAATCTTGCTCGGTAAAATATAGAATTACAGTAGCTCTAATCATTTTTACAGTTGGGCTTGTGATCATTTTTCTGGCCGGGCCACGGGTTGATATAGACCAGACGATTCAGGTGCCTACTCTGCCGGATAGTTTGGATCAATTCCTTGTGGAACAGGAAAATCAGTTCAACGACAATGGGAAGCTGAAAATCCAGGCCAAGGCCGTTATTGGACCACTCAATATCCCACCGCAGCCCTGTTGTCCATGATGGGGTTGGTGAAGCCGGTTGCGTTGATGAAAACCCAAGGCGGATATATCGTTAACGTATCAAGTATTGCTGGCATTATAGGCGTCTTTGGATTAACCGATTATTGTGCTTCCAAATTTGCCATCATCGGCTTTTCCGAAGCCCTTCGAAGTGAACTCATGCCTCATAATATTATGGTGTCTGTTCTTTGTCCTCCGGATACAGATACACCTGCGCTTGAAGTTGAAAATAGGACCAAGCCGATCGAAACTCACGCTATTTCTGAAAATGCGGGTCTGATGCAGCCTGAGGAGGTGGCTAAGGCACTGGTTAAGGGTATCCAGAAAAAACAATCCTTGATCATACCAGGTATCGAAGGCAAATTCAGCTGTCTGGTCAAACGCCTGGCACCAAACCTCGTAGAGTGGGTCATGGACAGATCTATCCGGCGGGTTCAGAAAGTGCACTAAAAAAAGGAAAACACCATGTCAGATAAAAAGAGAAATTATTCACGCAGAGATTTTTTCAAAGTTGCAGGTACGGCAGGTTTGGCCTCATCAATAATGTCAATTAATCCTTTGAAACCAACCGAAGCAAATGCAGAAATCCAGGGGATGAAAACAGTACCCACCCGGCCCTTTGGAAAAACCGGCGTCAATGTTTCCATTTTGAGTCTTGGCGGCGTGTTGGGGATGTCCGATCAACTCATGTTCAGGCAGGCTATTAAAATGGGTGTCACGTATTGGGATACAGCCGATTCCTATGGCTGGGGGAAAAATGAAAAAGCTATCGGCAAATACTTTGCCAAGTATCCTGAAGATCGACAAAAGGTATTTCTGGTAACAAAATCCAGCAGTACCCATCCCCAGCAAATGTCCCGGGATCTGGCGGCTTCGCTTCAAAAATTGCGAACGTCCTATGTTGACCTATATTTTCTGCATCACACCGGGAATGCTGAAAGAGACTTGACTGCCGATGTTCGCAAATGGGCGCAGAAAGCAAAAGCCGACGGCATGATTCGATTTTTTGGCTTCAGCACACACGGTAATATGGAAAATACTATGCTGATTGCTGCCAGGCTTGGCTGGATCGACGGCATCATGATGAGCTATAACCACCGCCTGATGGACAAACCCGACATGAAAAGGGCGGTCAAAGCCTGCGTCGAAGCTGGAATCGGATTGACTGCCATGAAAACCCAGGCGTCCTTCTCAGCCGATTTTTATGCTGCCAAAGGTGCAGAAGCCGATGATGGCGTTAAAATGACCAAGCATTTTCTCTCCAAAGGGTACACTGCTGAGCAGGCTAAATTGAAAGTAGTCTGGGAGAATCCTGAAATTGCCAGCATCTGCTCGGCCATGCCAAATATGACCATCCTGCAAGCTAATGTGGCTGCAGCCCTGAATAAAACCAGCTTGTCTTCAAACGACCACCAGCGCCTCAATCAGTTTGCCCACATGACGGCGCCGGGCTATTGTGCCGGCTGTGCCCAGATCTGTGAGTCAGCCGTTGACGCAGATATCCCCATCAGCGATATCATGCGCTATCTCATGTATGCAAACGCCTATGGAGATTCAGAATCTGCCACCCGGGGCTTGCAGCGAATTCCCGAGAATACGCGCAACCGTCTAAAAGCTATGGATTATTCCAAGGCCGAGCAATGCTGCCCCCAGAATATGCCCATTGCCAGGCTGATGAGGCAAGCCGCAGAACTGTGTTAAATGTGGTGCCAAATCCTCTTCTAACACCCAATATTGCTTTTGTATCTTTGCGGATAAGAAAAAAGCGAAATAGGTAATGCCCATTTCGCTTTTAACCTGTCAGTTGCTTTTTTTAGACGATACTATACGGGTGCACATATAGCGCTACTTCTTTTTCCCTTTTTTCTTGGCTTTGCCCTTTTTCTTTTTTTCCTTTTTCTTCGCCTTCGCCTTGGCTGCTAATTTCTTTTTTTCTTTCTCTTTTTTGGCCTTTTTCTTTTCTTTTTTCTTCATTTGTTCCCTCCTCTTCTTTGATTTTAGGGTTGTCTTGCTTCTCTCCTTACCTGCCTTCGGACCGTTCCTCCCTTTTTAGTCAATTTAAAATATGAAAAAATAGCAAAATACAATTCCGAATACGAACGCAAGCACCAACAGTGTGATCAATAGTAGCCAATATTCTACCGGCAGAATTTGCCAGAGCCATTTAAATGATACATCATCTGGAATTACAACGGTGCGTTTAGGCCTTTGTTTTTGAAATATGCGAATAATTTTCGACATATTACTTGATCCCACAGAACGGAATATTAAAAATCGGTGCTGTGGTATTATTACCCCTATCAAACTAAAATATCTACCTAAAATTTTACATGCTATCAATCCACAAAGATGGCATCATAATGATATTTTTAGGTGCTCGCTAGGAACCAAACCATTTATCATGGATTTCCTTGTAAACACCATTTTCCATCAGCGTTAGCAAGGCGATATTGATCTTTTCTCGATAGGGACTGGCGACAGGGAGGGCAAAACCATAGCTTTGTTCTTTAAAAAAGAGGCCGACCACTTTCACCTTTCCTTTGCCATCATGGGAGGCATAATGTTGAAGCACCGGCGCATCATAAACGATGGCATCAATCTCTCCTGTTTCCAACAATTGATAGGCGATATCAATTTCAGCCACGGCACGCGTAAGGAGCCCTTGGGAAGCTAAATACTCAGATGTCGGACTTCCTGCAACAGTCGCAAGCTTTTTACCGAACAAATCTTCAGGTCCATCGATGGTGCCCTTCAATTCCTGAACCGTGATGGTTGTGGTGACGCTAGCGGTAAAATATGCAAAAATAAAATATCCAACCAGTATCCACATCAAAGCGAATAAACGTCCCATCTTTCCTTTAGGCGTTTTGTCTCCATAACCTACGGTGGTCACAGTTACCACAGCCCACCAGATGGACTGCCACAATCCAGTAAAATAGTTTTTAGAAAATTGTGGATTGCCTCGCCGTTCTAAAAGCCAGATAATATGGGCCACGATCAGTAGAACAATCAAAAAAACACCGATGACATACAGCAACGCCGGAGAAATCAGTATGGATAGGACCTTGAAAAAAATAGCACCAATATATGTGTCAAATTCCTGGGGCACCATAATCTGAAGACCCGATTCGAAAAAGGCGTGCGAAAAATCTAAAGACTGTTCTCGCTTGGATGTAATCCCGATTCCGCCGATTGCTACTTGGGCGTTACCGCGTTTGACCTCATCCAAAAGCTTGGCTATGGTGTTGACCCCATAAAGCTCGAAAGGGACTCCCATTTCTAATGCAATTTTATCCCATAAATCAACCGCAAACCCTGTATAGCGACGATTTTTATAAATGACATACGGTTCCAGCCGCTTGGTGACCACACGTATTGGCTTGTCTTCCTTTTTTAAGGGAGTCTTTGCCGCAAAGAAACTGTCTTTGGTGCTCGGAATTTTGCCCTGGTTTGCCTTGGTAAGCCAATTGTCAACCATGCCCCGGTTTCGGTGGATCCACTCGCGGGCGTGCCGACGGATGTCGTCATCATCATCTTCACCGTCTATCATCCTCGCATTTTGGGCATTAATATCTTCTAGTGGAATCACCACCGACTCTGCCAAACGGCGTACCGCAGCATTGTTTTTTAAAAAGTCTTTGTTGGCTACCACACGAATATCACTGGGTGGAAATCCCATGCTACAAGGATCATCTTGGCAACCAGGCACACTGGCAACCAGCGAGTCGCTTTCCAGGTGCTGCTGGCCATCCGGCAGGCTCGGAAAGGGGACCGGCAGCCATACAACATCTTTTCCAGGAATCAGTTTGCCAATAACCCAATTGGGTGTCCAGGTATAAAAGAAGATGGATTGACCGCGTTTATATCGACCAATGGTTTCGGCCAGAAGAGGCGAATACTCACCGGCCAGCACCTCAACGGTCGGATTCAGCCCATATTCTTCGAGGTGATGTTCGGTAACAATTTTACAAAACCAGCCACTGTTGCAGCCGATTAGATCGGCTTTTCCATTACCATCCCGATCGAATACACGGGCTATTTCGGGTTTTGAAAAGTCGCTCAGGTTGGTGATTCCGTACTTTTCTGCCGAGTTGCGGTCGATGAGATAACCTTGGAGCGCACCTGCTTTTACTTCGTATCCAACGGCTTCAAGTTTGCTGCGCACCCGCTGATCATCAAAATAATGGCTGGGGAACCAGCCGTTGACCCACAGATCCATTTCGCCTTTGGCCGCAGAAAAATAAAAGTCCCATGTGCCCATCGTAAGCGGATCGCTGACGCTGTATCCCAACTCCTCAAAAAGCAATTTAAAAATTTCAGCCTGGAACCATCCGGTATCCCAATCCGCACGTGCCATCCGAATGTGTTTGCCGTCACCAGATAACTGTTCTAATTGTTGTGAATTGTGACTAATGCTATTCTCAGCAGCCCAGCTCTCAATTTGAAAAACAGTCCATGCCGCCAACAGGAGCGCTACTGAAATGGCAGCAACTCTGACAACGCTCACTTTCATCGACAAACTCCCAAGCTTGGCTAAACAATCTCTTTAAAGGGGACTTCGCATGCCACATAAAGCTTGTCTTGTTATCAACCTATTTTGGGTATTTGGGCTTTCTCACAATTAAAACGGAACAAGTGGCGTGTCTTATAATTTTAGACGATGTGCTGCCAAAGAAAAATCCCTCAAAGGGGGTATCGCCATGAGTGCCGATGACCACCATATCGGCTTTTATTTTTTCTTGAAAATCGAGAACTTCCTTATAGGGGCTGCCGCTGAGAACCTTGGTTTCAATCTCCATATTTTCTGAGGCTGGAAACTTTGCCATCTGTTCCTTAAAGTATTTCGCGCTCTGGTTCTCCAATTCCGCCTCAATTTTTTCCTGCCCCTCCGCAACATACTTGCTTAGTTTAAAAACATCCGGTGCCTCGGGTGCGACCCAGACCAGGTAAATTTTGGCCTCACATGCCTTTGCCAGATCGAGCGCTCTTTTTAAGGCAAGATCAGCATAACTAGAAAAATCGGTGGGTACTAGTATTCTATCGATGTTAAACATAGCCCTCCTCCTTTGATAACGGTTTGCTTTATTCTACCCATGTACTGACACGATCTTTGTTATAGTTCATCCATCGAAGGGCATTGTCATATGGCGTATCTTTCATCTCATTCCAGATCAGTAATTGTTCCATTTCCTTGGGTGTCCAACGAAAACTGTCCAGGAGATCATAGACATCGGGCATCTCCTCCTTCAAACCCTTTCGCACGAGGGTGTGGATTCTGGCTGCTTCACCCCAAATTTCTTTAGGATCTTTGAGGAACTTCAGGTTCCAGCGTCCGAACTTCCAATGCGGTGTCCATCCCAGGACCACGATCCATCTTTTCTTTTTGATAGCGTCGGCAAGCTGGGCCGTCATGGTTACTTCATTTCCGGCGACCAATTCAAAATCATCCAGACCGTAGGCCGGTATCAGCTTTTCACGCATAATTGTCATCATGCCCGAATCCTCTTCGATACCGATGATCTTGCCCGCGAAATCATCGTAATGGTCTTTTATTTCTTCGATGGAATCGATCACCATGTACGGCTCCGTGGTCTGGCCGTCTTGAGCCAGGAGCCAGGTACTGGATACCTGTGGCACTACCAACCCTAGCCTGGCACCCTTTAGGTTGGGTCCCAGATCTTCGTATTGGTCCATATGACGATCCATATACTTTTGCTGCCCCGGTTGCCAGGATCCGACGATTGCATCGATACTACCATTGGACACGCCTTCATATTGGTCGGTGACACTCATACGTTTTAAAATGCACTTAACGCCTAATTTCTTTTGCAACACTGCCTTGACAACATTGGAGCTGGCGATTTCAGAAGACCAGTCCTCCAATCCAATCGTGATGGTTTTTCTCGCAGCAAAGGCAGTTGAATACAAAAAGGTTGCGAAAATAAAAATACAAAACAGGAGAACCATTGAATTTCGTAACCATATTCTTTTCACAGCAGACCTCCTTTTTTTATATAGAGTTTATGCGGGAGCTTCAGTTTTTTTGTCGAGTTTTTTTTCTTTCTTCTTCCTTTTTTCCCTGGAGACCATCAATTTTTCAAGGATTTCATCCGGGTGCTCATGAATATGTGGATACATTTCCGCTCTATACTCGCTCAAACCCTTTTGAAGGGCCCAGATCATTAATAATACAATCAGACCGAAAGGCACACCCGCGAGAACGACTGCAGTTTGCAGGGCCACCAGACCACCGCCGAACAGTAGGGCCGCCGCCACAAATCCTTCCATCCAGGACCAGTAGATACGCTGCGGTACCGGTGGCTCCAAGTTCCCGCCGGCCGTAATCATATCGATTACCAAGGAACCGGAATCCGAGGAAGTCACAAAAAAGATCACAATCACGAATATGGACAATGTGCAAGTCAATTGTGACAAGGGAAATTGCTGCAGGAAAACGAAAAATGCCGAGGAGAAATTGGTTTGAACTGCTTTTGCCACACCACCGGCTCCGAAAAGTTCTAACCAGAGGGCCGAACCGCCGAAAACACTCATCCAAATAAAGGTGATCAAAACAGGAACCGCCAGAACACCGCCTACAAATTCCCTGACGGTGCGACCGTAGGAAATACGGCCGATAAACATGCCTACAAAGGGTCCCCAGGCGATCCACCAGGCCCAATAAAAAATGGTCCAGCCGTTCTGCCACTTGCCGCCTGACCAGGTTTCGCTCCAAAAACTTAGATGGACAAGATTCTGCAGATAAGCACCAGTGGTATCCAAAAAGAAATTGAGGATAAAAAGAGTCGGACCCAAAATCAATACAAATGTAAACAGCCCAGCTGCCAGCCACATATTGATGACGCTGACCCGTTGCGGCGGGGAGGTTCATTAAGTTTGCCGAAATAAAATTAGACATGCGAGTGAGAAACGTATTCTCGTTCTCCACAATTCATGATGCTTTACTCTTTATATATGGATCGAAGTTGCTTAGGTTTTTGCTGTTATGCATATGTTATTGGCTTGCATTTGGTTTGAACTCATTTAATACAAACACCTAACTCAATACAGGAGGTAACGTCATGTATCCCAAAAAAGTATTAGCAAGTATTACCGCTGTGCTGTCGGTTTTTTTAGTAAGCTTAAACTGTTTTGCGGAAATCAGCCCGGATGAACTAGCCAAAGCATCGGAAGCCCGCGCTGTGACCACGTCCAGTGATCCGCTTACCACAGACCTGATCGAGAAAAAGGTCAAGGAAGCCTGCGAACTTCTGGGGCAAAAAGGGGAAGCAGCCTTTCCGGAATTTCAGGGCAAGGATTCTAATTTTATCTACGCAGGGACCTATATCTGGATTCATGATCAAAACGGCATCATGCGCATGCACCCCATCAAGTACAAACTAAACGGTAAAAATCTTATTAATTTGACCGATTCTACCGGAAAGCTGTTTTTCGCCGTAATGAACGAAGTCTGTGAAGAAAAAGGCAGTGGTTGGGTCGATTACATGTGGCCGAAACCCGGAGATAAAAAACCTTCGCCTAAAATTTCATTTGTCAAGCAGGTCAAGCATGGCGATGATGTTTTTGTGGTGGGTTCGGGCACCTACGATCCCAATGTAATTTCTAATATCAAGCAATAATTCGGTGGCGAGCACGTCCAAAAGGACCTGCTCGGCACTATGCCTTTTTCGATAGCACTGAATTTCATGCAAAGGAACGCCCCATGAAAAAATTATCCATAAAGAAAAAACTGATATTTTTAGTGGCCCTGGGACTTGTTTTCGTATGTGCTGTCGTTGTTATCGAAACAATTTCAAATGCTAGTATTAAAAACACCAATGATGAAAATTTTACCATGATGGAGCAGGCCAATCAGGAATATCGACAAAAAGCACTGGTTGCCCAGCAGCGGTTGGATGAAATTCAAGGTGTATTGAATACGGTCCAATATGCCAGGATTGCGGAAAAGAGCTATCTGCAGTTCTATAAATCGGAATATGCACAGCAACTTGAGAAACATGTCGGTGATGGGCTGGAGGTTCTAAATACACTAGAACAGAACGAATCCACGCAAAGCCTAATATCCACCCTGCAATCCTACCAGCAGGATTTTAGCAGGATTGTCGGCCTGCACAAACAGATTGAGGCGCTGAATACGACCATTGCGGATCAGTTTGCCAATTTGAAAACCTTGCTGGAAGAAAGCGAAGCCTTAATCATTGCTAATCGTTTTGAAAAGCAAATGGCAGGCGAAGAATTATCGCCGGCTGAGGCTCATTTTGGGACCATGATTGCCCAAAGTCTGCGAACTGTCGATTTTCTAGCATCCATGCGTTCCCAATACTTGTTGACCGACAATGCCGTCTATATTGAAACACTGAGTGAGCATTTCGAGTCTAAAATTGGCGGCGAAACTGCTTCCATCAGACAGGCTGCCAAGATTCTGAAGGAGCCCGTCTATTTGCGGACAGCTGAAAGCTACAAAGAAGTTATCACCAATGCCTACGATCAGACTCTGGCAACACAGAAGCTTTTTACTCAGCAAAAAGAAGTTTCCGAGAGGCTCAATGAACATGGTACGATCATGACAAGCACCGGCAAACTGCTTTTAGATCAAATTGGAGAGCAGATGAATGCCATCAGGACTGCATCGGGAAAAACCATAGAGAAAGCTAAGGAAAGCCGGATCAGCTCGTTGGCCCGTGCCCAAAAGATGGTTACACTGGTCCTGGTGCTGGCACTGGGAATCGGTGCTATTGTCTCTATACTATTGGCCGTAATGATTATTCGTTCAATTACCAAACCAATAAATGCAGTTATTATTGGATTACAAAATAGTGCAGATAACGTATCATCAACTTCCGGCCAAATGTCCTCGGCAAGCCGGTTTCTGGCAGAAGGTTCCTCTGAACAGGCTGCGACTATAGAAGAGACCGCCTCATCGCTAGAGGAAATGTCATCTATGACTAAGCAGAATGCGGATAATTCGGATCATGCGGACAGTTTGATGCAAGAGGCCAACAAAGTGGTTGCACAAGCCAACGATTCCATGTCCAAACTGACTGATTCTATGCAAGAAATCTCAAAAGCTGGGGAGGAAACATCTAAAATTATAAAAACAATTGATGAAATCGCTTTTCAAACAAACCTGCTGGCTCTAAATGCGGCTGTTGAAGCCGCCCGTGCTGGAGAAGCTGGTGCTGGTTTTGCAGTCGTTGCCGATGAAGTTCGCAATTTGGCCATGAGAGCGGCCGAAGCTGCCAAGGAAACCTCTCAATTGATCGAAGGCACCCTGAAACAAGTTAATCAAGGTGATGATCTTGTGAAAGACACCAATCAGGCCTTTGTCAAGGTATCTGAAAGTGCTTCAAAGGTGGGAGAACTCGTGGGCGAAATATCGGCAGCTTCCAAGGAGCAAGCCGAGGGTGTCGAGCAGATCAATCGGGCAGTAAATGAAATGGACAAAGTTGTTCAACAAAATGCAGCCGGTGCTGAAGAATCTGCCTCATCTGCAGCTGAGATGAGCGAACAGGCAGATAAAATGAAGCAATATGTTGTCGATTTGGTTGCAATTGTCGGTAGGATTCAACATGAAAAGAGCAACGGTCAGTCAGAAAAAGAGTAAATCCGGGAAATAGAATCGAAAGTTGAAAACAAATTGCTTGAAGAGAGTCATTCTATTCAAACAACTAACGTCCACTCTGAAAGGTTGATATCATCTGATGATAAGGATTTTAAGGAACTTTAATATAGCTTATTGTAAAAAAAATTAAGCATGTCGTAAACAATCTCAATAGATCGCCTGTAGATAGAATCGGAGAGACTCTTCGAATTGCACTCTTAGGCCCCTCACTCGATATATATCAATTTTATGTCTTATGAATGATAAAAGTGTAGCACTTGCAATTCAATTTATTTTGTTTTATTATTCCAAATCGTTATAAAGATTTTGCGACAAAATTTCCTTCCACTTTCAAGTTAAATATACTGCCAATTTTAGCTGATCGTTGCAGAATTTATCGATATTGCAAGTATCCTTAACTGCACAACATTTAGAAGTAAGCAGTCAATAAACCCCATCTTCACAAGGAGCTAAAAGCATGTCATGATG
>CAZWEO010000148.1:0-5315 GCA_964633115.1 uncultured Desulfobacterales bacterium
AAATTTTGTTTATAAAAAATAAGCACTGTTGCTCCATCAGAAAAATTGGCCACACCACAATATATGGTAGCTTATCACTTTTGACTTGAATTGGAGACTCCTGGCATGAGTCTTCAAAGCCATTTTCCGGTTAGGCTTCCTACGCCCCATAGGGCGATACCGGCACGTAGCCCTTCCTTGGGGCTAACACAGCATACTTATGAACGCTTCGGGCCGTTCATTATTCACCACAGATTTCAATTTCAAAGAGCTTTAAGGTATTACTTATTTATTGCTTTAATATAGTCGCTCAAAGAAGAGACTCTTTTACTTTAAGCTTGTAATTGCGCGATCGTGTAATGTAGTTTTTATACCATCCCTCCTAAGGTATGGGAGGTCCAAGTTCTTTAAAGACAGTCCGTAGCTCTCCTCTGAGCCTCTGCCTGTTTTTCTTTATCCACTCTTCGCCGCGCTCGGCTTTGATTCCTGCGGTCGATCGCATCAAGAACCGCTTTTGTGGTTCGGTTAGTTTCCAGCCCTCGATTCCAAGCAGCTTCCTACACTCCGGCAATGACATAGAGATCATTGATGCCACCTTTCTTTTATTCATTATAGCGCCAGCCTGACTTAACAGTTTCCGGTACGGCCACCGGCTTTTGGTGAAAATAAGAAATGACATTCACGAGGGATTGCGCTGAGTTGAACTCATGTTGGTTGATCCCTTGTAGGGCCTCGCCTGTCATTTGTCCAAGCTGCTGAGCCAGCAAACTATCTTTAGAGAGGTCCAACTTTCCCTCTTTCGACAATTGCATAACGAATCTAATCCCTGCGCTGAAATTTGTAATCGCCGGGGGGAAGATACCCACCATCTCAAGGCCCCGTGAATTTAGATAATCTTTCAACGCATTATAGTGGTCAAAGTTATCTTCAGCGATGGGTGCGAAGAATGAACGACACAATAGCTTTGATGAGTTTTCGGCAATTGCTTTGTGAAACTCGGTGGGAAGATTTTCTTCAATTTCCTGTATAAGGTGAATTTTATAAATACCATCACTATCAGGTGCATTCGCCTTGGCTAAGAAGGAACAGTAGTAGGAGGCGGTAACTGGCCAACTTATACCTGCTCCGATTGACTGAACAGGAAGACTTTTTTCGCCGCCTCCTACATATCGAATCTCTATAACACTACCTGTTCGAAAACATTCTCTAATTTCTTTCATCACAACTCCTTTACGAAAATTCCGGGAATAGCAAATCTGGTTGATAATACGTCAGGCACAAAGAATCAGCTCTATCTGGGCTATCAACACCACGCTTTTTCATATCCTCTTTACGCTCAATGACGATCCGGCCGGCAGAATCGAATTTATATTTCGGGGCAGAAAGCTGTGCCGACAACTCTTCATCATCTGGCAGGCTCAGACCGTCTTTAAGGGCGTCTTTAACAGCGCCCCATAGTTCGTCCCTTACCCGTGCATAGAACTCGCTGTCAGAGGCCCTTTCAGCCACATTAACTGCCGTTACAGGAAAACCCTGCTCTTTGAGTCGATCAAAAACACCACTTCCAATGCCGATCACATCGACGAAGATACTGTCCGGTTTTTCTTTTTTTGCCTGGCTCGCAACCCAACCAGCTACCTCCATAGTATCCCTTTTGCGGATCCCTGATACCTCCACAACCTTGCTGCCAGCACGCTTCACAAGGGCAGATTCATCGTCACCAAAGCGAGCAGGGTCTACGGCCCAGACTACCCTTTTGCCTGGTTCACACTCAACAGTACGAGCAGCTTCTACCAATGGCAGGGGGATGAATGTATTCGTTTCAGCGAGTGGAAAGTCACCTTTGACCCGGACACGATATACATCAGAGTCCTTCCCATATTTCCGGGCAATTCGATCAACATAGTCTGGGCTTACAAGCGGTGAGTCTTCAGATGAGAAATGAAATGTTTTCCAGAGGTGTCTATCTGCATGGTGAGAGCGATAAAATTCACCGGATAAGCGTGTTGGATTGCCGGTCATGACGCTTATGACGTTCTCTTTGGTAAGAGCGCCCTCGGCCACTTCAAAGACCTCCGAAGGGACTCCTGATGCTTCGTCTACAATGAATAGCAGGTTGCTGGAATGGAAGCCCTGCAGCGCCTCTGGAGCTTCTTTACGGGCCGTCCTGGCGACCGAAAACCAGGTGTTTTTTCGCTCAATCCATATGACACGTTCAGTTTGCCATTCGAGCGCGGCCTGGTACTGTAAAGGGAGCTCGTTCATCCATTTTGCAATCTCGGGCCACAAAATATCTCTTAACTGGCTGTGGGTGGATGCCGTACAAGGTATACGGGCATCGGCACGTGTACATATGAACCAAAGAATTAGCCAGGAGAGCAGGGCTGTTTTACCAACACCATGACCGGATCGAATAGAGGCATGGGTGCCAGGTGTTATTGCCTTCAAGACCAGCTTCTGCTGATCAGTGGGCTTGGCCCTCAGCGCCTCGATCACGAATCGATAAGGATCGTGATACCAGCGATCTATTAAATTTTGCACTTTGTCAGCCAGATCATTCATTGTCTTTGGTCACAGTCATCACAAGTGTAGTCAGATCGATAGGACCGCCATCCCTACCGCTAAGTTCGAGCTTGTCGGGTGCGAACATGCCCTTTACCTTCATGGCCATCTCAAGATATTTGCGTCGGACTTCCCATGGAATCACGGTCTTAGTCTCGGTGACCTTTCCGTTTTTTTGAAAAAATTTTGTTTCAAAAGCAGTTAGCCCGTCAACAAGCAGTTCCTTTAATCGCGCTTCAGATAGCCCCTGGGAATCAATCCACTCCTCAATCTGGGGGAGCATTTTACGATAGTTCTGGGATCCGATGCTTTCAAAACCGCCCTGATTCCGACATTTGTAACCGGCCGCTCGAGCAGATGCTGTTCGGTTGCCAAAAGTTTTGGGATTGTCCGAATCAAGATAGCACTGGAGCCATTTCCGCATCTTTGGGGTTATTCGCTTTGACATGTCTGCAACTCCTGAAAACTACGGACTTTGAGCCTAAGCCGCCTTGCCTGTCAGGGATGAGAGAAAGGCTTCACAGTCTTCCTGCAGGTCCAAAGCCTTGGCATAAAGCCTGAGATCACCGGCTAACCGTATATTCATGCTATTCTCGGTGAGGTGGTCTTTTAGAGTCCGGTACTTATTAAACTTCTTGAGGGTGCTTTTGGCCGCCCGTATCTGTACATTGAGCGCACTAACCCTGCCATCAAGAAGCTTGATTACCTGCTGGGACACAGTCGCATCAATTGAGTCTCTGAGTGTACGTATCTCCCCCCTAACAGAATCAACCTGAGCCTCGTCTTCTTCTCCCAGCTGGCACGAGACGATAAGCTTGGGTAACACATTCTCAAGTGATTTGAGCCGGTCTTCCTCCACTTGGAGCCGCTCTGAATAGTTTTGCTTTACATTCAACACCTCTTGAATGCCATGCTCACATTTTGTGATATGTTCTCTGGCTTCCCGTAATTTATCCATTGCTTATCTCCTTTACTTATGCCGCGTTCCTAAATTGTTTGTCATATATATGCTGCCTGTACCGCGCAGCAGCCCTTAAAACTCCGACCTGCGTGTCTACATAATCGTATACTCGCGCCCTTCCTTTACCCGGTGCAGGTCTCAAGACCCGTCCCACGTATTGAAGCACCCGCCCGTTAAATTTAATTGGTGTACCTAAAAATAAAGTAGAGAGCCCTTTACAATCAAAGCCCTCACCAATCAATTGACCCGTGGCAACCAGGACTTTCACTTTGCCGGTATTAAGCCGATTAACAATTTCAACACGATTACCTACAGAGACATCCCCTGTGAGCACCTCAGCTTTTAGGCGGTGTTCGCTTTCGAGAATGCGGCGTATTTCATCGCAATGGCTTTTACGGTCTGATAACACCAGGCAGATACCGGCACTGTTTTGAGATTCTTTCACGACATCGCCACATATCAGTCGGTTACGTTGTTCATCTTCCGCAAGTTCAGAAAGCATACTGGAATAATCAGTTGATGGATCATGGAATGGGATGAAGTCGGTTTCACGAGTAATAACTTCAGCTTCAAGGATATCGCCGGTGTCAATAAGATCCACGGCCTCAACCTTGTGGTGCACGTCACCAAGATGCCAGAAAATCAATCGGGAAAGTTTATCACGGCGCCATGGTGTGGCCGACAGCCCGAGCATGTATTTGCTGTCAAAGGCTGTTACCGCCTGCGTGAACGTCCTGGAGGGTGCCCGGTGGCATTCGTCAACCACCAAGTGGCCAATGTGCTCCGCGACCTCGTCCGCACATTTGTAGAGCGTCTGAACGGTTGCAACGGTTATCTTGGCCCTGGTCTCACGCCTGCCGGCACCGATCACACCGATTTCTTTCTCAGGAATACCCAGGAAGGCCCCGATCCGATCAATCCACTGGCGCAATAGCTCCTTGGTGTGCACAACAATAAGTGTCGGCTGCCTCCGCCAGGCTATCAGGTAAAGCCCCATGACAGTCTTACCGCTGCCCGTGGGTGCTGCAAGCGTTCCAAAATCGTGCTGCATCATCTTGTCAATGGCAGTTTCCTGAAATGGACGCAATTGGCCGTTGAACTTGAACTCGACCTCCAGAAGTAATCGCCGGTTGTCGGTCAACTCGAAAGGCTCATCCCATTTCCGGCACATGAAGTATAGCTGCCGAATGAATCCGCGGGGAATGATCAGCCTGCCCCGGTCAAATTCATAGAACTGAAGCTCTGGAGGTGTGTCACCATTCCATCGTCCCTGCCGCTCGTTTTCGATAAATTTGGGGTTGGGAAACGTTAATCGATCGCGAATTTCCGTCTCCAGCGATTTTGGGGATTTACTGATCGTCAGCTTGTTTTCAAGGATTACCTTCAAATTTTGCCTCTCATGAGCACTTGATTGTAGATCAAGTGACAGGTTATATTTTCTTTTAAATTCATTATGTTATCAAACTTCTGTGACACGATGTGTCAGTTTTTTTGATAGTTTTTCTCGATAAATTGCAAGACATCATCTTTCTTGAACCTGACCATGGTCTTAGGGCGACCACCATTCTCGCTGGGGCAAACCCACCGGACTGAGGGAATCTGATTGCGATCAGCCATCCGGTAAACCAAAGCTAATGAGCACCTGAGCATTCGGCGCACGTCACCGGCGGTCATGAGCTCATCAATATTTCTAAGTTCGTTAATCATCTGTCAGGTTAAAATCCAAATTTTGGGATAAATCTCACTCTACACATCTTTTTTTTCTGTCCCCTTTATGTCCCCTTTGCGTCCTATTTGCGTCCCCTTTGTCCCC
>CAZWEO010000148.1:5415-10897 GCA_964633115.1 uncultured Desulfobacterales bacterium
G
Organism: uncultured Desulfobacterales bacterium; assembly: GCA_964633115.1. Lineage (GTDB taxonomy): Bacteria > Desulfobacterota > Desulfobacteria > Desulfobacterales > B30-G6 > B30-G6. Next base: position 5,417 of record CAZWEO010000148.1, read on the forward strand.
TCCCCTTTGTCCCCTTTTCCTTTAGGAAAGGGGACAAGGGACAGGACGGTACGGGATTCGGTCATATCAACTCCACAAATCCATGTTCGATTTTCACCAAGCTTACCTGTTGAAGTGACCCTCGGATTTTTGAAAAGGCTTGACGGCTCATTCCATTTTCCTTGCAAGCCACACCCCATTCCTTGACAGAAACCCTTGCGGTCCTTGGGTCGAAACCACCGGACTCAAGATTCCTGCGTCGCTCGTTAAATAGTTGCCGGAGCACCTCCATCCCCACAGCCTGGTTTTTGCCTTTCCCGGTCTTTCCGGTCACTACTCTTGGTTCATATCCAGTGGGGTCCAGAACCGCACTCGTAATCTGCTCTCCATCCTCATCAGCAATACCCAGTTCGACCGTCCGCAGCTTAAAAGCCACTGACTCCGGTATTTCGAAATCCTTCATCTTGACACACTCGCATCGGATGATGCCATCACTGTCTCTATCGAGCCGATATTCTGCATCCAGGGCTCCTTTAAGGGCCATGGCACCCCGAGCCCTTGATTTGTCCGAATGTCCGCTGTGATGCACCAGTAATATAGTCGAGCGATGTGCTGACCGGATCGCATCTACGGCTTGGATAAACATTCCCATGTCTTTGGTGGAGTTTTCATCACCCGGGCCAAAATTTCGCGCCACTGTGTCGATGACAACCAGTACGGGCTCACCATGCTGTGATGCGGTCGTATCTATTGCTGCAAGCACAAGTTTCCGCTGATCCTCATCACACAAGCCTGCCGGCATAAGGGATACAAAAAGTAATAACTGATCGAGATTAATGTCATGACGAATAGCCCAGGCCTTGAAACGACGCTTGATACCGTTTTGCCCCTCTCCGGCAATATATATAACGGGACCCTGCCGCACCTTTTTACCAACAAAATCCTTACCGGATGCCACACAGGCTGCAAAATCTACAGCCAGGAAGGATTTACCGCTTGCAGGGTCGCCGAAAATCTCAATCAGGGTGTCAAGCTCCATCATGTTCTTGACCACCCATTCGGGCACCCGGGTTTTAATTTCGGAAATCTGCACCAATCTGAAGCCAATTTCGCGGTTATCCTGGTCTTTCTGATTTGTATCGTCAGAGGACTCTGGATCTATCTTTGGGACATCCTCGGCCTTTTCAGCCTGTAATTTTCCCAATTGCTTCCTCACGGTCTCTATGCCCTCGGCCAGCATCAAGTCGTTAAAGTCTGTCCCTTCAGCAGTGTCCGATTGGAACTCTGGGAAAACCACTTTTGCGCCGATTGCCTTTGCCGCGGCTGTCGCCTTCGTGCGACCAGGGTTGCCTTTGGTCCCGATATCGTCGTCGCCGGCAATGACGATATCGCCGTTAGGATGCTTCTCCCTGATAGCTTTGGCCACTGCCAACATATTGCCGCAATTAAATGCGCAGACAACTGTTGCCCCGGTCGCCTCATGTAGCGATGCACCGGTGGCCGGGCCCTCACAAACCACAAGTTGTTTGCTTCCCTTGAGGCTGGAACACCCGCCCGAAGTCTTCCCATTTCTTAGAAACCGTTTCGTACCGTTCGGCCCAATAAACTGAAGTGACGTGAGAATGCCATCGGGTGATTGCACACGGCAGACAAGAGCCTTGCCTAGCTGCTTCAAACCCTTTGGCTTGATTATTTTTTTAATGAGGTATGGATGCTTCGGATCGGCGGATTTTGCTTTATCCCAAATGCGTTGGGCTTTCTTCGCCGTGGCGGTTTGCTCCTCGGCGCGCTGCTTCTCAGCACGTGCCTGGGCTTCGAGGATCTCTTTTTCGAGAGCGATCTGCTCAGTGGGCGTCATCTCTGTTTTGTCCCGGTTGCACCATTTGAAGGCAACTTCAGGTGGACGAGTTTTCCAGTCTCCATAAAGACACACATGAACCCCACTTGAGTTTGTAAAATACTGAAGATACCCATCCTTTTCCTTTGAGCCATTAACCGAAAAACGAAATGGCTTCCCGTCCATGGGGAAATCTTTCGGCAAATCATAGCCATTCGCAGCGGCATGTTTATAAAGGTCCGACATTTATGCAGCCTTGCCACTATCGATAGTTTCAACCACTTGCCCCTGTGCAAATTCATCTAAGGCTTTTTTTTCGTAAAGACATCGCCTGCCCACCTTGATATATCGGGGACCGCGCCCGAGGCTCCGCCAAGCGGCAAGGGTGCCATTTGTGGTTTTCACTTTACATTGCTCAGTGAGATATTTGGCTGCTTCTTGGGGGGTTAGTCGTCCAATCATCGTCAACCTCTCAATTGATTGCGTTAACGTTAAAATATATTCTTCATTAACACAATAGCACTCAATTAACACCAATTCAAGTAGATGGTAAATAGTTCATTGTAATAAATGTGCGTTCATGATAATAACATTAATAAAATATTTATCGTTAACGCAAAGAGGGAAAAAAATGAAGAGAGAGAGCACCATACGGCTAAAATGGTTTATGGATTTTATTTATGCCGATATTCGGGAAATGGACTATCCAGAGCTCTGCAAACTAAATATGGAGATTGAAGCATATATAAGGGATGGTTTATACGACAGTCACCGTTCAGTTGATGACATAATTTTTGAAGTATCCACAATAGAAGAGGGAATTGAAAAAGAATCATACTTTTTAAATGTTTCCAAAAGGCGACTGATTGAGATAGAAAAGATGCAAACCACAATTAGGTCTGCATTTGAGGAAATTACAGAGGGGATTAAAACTGTGCAGGATGATAATTACCCGTTACCACCTCTTCAAGGCTTGGTTACTAATCCGGTTAAAATTGCTAAAAGCTCGGTATCTATTAAACCCAAACTATTTATGCCTTATATACGTAAAAAAGATGAATCGAAAACTAATTGGTTCTCAAAACCTTTTCGATTGGAGATTGAGTCCGACAATGAAAGCAATATGTTGTTACTACTATTTTTTAAAGAGCTTGCCGGAGTTCCAATAAATTCATTAATCAAATGCGAAGAATGCGATAAATGGTTTTTTCATATTAGTAATCGAGAGCGAAAATTCTGTACAAACAAATGTGCAGCGAGGAGTGGAAATAGGACAAGGCGGCAGAGATTGAAGAAGGAAGATCCTAAGAGGTATAAAAAGGAATTGGAAGAGAATAAAAAGCGAGCGATAAAGTCATACGAACGAAAAGTCCGTTCAAAAACCCCCAATGCTTATATTCGGCATCGTGCAGGTGCGTCAAGTGACACAGACAAGTCTATGCCGGTTAAGGATTTAGAGCCCGAGCCTGGAAGGGAATAAAAAACCCGGCGCCGAAGCTACCGGGTAATAATTCTTACATTAATGTTATAGCATTTAAATATTATTCAAATGCCTGAAAAATTCTTTTTCTTTGTGCTTCGTTCATTGAGTCGAGCTTTTTCATCACCTTTTCTAAATCCTTATCTCCGCTAAATGATTCTATATCAACCGGAAGCCCAACTCTCATAAAAAAACGAGCGAATGCCTGTGCTAAATGTTCTCGGTAAGGTGATCTAACTCGAGGATGGTTGCCTGTCTTTTCAACAAAAGACCTGATAAAATTCAAAGGGAGGCTGTAGATATCCTTGAAGCTTACGATAGAAATCTCTCTACTAAATTGTTCATGTTCGCATCCATGAATCATGTGGTAGCCTGATACATGCCCTCGACGACACATCTCTTTTCCATAGCTTGAATTTAAGAAAGAATTTTTCGCTGACAGATCAGATATTTTCCAGATTGGACAAAGAATAACCAACCATATGTCCCCTTTTTGGCCAGGGACAAGATCACAAGACTGGCTAAGAATTACAACATCCTGCGTCCCCACATCAAATTCTGCATCCTCAATATCCCCGCTCATGGATATATTCATATCTGGCGGTGGTATAAAAATTGGGCAATCAATTAAAATATCGCCCTGCATTAAACTGCTGTTATGTACAAGCTCATAACAGGCAGATAGAATTTGAATTTCATTTTCAGGACCCATCTAAAAATCAATCCCATGCGGAGTCAAATCTTAATTTCGGGACATTTTTACCTATAGATCTCAGCTTAACTTTTATTTTGCGTGTTTGCATCGCTGGAGGTGAAAGGTGTACATCTAGATCATATGACTCTACATCTGCCACATCCTCTATCAGCTCCCTGAAGGTATTTTCTTCTCCGGAAACAGAAGATTCCACAATATCTGGCATTTCGTAATATAATGGCACTTCAACTTTTTGTGGATAGCCCTTTAAAATGATCACAAATTGGTAGTTGGAATCAATGGGGAAAGTATTAACCATATTTGGCGCCTCATCTTCTACAATATTAGTTGGGCACCTGTCTTTTAGCAAACAAAATTCACAATCATATTCACACAAATCCTGTACATAGCTATAATGCTCGTTCCGATGAATATCTCGGCGTTTTTCTAAAGCTATCCTAGCGAGAATGGCCTTTTGTGCTATATTTTCACTAATCAAGTTTGTATTCATTGCGAACCCTTTCGTTAAAGAAAACACTATTAACTAATTCATGAAATTTATCGCAATCAATTTCCCAATTATTTATGATCTTAATAAGACTACCTAATCTTTCTTCTCTATTTTGTCCCTCTAATTCATGATGGAAATTTGATCCAAAAAATAGAACTGGTATTTGAACGTCGTTAGCAATTTTAATACTTTTTTGTTCCATCGTTAGGTTACTCATCGAATCTTCAAGTGAAAAACTAAAGGTAATTTTCGATTGGACTGGAGAAATTCCATAATCACTCCAGGGTCCTTTGACGATTAAGCTATTAATCATATATTCCTGAGGCGATAGATTTTCACCTAGAATTATGTGCCCCCTAAAGTTAATACCTATTGCTTTATATTCAACATGAGGCAATGTAGTGGTATATTTTACCGCAATATCTGGGATATTTAGATTTGTAATGTTTCCATCCTTAACATTTTCATGGAATATTACCTTATCAATTTGAGCAGTTATCTTTACTCCACTATTAAATGCCACCTCTGCCATGGGCTCAATACAAATTGGTGAACGAGAAAGATCCCAATCTGCCTGAACGATAGAATTGTATTTTAAGAAGTCTGGATTTAATATTGTTGGGTTATGATTAGAAGCAACAACTACAATTGCTATCTCTCTGGTATCTATTAGGTTTTTCATTCCCATTACCTTGAATTATTCTTTTAATATACAAGATATTGCCAATTTTTTCAAGCCAATCAATTTATTGAATAATTGTCAAATGAAAACGCAAACATAAAAATATTAATTAAGAAGTCTGGTGACAAAATGTGACAACAATTGATTTTTTTGTCTATATTTTTTCTATTGTTTATACATAAGAAAGCCCCAAATAGCCAATTATGTAAGTATCTTAACTATTTGGGGCTAACCCCTTACCTCGAATGGGGTTCAAGGGGTCGGAGGTTCAAATCCTCTCGCCCCGACCAAAATAATG
>CAZWEO010000149.1:0-2065 GCA_964633115.1 uncultured Desulfobacterales bacterium
CGAGTATCGAGTTGCGGGTATCGGGTTGCGGGTCAGTTACATGTATAGAATATCATCAAATTCATCGGAGTTGTGAAATGATCTTTTTAAAAACTATAGGCTCTCGGCGGTTAGCGCCTAACAGCCTATGAAGCCCTTGTGGCTTCATCTAGCATTGCCAAGGCCTTTTCCTTACCCATCAATTTTACAAAGGTACCGAATCGAGGACCGCGTTCCTGCCCGAAAACCACCTCGTAAAACATGCGAAAAAAATCCTTGGGTTCTACTTCGAACATTCTTGCCACCGAAAATGGCAGGGTCTGCATCTCCGCTTCTTGATCGCCTTCAAAAACTGCCAACTCCTGTCGAAGCTGTTGCAGCATTTCCTGCTCGTGTGGTGTGGGCTTACGGTAATGTTTTTGCGGTAAAATAAAATCCCGATAATATGCCATGGCCTTGTTCACCAGATCGGTGACGATCGTATCATAAGTATCCACATCCGGGTCGTAGCGTTGCAGATATTGCAGGATCAACTCCTTGTCATCCGCTCCCAAGGCCGAAATCAGATTGTTGATCACAGAGAAATTGATAGATGAGCCATAGGCCGGAATCTGCTCACCTTTATTAAATAGATGCCAGACAGCGGTGTCGGGCTGTTTCTCCACGGCTATCTCCGGATATTGCTTCACCCCCCCCAGATAGTCATCCACTGACTTGGGCACAACGCCCCAGTAGAGCCGTTTGGCTTGTTTGGGATTTTGAAACAGGTAATACAGTAACGACTCTAGCGGTGCGTAGGTGGTCCAGGAGTCGATGGTTAAACCTTTGCCAACACTCTTGGAGATTTTGCGACCCTCTTCGTCCAGAAAAAGCTCGTAGAAAAGACCAGTCGGCGGCTGTTTCCCCATGATACGCGTAATTTTGCCAGACAGCCGGGCCGAATCGATCAAATCCTTGCCGTACATTTCATAGGCAATGTCATACGAATACCAACGCAATGCCCAGTCGATTTTCCAGCCTACCTTGACTTTTCCGTCAAAAACCTCGGTCGTACCCTGGTGTTCGCAGCAACCCAAGCGATCATCCTCTTGATCGCAGACATATTCGATACGGTTGCTTTCTACATGGTAGGCTGTAACACGGGTGCTGTTGATGCGGCCGCACGATTTACAGATGGGAAAAAAGGGCGACCAGTTTGTACGCTTCTCCGCACTCATGGTGGGCAAGATCACGTTCTTGATGGCTTCCACATTTTTCAATATGATTGCCAGGCCTTGGTTAAAATCACCCCGGGCATATGCCTCGGCGGAACTTTGAAAACGATATTCAAATCCGTAACTATCCAGAAACTGATTTAATTTCTGGTTCATGTAAGCGCTGTAGCTCTCACACTCCCCAAAAGGATCGGGAATATGGCACAGGGGCTTACCGATATGTGCTTTTAACATCTCCTGCTGGGGCATATTCAGGGGCACTTTACGCAGTCCATCCATATCGTCGCTAAATGTAATCAGCTCCGTAGGCCAGCCAGTCTGATGCGCAAAAGCATGACGAACCCAAGTGGTTCGGGCTATCTCCCCAAAGGTGCCGATATGTGGTAAGCCACTGGGCCCAAAACCAGTTTCAAACCGAACCGGTGCCGAAGGGGCTTGGCGAAATCTTTTTTGAAGTTTAACGGCCTCTTTGAAGGGCCAAGATTTATAGTTGGCAGATGACATGTACGCTCGCTTTCGTTTCCTGTCTCAATGCATTAAAACCAATATCATGGGCAACGAACATAAGCATATCACACTGAATTTTCAAGCAAAGAAATAGATTGGTTTTAGGTTTTAGGTTTTAAAATCCGACCAACACCTAAGAAGCCGAAAGCGCTGATCATGAGGCCGCCTAAAACTTAAAACTATGCTTTTAAAATAAATTCAAATAGTTAAATCTACTAGCTGTCGGAATTTAATACGTGTACCACCACATGCCAATTTCTATTGACAAGCCGGAGTCCGACATATACAAATCTCCTTTGGTTTACGGTCCTGGAATGCAGACGTTTGCGGTGCTGAATTGCAGACGTTTGCGGTGCTGAATTGCA
>CAZWEO010000149.1:2165-10877 GCA_964633115.1 uncultured Desulfobacterales bacterium
TGCAGACGTTTGCGGTGCTGAATTGCAGACGTTTGCGGTGCTGAATTGCAACCGTTTACGGTCCTGAAATGCAAACCGAGTTAGTCACCGTCCAGGAATGGATGGGCACGAGGTAAAGACAACAACCAGGAGAATCTATTATGCCAAAAGAAGTTATCGGAGCGACGATGGTGGTCGGTGGTGGAATCGCAGGGATGCAATCGGCCCTGGATTTGGCTGAATCCGGCTATTATGTATATCTGGTAGAAAAGTCACCGGCAATCGGGGGGCTCATGTCCCAGTTGGATAAGACCTTTCCCACCAATGACTGTGCCATGTGAGTCATCTCTCCTAAACTGGTCGAGGTCGGCCGGCATCTAAACATTGAACTGCTCACCAATACGGAATTAACCAATCTGGAAGGGGAACCAGGCAATTTTTCGGCAACGGTTCATCAGACACCCCGCTACATCGATTTGGATAAATGTACCAGTTGCGGTGAATGTGCCAAAGTTTGCCCAATTTCACGCCCCAATGAATATGACCAAGGACTCTCCACGCGTCAGGCGGCCTTTAAAAAATATCCCCAGGCCATACCGGGTGCCTTTGGAATTGAAAAACGGGGAACAGCCCCGTGCAAGGCCACCTGTCCGGCGCATGTCAGTATCCAAGGATACATCGCCCTGATCAACCAAGGCAAATATCAAGAGGCGCTGGCGCTTTTCAAAAAAGATCATCCCTTTCCCGGTATTTGTGGCCGCGTCTGCCATCATCCCTGTGAAGAAATCTGTACACGCAATGATGTGGATCAACCCTTGGCCATACGGGAGCTACATCGTTTTCTGGCCGATTATGAAAGACAGCAGGGTGAGTTCTATGTACCCGAAGTCACTGAAACCCGTGATGAAAAGGTAGCTGTCATCGGTTCCGGTCCGGCTGGTTTGGCCGCCGCATATAGTTTGGCCCTTCAGGGTTATCAGGTAAGCGTATATGAGAAATTGCCGGTGGCTGGTGGCATGATGTCCGTGGGCATTCCCGAGTACCGCCTGCCGAGAGACATCATTGCCGAGGAGATTCGCGTCATCGAAAAAATGGGCGTATCCATTCAAACCGGCATCACCTTTGGCGAAGACATTACCCTGGACAGCCTGAAACAGGATGGTTATGGCGCTGTATTTATGGCCATCGGTCTGCACGGCGGCCGTAGCCTCGGTGTTGACAATGAAGATGCCGCGGGTGTCCTGCAAGGTGTCACTTTTCTACGCGACAGCGCCATGGGCATAGATGTACCCATCGGCGAAGACGTGCTGGTAGTCGGCGGTGGCAATGTGGCCATCGATGTAGCCTTGACGGCCAAACGCAAAGGCGCCAAAAACGTTACCCTGATCTGCCTGGAAGCCCGTGATGAAATGCCGGCCTGGCAACACGAAATTGAAGAAGCCCTTGAAGGCGATATTGAGATCGTCAACAGCTTCGGTCCCAAGTCATTCTTCATCGATAAAAGCAACAAAGTTTCGGGAATCGAGTTCAAAACTTGTACAACCGTATTTGACAATGAGGGACGCTTCAGTCCCCAGTATGACGACAATGCTTGTCAGCCCTATTTCGGCGATACCGTCATTATCGCCATCGGGCAGAGCGCGCAGTTGGAACACATCGAGGCCCAGGGAATTCCAGTCACCCCCAGGGGTGGCTTAGAAGCCGATCCGCTTACCTTGCAGACCAAGCTGGATTGGGTTTTTGCCGGCGGCGATGCCTTCTACGGCCCCAAATCTGTGGTGGATGCGGTTGCCTGCGGAAAGGAAGCCGCCGAATCCATTCATCGCTTCCTGAACGGTCAGGATCTGACCGCTGGGCGCGAGCAAAACTGGGAATTTGAAAAACCCGACACCGCTGACGAAGCGCACATGGATCGGACCACGGTACGCTGCCTGGATCCCGAAGCCCGCGAATGCAACTTCCTGGAAGTCTCTTTTGGATACAAGGAAGACGAAGCCAAAATCGAAGCCCAACGCTGCCTGGAATGCGGCATCTGCTCGGAATGCTACCAGTGCGTCGAAGCCTGCCTGGCTGAAGCCGTGGAGCATGACCAAAAACCTATGGACCGTGAACTCAAGGTCGGCTCCGTCGTCATTTCCTCAGGGACCGATCCCTATGATCCCAGCGATTTGAAGCAGTTCTATCATTACGGTGCCAACCCCAACGTCATGACCAGTCTGGAGTTCGAACGCATCTTGAGCGCATCTGGGCCGACCATGGGACATTTGGTACGTCCTTCCGATGAAAAAGAACCCCAAAAAATTGCCTGGCTGCAGTGCGTGGGTTCCCGCGACACCAACCGCTGTGGCAATGGTTACTGCAGCTCGGTCTGCTGCATGTATACTATAAAGGATGCCATGATCGCCAAGGAACATTCCGGTGGCGACCTGGATTGTGCTGTCTTTTATATGGACATCCGTTCCTTTGGTAAAGATTACGAAAAGTATTACGACCGGGCCCGCGACAAAGAAGGGGTCCGCTTTGTCAAAGCCCGCGTGCACACCATCGCCGACGACCTTGACACCCGCGATTTGATTATCTCTTTTGCCGACGAATCGGGTCAAATGCAGACCGAACGTTTTGACATGCTGGTACTCTCCGTGGGTCTGCAGGTTTCCGAGGCCTCGGTCGATCTGGCCAAACAACTCGATATCGATCTGAATCACTACAATTTCGTAGCCACCGACCCCTTTGCACCGGTGGCCACATCCCGGCCGGGTGTTTATACCTGCGGCATCTTTCAAGGGCCCAAGGACATCCCCGCTTCGGTTACCGAAGCCAGTGCGGCTGCCAGTGCCGCCGGTGTCGACGTGGCCGCGGCCAGGGGAACGGCTACCAAGAAAATCGCCCTGCCCGAAGAGTTGGATGTCAGTGAGGAGGATCCGCGTATCGGTGTTTTTGTTTGCAATTGCGGCATCAACATCGGTGGCGTGGTGGATGTGCCCGCGGTGCAGGAATATGCCGGCACCCTCCCCGGGGTGGTTTATACCGACAACAACCTCTTTACCTGTAGTCAGGATACCCAGGAAATCATCAAAGATAAAATCAAGGAAGAAAAACTGAACCGCGTGGTGGTGGCTTCTTGTAGCCCCAAAACCCACGCCCCCATGTTCATGGAAACCCTTGAAGCCTGCGGCCTGAATAAATACCTGTTTGAAATGGCCAATATCCGCAACCAAAACTCTTGGGTGCATGCCAATAATCCCGACATCGCCACCCAAAAAGCCAAAGATCTGGTGCGCATGGCTGTGGCACGGTCGGAACGTTTGAGACCCCTCAAGGAAAAAATCATTGGGGTCAACAAGCGTGCCCTGATTATAGGCGGCGGAATCGCCGGTCTGAATGCCGCTCTGCATATCAGTAAGCAGGGTATGCCGGTAACCCTCCTGGAAAAAAACAAAGAGCTGGGTGGTATGGCCCGCAAACTCCACCACACAATCGAAGGCGCCGACATTCAGGCCTATGTCCAGGAATTAATCACGGACGTCACCGCGCGCGCGGATATCGATATTCTGACCGATGCGGTGGTCCTGTCATTTGATGGGTTCCAAGGTAACTTCGCCACCGAAGTCGGTGTGGGTCCCATGCGCGAACCGCAAGTTATAGAACATGGCGTCATTCTGGTGGCCACCGGGGCCAATGAATATCAGCCCACGGAATTCCTTTACGGTCAGGATGAACGCGTAAAAACCCAAGTCGAGTTGGCCGAAGCCCTGCACCAGGGCACAACCGGTGACCTCGATTGCGTGGTCATGATCCAATGTGTGGGATCGCGTAACGAAGACAATCCCAACTGTTCTCGCATCTGCTGCCAATCGGCGGTCAAAAACGCCCTATCCATTAAGGAAGCCAACCCCGAAACGCAGGTTTTCGTGCTCTATCGGGATATGCGCACCTACGGTCTATTGGAGGATTATTACACCGAAGCACGTAAAAAAGGCATTATTTTCGTACGTTTTGACAAAACCGACCCCCCCGAAGTCGAAGCCGCTGACGAGGGCATATTGGTTACAGTAACAGATCATGTGTTGCAGCAACCCATCCAGATCCGGGCCGATCTTCTGGCCCTGAGCGCCGGGGTTGCAGCCGCCGAAACCGAAGATCTGAGCCGCACCATGAAGCTCAACCGTAATCCCGAGGGCTTTTTTATTGAAGCGCATGTCAAACTACGACCGGTGGATATGGGCAGCGACGGCACCTTTCTGTGCGGTACCGCGCATGCACCCAAGCTGATTACTGAAACCATCGCCCAGGCTCAGGCGGCCGCCTCGCGTGCCATGACCTTCCTGGCTAAGGATGAAATTAAACTGTCTGCCATCACGGCCCAGGTGGATGTGGAACATTGTGTCAAATGTCTCACTTGCGTACGGTCCTGTCCTTTTGATGTGCCCAAATTTGATATCGAGAAAGGCGAGATCGTGATTGACGAGGCCATGTGCCACGGCTGCGGTGTCTGCGCATCGGTTTGCCCGCGACAGGCTATCAGCTTAAACTATTATGAAGACGACCAGATTATCTGTAAAATAGATGCTCTGCTGGCAGGAGGCATTTCATGACCGACTTTGAACCGACGATTATTGCATTTTGCTGTGATTACTGAGGGTATTCGGCCGCGGACCTGGCAGGTTCCATGCGACTCGATTATCCGGCAAACATCAAGATTATCCGGGTGCCCTGCACCGGAAAAGTGGATGTAATGTATCTGCTCAGGGCGATCCAGAAAGGCGCCGACGGCGCCTATGTGGTTGGCTGCCTCGAGGGCACCTGTCATTATAAAGAAGGCAACTTCAGAGCCCGCGAACGGGTTGACTACGTACGCATGTTGCTGGAGGAAATAGGCCTTGAAGCTGATAGGGTTAGAATGTATAATCTCTCCTCTGGTGAAGGCCCCACGTTTGCCGCCTATGCCAGGGAAATGACGGAAAATATCAAGGCGCTGGGTCCCAATCCCATCAAGGAAAAGGATCAAGCCTAAAACGGAGGAATAATTATGGCTCAAGAAGCAATTAAATTGGGCGGGAAAAAGAAAAGCATCTTTATAGACAAGGTTAAGGAGCTTCTTCCTGAAGGAGGAAACCTGAACCTCTGTCTGACCTGCGGGGCATGCTCTTCCGGCTGCCCGGCCACTGGTATCGGCGGGATGGATCCTCGAAAATTCCTGCGTATGGCAGCATTGGGAATGGATGAAGAAATCCTGAAATCAGAATGGGTTTGGTGGTGTAGCATGTGTCAACGCTGCATTTACGTATGCCCCATGAAAATCGATATTCCCCAGCTGGTTTTCAATGCGCGCGGATCCTGGCCGCGAGAAAAACGCCCCAAAGGAATCCTGGGCTCCTGCGATATGGCCCTACGCAATGATACCTGCAGCGCCATGGGTGCCACCGAAGAGGATTTTCAGTTTGTGGTGGAGGATGTGCTTGAGGAGTATCAGGAAAGCCAACCCGAGTTCAAAGACATGCAAGCCCCCGTCAACAAGCAGGGCGCCCAGTATTTTCTGAATCAGAATTCACGCGAGCCGGTGACCGAACCGGATGAAATGGTGCCCCTCTGGAAAATTCTGGATCTGGTGGGTGCCGACTGGACTTACGGGACCAAAGGCTGGGCCGCAGAGAATTACTGTATGTTCATGGCCGACAACGAAAACTGGAAGCATATCGTTGAGGTGAAAGCCAAGGCCGTGCAAGATTTGGGGTGCAAAGTCTGGCTCAATACCGAGTGAGGGCACGAACTTTTCGCAGTCCGGGCCGGACTGAAAAAATTCAAAATCGACTTCAATTTCGAAATTGTGAGCATCATCCAGCTATATGCCCAATGGGTCCGCGAGGGCAAACTCAAGGTCAATTCTGACTGGAACAAAGAACGCCAAATCAAATTCACCGTTCAGGACCCCTGCCAGTTGGTACGAAAATCATTTGGCGACCCGGTTGCCGAAGACCTGCGTTATGTGGTCAAAGCCGTTGTGGGCGATGAAAATTTCGTGGAGATGTACCCCAACCGCTCCAACAACTACTGCTGTGGCGGCGGCGGCGGCTTTCTGCAAGCCGGTTATCCAGAAGAACGCCGGACCTACGGTAATCTCAAGGCTGAACAGATTCTGGCCACCGAGGCCCCTTATTGCATAACGCCTTGTCATAACTGCCATGCCCAGGTTCACGACCTTTCAGAACAGCGCGACCATCCATGGCAGACGGTGCATCTGTGGACATTGATCTGCCTGTCCCTGGGCATACTGGGACCCAACGAGCGGACCTACCTGGGGGATGATCTAAAAGACGTCGACGTATTTCATCCTGAATCAGAGATGTAGGAGGAAACATGATAGTCGCCAAAAGGAAACCTTTTGATGAAATAAAAGAGTTGCTCAAGGACCATAAAAAAGTCCTCATCGCCGGCTGCGGCACCTGTGTGGCTGTTTGTCTGGCGGGTGGTGAAAAAGAAGTCGATGTCCTCAATGCAGAACTCGACATGGCCAGAAAACTGGAAAACGATCCCATTGAAACCGGCACAATAACCGTGGAGAGACAGTGCGACGTGGAATATCTGGAGCCTTTTGACGGGATTGCTAACGACTATGATGCCATTTTATCCATGGCCTGTGGTGTCGGCATTCAGTTCTTGGCAGAACGCTTTCCCGGGATTCCAGTATACCCGGCGGTGGATACCACCGGCATGTCAGCCAACCTGGCCGTTGGTTGGTACGAGGAACGCTGCCGCTCCTGTGGTGAATGCGTATTGGGAATGACCGGCGGCATCTGCCCCGTCACAATGTGTGCCAAAGGACTTTATAACGGCCCCTGTGGTGGAACCAACGATGGTAACTGTGAAATCAGCGACGATCAACCTTGCGCCTGGTTCCGTATCTACGAACGTTTGGCCACCCAGGATCGTCTCGATTGTATTCTGAAAATCAAAGAGCCGGTGGGATGGAACGACCAGGTACCCAGGACATTGGTCCAGCCAGGGTATAAAAAACCGGAACAAGACAAATAGGTCGCATTTATAGTGAATGACCTCATATACGACATAAGGTGATGCATATGAGCACAGAGGGAAACGGTTTTAAATCAGATAGCAACTTGGAAAAAATATTGCGGGCCGGCCATTTTGCCTTTACGGGCGAGCTGGGTCCCCCCCGAGGATCCGATGCTGTTGAGGTTCGCGAAAAAGCCAAGCATTTAAAGGGGGTAGTGGATGCGGTTAACATCACTGACAACCAAACCGCCATGGTTCGTATGTCCAGCTGGGCCGCCAGCCTATTGATCATGCAGGAAGGTCTGGAACCTAATTTTCAGATGGTCTGCCGGGACCGCAATCGTTTGGCCATGCAGTCCGATATTTTAGGCGCTTATGCCCATGGCATTCGCAACATGTTGTGTCTCTCCGGTGATCACCAAAAATTCGGTGATCATCCCAATGCCAAAGGTGTTTTCGATATCGACTCGATCCAGCTCATCAGCATGGTCAAAAAAATGCGTGACGAGAGCAAGTTTTTGGGTGGGGCCGAATTGGAAGGCCCCCCAAAAATGTTCATCGGCGCAGCCGCCAATCCCTTTGCCGATCCTTTTGAATGGCGCGTCCACCGATTGGCAAAGAAAATTCTGGCCGGTGTCGATTTCATCCAGACTCAATGCATTTATAACATGGATAAGTTTCGCAAGTTCATCCAGCAAGCCAACGACATGGGATTAACTGAAAAAGTATATATCTTGGCTGGTGTCACCCCTATGAAGAGTGTCGGTATGGCCAAGTATATGAAGAGCAAAGTGCCCGGTATGGACGTGCCTGATGATGTTATCAAGCGGCTCCAAGGTGCTGAAAAGGGTAAAGTCGCAGCCGAGGGCATCAAGGTTGCTTGCGAGCAGATCGAAGAGTTTAAAGAGATGCAAGGTGTCGCCGGTGTTCATTTGATGGCAATTGAATGGGAACATAAAGTACCGGAAATCGCAGAACAGGCCAAGGTGCTGCCGCGCCCAAAGGTCTAAGCAAATAATAAAATCGTGCAACGATTTTATTATGAAAGGAGTGTCATGAAAACAACACGTTTGATCAGCGTATTTGCTCTCGTATTGGTTCTAATGGCAGGTCCGTTAATGGCCAAAGATTTGAAGGGCAACCTGGGTGTCGGTTTTAACTCCCAATTCAGCCCGCATGATGTGGACGCAATCTCCGGTAAATACTGGATCAACAACGAGTTGGCGGTTCAAGGTCTCTTGGGCTTCAATTACTCCGACTCGCGTGACGAAATCGACTTGGGTGCTAAGGTCTACTTTAAGATCAAAGATGAGGAAAACCTGCATGTGGATGCTATCGGTGGCCTCGGCTTTGCCCGTGTGGATCCGGATCAAGGCGACACCGAAACCGCCACCTGGCTGAGCGTCGGCGTGGGCATCGAATATTTCTTCAGTGGGCTCCCCAATCTCGGTTTTTCGACCGAGGTGGGACTAACCATCATGGATTACGAGGATGATACCTCTTTTGGAACCGCTGCCGATTCCTTTATCGGTGCCGGTATCCATTACTACTTTGACTTTTTGTCACCGACGGTGAAACCAGCGCAGGAGACGGAATAACCAAAGGGTTCGAGGAGTCAAGGATCCAAGAGTTCAAGGGTAGCAAAAGTCTGATGACTGTTTGCTACTTACAACCTTAATACGTAATAGTACCAGAAAAGCTATAAGCTGTAAGCATTGA
>CAZWEO010000150.1:0-10849 GCA_964633115.1 uncultured Desulfobacterales bacterium
CTTAGCATCCCCCAAAATAGGAATCTAACCGAAAAATGACACTTGGGGAAAATTTTTAAGACTTATGTGGACAAAGCAGGATTGTCACACAAAGGAATTACCCTGCACTGCCTTCGTCACACCTATGCCACAAATCTCTTGAATGCCCGTATACCCATTGAAGTACTACGCGATTTACTAGGCCACAAAAATTTAGAGCAAACACGACGGTATGCCAACCTGACAGATGTAACACGCGAAGAGGAGTACTTCAGAGCCATGGCCATTATTGAAGGGAGTAAAAACAAATAAAAAAGGGATTCTGTCATTTTTATTTGGGGGCCAGCCCCCAATCCCCTGGGGTTTAGCGCATGATTGGAATACCGGATGGGCAGGAAAAAATGGGCAGAGCAAACCGCCCTGCCCATCCGTATATTCACCTGCTCCGGCGCTCGGGTCGCTCCCCAGCGTTGCCCTATCCTCCGGGTAGGCAACAGCAGTTTACTACACTACTCATTACTTGCAAGTACTATTAAGGGAGAAACCGATGAACCTAACGCATTCGATTCTCGACTACCGACGTTATCTTAAGAGAAGAAACTTCTCTTCGCATACCATTATCAATTATATGAGCAGCATCAAGCTCTTCATATTATGGTTGAACATCCCTGTGGAAGTAGTTAGCTATGACAAGATATCCAGCTATATCGATCATCTGCTCGACAAAAGAATGCATCCGCAATCCATCAACAGCAATCTATACCGGATACGCGGGTTCTACGACTTTCTACATTATGAAAAAAACCTACCTATAAAAAATCCGGTTAAGGAGAGATGCGGTCTCCGTTTGCCCAAACCCCTGCCCAAATATCTACGCGATGCGGATGTGAAAAAGTTTTTCAGTGTCATCAATAAAGCAAGGGACTTGGCCATTTTCAAGGTCATGCTGCGCTGCGGCTTACGCCTCGAAGAAACGGCAAATCTTACCAAGGACGCTGTTGATCTGGAGCGCCAGCAATTGATTGTTTTTAACGGCAAAGGAAACAAGGACCGTGTAACATTCATCAGCGACGATGCCAAAGAAGCAATCAACCACTATCTGAAACGACGGTCGTCATCCAGGATCAAGAAGATATTTTTGGTAGAAAAAGGCACCTATAAAGGCATGCCCATATCGGTTCATGGTATTAAAAAACGCATGGAATATTATGCTAAAAAGTCCGGAGTGAAGCTATCCTCTCATCATCTTCGTCACACCATGGCGACCCAGATGTTGAATGCAGACACGGATCTGGTTACCATCCAGACACTTCTAGGGCACAGCAGAATTACAACAACAGAACGTTACGGCAAGGTCCACAATGCAAAAGCCAGGCGGGATTACTTCAAAGCCATGCGCTTTATCACGGAAAAACCTAAGTATGAATCCGAGTTCCAGACCGGATATCGCAACTTCTTTACCAAGAAAAAACGTGAGCAGGTATCCAGAAATTTTGGCATGATGGACATTGATGCTTGACAGGCTGATATTTTTATGCAACCTTGATAATATATAACCCACCATAATTTATAGAAAATTCAACTTTTCCTATCTATATTGTTACAAAACCTCTAGTTAGAAGGAATTGCCAAGCTTGATGAAATCTTCTGTTTTTCACCCAGGCTGATTTTCATAGGTTTCTTCTGATAGTCAAAATAAAGGCTCTTTCTACTATCGAATAAATTATGCTGCTTTGAAACCATTAACGTCACTGTGGAAGAATGGTAGCAATTCACGGAATGGTTGCCACAATTTTCAGCGGTAAAACAATTTAGTTGGATATCACCAAATTTCCAACTAAATTGAAATTTACGATGCTTAGCAGATACATTGCGGCAGGGAATGATGAAAACGTTTAATGCATCAATCCTTGCTATTCGTCCAGGTGAAATAGAATTGGAGTTTCCATATCAAACAAGCTTAACACAGCAACATGGTTTCATTCATGCCGGTATCGTCTCAACTGTGCTTGATAACCGCTTGTGGTTACGCGGCTTTTTCATTAATGCTGAAAAATGCCGCTGTTCTAACGATGGAATTTAAAGTAAACCTGTTGTCTCCGGCAAAAGGGAAGCAGTTCCGAGCCGTTGGTAAAGTCTAAAAACCCGGTAAAATATCACCGTAACGGAAGGTGAGTTATTCTCCCATGCAGAAGGTGAACAAAAATTAGTAGCAATAATGGTCGCTACCATTATGTCAGTTTATAATCGCGAAGGTATTGAATATTAATCTTCACTGAGCTAATCCACTCCTTCATTTTTTAATTCCTGGAGTCCACCTTATATTTTCAAATTTGCTGATTCCCCGCTGCTTGCAGAGCGGGTCATTATCAAAATTTAATTTGTGAGAGTCTATAGCAACAGTTCTTTCTTCCATCCATAGTGTTCAATTTTTATCTCTTCAAGTTTACTCGTTCCCAATCCATAGATTTTATCAGCGGTCTCAACACAAATAGGCGGTGGAGAAAGGGGCCACGGTTCACCTCTTATGGTTTTCCTTTTTTCGGTTATGATTTTCAAACAGACCGTTTCCACGGCAACCGGATCTGTCCCTGCGACCAAACCGCTATAAGCCCATTGGTATCTTGGATCTGGTTGAGGACCTTTATCATAGAGGGGGTAAAGCGAATCAACTAGAATGAGTTTTGTCTTTTCTTTGACAAAAGGGAGATTCCAAATCTCGCCTAATTTAGCACTGCCGCTTCTATGATATCGGGAGGGATCATCTGAAAACATAATATAACCTTTGAGCACAGTGCCGATTCCAGTGAGCCAATGCGCTTTAAGAGCCGGAAGAGCAATCAAAGCAGTACATTTTTTGGGCTTATAAGAGCCCCCTTGGGCAAATATTATCCTTTCTCTCGGAATCCCGGATTCAACCAATGAGTTTTTCACGACCTCAATCACTTCATCATGAGTCGAAACCAGATAATCGGCAGGTACCAGCCCTATGATGTCATCCGGTTTGACAAGACTTAACCAGGCCTCTTTTATATTGTTTCTACCGGTAATCTTGATCAACGTTTGCTCTATCATTTTTTCCAAGATTAAAATATTCACATTTCTTGAAGTATCTAAGACGTTTTTATGGCGCACGACGGTCACTAAGCTTGAATGAGCCGCTTTTGCTTCAGTCATAGGCAAATTTAAACCCAAAATGGAAGCACCAATCGTCACCCCGATGGTTCTCTGCATAAAATCCCTTCTTGTTATCATCGGGTTTTTAACTTTCATGATTCTCCCCTAATTTGGCTTCAATTTTCTGGATGATTCCCTGGGCCGATTTCCGGTCAGGGCATTCAAAAACGATGGCAACATAGTTATTGATCAATTTATAGCCTATCCATCCATCCTCTATTTTAAAAAGACTCAAACTTTTTGCGTACGAATCAGCTGTGAATTCTATTTTATATTCGGGCAGATAGGCGTCTTGAAAATGACTCAAAGCTTTCTGCGCACGATCATGGTTTTCATATTTTATAAGCAGAAACTGGCAAAGTTTTCGGTCACCGGAACTGGAAATGTGTTCATAAAATACAATTCTACCAGAATGTCTCCCTGATTTTCCGAGGTATAATCGAATACTTCAAGGTGATCGAAGCGATATCCCAGATAGAGTTCACCGGCCCCGTTCATATATTTAAAGATATTGATGGAATCGATTATTATAGAGGAGTCAGTTCTGCTCCAGGCGCCAATCGATTCAGGAAGACAATATGGGCTCATATCGGCATCGGCTCCTTCAGTGGTTGCAGAGGCCATAATGATTGTTACAGAAAAAAACAACCCTTAATAAAGACTTCATTTTATTATTTTGTTTCTGGGCTTTAACTGATCAATTTTTTCCTTTAAAAACACATAATTACGTTGGAAGTAACAGGCGTTTGCAGCAGAGTGGGCAAAAGCGAACGTTGCGAAGAACCGCCCTTGTTACTGCCATTGTTATGTGTTTTTAAATTTCTTTACAAATTGTAGGGAGACTAAGTACCTCAGTTCAAAGATTTGCTGTAAAACATGCTAAGCTTGTTAACAGCTTGATCTACATACTCATCAATATCATATAGATCCAAATGTGTTGCACCTTCTATTTTGAATAACTCTTTTGGTTCATTTGCTCTTTCATAAGCTATCTTGCTCAAACCAAATGTAAGTGCTTTTGTACCTGCAATAGCCAAATATGGAACTGGTAATACTGCAATTTGATCTGTAATATCAAAACTTCTGCGTGTGTCCCTGCTCATAACAACCATTCTGTTTTCCCCCCAATTTGGAACTCTTCCCCTGGGCGTTAAATAATATTCAGCCGCCTCTTTTCGTAGTTGATTCGAATTTTCATCGGCTTCTGTCATTTGCTTAATATACGCAACTTCACCAGTTTCAAAATATTGTTGTCTAGCATCTACTGATTGTTTCATTATACCCGATAACCTCTTCTTATCACCCGGTTTTCCATTAATGATTTGACTTCTAAGATCGAAAAGACCGGAAACGGAAGCATAAGCTTTTACTCTTCTATCATAAATCGCTACTGCAAGACCAAAACCACCTCCGTTACATACTCCAAGCGCTCCCATTCTGCTTTTATCTACTATATCCAACGATGCAATATAGCTCACTGCATTTTTCACTGCATTTTTACCATCTTCAACCTTCATGTAAGGATTTTCATAATGTCTCGGTTCCCCTCCACTTTCGCCATAGGTCCTGTGATCAATGACAAGAGTTATAAAACCATTTTCAGATATTTTCTTTGCATATACACTTTGTGTTTGTTCTTTTACAGCACCTTTTGGTCCTATTACAACAACTGCAGGCAGCTTTTGACCTTTTTTGTAATTTTTTGGTAAATAAAGGTTTCCCACAACTTTCGTTCCTTCACTAAAGAAGTGGATTTTATTTACCCCAATATTAAATTCAGTTGGACTATCCGGTGACATTCTCCCACCCATTTGGGTGTTTAGTCCATTTGTTGGTTGTTTCACATAACTCGTGCATCCAATCATCATCATCATCACTACAAATATTACCTTTTTCATTTTATTTCTCCTTTCTTTGATTATTTTCATCATTTGATATTTTTAAAATAGCGCTTACCATGATTAAATTTACATCATTGATTATCTTTGTCGACCGGCTCAATAAATTCGGTCCTTATTTTTGGAATTAAGTTATTGAGAAACAGTTATCTATTTGAAAATATAGGTGAATAGGCAGACAAAAAATAAAGGACTTTTGATAATCTGAACGTGAACCGAGTCAGGTAATTATGAATTGGCAGCTGCCATTGGTGCTTTTTTAAATTGGGAGGGAGTCATTTTAGTGTACTTTTTAAATGCGGTATTGAATGTTGATTTGGAATTAAATCCAACATCATATGCTATGGCAAGAATCGTGATATGCTGTTTGTTAGGGTCGACGAGTCTGTGTTTTGCCTCCGCTATTCGCAGGGAATTGATGAGTTCATAAAAATTTTGTTGGAGTTCTGTATTAATAATTTGTGAGAGTTGATATGAAGGTATGCCCAGATAATCAGCCAGATTTTGTAGCTGCAAGTCAGGGTCCGTGTATGGTTTTTCCTTCATTAAATAGTTGATTAAATTATCTTTATGCCTTGTAATATCTTGTTTGCTTAAACTGGAATATTCGTATTTAGGGGGCTGCTTGGATCCGGCCGGCTCTTTTTGACGATTTCTTTCCATTGAAGCCACACTCACAGACTTTCGATCATTCTCCCTAACGAGCCTATCCCAACGGTCGCTAAATATTTCAGGCTGGCGTAAAGCATACCAACCAATTAAAAAAATAGTTAAACATAAAAGAAATGGTACTATATATTTGTTCTCGTAACCTACCTTGCCATAGGCTGTTAAAAATCTGAGGAGGGCTGTCACCCAAATTACTCCAAATGCCAACAATAATTTTCTTAACCAATCCAATTTTACTTTTTCAAGATTAGAAAAAATATCCTTAATTCGCTGCTGATGCTGGTGGATTGTCCTGTAAGAGAAACCAAAATAGAAAAAAAAGACCATAACAAAAAAACCACGTTCTATCACCCACGATAATGTAAATGGTTGTAATGACAAAGATGCAATTTTTGTTACAGGATCTGAAAAGAAAAATGGAAACATGATAAGCGTATACATCCCGAAAGGAACGAGATGCAAACTGTCTATATATGTAAATTTGAAACCGGGTGTGGTAAGGGCTTTACAATAAAAATAGATGACTACGCACGCCAGAATAAATATAGGACGGTATGTTCGGATAAGATGGGGATAATGAAGAATTTCATTGGTGTTGCTCAGAATTTTAACAAGAGCATAGTAGGAGAATAATACAATTAATCCGCTCAATAAATAGTTAGCGGTTTTATAGCTGTGCTTGGAAGTTAACAGGGCGAAAACAAGAAGGATGCCCAGTGTGATCGTTGCAACCATTAAAATAAAAAAGAAGTTCATGGGCATCATTTCCCAAGCTTACCGGTTCGAAAAGTATATCTTTGAACAGTAACTCACTCATAATATGAAATATCTGAAAAATTCAATCGTTTTTCGACAGATATTGATATTAAAAATTCTTTTCTTGATAAAGCCATTATATTGTTTTCTGATTTATTGAGCATTAATCCATTCTTTCATTTTTCCTTTTATTATTTCCTGGGATTCTCCGATTAGTTGTTCTCCACTCTTTTGATAATAAACCCGACCACGTCTAATGAAAAGATGATCAATTAATCTGCCTCCTTTTTTTTCTATCTCCCCTCGAAATTTATCTATCTCCTCGGATTTAAATCGGCTATTGAACGTATTGAACAATATCACATTCTTTTCTGTGAAGTCATTCTTTTCAACGAAAGTCCACAAGGGTGGTGCGGGACGATACCACCAGATCGGGGAGCCAATAAACACGAGTCGATATTTTTTCATATCGACAACTTCCGGTGAAATTTGAACCATCGTTACCTTATCATCGGCGTCGTTGCCAGCGTTGCGCCAACCCTGATAATCCAAGGAGTATTTTTCTGCTTCAATCTTTACGATGTCGGCATTGAACATCCGCGCAACCTCCCGTGCCATTGCTTCCGTATTTCCTGAACGGGAATAGTAGACAACCAGTACGGATGAGTCTTTGTCAAGTATTGGTGAGTAAGGAGGGCTATGGAAATATTTTCGATCTTTTATTTGTACGAGGACAAACGATGCAATAATGACGATAGCAAGGATACATACAGCAAGTATTATAGTCATTCGTTTATGGACTTTCAGACGACCACCTTTTTATTTTCAATCCGTGAAAGATCATATGTGCCGAGACCACTCTTTTGAGCCAGATGAATATACTCGATCTTTTCCGGTTTTATTCCGAAAAGCAGACTTGCTGCGGCATCTGCTGCCACGGGATCATCGCTTAAAATCAGGGTGTTTTTAATTGTCACATAATCCGTGCTGCCGCCGGAAGGACCATTTCGGGTCATGATTCGGAGGGCATCGATCAGGGTGACCGTTGGTTGGAAAAACTGCGCCAGATCCACAATGCTTTGGTGGATGTCCTGATGAAGCGACCACCGACTCCCGTCCACCGCACCGATCCAGTTTTTCATTCCCAGGGTGAGGGTGCTGAGGGAGTGGTGTTTCGCCACCGGCAGGTTGATCACCTTGTCGGCCTCAACCAAGGGTATGAATACCGGCCACAGATCCAGACGATTGCCCCTTAATTTCATCTTTTTCATTAAAGATGATCGTGGGTAAACCAGATCGGCTCCCGTTTCCTTGGCCACTTTTCCGGCCCCGGTCAGAGCAAAGCATTGTCTGGGGTCGTGGATCGTGTTGTCGGCTATTCGGACCCGTTTTGCGCCGGCTTCCTGGCACAGCTCAATGACGGCTGCAAGAACTTCAGGGTGCGTTGTGGCCGCAAACCGTGGCTGCCTGGCCCAGGATATGTTGGGTTTGATCACCACCACGTCTCCTTGGGAGACAAATCGCTGGATTCCCCCGACGGCTTCAAATACCTTTTTTGTCAGCTCTTTCACGGAGAATCCGTCTGACTGGCCGCGCCCTTCAATGATAAATCCTTTAGGGGCCGTCGCCGCCCACACATCGTTTTCCGTAAATGCGGACCATTGGGCCGCTCCGGAAAGCATTGTGTACCCAGACAACTGCAATATCTTTCTGATTGATTCTCTGCGTGAAATAGGTCTGTCATATTTCATCGTATTCACCTTATCCATGTTGGCGTCGATTCGTCCCAATTTTATAGAATTTCACAAGGGTAGAGGGAGGAGGCTGTATTGTAATACGCCGACGATCGATAACCAAGTGAAAATAAATTTGTGAAAGTCTAGATCAGTAATTCCTTTTCCCATCCATAGTGTTCAATTCTTATCTCTTCCAGCTTGCTCGTTCCCAATCCATAGACCTTATCAGCAGCTTCCACACAAAGGGGTGGTGGAGACAGGGGCCACGGTTCACGTCTAATGGCTTTCCTTTTTTCCGTTATGATTTTTAAACAAACCGTTTCCACGGCAACCGGATCTATTCCTGCGATCAATCCGTTATACGCCCATTGATATCTTGGATCGGGCTGAGGCCCTTTATCACAAAGAGGATAAAGCGAATCAACCAGAACGAGTTTTGTCTTTCCTTTAACAAAAGGGAGGTTCCATATTTCACCTAGTTTTGCACTATTTCCTTCGTGGTATCTGCTAGGACTGCCTGAAAACATAATATAATTTTTGAGCACCGTGCCGATTCCGGTCAGCCAATGCGCCTTAAGAGCCGGAAGAGCAATCAAAGCGGTACACTTCTTGGGCAAACTAGCTCCCCCCTGGGCCAATATTATCCTGTCTCTCGGAATTCCGGCTTCAACCAGTGAGCTCTTGACAGCATTAACAACTTCGTCGTGTGTCTGATTCAAATGGTCGGTGGGAACCAATCCAATCATGTCATTCGGCTTGACAAGACTTAACCAGGCCTCTTTTGTATTGTTCCGACCGGTGACCTTGATCAAGGTTTGACCGATCATTTTACTCAAGATTGCGCTGTTCACGTTTTTTGAAGCATCCATGGCGCTTTTATCACGCACCACAGTCACTAAGCTTGAATGTGCCGCTTTTGCTTCATCCATAGGCCAATTCAATCCCAAAATGGAAGTGCCGATGGTTGCCCCGATAGTTCCTCGTATGAAGTCCCTTCTCGTTATCACCCGTTTTTTATCTTGCATGATCCCCTCCTAAACTAGTTTCCTGAATGAATGCCCCGGCCGATTCCCGGTCAGGACATTCAAAAACGATGGCAACAAAGTTATCGATCAATTTATATCCCATCCATCCATCCTCTACTTTAAAAAGACTTAGACTTTTTTCAGATAAATCCGCCATGTCCCCTTTCTTATACTCGGACAGATAGATGTCATGAAAATGATTTAAAGCGTTCTGCGCGCTTACGCGATTTTTATATTTCACCAGCATAAACTGACTGCGTTTTCGTTCACCGGCGCTGGAAATGGATTCATAGGGAGCAATTACCGCTTCCGTGGATAGATCGAAATCCAGAATATTTTCATGACTGAGGTAATAGATTGAATTTAATGCCAGGTAGGAACGAAAAAAACTCAACCTGTCTCTACGCAATTTCCAGGTCGAACTAACATGAGGGGCAAAGGACTTCAATAATTCCGGTTCCGGAGGAGTCTTCCGGTCGACGGTAATTGCCTTCCCCAGATCCAACACGGCCTGCCTTGAGGCGGGCGTTTCACGGAAAGCCATGATCCGAATATAGAGATTGTCCGACCAGATGCGCAGCAAGCCCGCACCGTAAAGAGCCCTGGTCTGTGAAGCAAGAGATCGGTTTGGTGAATCTGCGGGAAGGCCGTCAAGGGATACGGGCTCACCGCCCCAATCCAGGGAAAGCAGACCAAACGCATCGTCAGTTGTTTCCATGAAATACAATTCCACCAGGATATGCTCCTGATTTTCCGACGTATAATCGAATACTTCAAGGTGATCGAAACGATATCCCAGGTAAAGCTCACCGGCACCGTTCATATATTTGAAAATATTGGTGGAATCGATTGTTTTAAAAGATTCGGATCTGTTCCAGACACCAACCGTTTCGGGAAGATAATATAAGCTCATTTCGGCATCGGCTCCTTCATGGGCTGCAAAAGCCATAACGATTGTTAGACAGAAAAAAATGATCTTTAAAAACCACTTCATCTTATTCACATCCTGAGTATGGTTCAGGCATTAGCTCTCTTTTCCCGCTCTCTTTTCTCAATCACACAATAAATGCCGCCTTCTTCGATGCCCGCCATAAAGCATTTGCTGCAAGATATACACCTGGCCGGGCTGCGATCACCTTTACCCCAGCGGTTGGGCAGGCCTGGTTCCCGAATCAGTGGTCTGGCCATGGAAATGTAATCCATGCCGTCATCACTCATTGCTTTTTCGGTAACCTCATAGGACCGGAATCCACCCACCACCATCACCGGGCAACCTGCCGCCGCTTTAACTTTGCGGGCTAATTCCATGTTATATGCTTCCCTTTCCGGTTTGCTGATCTTGCCGCGTACCGGACCTTTCTCGCCGGAAGCCGGAGTACCGGCGGAGATCTCTATGGCATCGATACCTGCTCCGGACAGTTTTTTTGCTGCATAAACCGCATCATCAATTTCCAGCCCACCGTCCACGTGATCCGCGGCATTCAGTTTAATAAGCACAGGATAATCGGCGCCCACTGTCTCCCGTACTTTATGATACACCTCTAGCATAAACCGACAGCGATTATCAACACCTCCGCCATACTCATCCGTTCTGCGGTTGGTGAGGGGG
>CAZWEO010000151.1:0-10724 GCA_964633115.1 uncultured Desulfobacterales bacterium
CCTGACCTTTGTAAAAATTGAGTTACTATGCGTAGTGATAGACGTTTGCGGAAGGTAACGGCAAGACAACAAAAGCAGACCGACGTCGTTATTTTGAAATTGCGCGAGGTTCCGCTTTAGAATGTGCTGCTATTCAGGATGTTTTAACTGTTGGAAAAGGATTGGATAAATCCGAAAGTCAAGAAATGAAGGCTGACTTGGATCGTATTGTTGCCATGCTTAGTCGTTTAGGTGGTAGAGGATATCATGTTATGGAAAGTGTCGAACCATATGGGGATGTAGAAAATGATTAAAAATTCGATACCGATGGCGATCCCGATACCGATCCCGATTAAAAAATGAGCATTAAATGAAATCATTTCAAATTAAAAAACAACTTGTGAATTTCATGCGTGGCTGGGGTTTTTCCATAATTGCTGCTGTTTTGATAGCAACCTCGTTTAAGTCCGCCATCGCTGATTGGAATGATGTGCCCACCGGCTCCATGATACCCACCATACTAGCGGGTGATAGGGTGTTTATTAATAAACTATCCTATGGTCTGAAATTCCCGTATACAACTTGGCATATCCTCAGGTGGCAGATACCCCAACGGGGCGATATCGTCGTATTTTATTCTCCCAGAGACGGCAAACGCCTAATCAAACGTCTGATAGGCATTCCCGGAGACGAAATTACTTTATACCGCAATCGATTGTTTTTGGATGGAAATCCTCTTCTATATCAAATATCCCAAGAAGGCATACCTCAAACACAAAACCAGCCTTCAAAACCAGATCAACAATTTTTAATCGAAAACCTGGCTGGTGTAAGACACTCAGTCATGTTCACTGGAATCCGAAGCCCTTTGGATTCTTTTGACCCGATAATCGTTCCTCCCGACAAGGTATTTGTAATGGGCGACAACCGTAACAACTCGGCGGATTCACGCGTTTTTGGATTTGTTGACATTGATCAGATTGTGGGCCGTGCAACCCATATTGCCTTGAGTCGTGACGGCTCTTTTCTAAAACCAAGGTGGGACCGTTTTTTCCAAAAGTTATTGTGATTACATGGTACATAGAGAGCACGATCAACTTCACCGCAAAGGCGCAAAGGACGCAGAGATCCACTCCCTTTATCTTGACTGATTTATCCGCCAAATAGTGAGTCCTCCAATGAACTCAACAAACCCAAAAAACGACCTTTTACTCAAAGCAAAAAAATATCGCTGGTACATATTCTGGATACTGGCCGTAGGGTACGTGTTGGTCTATTTTCATCGATTGTGCCCGGCGGTTGTAGCAGTGGAAATGATGAAAGATCTTAAAGCAACCGGTGCTTTGACAGGATTTCTCGGGGCTGCCTATTTCTACCCGTATGCCGCTATGCAATTGCCGGCCGGTCTTTTATCTGATTCCTGGGGACCGCGCAATACAATTACATTGTTCTTTGGCGTTGCAGCTATCGGATCCGTCCTTCTTGCTATGGCGCCATCTGTTTCAATGGCTATCATTGGCAGAACCCTCGTGGGTTTGGGTGTGGCCATGCTGTTTGTACCCACTATGAAAATATTGGCTGAGTGGTTTCATGCCAGCGAATTTGCCATGATGACCGGCATACTTATGGCCTTGGGAGGATTGGGTTCCCTAATTGCGGCAACACCACTCGTATGGCTTAGCGACTGGATCGGGTGGCGGCAATCTTTCCTATTTGTCGGCTTAATTACACTGTTGCTCGGCGGACTCGTATTTTTAATCGTGCGGGACAAACCCGCTGACAAAGGCTTGCCCTCTCCTGCTGGTACTCCTCAGATAACCGCAGAGCCGATAGCCCTCATGGACGGGGTTAAGAAAGTGCTGACAACCCCACATTTTTGGCCGGTTGCTGTATGGTTCTTTTTTGATTGTGGCATCTTTTTTTCTTTTGGGGGACTTTGGGGTGGCCCTTATCTAATGCAAGTATACGGATATAGCAAAAGCCAATCCGGTCAAATTCTTTCAATGATGGCAATCGGAATGATCGTGGGCAGTCCGCTATTAAGCTATCTATCAAATAACATTGTCAAATCACGCAAAAAGATAATTATCGTATCAAGCCTATTTGTATTCCTCCTGATGTTACCGCTCGCCTTTTTTACGGCATCCATTCCTATATTTTTGCATTACATCATTTGTTTGGGTTTGGGCATTTTCTCCAGTGCAATCGTAGTGATTGGTTTTACAACCAATAAGGAGTTATTTCCAGTTCAAATGGCTGGGACTGCCACCGGCATGATAAACTTGTTTCCATTTTTAGGTGGCGCTGTATTCCAGCCGATACTAGGATTTTTATTGGAATTAAATGGCAAAGTGGATGGTGCTTTTACCTTATCCGGATATCGGCAGGCATTTATAGTCTTGTTTGGCTGCAGTGTAATCGCCCTCTTCGCAAGTTTTTTCTTAAAAGAAACCCTTGAAAATCGCTGAACGATTTTCAAGGTAGGTTGAAATTTGAGCAAATTAGTTTATATTGTTAGAATCTTTGTTAATTTCTATTAATAACCAATACAATTGTGAGCGACAGCTCACCTAAAAATAAAATCGCGTAGCGATTTTATTTTGGAGGGAAACGATGAAACTTAAACAGATCACTATTTCGATCGAAAATGCACCCGGCCGATTATTGGAAGTGACAGAGGCATTAGGTAATGCCGGAATTAATCTCAGAGCTCTTAACCTTGTGGATACCGGCGCATTCGGCCAACTTCGACTACTGGTTTCGGATGTTAAGAAAACGCGGCGTCTTCTAATGGATATGCAGACTACCGCTCATGTGGATGACGTCCTGGCTGTCGAAATTGAGGATAAACCTGGTAGCCTGGCTACGATACTTAAGCCACTGAAAGCTGCAAGTATCAATGTTCGTTACATGTATGCCTTCATTGGCTTATCATCAGATAAAGCTGTTATGATATTTAAGTTTAGCGACAATGATAAAGCAATCAAGCTTATTCAGGAAATAGGTGTTAATATCATAGATGCCGAAACATTTGGGATACTTGAAACTGGCAATAACGGGAAATAAAAGCGCAGAGTGATCTTTTTCCTCTCGCCCGCTTCGCTTGAGGCACAGAGGTTGCCGAGATGGAATATACATTCACCGCAAAGCCGCGAAGATCGCAGAGGTATACTTTTTGTCTGATCCTTTGAGAAATACCCACTTCGCATAGCTCAGATGGGTCACGATCAGACAAAACCATCATCCCTTCGGGAAATTTTAAGTATTACACCATCATAATTGTAATCGTAAAACACGAATGATTGTTTGAATTAACATTTATATTAGAAAGTTATGAAACAATAGTAGTGTACGCGAAGCGTTAGATATTTTCCTTTTCTTTGCCCCTCAAAAGAAAGGGAAAAGAAAATTCTCTGAGGCTCTGGGTGCTCTGTGAGAGATACTACCTTTGCGTACTTTGCGTCTTAAGCGCAGCAGGCGGTGAAAAATTAATCTCTGTGTACTCTGTGAAAGAGATCAGCCGCCCTTCTGTAATGATCAAGAATATAATCTTTTAGGATCTTTTCATTGAAAAGCGACCCCCCACAAAATAACAACGATGCCCTGGACAATAACGCATTGTTAGAAGCCTGCGATATTCCTCAGGATCGCTACCGCGTATTTATTGAGGATGTTGCCGATGCGTTTTTTGAAACCAATATCCACGGCAACTTTGTTTTCTTTAACAACGCACTTTGCCGAATATTTGGGTATGCCAGAGAAGAAATCGAAAATAAAAATTTTCGGCAATTCATGGACAGAAAAAATGCAGCTTATGCATTTAACAGTTTTAATCGCCTATTCGAAACTGGCGGACGTGTTAACAACATCCTGTGGGAAATCAAAGCTAAATCTGGTGAGACCCGCATTCTTGAAATCAATGCCAAGCTATTAGCGGATACACGCGGAGTTAAGATCGGTTTTCAAGGCATCGCCCGAGATGTCACCGATAAAATAAAAGTTGAAAAAGCCCTAAAAGCCTCTGAAAAATTAGCGCACGAGCAATATGCCGCCAGCCGGATGGCAGAGAAACGCTATCTTGCTTTGCTGGCGTTTTTACCGGTGCCGGTTTTTGTTTTCAATTTAGATGGTAGCATCGCTTACATAAATCCCGCTTTTGAAAAAACATTTGGTTGGAAGCTAAGTGAGGTTGAAGGAAAATTTATACCCTTTGTTCCTGAGAATCAAAAGGAACAAACTCGCCAGGGCATCAAAGAGCTTTTCGAGAAAAAGCGTATCTTTGGATTTAAAACTCAACGTCTCACCAAGGACGGCCGTCTACTCGACATAATCTTGGACGCTGCCCTTTTTTATGATGAAAAGAACCAACCAGCCGGACAAGTGGTAACACTTCAAAATGTGACTCAGAAAAATCGTGTTACGCGAATCAACAAAGCGCTTTTTCGAATTGCCCAGGCACTTTATGAGTTCAGAGGGCTCGATGAACGCTTGCAGTTCATTGCCAAGCAGGCAAAGGAACTTATAGGTGCTAGCGGTGCCATGGTTATCCTGGTCGATCCTAAAACCAATGAATTTTTCTTTCGTGAAGCTGCTTTTGAGGATGAAATTACGGGTCGCAAAATTAAAGAGATCCGCTTTCCTGTGGATAAAGGTGTTGCCGGAGAAGTCTACCGTACCGGTAAGCTCATGATCGTAAATGACACTGCCAAGAGTCCTCATTTTTTCAAACAAGTGGACGACAAAGCCGATATGCAAACCCAGAATATGCTGGATGTCCCTATTCAACTTGAAGACAGACTCATCGGCGTCCTTTGTATCATTAACAAGCAAGAAGGACCTTTTGACGATACGGATGCGGAATTGGCTATCGCCATCGCCAACATGGTAGCTTTGCCCATTGAAAATGCCAGAATCAACGAAGCCTTGTTAAAATCCTATGCAGATGTGCAAAACCTGAACCGAGCCAAAGATCGGGTAATTCATCACCTTTCCCATGAACTGAAAACCCCCGTATCAGTATTGTCAGCCTCATTGAGTCTTCTCCAAAAGCGATATTCCGGTGCAGATACTGAGGGTCTATCCAAAATTTTGACTCGCACCGAGCGCAGCCTTAACCGAATCCTGGAAATGCAATATGAAATTGAAGACATCGTAGGACAACAGGATTATAAGAGTCATTACTTGCTTTCTGCCATGTTGGATGCATGCCAAGATGTACTGGAAGCACTAGTTGCCGATGAGGTCGCATCAGAACAGTTCACTGATAACCTGCGGCAAAAAATCAATACCTTATTTGGACCTCGAAATA
Organism: uncultured Desulfobacterales bacterium; assembly: GCA_964633115.1. Taxonomy (GTDB): domain Bacteria; phylum Desulfobacterota; class Desulfobacteria; order Desulfobacterales; family B30-G6; genus B30-G6. Next base: position 5,288 of record CAZWEO010000151.1, read on the forward strand.
TTGAACCTGAATTGATTGATCCGAAATCTTTTTTTAAGAAATTGTATCAGCAGTTACGTCCAAAATTTGTACATCGACGTTGTCTTATAGAAACAGTCTTTGATAGTACGGATCCTATTCTAATCCCGTCGGAGGTATTATCCAAAGTGTTTGAAGGCCTCCTTCGCAATGCGATTGAAAATACACCGGACGTTAGCAAAATTGTTGTTTACTTAACCCAAAGTGGGAAAGGCCCCGAATTAAAAGTCCAAGATTTTGGTGTTGGGATTTCAAATGAAAATCAGCGCCTTATCTTTGATAATTTTTTTGCTGCTTATGAGACGGCTCAATATTCATCCAAAAGGTCCTATGATTTCAATGCAGGCGGAAAGGGATTTGACCTGATCCGCATGCAGATTTTTGCAGAACGATATAATTTCAAACTGAAGATGGCATCCAAGCGATGTCCGCATATTGCCGAAGAACAGGATGGAGATTCAGATGGCGGACAGTCTTGTGAAAATTGCAAATTGGATCAGGCTTGTTTATCCTCCGGAACAACCATGACCGTACAGTTTAAATCGGCCAAAGAGTATAAGGGCGACGGTTAATTATTCACCGCCCGCTTCGCTCAAGTCGCAAAGTACGCAAAGATATTATCATAATCTTGATCCCTGAGACGCCGATCAAGATCAAACATCATGCCCTTCGGGCTGTATAATGCAATATTGAAAAAATTGGATATAAATAAACTCAGCAGCAATGTCATTGGTGCTGCCATCGAAGTGCATAAAGCATTGGGCCCGGGTCTTTTGGAATCTATCTATGAGGAATGTTTGTGCTACGAACTCGAAACACGCAAAATTTCATTTGAGCGCCAACTTGAACTGCCGATAAAATACAAAAACAGGAAGTTGAGCTGTGGCTACAGATTAGATTTGCTGGTTGAAAACTCAATTGTATTGGAACTAAAGGCAGTTAACCAAATAGAAGCCATACATAAAGCACAGCTATTGACCTATCTTAAGCTTTCTGAAAAAAGTTTGGGTTTGATTCTAAATTTTAATGTAACACTGATGCGAGATGGAATTATGAGGATTGTGAATAATTTCGAAGATAAAATCAGAATCATAGAATAGTTCTTTATGATTTTCGGCCTCTCAACGAAAATCATTAAATTAAAAACTTTGCGTCCTTTGCGCCTTTGCGGTGAAAAAAGTAAAAATCTCTGAATGCTTTCTAAGATCTCAAAGAGAGCGTGCGGATGAACTATAGTCATTCATTAATCAAACAAGAGCGAATATATGACAAACAGGCATAAAGACAATAAATCCGAAGGTTTCTTTCAAAATTTAGACCTTGAGTTCCTTATCCACGAACTCAAAGATCCAATCGCAGTGATAGAAACAGGTGCCCGGACCCTTCTTGAAAGACAGGATAAATTTGGGACCTTATCTGGTCGACAAGAAAGGACTATTCGACGCGTCATTCGTAACACCCGCAAGGCACGCGGCATGCTCTACAGTTTATTAGAGGTGGGGCGATCAGAAGTTGGTAGCTTCGTATGCGGGCCATTTAAACCAGTCGAAACAACCTTTACGGTCTTGTCTGAATGTCTTGAATTGCAAAAACCTTCTCTCGCCGATGAAATGCAGAAGCTGTCAGAAATGAACGAGGCAATTGCTTATCTGAATTCATGCGGTATCCAATTTTCGGCCCCACCTGAAATGTTTGCGGTGGATATAAACCAAGATATTGCAAAATTCCGGCAAATAGTTGGGAACATGGTAAAAAATGCGCTCCATTTTAAGCGCAAACGCGTACAAATTCACCTGAAGATGTTGGATGAACTTCTAAGCGTAGCAGTTATCGATGATGGCCCTGGGGTAGATCCAGAAGATTACGAAGCAATTTTCGAGCGCTATTCTCAATCCAAGGAATGCGCGCTGACATCCCGACAAGGTCACGGCTTGGGTTTAGCGGGTGCTCGTACCATGGCACGCTATTTGGGTGGCGATATCGAACTGACATGTGATCCTAAGCTCGGCACTATATTTAAACTGACATTACCAATGGATTTGGCTGTGTTGACATGACAAACTATTATGCTCTCCGTGCCTCTGTGGTGAAAATATTATTGTTATCAAGAATTTGACAGTTCATATAGATAGTTATATTGTATGGATATTATAATCGCAAATCAGATGGGGGAGTTATGACTCAATTAGCATTTCTGGCTGGAAAATCGATTTTAGCAGTGGATGATGAGGAAGATATTCTGGAGACTATTGAGGATATTCTGGAAGGATGTAAGGTTGATACGGCGCGTGACTATGAAAGCGCCTCAGAAAAGATAAAGGATCAGACTTATGACCTGGTTATACTTGACATCATGGGTGTGAACGGGCTGCAGCTGTTAGATGAATCAGTTGCCAAGGGCTTTCCTACCGTTATGCTGACTGCGCATGCCATCAATCCGGAATCATTAATGGAATCGATCCGTAAAGGGGCTATTTCATATCTACCTAAGGAATCCTTAGCAGACCTGGATGAACTTTTAAATGAACTCTTGGGTGCTTATGAAAAGGGTGAGGCGCCCTGGAAATTGCTATTCCAAAAATTGGGATCTTATTTCGATGAGCGCTTTGGTGCCGATTGGAAACAAAATGATCAAACTTTTTGGTCGGATTTCGATCAGACCTATGAAATCGGAAAGGGAATTCAAGAACGTTTAAAACGCGACGATCGCATTGCCAACAAATTCTAATAATAACATTTTGTTCCAAAATGTTATGTGACGCGGCTTCGCCGCTCTTTGGTCCTTCTCTCGCAGAGCACACAGAGCCACAGAGAAATATCGTTTCCTTTTATTTTTACACCTGGTGAATAAAAGATCTTCTCTGGGAACTCTGCGAGCTCGAGCGAAGCGGGTGAGAAATAAGATCAGTTTAATGATAGCTAAGCTCACTTCTAAAAATCAAATCACGATTCCCAAAAAAATCATGGATCAATTGCCCGATGTCCAGCACTTCGACGTAACCATGAAAAACGGTAATATTATTCTGAAACCCCTGGTTATTTATGAAAGTGATTTAGAACAAATACGTATTAAAGTCAAAGAATTAGGGCTTACCTCGGACTCAGTTGCCAAGGCAATAAGTTGGGTACGGGGAAATTGACTCCTCGTGTTGTCATCGACACAAATGTAGTCGTTTTCGCTTTGCTTCTTGGTGGAACACCGGGTGCACTTATACCACTGTGGAAAGATAAACTTATTCAACCATTTGTTTCCAAAGACATCATTCAAGAATATTTGCGAGTATTCGCCTACCCCAAGTTTGAGTTAACTGAAAATGAGATCTCCTATTTATTGTCACTCGAAAAAATTGCAAACATTCAAATTGTCACACCGGCTCAATTCTTAGAATTATCAGCGACTAGCAGAGGACCACGGGTGTAAGCCCGTGGGTATCTACTCAAAAATGGCCCGCTAAAATAGATTTTACAAGGATAAAATCTGAAAAAATATTTTGAAGATTGAAAGAAAAGTATATCTCGGCGTCCTTCGCGCCTTTGTGGTGGATATTAATTACTTAAATTGAGCGTTTCAGTATATCATGTGTCCCAATGGTACGAAATATGACGATTTTGTCACCTATCTCAAAGGTAAAACGGTATTTCATGCTGACGGAACCTTCCCATTTGTCTTTGGTTCCCTGGATCCGTTTTATTCTGAGCGAAGGATGAAGAATATCTTTTAACATCAGCTTCAGTTTTTCATCAAAAGTTTTCTGAATAGCGAATGGCAACTTCTGATAATCCTTCTTGAACTTTTTTGTGAATCGAACCGATTTTATTTGTTCAACCATTCTAACGCGTCTTCCGGATTGTCGAATTTTTCCGAAGTTTCATTGGCTTCGATCTGTTTATCCACCTCTGATTCCATCTTTTGCCATTCTTTTGTCCAGTACCATCCTTGTGAAGGATCAATCAATTTTCTGGGTTTTAAAACGATTTCATTATGTTGTATATCGATCTCAACAAAATCGCCCACATCAATTTTCATCGTTTGCATGATTTTTTTAGGAATCCTGACTTGCCTCTGAGAACTTATTTTCATAATTGCTGTCATATTGTAGTCACCCTTTAATTTAAATAATTAAACTATTAAGCAATTATACATTATTGATTTAAATTGTCAAGAACACCATGCACACGAAATTGAAAAGATTACGCATCATTTGGAGGTAAAGTAACCGCAGGGTTGAGTATTTTTTTCTGATTGTGACCCATCTGAGCTTTACGAAGTGGGTAATGCTCAAAAAATCAAACAGAAGAAATATATCTCTGTGATCTCTGCGAGCTCGAGCGATAGTGGGTGAGAGATAAGATCGGTTTTAGGTTTTACGTTTTAGGTAGCTACCAGCTTAAAGCCATTGGCGCCTAATAGTCTACAGCCTACAGCCTAAAAAGCTAAAGAAGGCCTCCTGGTCTCCCAGCTTTGTAGTGGCAATTCATGAGTAGTAAGGCGCAAGGTGTAAGGGTATGTGGCATACGGCACCGCCGTCAGTGATTGTCAGCGTTTGCCAGGTCCAAGAGATCATACAGGTGCTGAATGGGCACCACTAACACATCGGTTCTTTTCTGTTTTTCTTTACCACCGTAAACAATGCCACCGCCTCCGGGGATACGATCCGGGAATACTTTCGCAAAGTGTTTCAAACCTTTGAAGTAATCTCTGGCGATTGTCATACCCGCCTTGATTTCAATTGGGAATAAATCCGGGCCATCCACAAGAATCAAATCAACCTCGTTGCCTCTGCTATCCCGATAAAAGTAAAGGTTGCTTCTTCTGCCTTGATGGAGGCGATATTTTAAGGCTTCGGCGATGACCATATTTTCGAAGAGATTTCCCCGTAGCGGATCCCGTGATATGTGCTTTTCATTTTCAATGCCAAGCAGGAATGACGCCAAGCCAACGTCAAAAAAGTACAGTTTGGGCGATTTGACCAGGCGTTTGGAAATATTTCGGAAGTATGGCTGCAAAAGAAAGATGATATAGCTCGCCTCAAGAAGGGAAAGCCAGCTTCTAGCGGTCGTATGGGAAATGCCGGTATCATTTGCCAGGCTGTTGACGTTGAGTAACTGACCAATACGGCCAGCGCACAATTGGACAAATCGGTGAAAGAGATTCAAGTCTTTAATGGTAATGAGCTGCCTCAGATCTCGCTCGATATAAGTTTGAAAATAGTCACTGAGGGCCTGGGTTGGATTGAGTTTTTTATCCCACAGGCGGGGATAAAATCCATGATAGAGCAATCCATCGATATACGGTAGATCAAAAGAAGATTGAATTTCCGCAAGCGAAAAAGGAAGTAGTTTTAGAAGGGCGGTACGGCCTGCCAACGATTGGTTGATCGTATTGCTGACTTCGAATTGTTGACTACCGGTTAGAATA
>CAZWEO010000152.1:0-10712 GCA_964633115.1 uncultured Desulfobacterales bacterium
CACCATTTTTTTACTGCATGCAAAGCATGCAAGAAGCTAACCGGACATTGCTGAAAATGACACGGAATAGTTGCTGCTTTTCAAATGGTTAATCAATAGAACAAATTTACCGTGATACATGGTTGCCGTAGACTTATAGCAACCCTAATGATTAATTGATTAGAAGATGAAAAACTATTTCATCTCGCTAAGTTTTATGAATTGTTTGGGGAAAAAGAAAGGCGGCCCAAAATAGGGCCGCCTGGAGAAAGGAAGAAGGAGGTATTGATGAAAAGGAATCGTTGCCGAGGCGATTCCATGGATCCGAGTAGGCTTCCCAACAATGCCGTTTTATATTCCGGGTCACATCTCTTTTTTTTGTATTGAAGATGACCGGAAAAAGATGCACGTACACCCGAGAAGCCTTGGTTATGTCAGCTCAAACTTTCTTATGTGTAGATTAACCGCTGGAGGCTTCAACGCCATCTTGCGGTTTTATTTTTTAGGTGTTGAAGTTGAGTGACATTTTTTTGTTATCTGTCAAAGAGCATTTGAACTTAGTGTTTGCATATGTAAATATTCAATTAGCATGCCAAAAAATGAGAAAAGTACATAACCAGCTAATATTCATAATAATAAAAAAAACAGCCTCCCAGATCTATATCTGGAAGGATGGTCATATTGACATAAAGTGTCACTTTTTTTGACAAAAAGTGTCAAATTTGGATCAAATTATACCCTCGCTTACCCAATCCCAGCTCTTCGGCATAAACCAACTGAAGTTCCCAGTCAACTTTGGGATACAAGGCCTTAAATTTATCATCACCAGCCTCAAATCCGGTCTTTAGACAGGATTCTACCAGAGCAGGCTCCTGATTTACCAAATCTGCAGAAGCCTGGTCTATGGCAACCGGATCCGTGGATGCCAGGATGCCGATATCACGTACAATCGGTGCGTCAGAAGCCGGCCAACAGTCGCATGCCGGCGTCACATTATTGATAAAATTAATAAAAAAGGCCTTACCCTGCTTGTTTTTAAGGGCACCCAGGGTGTATTCCACCATTTTTTCCATAAAGTCGGGCAGCGATTTACCGTGTTGCACCTGGATGGCGCTTTGGGGACATACGAGGATACATTCGCCGCAACCGATGCATTTTTCCGAGTCGATAACGGCCTTTTCATCGGCAAGCGCTATGGCTGCTTGGGAACAGTGATCGATGCAATCTCCACAGCCGATGCATTTCTTTGGTTTAACCTTGGGGCTTAAGCCTGAATGCTGCACCAATTTTCCGGCCCGGGAGGCACACCCCATACCCATGTTTTTAATGCTGCCGCCAAAACCACTGAACTCATGGCCTTTGAAATGGGCAACAGAAATGAGTGCATCGGCATTAACGATCTCTGATCCGATATAGGCCGTTTTCACATGCTTTTGATCGATGGGTACACCAGTATGACTGCGTCCCATGAGGCCATCGGCAATAATAATGGGCGTGTTTACAACCGAATAGGCAAAGCCGTTCTGGATGGCTGTAATCGTATGGTGAACCGAGTCGCCGCGTGTCCCCGCGTACAGTGTATTTGCATCCGTAAGAAAGGGTGCGCCACCGACCTCCTTGATTTTGCGCACGATTTCACGCAAATATATAGGCCGGACAAAAGCATTATTGCCAGTTTCACCGAAGTTTAGTTTTACCGCCACCAGATTACGCTTTTTCACTATTCCAGAGATTTTAGCCGCATCCAACAACTTATCCAGCTTCTTAAATAAATTCTCTTTAAAACTGGCTCGAAAGTTTATAAAATAAACTTCACTCGACATGGAAAGCTCCTGTGGTAATAGCGGTTGTCATTTATATTTTACCATTGAGATCCTTTTAAATACGTTAGAACACTTTTATATAACGATATAGATTGATACGCAATTATGACAACCGCTATGGTGTTGATTTCATCAACAAAGATCTATATTGTCTTCGAACGTTTGGCCTTTTTTTCACAAAACAAGTGCTGTTGCCGTCGCCGCAACCTTGGTTCGGTGAACAGTAACGGGAAGCCTTTATGGAAATAAATCTAAAAATCGATCAGCTCGGTCAAATCTACAACCTGTTCGACAACTTCGCAAAAAAACAGGACCTTGCCTGCAAGCGCCAATGCGCCACCTGCTGTACTTGCAACATGACCTTAACGACCTTGGAAGGATTAAAAATCATCTCTGATCCGGATGCAAGCCAAAAAGTCACCCTCATGCAACAAATTCAAAAGGCAGTTGGCAAAAAGCGATATCAGCCTACAATCAGTACCAACCAAATGGCCCAAATTTGTATGGATGGCGGGGAAATACCCGAAGAGATCCTCGATCCGTCTTGGGGTGATTGCCCCCTATTAATAGATCAGGAATGTCCCATTTATACACTGCGGCCCTTTGGCTGCCGCTCTATGATGTCCCGGCGCAATTGTGCTCAAAGCGGCTATGCCGATATGGACGAATTCAGCCTCACCGTATCCGATCTGTTCAACCAATTTATTGAACATCTGGATGCCGGCGGTTTAAACGGCAATCTTATCGATGTGCTGCTATTTCTGGATAATTCTGAAAATCTGCAAACATATCAGGAAGGTCAATCCGGCCTATCGTGCCCAGGCTTGATCCGCAACCACCCCATCCCCATATTGATGATCCCACCCGAACATCGCCTGCGAATAACCCCATTGTTAGAACCCCTGACCCGATTATTTCAGGAAACTTGATGCTAGCGCTGTTAGCTAGCCCTTGAAGCAATGTCAAAAACCGAGCCCCCTTTACTTCAGCTTTTGAGATGAGAGCCTCATCCTTGATGATATTGATGACTTCCTTGACGATGGCCGCCCCTAAAGGATCATTTTGATGCGACTGCATATATCGGAAGGGATTAGACGCCAGCTCTTCTATTGTCTGCTCATTGATGGCCGTGGCGCTGACCGGATATCCATTGCCGATGCCCTTTCCCATGGCAATCATGTCCGGGACAATATCATAGTGTTGGTGCCCAAACCATTGTCCGGTCCGGCCGATGCCGGTGGTGACCTCGTTGCAAATGATTTTGCCATTGTTTTCACGGACGATGGCGACGATGTTTTGGATCAGGGCTTTGGGTGGAAAACGCACAAAGCCCGAAGAGCTGCGGCCGCCGCCTCCACGATAGCGTTGCTATAACAATAGCCAGCGTGCATGATGGCATCCACTTGGTCTTTAATAACCTGATTGAGTCGCTTATGGCTGTGCCCAAGCGCCAGACACCACACCCCTGATTCGAGATCCAGAAATTGTTTTCCTTTTTCATCAAATAGATGGCACCCCTGCCCCGATACCATATTGGGTATCTGGATTGTATGGCCGGTACAATTGTATATCTTGCTCAAGCGAACCTCCTTTTCATGTTGACCGCATTGAAAAAATCTATTCAGGAAAAATTGATGAGGGCCTGGGCGTTATTTCCACAGATGGCATCCATTTCCTCGTGTGAAAGTCCAAGTGTAGCCAGTTCCTGGATGTAGCGGGCAGGTTTAATCAGGGGATAATCCGAACCAAACAGGATCTTTTCAAGGCCGAAAATGTCTATGGCATAACGGTATATAGCGGGATCGTATAAAAAAGGCGAGGCAGCCGTGTCCACCCAGACATTTTTAAGGGCTTCCTTGACTTCCTTTTTCAAAAGGCCGTAGAAAAAAATGCCGCCGCCCCAATGCGCCAGCACAATGTTGTTATCCGGAAAGCGTTTTAAAATATCGTATATTTGGGCCAGGGTGTTAGCGGATTTACCCGGATACATGTGGCCCACGGGCTCGTTGGTATGGATCATCACTGGCAGATCTTTTTCCCGGCAAACGGCCATGACCGGTTCCAGGCTATCGCGAATTTCACAAATAATGCCGGTCTCATAAAAGGCCAGTTCCCCCACACCGGATAAACCGCCGTCAATACAACGCGCCACCTCTTTGGCCGCGCCTTCATAGCAAGTGTCCAGACAGCATAGTCCCTTGAATCGTTGGGGATGCTTGGCCACCTGTTCCATCACATAATCATTGTGCTGCCGAGCATGTTCAGGAGTTTTCCAGGGAAATCCAAATACCACGGATACATCCACACCTTCACCATCCATTACCCGCAGCATTTCCTCCCCCCCAATGAGCTTGGCTTTTTCAGAAGCATACAGCATCTGAAAACCAGGCTCTCCCTCAAAATATTTTTCGCGGTTTTGGCGCATTTCTCTTGGAAATAAGTGGGTATGAAAATCGATTAGCATTGTTACCTCTTTAAAATTCAGAATTTGAATGGAACACAATCACAATTAACATTCCGAACTTTATTGGAATAGGGATTCAAGGATTCGAGGGTCCAAGGAGTCAAGAACTACAGGCTGTTAGGCTGAAGACTGATAGGCTGTTAGCAGCTAATAGTCTAATAGCCTAAACGACTAATACGATATCGGTTGGATCCTCGGCCCCTTATTTCTTAAATTCATTTATGTTCTAGATTGTGTAACGCCAGGGTGCCACAATCCCGATGCCATTTTTCGGCAATTTCCACAACCTCTTTTTTGAGCGCAACATGCTGTATCTTGCAAGCTTCCGGAATCGCACCACGCAGCTGCTGGCTTGAATTTTCCACCAGTTGAATCAGCTCGGTTGCAATCACGGCATTGATTTTGATCATGTCCTTCAGCATCTCTTTCAATTCAGAATCTGTTTGTTCCATCTTATTCCCTTCAATGATCCTATAGTTTCCATCTCGAATTCGTTACTCAAGCGAGTTATTCCATCGATTAATTGTTTTCCTTCTGTCTTGACATAATCCACAACTTTAGTATTTATATAAACATACAAATCCCTTTTCGTTCAACAAACATTCACTTTATACCTGATAATAGCTTATTGATCAATTTGTTAGGTCAAATAGCATCGTTAATCAGTGGTTCCGGCGCCTGCGGCGCGGGAATGCGGAGTTGCCAGGTTCACCCGATCGCCCGTTTGGATCCTCGCCTAACAATGGCATTAAGATGGACGAAGTTGTTGATGGAATATGCGAATGTCGAAAAGAGTTCCACATCCAGTCAAAGAAGACGATGGATGCAATGAATAAAGCACAAGCTTCCGGGGACAAGTCCAAAATGAAGGCCACGCAGAGTGAAATACTTGCTGTTACTGACGCAAAGACTCGGTGCTTTGACGATCTCGCAAAAAAATATCCGGAAATTGACAAAAGCGAGAAACATCAAGAAGAATTAATGGCTAAAGCAGATAAGAAATGCCCCGGTCCGGAAAATGAATAAACAAAACAAATAACTAAGGAGATTGGAATGAATACTTTTTGGCTATAACCATTAGCTGCACTTGGCCGCAGACGCTGTCCCGATTTCAAAAGATTGTGTTGTACGAAAACTTATCATTTTTTGACAGTTTTGGGTGATCCCCTGCGTCAGGAGATCATTACGTTATGCTGCAAATATCACGCTTGACATGGCGTACGCTATGACGTACTGTTAATGTGTGTCTAACAAACCATTCAATCGAGGTCACCATGCCAACCTTAACAGCTACTGAAGCAAGGTCGAAGCTTTATAGACTCATTGACGAAGCTGCCTCATCTCATGAGCCCATTGTCATAACTGGCAAACGGGGTAGTGCCGTTCTTATCTCTGAAGATGACTGGCGTTCAATACAGGAAACTATCTACCTATTGAATATGCCAGGCATGAGGGAATCAATCCGGGAAGGCTTAGCCACTCCGATCGAAAACTGCTCCGAGGAACTTGACTGGTAATGTGGAGAATCGTCTTCACGAAACAGGCCCAAAAAGATGCCAAAAAACTAGCTGCTGGCGGATTACGGCCAAAAGCTGAAAAATTGTTGGATATTTTGCGTGAAAACCCCTATCAGACACCTCCTCCTTTTGAAAAACTATTAGGCGACCTATCGGGAGCCTATTCTCGCCGTATTAACATACAACATCGTTTAGTGTACCAGGTATTAGCTGAGGAGAAAGTAGTAAAAGTTATTCGGATGTGGACACATTATGAATAGCTCGGCATAACAAACCAGTGGAGCTGACGGCTTGTAGATAACAGTTTTACGAAAAGGGCGCGCAATCTTGAAATTAAATTAGGCCGCAGCTCACCAGCAACGTTATGTATGGAGGTAAGATGAATAATCAGGATATTAAGTTCGATCTGGGTAAAGTTCAGGAGACTTTGATGCTGCCTCTGTGGGCAAGAGCTCGAGAAGCAGAGAAGGACCATCCCGTCGTATGTGACACCTATGCCAAAAATATAACCGAAAGAATCGACTATGATTTCTCCCAGATTGAGGAAAGTCATATGGCGGATCATCAGGGTGTGTGGGCTATCCGTGCTTACAACTTCGACAACATCGTTAAAGCATTTCTAGCGAATAATAACAGAGCTGTAGTTATAAATTTTGGAGCGGGTTTGGAGACAATGTTCCAGCGAGTTGACGAGGGAAGTGTTTTATGGGTCAATATCGACCTTCCAGATGTCGTTGCTCTGCGGCAGAAGCTAATTCCTGACTCCGAACGGGAAATGACGATTGCTAAATCCATTTTTGATTTCACCTGGACTGATGACATCTCCCGATTGACGAAAGACCGTTCCATTCTGTTCATGGCTGCCGGCGTACTATGCTACTTCAAAGCCCGGGAGATCGAAATCCTGTTCCGTAAACTTGCCGAAACTTTTCCTTCATCCCATGTTGTCTTTGATTCGATGTCATGGCTTCCAGCATGGGGATCAAACAGGGAAATCAAGAAAAGCATGAAAAATAGCGAAATGGACTCATCAACACTGATCAAGTGGCATCTGAAAAAAGCTTCCGGTCTTCGAAAGTGGGTAGATACAATCAAAATCGTTGAAGAATATCCGATGCTTTCAAAAGTGCCCGCCAGGAATGATTTTAATAAGAAGGAGACCTGGCAAATCAAAATTGTAGGTCTCTTTCGTTTTTACAACATGATTCATGTGCAACTCTGAGAGCCTGTGCAATTATACATGATGGCTCTTTAACTTTAATAGGGGTCAAGTCTGCCCTTGACTCTTATTGAAATATAGAAAGAGTCAAGCATAGACTTGCCTCCTATCCCGACGTTTGAAAGATAATGAATGAAAGTAGCCTCAATATGAAAATAGAGTATAAATTCGAATTAGACGAAATCAATTGGTCTGACGCGGTAGCACTATTTAAATTTGCTCCTCTTGGAGTAAGGGAACCCGCCAAACTTCGTAAATCATGTGAAAAAAGCTATCTTACTTGTTTTGCATTCGATGATTCGAGACTGGTTGGAATGGGACGAGCGATATCCGATGGTGAGTACCAGGCCGCGATTTATGACGTGGTTGTTCTGCCTGAATATCAAGGCAGAGGCATTGGTAAAGATATAATGAAACAATTGCACGGTCGATTATCTGTTGAAACAATTATCTTGTATGCCGTTCCCGGAAAGGAGGTCTTCTACCAAAAACTTGGATACAACAAAATGCTCACTGCCATGGCAAAAAAAGTGACAAACGAAGCTAGTTTCCGTTCTAGCGGGTATATCGAATAAACGGGATCTTCGAACAAAAGTTTCCAACGGAATTGTTTCGCACCCCCCTTAAACAAACGTTAACCTATCAACACAATGAATACTATAACCAAAACATTAATTTAAGGAAAAGGGTAATGGTAAAGGAGGCATTATGTTGTCACGTAATCTTGGGAAATCAGGGATTTCAGTATCGGCCATTGGGCTAGGTTGTATGGGACTTTCCGAGTTTTACGGGGAGCCCACGCAAGAGTCGGAGGCCATCAATCTACTCCACCGGGCCGTAGATTTGGGTATCACTCATTTTGATACTGCGGAAATCTACGGCCAAGACGATTGAGCGGGCACATGCTGTTTATCCCATTAGCGCCCTTCAGACCGAGTACTCGATATTTAGCCGTGATATTGAGAAAGACATACTCCCCACAAGGGATGGCGGCGGCCAACCAGTAATAGTTGCGGGCCCTGTCTCCAAGCCTGGGGACAACAGCTTCCCATCTAAGATGCATTTGCAACGGATTGTTAACGCATTCTGTTAATTACTAATTTGAGCGGTTGGTCAAAAAAACAGATATCTCGTACTATCGCTCTTGGCGCACAACCGCTGAAATAGGCGTTATAATCATTGCCACCGTTCTAAAAAAGTACATTTTGTCGGCGTCTGGGACACCGTTGGTGCTTTAGGAATTCCTTTTAGCCTAATGGGGCTATTCGAGAGTCACGATGAATTTTACGATACCAAAATGGGTCCAAATGTAACTTTTGCCCGCCCCAGTTGAAACAACTGGTGAAAGAGTTAGGATGGGACAAGTTGATTATGGGTGTATGATTTTGGAGGAGATGGTATATACATTATAGATCTGTCAAAAATCATAAAATTTAGTGGGTTTGCGGTGCTTACACGAATAGCAGGCGTAATCATAGGTTGTCCCTCGTGGTGGGAGTATGGCTTTCATGCTGGCATAACCAACCTGCATCGGTCTGCCCTGTCTCCGCCGTAACTGTACCGTCAGAAGCCGAGCTAAACAAAAGCATTGATTTGGCTGCCCGTTATCTTCAGCAAAATTGTGACAGAAAAGGACGCTTTGTCTACTTACGGCACCGGGATCGCTATGTGTACTACGGCAATAAATACAATCTGCTACGCCATGCTGGCACGATGTACGCGCTGGCCGGCTATCATCAACTTCGGCCGAGCACAGAGATAACAGATTTACTGGTTCGTGCAGCTGGTTTTTTGCGTACCTTTATCGAGCCGGTTGCCAAAGCAGGACCGGATACGCGCGCTATAATGACTTTTCCAGGCCGGATGGGTAGCGGACCAATCGGAGCAAAAACTTTCGCAAAACTTGGCGGCAGCGGTCTCGGACTTGTCGCTTTGGCCTCGGTGGAATCTATAACCCCGGGGACGGTACCGCTTGAAGAACTCCGTGGATTGGGCCATTTTATAAGATTTATGCAAACACCAGAGGGCTCCTTCTATTCTAAATATTACCCAGATAAAGGATACGAAACCAAATGGGTCTCGCTTTACTATCCGGGAGAGGCCTGTCTGGGTTTGCTCATGCTTTACGATCTAGATCCTGACCCGCGCTGGCTGGATGCAGCTGCCCGCGGGTTAGGCTATCTGGCACGGACGCGCAAAGGTGTCCGTAACGTGCCTGCGGACCATTGGGCATTGATTGCTACTGAAAAGTTGTTATCAAAGCTGACCGACGTGGCCGATCCTTCCGTGAGTCGGCAGGATTTGATGGCTCATGCCAGCCAGATACTGAAAGTCATGCTCGCTCAACAAAAGACCAAATGGCGTGATCCGGATTTAATAGGTTCGTTTCTGAATGATGCTCGCACGACGCCCGCCGCCACACGTCTGGAGGGTATGTTGGCGGCGTTGCGCTTCCTGCCGGAGAACATGTCCAAATTGCATGCTCGTCTCGAACATGCATCAGAAATTGGGGTTGCGTTTCTCGTGCGTCACCAAATCCGTGATGGAGCCCTAAAAGGCGGCATACCGCGGGCGGCCCACCCTCTCCGTAAGTCAAAGAAAAACAAAGTGTTTAACAAGCGCGTCGGTGAAGTCCGCATCGATTACGTTCAGCATGCACTCAGTGCCATGATGGGATACCAAGCGCTTGTTTCCAGTCAATCGAAAATCAGATCTCAAGAAAACCAAGCAATCAATTAAAGGAGGTAATCCATGGGGAAACATTTTATTTTAGTCCACGGCGCATGGCATGGCGGGTGGTGCTGGGATGGCGTCAAAGCAGAGCTGGAAAGGGCCGGCCATACAGCTGAAGCCTTGACCATGCCGGGACATAATCCTGGTGATGATCGTGCCAACATCCAATTTAACGATTACATTGAACACATCGTAAACACCCTCAACCAACAAGCCGGGCTAGCCGTGCTGGTGGGCCACTCCAGCGCCGGGTTTCTGCTTCAAGCTGCGGCACCAAAGGCATCTGCCAAAATCGCACAATTAATTTTTTTAAATGCCTTCATCCTCCCCAACGGAAAAAGCCAATTCGATCTGGTGCCACCCGAGGCAGCCGAGGGCATGACGGCTGCGGCCAACGCTTCTCCCGACAACAGCGTGCCGGTAATTGAGGATTTCGTTCGCAATATGCTCATGCCAACGGAACCCGTTGAACAACAGGATGCTCTACTAGAGCGCCTTGTCCCACAACCGCTGGCCCTGTTTACCACACCCGTTGGCACACAGGATTTCCAAAGCCTGTCCACACCGAAAGCGGTTGTGTTTTGCAAAGAAGACGCCTCGCTTCCACCGGGTGCATTCCTTGGTATGGCTCAGGGGTTGGGCCAACACACGCTGGTTGAAGTTGAAGGTAGCCACGAAGCGCTGGTTACAAATCCGAAAGTTGTGGCTCAGGGAATTTTACAAGCTATTGATTAGAAGCCTAATGAAGCCGAAAGCATTATTGAGTATGGGGCTCTGCCTCCTGGCAGTATACTCATTCGCAGGCGGAAACGTTGATCTAAATCAGCTTACGACCGAATGCGATCAGGCAGCCAAAACATATAAACCCATTCAAACGGATTTCTATTATAAGGTGCTTCATACCGTCGAATATACGGGCTGGGTTGGAGTGATGTTGTTAGATTTATTATGTTGTTCGATATTATTCCCTTATGATT
>CAZWEO010000153.1:0-10681 GCA_964633115.1 uncultured Desulfobacterales bacterium
AAGAGTGTTACACGCTAAAAAATTAAAGGTCTATGTTTCGCTGTAGTGTTAAATAGTTCGCCTAAAAGTACTTCGAAATTTTCAGTCGGCGATTTATCTTCTCTTATCACGCGATGATAGATCCACTCAATTTCAGTCCTGGCTTGATCGATGAAATGCATAGCGTTTTTACCGTGATAAACGCCGCAATGCCCCGGGCAAACCCAATGAGGTCCCAATTTTATCAATGATTCAAAAGAGGTCATGTAATCTCTAAAATCAACATAGAAGTTGGGAACAACCTTGTCTGGTGGCAAATAAAAACCAAAAAAATCAGAACAAAACAAAACTTTAGCTTCCGGTTCCCAAAAAGCTAGCCCGCCAAGGCAATGACCCGGAGCAGCTATAGCCTCTAAGAAGATGTCACCCAGATCAATTCGATCCCCTGATGAAATTGTCACATCGATTAGATTTTCTAAGTTATTGCCGACATTTTCATATTTATTGTAAATATTCAGAGTCTTCAGTTGTCTGGATATATCAAGGTCATCCTTGAGAAAGATTTTTTTAACTTTTTCTTTTTTCAATAATTGATTTGTCTCGGCACTACTTAATACTATCAGCCATGGCATTGCTTTCTTCAATACAGGGGCCCCTGTAATATGGTCTGCATGGGCATGCGTTAAAATCAGCATCTCGATACTCGATGGGTCGATGTCAAGTGATTTTATCTGATCAACAATTTGGAATGCTGTAGATGAAATCCCTGGTTCAATCAAAGCAGATTTCTTTCCGCCAATGATCAAATATGTTGGGAGGTAATGATTTCCAAGCACATATATGCTTTCAGATATTTTTTGAGGATAATCCATAAATTTCGATCCTCTTATGTATCCATTTTGGTTTTCTATTAGAGTTGTCCAAACTTAGGTCAATATGCTAGCGCTAAGACTTCTGTTAAACGGTATGATAATTCATATTATCAATTAGCTATTTTAAATTACCAAGCCTTATTATGTCTTTAACAATTTAATCCAATCATCTGCTTGTATCCCCGGCAGATCAAATTTCTTGGAGTTATAAAACGCTGTAATAGTTTCACCCAAATTGACTGTCGAAGTTCCTTCTAAGGCTTTTTCCAAACTATTGGTTGTATCCCGTGGAAAGCAAAAATAGTCCCCAGATATAGAAAGCTTGTAATAACGTCCTTCCTCAATACAAAACTCGGCCCTCAACAACCCTCCGATTGCTTTATACACTTTCTGGACGACCTCGAGCCCCGATTTAATTTTGACGACTCGCCCTTCAACTTTTTTGCCCCTGCGGTAGAGCCAGTCTTCATGCAGCATCACTTCGCGCAACTCATTCATTTTCGCAAGGAGCGCAGCGTCCATTTCAGCGGCTGTCATAGGGCCTGTAAGCTTGGTGAATTCTTCAGCCATTAAAATGTTGAGTTTTTCTTCATCCCATTGGCCGGCTTCCTGCTCACCAAGCTCGCGGCGAATGGTACTTAAGTTATCCTGAATGGTCTTTTTGATCTTGCCACGGAATTTCTCGTCGGGAATTGCCAATACTCGGGCCATGGTCTCATAATCGAAATCAAGGATCAGGTTTCCGACAAAAACAATACTGTCACCAATTTCACCAACGCCGGTGCCTGATATTTTTCGTTGTTCTACAACCAGATCGTTTACAGGCTTGTATTGGGCTGGAATGCCGATATGTTGATGAACGTTGATAACAGGTTGCAGGAACTTTTTATAAAAGGCATCTATTTTTTTGGGGACGACAGGATTGTCTTCCCTCAATATAAGTTGAAAAAACAGCTGGTTACCATCCAGAAAGACCGCCCCGCCGCCAACTTCCCGTCGAAAAACGGGAATATCTTTTTGGCGGCAAAAGTCCAGGTCCACCTCCTGTTCGACGTCCTGGTGAAAGCCGATACAAACATAGGGGCTGGCCGGAGACACCAGACATAAAGCCTCCTGCCCTTGAAGCGCCAGAGCGTGGTAAATGAGTTGTGATTCTTCCCAGGGTATTTTGCCTAAATTATACAGTAACATTTTTTTATCCCTCTATCTTCACTAATTCTTTGATCACCTATTGGATAATCTTTAAGAACTGCACCTTATATACAATTTTGACCCTATCATTGAGCATTTTGGAGATTTCGCATGATTTGGATACATTCAGAAGAATCATGCGTTCTCGTTTGCTAAGGTTTCCATAAATGTTCAAACCTACATGGAATTCATATCCCGTTTTGTTCTCATGTACACTACGGTAGCAGATCTGCACATTGAAATCTTCTAAATCTATCTTTTTGTTGACTGCGACCGCAGCCAAGGTGAGCGCAATTCAACTACCAAGTGCGCCGGCAAGATAGTCCACCGGACAGCTATCCATGCCCCGGTTGTCATCACGACGAGCAACGGAAAACCGGGTGTTGGGAGTGACGACTTCCACCCCGTCATGTTTAACTCGGGCTGTAACATTGCGTACAGACACTTCTCTATTGCTCCATTGCCCGTTGAATCAGTTGCACAACATCCAGTACTTCGAGCTTTATTTTATTTCTGCGCACATACGTGCTCATGGCGCGCACGCACTGCTGGCAGGCCGTCACAACGGCTTGAGCACCGGTGGCCAGAGCTTGATCGATTTTAGCCCGGGCTATATCTGCGGACAGTTGATTGTCAACCATTTCCAGGTTGCCACCTCCACCACAACACAGACAATTCTCACGGTTCTCAGCCATTTCCACGAGTTTGACTCCCGGGATTGACCGAATGACCTCTCTCGGTGCGGCGTATTCACCACTGCCGCGCCCCAAATCACAGGGGTCATGGTATGTGACGGTAAAATCCAAGGTCTTCAGTGGCAATCGATCATCGTTTATCAGTTCATTTAGATATTGGGTGGTATGGTATATTTCGAAGTCGTGAGCATAGTGTTCACGCCACATTTGGTAACAGGACGGACAGGCAAACACGACCGTACTGGCGCTTTTGGAACGGATGGATTCGATGTTGTGAGCTTTCAAATCTGTTAGATGATCCCCTAGGCCAGCGCCCAACAAGGGAAAACCACAGCACCATTCATCCTCGCCTAAAAGAGTAAAATTCACTTGTGCCATTTCAAAAACAGCGGTCAAAGCCATGGGAATTCTTTGAGCCAAAGGAAAGTAGGCCGCCACGCAACCTGTAAAATAGACGACGTCGGCCATGTCCTTGATGTAACCATGATCTGGGGGTTCCCGCAGATCCTCGACCCAGTCGGCACGCTCTTCATTGTCTTCATCAAAGACATTGTGACTTGCCGATACATTGTCAAGAATCATGTCCACCTTCTCAGGGTAGGTTTGGCTGTGCACCATGTCCTGCCGTAAGGATAGCCACAGATCCCGAAGCATGATACCTGATGGACAAATCTGTTGGCAACGGCCGCATAGCGTGCACCGGTAAACCGTTTGGCTGAATTTTTTCAACTCGGCCTCGGTGGGCGCTTTTTTTCCGAAAAAACGGCGCCAGAGACCGCTACGCGATCGCATGATCCGGCGCAGCTTTTGCAGCCGGTAAACACCGGACAGTTCCCCATCCGCGGTGGCGTTGACAGCCGGGCAGATCTCCGCACACAGACGGCAGTTCGTGCAGGCCTCGAGCTGCATTACCTCTTTTATGCTGTAATCTGATTGAGCCATTGCTAATCCCGTATATCTCTGATCATTCCTCTTTCTTGTACTTCTCGATTTCTTCTAAAAGCCACTTCTCCAGTGATTCGGCCCCATGCAACAAATCATTTATGTCTGCAAGATCCTCGGGTTTGATTTTAAATATCCAGCCCTTGCCATAACAGTCCTCGTTGATCAGCGAGGCATTGGTTTCCAAATCCTCGTTGCACCCAACCAGTTCCCCGTTTACTGGTGCCAAAATTTTCCCCAGCCATTTACCCGATTCCACCTTGGCAAATTTTTTCCCTTTTTTGAGCTTTTTTCCGTCGAAAGGCAGTTGGACATATACGATTTCCCCCGCCAGCTGCTGGGCAAAATCATTCATTCCCATCACCAAGTTATCGCCTTCGATACGGACCCAGTAATGGTCCTTGTCGTAATACAAATCCTCTGGCAGGTTGTAGCCCTGTATCTCCATGACCTCCTCCTCTCTCTTTTACGTTCGCAAAGTCTTCTGGTTTTATCTTTTGAAAAATGTTCATTCATAAGTCCTCAGTACCGGAAAGGGCCAATGAACCTCAGAGCAGAATATTCTCTCAATCGGAGCTGTGGGCCGCACTAATCGCTAGTGAAACTGGCGCCATGATGATGTGAAATAGCCTACTGAAGGGCAGGTACACTAAAAAGGCTCCGGTCAGACCAGCGTGCAGGTACCAGATGTAACCATATGCGCTCGTCAAATTTTTATTGTAAAATAGGCGGCTGATGGCATCCCCGATAAAGGCAAACCCGGCACCGCCGGAGCTGGCACTCATGGCTATTCGCATCCCTTCGAGGGCAAAACCCACCAACACAATTCCACCAAAAAGCGCATAGGCCGGCCAGTCGGTGGGCGGCAAACCTTTGACAACTCCCTGGTTGCCATTGGTCAGTCGGCGGCCGACCATGAAGGCTATTCCCATAATGACTATCATGCCGGAGAAATCGTACAGGAAAGCCGTCCAGGGGTTGTTTTTGTCCAATAGCATCTCCGTTGCCGGTCGGCCTGGCAGCCATATTGAGGCACCAAGCGTGGCAAGCCCGAACAGGAAACGAAATATCATCGGGTAAAATACAAGTGCGTGCACCAGCCAGCGCTCTTTGGAAACGGCATACAGCCTTCGCTGGAGCAATCCGTCCAGGATCAGGATTTTGATGATCTTGACGAGTCTGGCTGAAAAGAGCGTTTTTAGGGCTGATAAAAAAATACCAAAAAACTTGCGTGAGACAGCCGTTTTCTGCCGGCCGGCCGAAAACCACACCGATCCGACAGCGGTCAGCCCGAACAGGAACAGGATAGAGGAGACTGCGGTGACCGGATCCCCCACCGATAAAGTGGCTGCGTGGCAGGGCATGCACATGATACTTTTTGCCGGAAGGACCATTGCCGCTGCGCCGATGGTGTTGTCGGAATTGTGACAGCCGCGGCATGAATCGTCCTTGGCCGGGATTTTCATATGGTGGATTCGGCTGATCCTGTCTTTAGCAGCCAGCCTGTGCCACATCACCATGCCGGTTTCCTGATTTTTTGTCGGAGTGGTGCCTTCAAGATGACAGGCGCCGCAGGCCACACCAATATGGGCCTCATGGGCCACTTTCTCATCATGATGCACATGGCATTGTAGACAATCACCTACGATTTGTTTACCATGACCAAAAATAGTCGAGTTCGGGTGACAGACAATGCAGGCGACATCCTTGTGGGGGGTGCTCGCATATTGCTCAACATCAATCAGGGGATGGGACGCATATGCCGATTCCCTTTTGGACGTAGCGATCCGATGGCAATGCAAACAGAACTCGGCGACTTTCTGCGTTTTTTCAGGGTCTTTGACATCAACTGTTAGGTGACACTTCAAACAAGTCTTATCATTCTCGAATATTGCGGGCAACTCCGCCTGGTAGTCATGACAAAGACCGCATTTTTTTTCGGCAGGTGCGTCTAAGTCGGTGGCGGCAAGGTCATGAGAACTGCTCAACTGATAGTGCGGGTTGTGGCACTCGATACAGGTATTGAATTTACGCCAATGCGTAACGGTCTGGCCGGCATGACCGCCCTCTTCGATTTCATCGAACACATCGTCATGGCATGAAAAGCATTTCGAGGGATCGAAAAAGTCTGTCAGAGCTTTGTTTACGTCAACCGGGTCTGGATGAAGGTTTCTTGCAAAAATATCAGCATGACAATCTTGGCATGAAAGGCTGCCATGTGCCGATGTGTGGAATTTTTCTTTGTCGATCAACCAAGATGCTCCAACAGTTGGTACACTAAAAGCCAACAAAACACTGGCCGTCAAGGCAGCAAATAACTTTTCCATACATCCATTTTTTCCCAGCATTCATCTATTTCATTTTGAGTATAAAGGTGCTGAAACTCAATAAGCGTTCTCGAATAAATAGTTGAGAAACTCAGTAGTGGTAAATATTCTAAATTTCTGAGCTCTTAATTTTGCATTTCGTAAATTATGCACACAGGAGTTACATTCAGTAAGTAAAATATCGGCCCCAATCTCCTCCACTTCCTGCAGGCGCTTTCGAGCCATGGTGATAGAGTTTTTGGCGTAGGCTCCCCGCACGCCGCCTCCCGCTCCACAACATAATGAGTTTGAATGATGGTGCCTCATTTCCATAAAATTAGGAGCAACTTTTCGAATGGTATCGCGCGGATCTTCGTATATTCCGCAGTGGCGTCCCAAGTCACAGGGGTCATGGTAGGTTACTCGTTTGTCGGTCTTCAAACCGAAATCAAAGTCCTTTATCAATTGAGAAATATGGATTACTTGAACCCCGTTTTCAGCCAGTTTGGCATACTGTGGCTTATTGTTGAATGTACGTGAGCAATAAGGGCATCCTGTGACTACCGTCTTGGCACCGGTGGCCAAGATTCTTTCAATATTAGTATCTGCTAGGTCTCGGTTGATCTCGTACCCCACATCTTCCAGTACACCGCTGCAACACACTTCTTCGATTAATGTGTAGTCGATCTCAAGGCGGTCAAGGAGCTCCAGAGCAGCTTCCGTAGCCTCATCTTCCCGGTATAACCCAACACAACCTACGAAATATACATATTCAGCCTTTTCTTTTTTTTCGCGGTCAAAATTTTCAATGTCTTCCTCAGCATAGATATTGGTGCTCGTTTTTAATACCTCGTTCATTCCCTTAAAGGCAGGATGACAAGAGCCGATGTGGACCATATCTTTGCGCACATGCTTGATGATCTCAGGTGGTTCTACACCGGACGGACAGTTCTCTGTGCAATTCCCACAGGTGGTGCATTGAAACAATGTCTCAATCAACTCATCGTTAAGATCAAGGGTTCCCTCCATCACCTCTTTGAGGATCAACATCTTTCCGCGTGCATTGTAGGCGGGACGTTTCGAAATTCCGAAGACCGGACACACCGCCCGACAAGCTCCGCAGCTTGAACACCTCAGGAGTTGGTCCCGGTATTTCTTTGCAAAATTGTATTTATTTTCCATATAACCTCTATAATCCCATTTTGCCTGGGTTGAGAATGTTCTTTGGATCCATTACTTGCTTGATTGACCGCATGACCTCCATGCTACCTTGATCATGTTCCCATTCCATAAATTGAGCTTTTGCCAATCCAATACCGTGCTCGCCGGTAATCGTTCCCTCGAGTGCCACCACCTTTTGGAACAGTTCAGCAATGGCTTTTTCAACTCGCTCAACCTCTCCTTTATCGGTTCCGTCAAAGCATATGGTAGGGTGTAGATTACCGTCTCCAACGTGTCCTACCGTCGGCATCTTCAGGTTATACTTTGCGGCAATGTCTGAAATAGCAGTCAACATTTCCGGTACTTTTGACATGGGTACGGATAGATCCTCAACTGACAGATTGTTATTGATTTTTGCAAAAATCCCATACACCGATTTTCGGGCACGCCATAGCTGATTTGCCTCCTCATCTGTCTCCGCCTTCTTGACACTGACGGCGTTGTTGTCCTTACAAATATTCATAACCTTATTTATCTGGTATTCAGTTTCTGCAGAAGTGTAGCCATCTGCTTCGGCGACCAAAAGCGCTTCGACATCCGGTATATCCAAGCTTGTGTTTTCCCTTATTACCGAAATGCTTTGATGATCGACTATCTCCAATGAACTTGGTAAAATCCCAGTATGCATGATTTGACTCACTGCCCGTCCGGCATCTTCCAGGTCTTGAAAAGTTGCCATAGCGGTTGACACAAGTAGTGGTTTAGGATTAATTTTTAATATTATCTCAGTTATCACACCTAAAGTGCCTTCCGAACCTACAAAAAGCTTTGTTAGATCATAGCCGGAAGAACTCTTCATGCACTTTGAACCGGTGTGAATTATACGACCGTCAGCCAAAACAATTTCCAATGCCAGCACATAATCTTTGGTGGTGCCATATTTGGCTCCTTTAATGCCACCGGCATTCGTCGCAACGTTCCCGCCCAGGGTGCAGGATTCACTACTGGCCGGGTCGGGAGGGAAAAAAAAGCCATATGGATTTAAGGACCGTTCCAACTCGGCATAAACCACTCCGGGCTGGACCACTACCAAACGGTCTCCAATATTGATTTCAATGATTTTATCCATCCGGCACATATCTAGTATCAATCCGCCTTGACACGGAACCGCCTGTCCCCCCAAACCGGTCCCAGCACCGCGCGCAACGACGGGGAAGTTCTCTGAATTAGCCACTTTTAAAATCTCAGAGACGTGTTCCACACTCAGCGGCCATGCAGCTGCATCCGGCCTATGTTTATAATCCCAGGAATCCTTTGAATAAGCCACACGATCGATCGTAGCAGCACTGAAATTCTCTTCCCCAACGATATTCCGAAGTCGTTCTTTGATCTTTTCTTCCATTTTAGCTGCCTTTATTTATCTCGTATCATCAAATACCATGACTTTGGCTACCCTGAAGCAAGTCCAAACCCAAACGCATCAGTGTTTCTTCAGAAGGATTGCCGCTTGTTTCATCCCAACCACACTGTTTATAATAATTTCTTAAAGCGTCTTTAAACTCACTTTCATCAACGACCAGGCCTTCGGTACTGCCGCCTTTTAATGGCTTTTTAAAAAATTTTTTCGGCAATGTATCCGCCTTTGAATCAATACCTTCCCTGGCATTGAATATTTTCATCATTACCAGGCGACGTTCACCGATTTTTAGAATTTCATCCAAACTGACGTCCCAGCCCGTTACTGCTCTGACTAGATTGACCATGTCCCGTGGTCCGTACAATGTCCAGCTTGGGCCCCATACAAACATACACATATTGGCGCTATCCATAAAACTATACAGTTGTTGGGTTAGTCGGATAAATTCAATCTTTTCCGAGTGTATACCGTTCGTTTGTGAAGGACTATTAAGCCCGAGGTCACCGAAGCGTTCTTTGAAAAATTTGTAACTTTTCTCTGTGTAAAACAAATCATTATCGCAACTCATATGGTCTGAACCAAATGGATTGGCTGCATATAAGAGCGCCATACCTTTTTTTAAATGCGGCATATGGGCTGGGGCCTCCATTTTCTTTGAGGTAGTCAAAAACTCCTTCCCACAATTTAATTTTTCCGCAGCTCTTGCCGATCCCTCTGCCAACAAATCCCCAAAGCCCTCACGCTCACCTATCATCTTCACCATGCGCACCATGACATCAGCATCCCCAAAACATAGCTCTATTCCCCTGGTATGCTCTTTGGTCAATTGGCCTGACTCAAAAGTTTCCATGGCCCATGCTATAGATGAACCGCAGGAAATCGTGTCAAGCCCATATTGATTGCACAATTCATTAGCCTTGCAGATTGCAGACAGGTTATCTATTCCACAGTAGCTGCCAAATGTGGCAAGGGTCTCAAATTCAGGACCGCCAAATTTAGGATCGACAGCATAGGGCCCTTCTTCAATTTTGACAACACGTTTGCATCGGATGATACAGCCGTAGCAGGTATCCCGCCCCTGACTATCTTGTTTGCCAGCATCAGCACCCTGCAGAACCTCCTTGTACATCGTCCTACCATCGATCTTTTCCCAGGCATCAAAAGTACCGCTTTGCCAATTTCTCGTCGGCAAACCGCCCATATTGTTGTGTACAGCCACCATGCTGGACGTGCCGTATTTGCCAAATCCTTTTATGCTTTTACTTTTAAAACCCTGGACTCCGGTATAAATAATTTCTTTAAGCCCAGACGGGTCAGCGATGGAAGGTTTTTTCGAACCGCGAACAGCAATCGCCTTAAGATTTTTACTGCCCATTACGGCCCCCATGCCGGTGCGACCATTGGCTCGGTTGCACATGTTTATTATGGAAGCGTATCTGACGCCTTTTTCTCCTGCAGGGCCAATCTGCAAAACCTCAATATTCTTGTCGTCTCCCAATTCTTCAAAAATCGCTCTCTGAACATCACCAGTCATTTTTCCCCATAAATGCATGGCATCACGTATTTCAAATCGACCATCGTCGATCCAGAGATATACTGGATTGGCTGATTTACCCTTGACAATTACAGCATCGAAACCGGCTAATTTGAGTTTCGCAGGGAAAAACCCACCACTTTGGGAATCGCCGATAGAATTAGTTAAAGGGGATTTTGCCGTGACTGTCAGTCTACTTAGACCGGATACCTTTACACCGGTCAGTACACTCAAGCTGAAGGCAAGAATATTGTCTGGGCTGTATGGCTCCACTTGGGCTTGCATTTCCCGTAACAGATAATACAAATTCAGAGCACTACCTCCCATGTATTTTCGATAGAATTCATCTGGAGGTTCTTCAACTGCTACTTTTGCTTGTGTCAGGTCCACTCTTAGAATTTTTCCAGTATAACCATATACCATGAGAAAACCTCCGATCTTATAATTAAGTTAGAAGATTCGAGAACTCGTATGCATTACAGATGGAAAACATGCATACTCTGTTTTAGTGTTCTGCAGTAATAGGATGATCTAATGTCCAATCATAAGTCCCTTGATCACGCTCAACTACAGCCTGTTTCCAA
>CAZWEO010000154.1:0-10664 GCA_964633115.1 uncultured Desulfobacterales bacterium
AGGAAATGTTAATATTCTCTACTCTATACTGATGTAGGACGATGGATAAAACACTTATAATATAAGTGTAACTGACTGATATTTGGTATATCCTATAAGATATCCCAAACCTACATTCGGAAAATAGTCGATAACTTGACCCACCTCCCCAAATCATGTAATAATTGTATAACTCTCCTGAATTACACCTGAACTGAAACTGATTTTCATCTGTTGCGCTTGTCCTGTTTTCTATTTCAATCTAACAGTACCTTTCCAATACCTATCATCTTTTACTAACACTGAACCTATTAAAGGTGATCAAATGCCCAACAAGCACAAAGTCACTCGAAAACATAGGATTGGCCTCATACAGAGTAAACATATGCTATTCGCTTTATTCTTCATACTCTTATATGCATACTCTGCCGAAGCCGGTACGATACCTGACACTGGCCAGACAGAATGCTATGACGCTGATGGATATGTAATTGAGTGTCCTCAGCCGGGTGAAGATTTTTACGGACAGGATGGGAGTTACACCATCAAGCCACCATCGTATACCAAGTTGGATGAAAACGGGAATAGTTTGCCGGATAATGCCACTTCGTGGGCCATGGTCCGGGACAATGTGACAGGCTTGGTATGGGAAATAAAGCGAAACCAAGATTATAATGCAGATTACACAAATCCCCACGATGCTGACAATACCTATCACTGGTATGATAGCAATCCCAGAACTAACGGCGGATTCGTCGGCTATCAAGGCATTGGTAGGAACACCCAGGTGTTCATAGAGTCTCTGAACACAAGTGATTTCGGGGGATTTTCGGACTGGCGTATTCCAACGTTGAAGGAGCTGTTGTTCATAGTGGATTTAAGCCGGAGTTATCCTGCATTTTCAGATTATTTCCCCAATTTGAGAACGTATTACTGGTCATCCACCACACGAGCACACAAGTCGAGCAATGCATACTATCTGGATACGAGGTTAGGCGAAGTGGACTATCGTCATAAAGGCAACGATTACACCTATGCAATTGCGGTCAGGGGGGGAACGCTCGGAGCGTTGGGGGGCCTGGTATTAAACGGTGATGGAACGGTAACTGACACAAACGCGGGGTTGATGTGGGGGCAGAAAACCGACGATGACGGTCCTTTGGATAAAGACAATACCTACACTTGGGAAGAGATGTTCTCATGGGTCGCGAATCTCAACACCGCGACGTCTTTCGGGTACGCGGATTGGCGGATTCCCAACCGCAGTGAGCTGTTTCAGCTGACGGATCCGCAACGCTAAAATCCGGCGATCGACAGCGATTATTTTCCGAACACCCTCACGTCGGTCTATTGGTCATCTACAACATCGATTAATTATACGGCGTATGCATGGTTGGTGAGCTTTGCTGACGAAATGTCTCTTGATGACATTCGCAAAACGGAAGCGGCTTACGTACATGCCGTGCGCGGAGGGCAGAACCTAGTTGATTCAAATCTGATCATCGTAACGCCAGCACAAGGCTCTGTCTGGAACAACGCGGACATGGGCGCTAACGACATTATGCCCATAACTTGGGAAACCCAAGACATCACCGGTGATGTCGTCATAACGCTCTCGCGTGACGGCGGTAAAACCTGGGAAACCATTGCAGACAACACAGCCAATGACGGATCTTATGACTGGACGGTCATCGGCAGCGTATCTTTCAACTGTATGCTCAGAATCGAGCCACTCGCAGACAGCTCAAAATCGACGACCCAAGGGTTGTTTACCATCAATGGCGATTCAGATGCAGACGGCATGGTCGACATCTGGGAAATTACCTATTTGCCCGACCTGTCTCAAAATGAGACCGACGATCCGGACGGTGACGGTCTCACTAACCTTACAGAATATCAGATGGGCCTCTATCCAAATGACGCGGACACCGACAACGATGGGATGGGCGACGGGTGGGAACTGGGCCAAGGATTCGATCCATACACCGATGACGCCGGTGGAGATACAGATGGAGACGGATTTACCGACGGGCGTGAGGGTCAGGATCAAACCGATCCGTTTGATCCATTATCCCATCTGATCTTTCCCCGAGTTACGGGCCGTGTGCCGGACACCGGCCAGACAGACTGCTATGACGACGGGGATGTGATCACGTGCCCCCAACCAGGTGAGACTTTTTACGGCCAGGATGGGAATTTTCTCATCAACACCCCATCCTACATCAAAATGGACAGCCAAGGCCGATACCTGGCCGATGCCGCTACTCATTGGGCCATGGTAAGGGATAATATCACCGGCTTGATCTGGGAGATTAAGCAGAATAAAGACGACATAGAAGATTACACCAATCCGAACGACGCCGATAACGGCTACACTTGGTATAATAGCAACTATGCTACAAATGGAGGATTTGCTGGCTATGTAAATAATGATAAAAATACAGAAGCATTTATTACATTACTAAACGAAAGTAATTTCGGTGGTTTCTCAGACTGGCGTCTTCCCACACTGAAAGAACTGTTTTTCATCGTGGATAGCGGGACATTTGAACCGGCTTTTTCAGATTATTTTCCAAGCACATGGATAGGTACATACTGGTCATCCACTACAGGAACTGAAAGAGCTGACCTCCTGGATACAGAACATGGTCAACAAGATAATTATCTGAAAAATTACCAGCGTTCCGTACGTGCGGTCCGAGGTGATGATTCCCAAGTATTAGGGAGATTTGTCGTTAACGGCGATGGTACGGTTACTGACACCAACGCCGGATTAATGTGGAATCAAAAAACTGATGATGGAAGTCTAACTGATAAAGACAATCAATACACCTGGGAAGAAAGCCTTGCGTGGGCAGAGAGCCTTAATGAAGAATCGTTTGCAGGATTTGCGAATTGGCGTGTACCCAATCGAAATGAATTGCTCCAACTAACGATCAATGAGACCTATCAGCCTTCACTCGGTGAGGATTATTTTCCGCATACAATAGACACCTGGCATACCACATCAACTTCATTAGCTAAATGGGGGTCGGTATTTTGGCGTGTTCTTGTAGGTAATTTTTTGACTTCTGATTATACTAAAGGATATACCACCTGGCCTGTAAATGCTGTTCGCGGCGGGCAGGACTTAAAAGAAGGAAATCTGGTGATTATTACACCACTACAAGGATCTTTTTGGAAAAATGAGGATATGGGTAGTAGTGATGTGATGCCTATAGCATGGGAAACACAAAGCCTTGGTGGAGAAGTAGCCATATACTTGTCTCGGGACAGCGGTAAAACCTGGGAAACCATTGCGGAAAGTACCCCAAATGATGGATCCCATGAATGGATCGTGAGTGGGGACGTTTCCTTTAACTGTATGCTCAAAATTGAGCCGATAGGCGACAATTCAAAATCGACCCAGCAGGGTCTATTTACCATTAACGGTGATTCGGACTTGGATGGCATCTCCGACGTTTGGGAAATCACATATTTTCCTGACCTGTCGCAAAACGAGATTGGCGACCCGGATGGTGACGGTCTCACCAACCTTACTGAATATCAAAATGACACAAATCCCAACGCTGTCGACACAGACAATGACCTCATGGATGATGCCTGGGAACTGGAATACGGGCTTGAACCAACAGTGCATGATTCATGGTCGGATCTAGATGGAGACATGTTCACCAATGGCCGTGAATACCAGGATCAAACCAATCCTCAAGATCCGGTTTCTCATTTTGCGCTTCCAGAAGCCACTGGACGGGTGCCGGACAGCGGGCAAACAATGTGCTTTGTCTATGATGATCCTTGGGGATGGGAACTTGTCTACCCGCAGCCAGGGGAGCCCAATTACGGTCAAGATGGAAGCTTTTTGATCAATCCACCGTCTTATCTAAAGATGGACAGTTTGGGGAGGTACCTTGAGGATTCCACCCCGAAATGGGATATTATTAGAGACAATAACACCGGTCTTTTCTGGGAAGTAAAACTGCACAAGGACAATCTCGCTGATCATACAAATCCCCACGACGCTGACAATGTATATACCTGGTTTGACAGCAACCCCGCAACCAATGGTGGTTTTGCCGGTACTCCTGGCAATGGAACCGACACGGAAGACTTTATTCAAGCGTTAAACACCGCCAACTTTGGTGGAAGTTCAGACTGGCGGTTGCCC
Organism: uncultured Desulfobacterales bacterium; assembly: GCA_964633115.1. GTDB lineage: Bacteria > Desulfobacterota > Desulfobacteria > Desulfobacterales > B30-G6 > B30-G6. The sequence goes on from CAZWEO010000154.1 coordinate 4,148, forward strand.
ACGATAAAAGAGCTTTCAACCATTGTCAAACAAGGGAAATATGATCCTTCAATTGACGCAACCTATTTTCCAAACATTGCCTATGAGCCAAATTATTGGACGGCCACAACAAACTCCAGATCAAATGAATATGCTGGATATGTTTCATTTAAGTACGGCAAATTGGATCAATACAGCAAAGAGCTTTCAGCTGAGCATTCTGGTTATTATGTTCGAGCTGTTCGTGGTGGTTTTAATCAAGCACAGGACAACTTTATAAAAAACGGAAATCAAACCGTAACCGATACATCCTCCGGATTGATGTGGGAACAAAAAACAGATGACGGGAGTATTAACGATTGGTCAAACTTGTATAACAATGAACAGGCTTATGAATGGATCAGGACGCTGAACAATACCAACTTTACGGGTTACAACGATTGGCGCTTACCAAATATCAATGAATTAATATCCCTTATCGATACCCACAGAAATCCACGTATCAATGCCTATTATTTCCCCAAAACCATGAATTATAAATACCTATCTAATACGACCTCCCTCGATTGGTGGGGCGGTTTTATGTATGTGATGTTTCGGGATTTGGAAACAGAGGCAATGGTTAATGATACCCCCAAAGACGATATTAACTATTATATCCGTGCCGTAAGGGGGGGGCAGGCTCAAATTACAGGACATTTGATAATTGATTATCCAAAACAAGGATCTAAGTTACCCGCGGGAAGTGAATTGCAAATCGAGTGGGAGACCCAAGAAATCCTTGGTGATGTGAATGTGAGTCTATCCAGAGACGGCGGCAAAACCTGGGAGGTTATTACGGACAGCACGCCCAATGATGGCGAACACGCGTGGATGGCAACTGACCCGTACTCACCCAACTGTTTTCTTAAACTCGTACCCCAAGCAGAGCCAACCAAAGAGGCCATCCAAGGTCTGTTCAGCATTACACCGCCCGATCCGCCCCAGACAAAAATCCTGAATGCACCTTCAAATCTATCCAATGCCACCGATTTCTCAATTTTTGTCGGTGGAGACAACATCCTTTCGTACAAGTTTAAATTCAACGATGGCTCTTATCGTGACGAAAGGGTTGTCGGCATTCCGATTGATCTCATAGACCTTACAGAAGGTGACTATTCAATTTCTGTGATAGGTAAGAATATAACGGGAGATTGGCAATCCGCCGACAATCCAACGTCCATCACCTGGTCTGTAGATTTAACACCGCCACAGGTTGCCGAAGGCAGTATCCTGATCGTTGATAACGAAGGCTATACCAAAATCGCGACACCGTTTATCAACCTTTTTGCATTGGATGCTGCCGAGATGCGTTTTGCCTTGGCTGCCGACGCCTTCTCGGAAATTGGCGAACCTGACTACGAAGATTCGTGGCTGCCATATGCGACTTCATACAGTGGTTTCGATATCAGCGGTGATCCACCCATGGATGGAGAGAAAACAATCTGGGTAGAATTTCGGGATCTGGCTAGGAATGTGTCTATCCCGACCGCCGACCAGACGATATACGATACCACGGCACCCGATCCAGGAACGATTCTCATCGATTATGAGTTTTGCAAAAATTGTGGCGGGAGCGAAGAAGTAAAGTTCACCAGGAATTCATATCCTTCAATATTTATAACCGGCACATACGCTGATTTCATGCGCTTCGAGATCAACGATTCCGAGCCAAATCCGTTTATCAGCGGTTGGAATCCATTTGCCACCGTTTACAACTTTGTCGATTTAAGCGTAGGCGGTGAGGGACAAAAGACGGTATGGGCCGAATTCAAAGATCGGCTAGACAATATCCAAACGGTCCATGTTTCAGCTTCAATCTATTATGATTCAACACCGCCGGTTTCCACTCTCGACGCTGTTCCGGAATTCTCCAGCGCTGGGGCTATCCCTTTACGGTGGTCAGCAGACGACGGTTTGGGCTCAGGGGTGGCCGATACGACTTTATACTACAAGAGAGGTCTGGACACATTCTGGAAAACTGCGTCTCTTAATGGAACCAGCACCCCCTTCAACTTTACCGATCTGTCTGGTGACGGAAATTACTACTTTGTACTGGTTTCCACCGACAATCTGGGCAACCGTGAATTTGAGCCTCCCATCATCGAAAACCCCGAAAATCTGCCTAACGGCGTATATAGCGTCCTGTATGAAACAGTTGCCCCTGAATCTCGGGTGACCCGCATCGATATAAACGACGTGACTGCCGAGTTCAACGTTACTTATACGTACGATGATGGAAACCAGGACGCAAGCCAAGTGCATCGGATCGAATTGTGGGTTAAAGGTCCCGGGGACTCAATATACAATTTGGTAGATACACATACGCCTGAAGACGGCGGTTTTGTGCATTCTGCCACAACCGAGGGCGCTTATCACTTCTACACAATTGCCCGAGATCGTGCCGGCAACCAAGAAGCCCCACCTGATTCTGGATACGATATGATGACTATCTATTCGAGCAAGTTTTCTGGATATGCGATCGTCGCCGTCGGTTCAATTGCGAGTGGAGAAGGAATCGAAGCGCATACCCAAACCGCCAATCATATCTATGCCCACCTGATCCAGCGCAATTTCGCCTTGGTTGACGATCCAGTTGCGCGATGGAGCGATCCTCTGGATCTGATTAAATACTTCAATCCCTACACAGAACCGCAGCCAGGCGAAGACGACTACAGTGAAGATGGTACCATAAGCTATTGGGATGGCTTGCGCAAAGCAATTACCGAGTGGGCGCCAGCCAAAATGCGGGTACGATCGGGGCCTTTTTATTTGATATTGGTGGATCATGGGACACCAGATAACTTTTACTTGACCGGTACCCAAACTATCACACCGAGTCGACTGAATGAATGGGTTGATAGATTAGAAGCCGAGATGACTATTGCCGGGATTGATGAAGAAATCATCATTATTCTAGGAACCTGTTATGCCGGTAGCTTTATCGATGAACTTTCCAAACCTGGCCGAATCATAGTTGCCAGTTCTGCCTCGGATGAACCGTCTTACCGGGGCCCTCTGGATCCCGCGGGCTTTCGAGACGGTGAATTTTTTATCACATCTCTTTTCAACGAGATGGCCAAAGGAGAGAATCTTAAGTCAAGCTTCCTGAAAGCCGTTGAGCGAGTCGAAATCCATACGGATTCCGGCTATGGTAACAATAGGGTACCCTATTTTGATGTTGCCATGCAACACCCTCATTTGGACGATGACGGTTTACTGCCAGGCAGCCATGAACTAGTACCAGGCGGGGATGGAGAGAGATCTGCGAACCTCATTTTGGGACATGAAATTGGGGCTTTTGATCCAGTAACAATACCCGAAGTTATCGGTCTGCCGAATACACTCCTCGATAATTCGGAACACTCTGCTTTAATTTGGGCCAAGGTGAGTGATTTCGCAAACACAGACCGCGTTTGGGTGGAAATCCGTTATCCTGGCACAAGGCTTGAAGGCGGCACCAAGCAGCAATTAGTCGACTTAAAATCGATATCACTGAATCCGAAAGGGGATCGTTACGAAGGGACATACGATGATTTTCAGACCGAGGGCAGGTATACACTATTTTTCTATGTCAAAGATACCTTCGGACTCATATCGCCATTTAGAAAGAGTTATATTTACAAGAATACTGCCACGCCAAATAACTCACCAGATCCTTTTAACCTTCTATCTCCGAATAATGGCGCTGTGGTTCCCATTGAAACTATTCTGGATTGGGAAGATTCGAACGACGACACAGATGACCATGAGTTAAATTATACCGTTACGATTTCGACAGATGCCGATTTGGCCAATCCAATATATTGGATCTATCGGAAAGAGGGCGTTGAACACAGTGTTTTATCTGTTGATGAATCCATAGGTATTCAGAACCTGACGACATATTACTGGCAAGTCATTGCTATTGATGAATACGGTGGCATTACAGAATCACCCGTCTGGGCATTCTCAACAGATAATGTGACAAATCCGCTAGCGTCTTTTATCAATGGATATGTATACGACAGCAAGACCAATGAGCACATTCAAAATGCAACCATCAATGTCGGCGACAACGACCTAAAGGGAAACAATGATGGCTATTATTTGGGCATTGTTGTACCGGGCACATATGAAGTCAGCATCACGGCACCCGGATACGGTACACTGAATCAAGGCAAGCTGATAATACCTGAAGGGGTGATTGTAACCAGAAATTTTAGAATTTCGCTTGAGGACAGTGTGCCTTCTGCGGCGATTGATTTCCCTGCTGCTTTGGTAAATATTTTCGCCGGGGAATCGCTTCATTTTCACACGACCATTACCGGAGGGGATCCTACTTTATCATATTTGTGGGATTTTGATGACGGCGCAACAAATTCCAATCAACAGGACCCAGGAAGTGTAACCTTCAATGTACCCGGCACCTATACTGTCACCTTTACTGTTACCGATATTGATGATGACAGTGACAACGATGCAATAACAATTATCGTTGGCAATGCTGCTCCAGATAATGACCAAGATGGCATTTCCGACGCTATAGATCCAGATGATGACAACGATACCTTACCGGACACAAAGGAATATGGGCCTAACAGCAGCGATCCATCCTATGACGGCAACAGCGACGGGATTGCTGATTGCTTGCAGGATAATGTCGTTTCATTTCATACGTACGATCGTAATTATTACGTCACGTTGGAAACACCCTCGGGTGTTTTGATTACCGATTGTCAGGCAACTAACAATCCTTCGCCCGAGGATGCACCTACCGGCATAGAATTTAGACAAGGATTCTTTGACTTTACTATCAGTGGGTTTTCAGAAGGCAGCAGTGTAACTCTTACGATCACTCTGCCAGAAAGTGAAAAACCAGATACCTATTACAAGTACGGTATGACACCAGCCAATCAAATCGATCATTGGTATGAGTACTTATATAATGGTGAAACAGGTGCTGAAATCAATGATAACATCATTATTCTCCACTTTGTTGATGCGCTGCGGGGAGACGATAAAATTGTGCCAGATAGCATGGTCATCGATCTTGGAGCTCCAGGTTTTATAGTTCAAGAAGATAATGATGAGAATGATGATGACGGTGGCGGCGGAGGCGGCGGCTGCTTTATGAGTAATATATCTAATTAGAACCATATTAGAGATGAAGTTGCATTTCTTGTGAACCTCATTCTGTTGGGTACATAGTGCACCATCATCGGTTTGGAAATAGCACCTTGTAGCTATTACAGCTTAGCTTTTATCTCAGAGAATGGATAATATGATTGAAAAGTTGGGTTTTATTAAATCAATATTAACAATTGGTATTTTCCTCCTCCTTTTATTTCCTTTGTGTCCACAGAATTGCATTGCCCAAGACCTTTTACAACGCATTGAAATTCCATCCACCCTAAATCCGGTTGGTTCCGGGGCTAGAGCCCTTGGAATGGGTGGGGCTTTTATTGCTGTTGCCGATGATGCTACGGCTGGATCATGGAATCCAGGCGGCCTGATTCAATTGGAAACTCCCGAGATTTCAGTTGTTGGAGCCTACTTTCAAAGGACCGAAGATAACACATTCGGTACCCATCCAGAAGCAAGTGGCCCACAAGATATCACCGATAGCAATATCAACTACCTGAGTGCAGCATTGCCCTTTATGGTCTTAAATCGAAACATGGTTATTTCTGTGAATCACCAACATCTATACGATTTTAATAGACAATGGGAATTCTCCTTCCCTTTGTCAACGAGTGAAACCGGCACTTCTGTTGATCAGGATGTTGATGTTGATCAGGAGGGAAGCCTTTCCGCTTTAGGTATTGCTTATTGCGTGCAGGTGACTTCCAGGTTTTCATTTGGAATCACATTCAATTTCTGGGAAGATGGATTATATGAAAACCGATGGCATTTAAAAACATTCCAGTCAGGCGCAGGGATCAACGACCAAGGTAATGATTTTATATTTGAGCACAATGTAACAGATGAGTACGATTTAAAGGGCTTCAATACCAATCTTGGCATCTTATGGAATATCAACAGCCACATTACCCTCGGACTCGTATTCAAATCTCCTTTTACAGCAGATCTGTCACATAAAAAAGATATTGAAATGGACCTTGTCGTCCCAAATGATCCTGGGTTAAATTTGAGGCAATCATCATCGAAGAAAACAGATGAAAAGTTGGATATGCCCATGTCTTATGGTCTAGGATTGGCTTATCGTTTTTCAGATAAATTCACAATTTCAATGGATATCTATCGAACAGAATGGGATGATTACATTCTAACCAACTCAGAAGGTGATAAGATATCACCCATAACAGGCGAACCTGCAGACGAAGCCGATGTTGAACCCACCCATCAGATAAGATTCGGAGCTGAGTATCTTTACATTCAGGATAGATTGATCATTCCTATACGGGGCGGTTTATTTTACGATCCAGCCCCTGCTGATGGAGATCCCGATGATTTTTATGGTGTTAGCTGCGGTTCGGGTTTTGCCATAGGAAAAATC
>CAZWEO010000155.1:0-10630 GCA_964633115.1 uncultured Desulfobacterales bacterium
ATTTTGGCTTTAATGAAATTGTCGAGTCTTGCCAAGTCGGCGGGCGCTTGAAGCCAACGTTAGCTTGCAGAGTTTATTGCGGTAAATGTCTCAAAAATAGTGGAAGACCGAAGCAGAAATACAGAACAAACATGCTATAATGGGGGAAATCGGATTGATATAGAAAATTATTGGATGTCCTATGAAGAAAACCGAAACATCATCGTTTGGTGTAGGAAAAAGAGAATCGCATGATTCGTCTGCTTTTTATGAAAGAAGTCTATATGACGGAATCTTTGCAAAGCCTACGCCCAAAAAAGATATGCTACAAGTTGAAATACCTACACCAGGAGATTGGGCTAATAGAATTTATCATGCTTCTTCTGCGGATATGAAAAAAGTACCGGAGAATAGTGTAGCTTTAGCATTTACATCACCACCGTATAATGTTGGAAAAGATTACGAAGATGATATGGGGCTGAAGGAATATCTTCAACTTATTCGCGACGTTGGGAAAGACGTTTATCGGGTGCTTCGCCCTGGGGGACGCTATGTTATTAACATTGCTAATTTAGGGCGCAAACCTTATATTCCTATGCATATGTTTTACTATGATATTCATATGGATGTAGGCTTCTTGCCTATGGGAGAAATTATTTGGCAAAAAGCAAAAGGCGCAAACGGTAGCTGTGCATGGGGAAGTTGGATGAGTGCAAAATCACCTCGATTGCGCGATATTCATGAATATTTATTAGTATTCGCCAAACAAGATTTTTCAAGGCCTGATAAGGGCGAATCAGACATAGGGCGGGAAGAATTTATGGCGTCAACTTTGTCTATTTGGGAAATAGCACCTGAATCAGCACGAAAAGTAGGGCATCCTGCACCATTCCCTGTTGCATTAGCGGAAAAAGTTGTGCAACTATATTCGTATGTTGATGATGTTGTACTAGATCCATTTGCTGGGTCTGGTTCTACATGTATAGCCGCAGCTAACAAAAATCGCTACTATGTGGGTTATGATATTTCAGAAGAATATTGTGCTTTAGCAGAGCAGAGAATCCTTGATGAAGTAATTCCCGAATAACAGGAGGGAGATTATGCCATCGGCTAAGACTGAATGTACTGAATTGTCAGTGGCGTTTGGAATTCTAGGTATAGAAAATATATTTGAGCTAAATCAATTTCAAATCTTGTTATATTTTGATGGGTCACTATCAGCTGAAAAGTATGAGAGATTCAAAGATGAATTTCCCAAGAAAGAAACTTTGTATAGAAAAATGTACAATGTTGGATTTGGCTTACGAGCACTCTATACACCCTTTAAAAATGTAAATAGCCTGAAGTGGGCCGGGCCTCAGCAACAATCAGCGATGACAGTCGTGGCAAAAGACCTTCTTGTTGCAAACACAGCAGTTTCAGTTAAAGAAAATAGTGATATTGTACTCAATTCATCTCCTTACAACCTATTCCACTCGATACCAAGAGGCCAGGGAAAAGCTAAAAGTTCTGAAAACTGGTTTTTGGAACAAGCCCCTCGTGAGTATCAGGAACTTTATAGTTTTGTCCAGAGCAGGGGATTGGCGCATCTTCCTGAAGATGTAAACGATTTTGAACTCTCTACTAAAGGTAAAGATCGGCGACCGATTAAAGATGTCATAAAACACTTGTCGGGTGATGAAAAACGGGCATTTACCCAGTTGTATTTACGGATGTGTCACAAAGTTGCTGAGGTTTCAGCAGAGATTTTTAATGGCAATTATTCAACTTCAATGCAGGGGCGTTTGAAGAACGCGATAACAGAACAAATAACACGTCAGCTCTTTCGGATGGATTCGATTGATTATGTGTTGGGGGGAGTTGACAAGGGGAAAGAGTTTGCGGTGATTGTTCCTGAGATAACTCAATGGCGTCGGGATTGGGCTATTGCTGAAATTATTGCTAAGCCAGAATTAGACAAACGTCAAAGCAGAGTGCATTTCTCCGTGCTTTTGAAAAACCGAAAGAATAAAGTATCTTACGTCGCCAATTTTCACACACAAATTCGATGGAGCCACGGGAAATTCCAAAGTAAACCTGAAGCTAAATTGTATAAGAATTTTGCTTGGGAAGAACTTTCTTTTTTTGAATCAATTTATGGGCATGAACCTATTCGGCGATTGAGACTTATTGGTAAAGGTGCATATGGGGTTGTATATGAAGCATGGCATCGCTCAAAAGCAGAAAAAGTTGCGGTAAAAGAATTTCTGATTACTTTTGCAACTACAGCAGAAGAGAGAGGAAGATTTGAGCGCGAAGTACAGCTCATGTCCCAATTAAAACATCCAAATATCTTGCCTGTATTAGAGCATAATCTCTCAGTGAGAAATAGACCTTGGCTTGCTATGCCGTTGGCACGGACAAATGTCGCCGAAATTGTAGATGAGTTGAAGCATGATTTGCAACGTGTCAACTCTTTTTACTATCAAGTGTTATCTGGAATGGCCTATGCTCACAAGCAAGGGACAATTCATCGTGATCTAAAGCCACAGAATATTCTAGTATTCGAAAATGACTTGATCATGATAGGTGATTTTGGTCTCGGAAAGAATTTAAGAGAAGAAGCACATGCTATGGCACTTACGGAGACTGATGACCAACTGGGAACATTCGCTTATATGGCCCCGGAACAGTTTTCATCTGCTGCCAATGTGGATCATAGGGCAGACATCTACTCATTAGGAAAAACACTCTTGCATATGCTTGTCGGTGGTGATCCGCCGATGTTTCCAGATCGTATTATCCACCAAGTAGATAATCGCTATGTGCCATTTATCAACCAGTGTGTTGAAGAGCTACCTGATAACCGTTTTCAATCAGTAGATGAAATGTTAGTGAGTTTTTCAGCGATAACGAACAGGGTTTAAAAGAAAATGCAAGCTACCGATGAGTGCAGTTGTCAAGAGGGAGTGGGAAAAAGGCTAAAAGAGAAATACACGAGTTAGAAAGCCACCAGAAAATGGAACAGAAATAATTGACTGGTGGTTTTTTCTATTAAAGAAGCTTTTAATGAAGTGCCGGTTTGAAGAAAAGACAATTCTCCCCTAGTCCCAACGCCTGATTATCAGAGCGGGGATATTCGCTAGATATATTTTGGAGCAAGAAACGATCAGTCGTTAGTCGGGTGGTCTCAGGTCAGGTTTGAGAGCCAGGGCTTCAGATGTGGGAGCGAGACGTCGGGGTTTGCCGTTGTGGACAATGCGGGTGATATCCTGGCTGAATTGGAGCAAAAACCGTCCCGCGCCCACATCCAGAATTAGCCTACCATCGCTCCAGCCACAATTTCCCCAGAGATTCTTTCTGACCATCCTTGAATAACGTTCGCAGGTTAGTGGCAATAATCGGCGCGTTTGCCCCGATGACGCTTTCAACATCCCCAACGAGTGCCTTCTGGTGCTTCTCGTGCCTGGCGCATAACGCGACCACCCCACGAGACCGCGCCATGTTTCGCCACTTGGGGTCGGCTATCTTCCAGGAAAGTTCGACCTCGACCTGATATTTCCGATCACCTTTAACCACAACAGCATCGGGGGCGTAGCGACAATTGCCAGTCTCTATCTTCGGCATCACACCCGCTATCCAACCTCTAAGCCTAGCGTGGTACATGAAAGCCAGCACCGCAGCTGTGTGTTTGTTTTCTGTTTTCCCTTTTTCATGCAGTCGCCGCATGCGTTCCAGTTCGGTCTCCTTCACTGGCCAGTCAAAACCGCTTACCAGTTCTCGGCCAGCGATTGTCAGACGGACGGCATCCATGTGTAGCATGCCGTAACTGCGCACCCCCGGAACAGATAGGCTCTCACAATGAAGCAATCTCTTGTCAGTCAAACCAGGAATGACAGCTCTTAATGCACCGCTTCGATAATTGATTCCAAAATGCGTTGAAACGATCCATTGTATTTCTACTCGAAGCGTGTGGCCTTGTGCGACTAGCCAAAGCACTGCAATCTCACGACTACGCCTATCTGAACGTCCGCTCAAGCTGTTTGCAACATCAGTATGAAAATCTGACAAATATTGTAGTGTATTGATATCCAGCATTCAATATTTCTCCTGATATGCTTTTGTGCGTAATAAGTAGGCCATTGAGGCCAAGAAATTAGTCAGTTGACCCAAAAAGTGCTCTAAGTAGGCCGCTTGAGCCTGCTCCATTAACACCCTTCCCTCTCTCTTTTCCCCCTATGGACACAAGAAATATTCCTGGTGAATGCACCATTATTCCCTTTCTACTCTCCCCTTGCAATAGATCTCGCTGTCCCAATATGGCGTGCCCTGTCTGCCCACATCGAATAGATTGGTGTGATTCGCTGCATTGTCACACTCTTGCAAAAAATCCCATGCCCCAGGGTTGTCAGCCATCATCGCCTTCCCTCTCTCTTTTCCCCATCTGGCGGCAACAAATAATCCGGCTGCCTGCACCATTACTCTTTTGCCACAATCCTTGCAGCCGCGAAAGGAACTGCACTGGCTGATCGCCAGTGAATAGATGCTTGTGGTTCACCACATCCTTCTGGTTATGTCATCAGGCTACTGTTGGCATGAATCCCTTCCCCTGCACCCTCTTATTCCATATAAAAGGGATGTTGCTTGCATCTTCCTGGTATCCAAACAAACATTTCTGCGAAGTTATCCTGTCAATCGAAAACATATTCTTCATAGATTTCTTGAAATCTACCTGGGTTATACTTGGGCGCCTCCTCTGCTGATCTTTCCGAATTTGGACGAAGAATTCATGATTTGTTTGCTCCTGACTATCTGGAAAGTGGATTCGTCATGGGGGACCTGCCCTGATCTTCCACGACCTGGTAGCCTTTCTTCATTTTTGCTGCCAGGATCGCTTGGGCCATCTCGCCAGCCTGGGTGCGGTTCTCGGCAGGGAGAATACGCCAGCGTGCATAAGCGCTACCCCGTCGCCCCCAGCCGCACAGCACCGCGTGATGGCAAAACAGAGTCGGTTGGATCCCCACCGCATACCAACGATTGATGTTTTTATCAGGATCGTGACGGACCAAGACGATCATCATGGGTGACAACGTATGAATAATTCATGATTTGCTTACGCAGGCCCCGCGGCCTGCACCTGGCCTGCGGAGGCCGCCGCGCTCGCAACGCAGGCACGCACGTGCCAAGAGGCGTGGGCAGAAATGCCCAGCCGGTTGGGGGCGCAAGGCCCTGAGGCCTGAGCATGTCCTGAGCCCCGAATGGGAGTCGAAGGACGCTGGCCTGAAGAGGCCCTCGGCCTATGGCGAGAGCGATTGTCCATCAGCAGCTTCCTCAGCCCGGATAAAACTATTCGTGGTAATGTCCAGGATGTCGAGATACTTTGCATCGATGATAGTGTGCGCATGATCATTGCCATCCCCGTTGAGTTTCCGCAGCGGTCCCTGGATGACAACCCTGGGGAGATTGCTCCTTTTCCTGGCCCAATCCAGAATGATTTCCATCCGTCTTCCCGTCAGCACAATAGGATAGCCCCGGTTCAGATGTCCTTCGGATAGGTGTTGAGAATTGGCCGGAGGGCGTTTGGTCATGAGCGTACACCGCAAGGCTTGATGTACGAGCCCATCCAAAGGGATTTCGAGAACTTGCTCGATGTACAGCCACCCCGAAAGGATGACCACATTGGCCCCTTCAGGATCAAAATGCGTACCGAAATGTTTTTGCATAGGATTATGTCCAATTCAATATTGATTTCCAAATTCTAGCTATACGGGCCGCACAACCGACGTTTTAGTCGAAAGGCGAGTAACCAATTCGCTGAGTCTGTTATCCTCGGCGGTAACCATAACCGTGTCCCAGGCTTGATGATTTGTTGTTTGTCCAGGACGGGACGCAGCACGTTGGATTACATCGACCAAGTCAGCCGGTGGCATTTCTGCCAGCGTGAAAAACTCCTGGTCCAACGTCATCCCATCAGGATTAGTTAGCAGCGTTGTCAAGTAACCACTGATTGATTTCAACGCCCGCGCCTGCACGACCGCGCACAGTGTGGCAGCAACAAACTCATTGGCGCTGATGTTTTCCCGGATATGGACGCGGGCCTTATGGCTGCAGATCCCGGAATTTTTCAAGAGATCACTCAAAATCCAGCCCAAAGGAAAAGAAAAATGACCCCCACCCCTTGATTCGTCGCCGTTATTGGCCTGGGATTCATCTTCGAAAAGCGCCAAGATTTGCGGGGTGGTGAAACCATAGTGTTTAAAGATGGTTTTAAGGTGTTTAAGAAGTGTTAATATTGTCACATTTGCGCCGCGCCTTGTCACATTTGCGCCGCGCCTTGTCACATCTGCGCCGCGGTCTGTCACATCTGTGCCGCGTTTTTGCATATCTTGTCCCACTTGCGCCGCGGGTTCACCAATTCTTGTCACATTTGCGCCGCGATTTTCCTCTTGCTCCCCCTGGTTTCCTTCTCGTTCCACCTGCTCAATAACCTGTTCCATTTGCGCCGCGGTATTCACATCCATGCTGGAAAGGACAATTTCAGGGGTTTCATGATCAAGTTTCCGCAGAACATCCAGCGCATCTAACTCTCCAAACGCTTTTACAGCCGCGCTAATCATGGAGCAGCTCTCCTGGTCTTCCGAAGTCAACAACTCCATCTCTTGAAGCCTGAAACGATAGCCACTCTCACCCTCACGGGTAACGAATTCGTTGAGATGATGGCTGCTCCTTCGCCCATTTGGGGACAGCCATTCAGTGATTTGATTTTTGCGTCCGCGGTCTGGCGAGTACCCTAACGCTTTTGCGAGACCGATATCGCCGTCAGAAATTTGCACGGGATTTTGATAGCCCTCCGCTTTGCTGATAAAACCTTCGTCGCGCAGCAGTGTAACCAACCAGCCTGGGCCACTTTTGAGCTGCTTTAGGTGATTGCGGATGAAATAATGGGTGATCTGAATTTCGTCCTGAACGGGTAACAGGTGAGCGGCTAAATGGTTGGCTAACTGCTCAATCATTGGGGCCATTTCTGCTGAATAAGGTCTGCAAATATCTAAAATCATATTTACCGGGGAACGTGGGTTTGGAGCCATTTCCAGGTGTACTTGTTTGGGCAGCGGAGCAGGAAACGGCAGAATATCGCGCCGACGAAAGCCGAGCGCGGCTTTCAGTGCCTTTGCGGGATCGTCTTGCACCCCCAACTTGACCAGGAGATCGGTTACACTGGCCTCATCCCCCGGTGTGAACGGCAGATAAGATAAAAAGCTGTATTCGCTTTCGCCCGCTGATCCATTGAGAAACCAGTTTGCATGGTGGCTTTTTAACAAGCGCATGACTGTTTGACGACTTTGCCCCGACCACAAAGCGATATTGCGTAACGTTGCCCGGAATGACGTCCCTGTATCCGCATTACTAAAAAATGCCAGTTGTCTCAATCCAACATAAACCCAACCTAGCGAATGACCCCAATATGGCAGCCACCTGAGAACATAGCCCGGCACTCGCACGGCTGTGTGTGGTTTGACGATCAGCTTTTGCAGGCTTTCGTAGATGACATCGACGCTGATGGTTATTTCCGCGTCTGAATCATCTACGGTGGATTGTTCTTCTGCATCACCCTGGATATCGAATTCATCCTGGAGATCAGTGACCACGAAGCGCACTTCCACAACCTGGTTCATGATGCCGGTCAAAAGCTTCTCGATGGTGCTGCTGAGACGGTCGGCCAGCCAAGATTGCGCATAGGCATTTTTGGCACTAATAGTGAAAATATCATCATTGAAAGATATAAATTCAGCATCGCGCACCCAGGTATCGAAGGCTGCTTTGGGCATCTCCAGTTGCAGTTGGCCGAGGGCGGCCTGCCAGGCTAGTTGTGGTTTCATGGTGATCTCCGATGAGCAGGGTTCAAAAGGGTGGATAATGACTTGACGTCCTTGGGTGCCTTGCGGACGATGCGATAGATGTTGATCTTGATAGCGCCGAACTGCGATGAAGCCTGCGCCCATTCCGGGACAGCCTCCACAACCTGACCGGCGATGGTGTGCAAGTCCAGACCCTTGCGCAGCACCAGGGTTACGGAACACTCGCAGGTGTCGGCATACACCCGGCGGTGGTCGCTGCGAAAGCTACCGGGAATATCCTCGACCATTGAGAACCGGGCGACGCTTTGGCGGTCGATTTTCAGCAGATTTTTTCTCAAATTCATTGGATTAGACATTTTCATCGAAAACAGCCAGGACGCTTTCTGCGGGGCGATATTTTGCGGGTATGCAATAATATGGCTGGGGTCAGAAAAATCGATCTCCGGAAGTTCTGGTGAGCAAACGTCGGCGGCAACGTAGGCGGCAACGTGGGCGGAACGTAGGCGGAACGCTGGCGGCACGTGGGCGGCAACGTGGGCGGCTCGATTTTTTGCTCCAAAATAAGTCAGAAATTGGTGCAACTCGCAGAGTTCGTTTTTCAGGCTATTCATCTTCAGGCTCGCTCAAGGTCAAATTTCCAGTGTTGTATGCTTCGATAGAGAAGGTCAAAAAACGAGCAACGACCTCGCCATCATGATATGTGCGGCTGATCAGTGAGCCATCGGGATTGCGGTGCGCCTCGCAGACTTCTTCGATTTGAGCAATCAGGTCGGGTGAAAGCCGGTAATAGACGGCCTGCTTCCAGAGCGGAGTACCGGTCTTGCTGCGACGCTTCTTCTTTTTCGGTGACTTACCGCCCCAGGTGGATTCGGCCCAGATGGGCTTCTTTTCCGCGGACCAACCCCCGGGCATGAGCGTCAATCCGTTCTGACCGAGTTCAAGTTCCAACTCGAAATCACCGCGGCGGTAACACATCAACGCGTACTCCAAGAATGCCTGGGCAATCTGACTGGTGTTGTAGCCGTAGGTTTCCGCAATCTCATTGACGTTATCTCGAATCTCATATGGGACTTTGCGATAGGATTTCTTGGGATTTTCTCGCTCCCAAGAGCGGTCGCGCACCTTTTGGATTTTGGGTTCGGCGGTGCGCAGTTGATCCAAAATCGTAGCCGGGCGTTCAGGCTGAATTTTATCGGGCGCGCCCTGATCCACATCGGGCTGCGCTCCCCATCCGACATTGTTTGCTGTTGTCTCCTGGCCTTTTTCTTCGTCATCCCAAATGCTGCGACGCGCCATGGCTACCTCCTTCGTCGGTATCCTGATTTCTAGTAGCGATAAACTTCTTTCACGAATGTGCTGTATTCATCTGCTGAACGAGACTCCGGGTCCTTCTCGAAGATGGTCCTGGCTTCTCCGGGACACTCGCTCAGAGTGGTTGCCCGATGGATGGGTTCCAGCACCTTCCCCGGAAAGCCTTTATTCAGTTCGTCGATGGATGCCTTGTGTTCATTCAGCCGTCCGCGGAACATGGTCGGCAGCACGCCGATCAAAGCCCCTTGCCAACCTTTTTCTCGCTGTAAAGAAACCAGCGTGCGGGCAACCTTCTTGACACCATCGGTGGCCAGATATTCCGTGGACGATGGGATGACCGCCAGGTCAGCAGCCCACAGCGCCCGCTCCTGAATGCCCCCGACACTGGGCGCAGTATCGAGGATGATGTAATCCAGATGCCCATTGTCGGTGAATCGGGACAGAGTTTCCCGTATCCAGGAGATGGGATGCTCTTGAGCGTTAATGACGGTCTGGGCTGCATTGGTGGTTTGGTCTCCTGGAATAAGCCACAGATTATCCCGGCCGGTGTTTCGCACATATTGTTTGATGAACTGCGTCTCTTGCAGTTTCATTCCCATGGTGAGCAGGTAGTAGGCGCCCTCCTCGGGCTTCATTCCCAGGGAGGTGGCGCATTGCCCCTGGGGGTCAAGGTCAACTACTAATAAATTCTTCCCCATCTGCGCCAACCCATGCGCCAGATTGATGACAGTGGTCGTTTTACCGACACCGCCTTTTTGGTTTGCAATGGTGATGATCTTGCTCTTAGCCATGAGTTCCTTCCTTTAATATAGGTTTATCCGATGTCTACAAATCGATGACCTGATCTTGATTGCTCTCTCGAAAGGTCAGCTGTGGCAAATTCTGAGTTGGCAATTCGAGCGGTGGAATGTAGCTGCGGGGATGGGCTGGCTGCTGCGGGGATTGGATGCGCTGATGCAGAGTGACTTTCGCGCCATCGCGCAGGTCGATGGTCTTGGCAATGCGATCTACGGCGGTGTCGATGCCGCTCAGAAAACCGCGCACTTCGGTGCGCCCGAACCAGTGCCCCAGGAAGAAGGCGATCGGGATTAGGAAGAAGAACAGGATGGCGATCACCGTGACCTGAGTGTGGGTGGCGTTTACAGCCAGCCGCCACAGCCCGTACAGCGCGCCGCCGAAGAGCAGCAGGAACAAAACCAATATGCCCAGGGCGTACTTCAACCGCAAATCCAGATTAGTTTTCTGTCTCTGTCTTGATCTCTTTCTACCGGGCATCAGAATCTCCTTTTTGATCCATCAGCCTGCCTGCCTATTTCCAACTCATATACCCAAAAGTGGGAAACCAGCCTGTTTAGGCGCGTTTGGGTATGTCTCCTGCAAGTAGGCAGGCAGCGCTTAATTGCTGCGATTGACCAGGTGCCAGTTCATGTCGGTCAGTTTTTGATGAGCATTTCGCATCAGCTTCAAGATGCGGTCTGCCCGCACGCTGCCTGGCCGGTCGA
>CAZWEO010000156.1:0-10511 GCA_964633115.1 uncultured Desulfobacterales bacterium
ATTATATTAATAAGTTAAACTACTTTTGATGCTCTTAAGTTAATGACATTGGCTTTAAACCCCTAAAAACCAGATACACAAAACACCAAACACGAATCACGCACCTCGAAGTTCGCAACACGTACCCCGTAACTTGTTACCCCCTACAACCCTTCAGACCTTCAAACCTTGAATAGCAATTCGAAACCCATAACTCCCAACCCGCAATCCGTAACGCGTGACCCGCAACCTGTTATGCTTTCAGCAGCTTAAAGCTCACACCTAATAGCTTATTGCTTTAACCGAATGACCTATTTTTACCTTGAAAGCCGGGTGACATTATGGTAGTGCCAGCATGGTTGTCAAAACGCCATACACATGAAAGGACTGGTTTCCTGATGATCCCCAAGCAAAAGATGAAACTTGTATATGGCCTCGTGATCTATTTTCTGGTTGTTGGTGTTCTATGCTATGCCGCTTTCCCAGTTTCAGCCCCGGAAGAACCCATGAGGATCATGTACAACGTTGCGGCCGGCAAGGTTTTCTTTGACCATTATACGCATACATCCGAGTCTGCCTATGGGCTGTCCTGCTGGGATTGTCATCATCCCGCTAACGACGAAACCGCTCTAGTCGCCTGTGGATCCTGCCACAAATCAGATGGTGAGGAGCCCCAGCCATCACAGGAATGTCTTGACTGCCCAGACAGCAATGAGATTGAGGAAACCCAGGTTTTGAAACGGGCCGATGCATTCCATGACCAATGCATTGGATGTCATCAGGAATTCGACGCCGGCCCAGTTGAATGTGCTGCCTGCCATGTCATTCGCTAAAAAGCATCATGGCAGCCCAGAAACCGAGGAATTGTTGATCGGAAAGCAGCCAAGAAAAAGGTAACCATATGATAAAAAGATCTTTTTTTGCTGTAACAGCGCCACGCCTGCAGGTTGATACGGTTCATACTGAGCTGCCAGTACCCAGTCAGGTAGCTGCACCTGAAACGATTACGCTTTTGATCAAAGATCAACCCGTCAACGGTCAAGCTTTGTTGGTTCAACCCGGTGACAGTGTTCAAGCGGGTCAGAAAATTCAATTGTCGACTCAATCCGAAGCTTATGCTGTTGCAACCACTTCGGGTACGGTGACCAATATCGAACGCTTTCCTGGCGAGTCCGGAAAACATTTCACCGCTGTTGCCATTACAACCTCAAAAGATTCCTTATGGGATGACAGCTTTGCCGCCTACTGCCGTAATCCATCTTTACAAGGGGCCATCGATCACCTGCAGTGCTTGCCCGGTAGCCCGGATTTCACTATTTTCCAAACCGACGCTGACAATCCCATCCAAACCATCGTGATCAACGCCATGGATCAGGATCTGCTGGTCATCAGCGCCCAATATGTCCTGAATACCTTTCTATCTGAACTGAAATCCGGGATCCAGCATCTGAAAACCATCACTGGCGTCGAAAATGTCGTGGTGGCAGCCCCCAAGGAAATCATTCAGGGCTATGGCGAGATTGGGGCCACCGTCATCAGTATCGACACCGGTTATCCACAGGGGCTACCGCATCTCGTGGCCCAACGCGTCATTGGGAAGGAAATACAGGCGCAAATAGACCTTCAAAACCTGGGTCTGGCGTTCTTGAATGTTGAGGCCGTCGTGTCTCTGGGCCGCTCTGTCGACACTCAGGAGATGGTCCAAACCAAACTGCTGACCTTTATAGACAAACAGGGTAATCGATCACTGATTTCTGCTGTGGTTGGCACCCCCATTGGTGATATTTTCAAACACCTTGGCCTGAGCTTGAATGATCAGGATCGCATCATTATCGGTGGCCCCTTGAACGGTTTCAGCACCTACTCAGGTACCATTCCGGTGCGGCCGGATACCGATGCCATTATGGTCCAGGATAAAGACGATATCACCTTGGTTTCCGACACTGCCTGTATCAATTGTGGGGACTGCGTGCGAATTTGTCCAGCCAGGATCCCGGTCAATCTGTTGATTCGCTATCTTGACGCCGGCGAATATGAGGAAGCCGCTGATAATTATGATCTATATGCCTGCATCGACTGCGGTTTATGCAGCTTTGTTTGTGTTGCCAAAATTCCCATCTACCAATCGATCAAACTTGCAAAATACGAGCTCGAACGCACCACGGACGGAGAAGCCGAAGATGAATAATTCCAAAAAGCTGATAGTATCCCATGCGCCCTTTATCCACATTGGCAGTAGCATTCCCCAGATGAGTCTGCACATTATTTATGCGGCCATCCCGGCCATTGTTTTCGGTGGCATCCTGCGATTCGGTGCCTCGGCCATTGCCGTGGTCAGTTTTTCCATTGCCACGGCTATGTTATGGGAAATAGCCTTCAATTTGGTTTCTAAAAAGCCGATCTCGGTGAGTGATGGCAATGCCGCCGTCATTGGGCTGGTTTTTGCCATGTTGATGCCATCTACAGCACCATGGTGGTTTGTTCTCACCGGAACCTTTATCGCCGTGGTCGTCGGTAAGATGATTTTTGGCGGGATCGGCAGCAATCCCTTTAATCCGGTGGCACTGGCCGTTGCTATCCTGGCGGTTTCCTGGGGAGATTATCTTGATTTTGATGGCATGTATCGTCATTTCCAGTTGGATTTTGCAGCCACCTATCCTTTGGCCAACTTAAAGTATTTTGGGATGGATGCTATCAAAGATATCCATCTGTCGGATCTTTTAATCGGACGCCAAATCGGCGGCATCGGTGCCATCAACGGCCTCTGCCTGATATTGGGGGGCATCTATCTGATGATTCGGGGTTTTATTCGCTGGGAGATTTCCATCTCATTTTTAGCAGGAATTTTCCTATCGGCCTTGTTGTTCAATGTTATCGATCCGAGTCGTTATGCCGGCCCCTTCTTCCATCTGCTAAGCGGTTATACACTCATAGCAGCATTTTTTCTGGTACCTGAAGACTCATCCTCACCGGTCAACGTTATTCCCATGCTGATCTATGGTGTTGTGGGCGGTATCATGACGATACTGATTCGTAATATCGGCGCCTATGTCGACGGTGCCATCTTGTCTATTCTGATAATCAATCTATTGAATCCATTGTTGGATAAAATACGGCCAAAAGCCTTGGGAAAGGTTGAATAGTATGCAAGATATGATCAAAATGATTGTGGTTCTCGTTGTATTGGGGTCGGTGTCCGGTGGACTGCTTGCGGCCACCAAAGATTGGACCGCACCCAGAATTGAATATCAGCAGCTTACCTTCGTCAAGGGTCCTGCCATCAAAAACATCCTAGATGGTGCCAGCAACGATCCCATTGTCGATCGCTTCAAGATTACACACAATGGAAAGGATGCAAGCTTTTTTGTGGGGATATTTAATGGCGAGCCCAGTGCCGTTGCTTTTGAAGGTGTAGGCAAGGGATTTGGCGGGGACATTGGCCTGATGCTAGGAGTCAATCTAGCCGATGACAACATCATTGGTGTGGGCGTCACCACCCACAGCGAAACCCCCGGTATCGGCTCAAAAGCCAAATCTGATCCGTCCTTTACTAACCAGTATAAAGGCATGAAGATGACCGCTGTCGACCCGGTGGATGCCATGAGCGGTGCCACGGTTACATCCGACGGTGTCAGTGTGGGTGTTGTTGCCGCAGGTGAAATCTATAAAAGTTTAAAGCCTCAAATCCTGGAACAACTCCGGGCTTTTAAATAGGGAGATCGCGATGGCCAAAACACTCGTTCAAGAATTTACCAAAGGCCTTTGGGAGGAAATACCGCCATTTAGATTGGTTTTGGGACTATGCCCGGTACTGGCCGTGACCAAAACTGTGGAAAACGGCATCGGTATGGGTGTGGCCACCACGTTTGTTTTGGTGGGTTCTAACTTTTTTGTTTCTTTGTTTAGAAAAATTATCCCGGCCAAAGTCAGAATCGCCTGTTTTATCATCGTCATCGCCACCTTCGTGACCCTGGTTGAACTGTTGATGCAGGCCTTCGCCTACCCGCTTTTTCTCAAGTTGGGTATATTCATTCCCCTCATCGTGGTCAATTGTGTTGTCTTGGGTCGTTCCGAAGCATTTGCGTCCAAAAACGGTGTGGCCAAATCGCTGGCCGACGGGCTGGGTATCGGCATCGGATTTACCCTGGCCCTGGCCGCATTGGGTGCGGTACGCGAGCTTTTGGGCGCCGGCACCCTGACCTTTTGGGAAACGCCAATCCAGATTTTCGGTCCCAACGTGCAACCCTTTACATTCATGGTCGAAGCACCGGGCGCTTTTGTCTGCCTGGGACTGATGCTTTGTGTGATGAACATGATCGGTAGTAAATAGGAGAAATTCGATGGGTGATTATTTAGTCCTGGCCATAAGCTGCATCTTAATTAACAATATCCTGCTGGCGCAGTTTCTCGGGAATTGCCCTTTCCTGGGTACATCAAAAAAAATGGAAACCGCCGTGGGTATGTCAATGGCCGTGGTCTTCGTGTTGGTAATGGCTGGGGTGGGCACCTGGATTATCGATACCTATGTATTGCAAAAATTTGGTCTTCAATATTTACGCACCATCGCATTTATCGTCGTTATCGCCTCGTTGGTTCAGTTTGTGGAATTGTTTTTGCGCAAAAGTATCCCAGCCCTTTACTCTGGACTCGGAATTTTTCTACCTTTGATCACCACCAACTGCGCCGTTATGGGCGCCTGCCTCATCAACATCAAAGAAGAATATACCTTTTTGCAAGCCCTGGTGGCATCCTTCAGCTACGCCATTGGATTCGGTCTGGCCCTGATTCTGTTTGCGGGTGTGCGTGAACGCATCTTACTGGCCCGGGTCCCGCGACCGCTGCAGGATACCTCCATCGCCCTGGTCACCGCCGGCGTGTTATCGCTGACCTTCTTTGCCTTCAAGGGGATGGTGTAAAGAAGACCTCAAAGAATAGCTATTAAAATTCAATCTTATTCCACTGATAAAATCGTTGCACGATTTTATGAAAAAAATCATAATCCAGGACGCGCTTTTTGAGATGTTTCCCGACTTCCGTCGGGAAGTCATCATCGTACGCTCATTGGACAACCGCCCTTCCTACAAACGCATCCGCAAACTACTCAAAAAGGAGATCGACCGTCGGGCCGATATCGACCTGGATAACGAACCGCGTCTGATTTCATGGGATCAAGCCCATAAAAATTTCGGTTCAAAGCCTCGCCATTACATGCCCTCCATCCGGGCGCTGTTAAAGCGCATAAAATTGAATCCAGCCCTGCCTTTCATCAATTCGGTGGTGGCACTATTCAACTACACTTCTATAAAATACTGTCTGCCCTGCGGTGGTGACGACGTAGCTGCCATTGAGGGGAATTTGGTATTGGGTATTGCCGATGGCTCAGAAATATTCCAGGCCCTGGGATCGGATAAATTTGAAAACCCCAAAGCGGGTGAGGTGATCTACTTTGATAGCCTAAGCAAGAACGTCATGTGCCGTCGCTGGAACTGGCGTAATGGCGACCGCACTAAAATCGAGGTAAACAGCCAATTTCTGGTTATCAATGTAGACTGTCTGCCACCGATTACGCCTGAAACCGGCACCCAAGCCCGTGACGAGCTGGCAACCTTGCTGGCGGAGCATTGTGATGCAGATCTCGAAACCACTTCGTTAAACAGCGATTGCCGAGAATATACGATCATATAAAAATTGGCGTCCATCACTCAGCGTATAGATATTCGAGTGCGCTTAACTCATGTCTGAGCATTGAGCGCTAGCACTGCTATTTTAATGGTATCATGGATCTTTGCGAATCGGGTAATCCCTAACAGATTAAATATTTTCACAAAGTGTTTGGAAAGACCTGTAATACCAATCAATTGATTGCGTTTTATGGTTTGGGCGATGATCTGAATGAATATGGCAATACCGGCGCTATTGATATAGGTATCAGGCTTGAAATTGAATAGTATCTTCTGGGTTTCTTGTCCGCTGGCTTGCTGGTAGGCCACATTGAACGACTCTTCTGAAAAAGCCGTCATATCTCCCTCGATATCAAAGAGCGTCACATTTTCCATTTTTGTAAGTGTGATTTCGTTATTTTCAAATGCTTGCATGGTGTTGCCTCTATGGCGATGTTCAGCCTGCTTTCGAATTCTGTTTAGGTTATATTTGCCAGTCTGAATTTGCCATTTCATCAAAAGCATCTATATAAGCATGGCTGAATTCTATTCCTTGTTTCCCGGTAAAATCCATGGAGATAAAACCAAAACCATCACGGGTCATCTCATATGCTGACGTAGGCTGCCAATCTTCACTGATGTCTTGAATCTCGCTGAAGTTGCAGCGAAAGAAATCTGAATCTGTCTCCAGCATTTCAATTTTTGCCATTACGGTCTGATGTAATTTACCAAAAAACCTCGGAGACTATCTTACTGGTTGTGATGGGCCGATTTTTAGCATTAATATAAATCCATTCAGTTTTCATGAATTGACCACCCTTCCTTATTTGTTCACACTATAAGTTTAATAATTGTGATCATACCGGTTACGTTGTTCTTTCGAAAATAACTCAGATCTTTTTTTATTTACAGGAGGCGCATCTGCCGATTACGAGGTGCTACTTGCTTACCAGCAAAGCGCCTCCTGAATTGCTTAGACACCTATTTAGCTGCAGCTATTCTGGTACTTTGTTTTGCATTAAGTTTCAGCAGGGCTATATTGGTCGTCTGTTGCAGCCATTTTCGCGGCGAGTGATTCAATTCAGCAATAATCCACCTTGCTTTTGGATCTCCGATCTTACCTAACGACATGATTACTGAAGTTTGAACGGCCAGCGGTTGCGTTTTATCACGCAGGATTTCGATCAGCGGCAATACGGCCCTCGGGTCACCTATTTTGCCAAGTGCATGCGCAGCGATGCGACGCATATGCGCATGATCGCTCACAAGAGCTGAAACCAGGGCGGGGACTGCCTCGGAATTTCGGATTTCACCAAGAGCATAGGCAGCAGCCGATGCAACGCGATGGTTATTGTGATCGAGCAGAGCCACGATTGAGTTCAGGTCCATTCGGTCGAACCGGGCGAGGTCGCCCTTTTTTTCAGCATCCGCAACAACATCATTTAGGTGAATTTGGATGTAAGCCGGAATCTCACCGTCGTGGGCCATGGCTGATTTCGTAGCCCAGGTGAAAGCGACAGCAACAAAAATCACCGTCCAAAACAACATCCAAAAATAAATACGATTTGTTGAATTCATCATTCCTCTCCTTTAATGTTTAATTTATCGTGTTAATTGCCGATGTATCGTCTTCCTAATTGCATTTTCGATTACATAAATAGCAAATGGCATGCCAAAATATATTTTATTAATAATTTCGGATGTTTAAATCGGATTGCCTAGAAATGATGTCTAAATGAGGTCGTATGGAGTAAAAAATGGGGCAAGATTGCACGTTATTGGACAACTATGAAGTGCTAACAGGCTATATTTAATATAATATTTTAATTTGTGCAAAATCGCGCCAGCAGTGTGCGACATTGCACCATCGCTTTTATGCTAAGTTGAAATTCGGCCTTTAAATGTCATTCTTCCTTTTTTACAAGATCGTATTTGAGCATTTTGCGCTGTAGGGTCCATCGAGAAATATTTAATAATTCAGATGTTTGGCCACGATTCCACATGGTTTTATGCAAACTTTTTTGGATTAGTCTACGTTCCAAGTTTTCAAGGGCTTGATTTAGACCGATCCCAGTATCGAGAGCTGCATTCTCTTCTTCCGCAAACATGGAACGCCCGCCTGGTAAAGCAATCTGATTGGTTGCCAGGAATCGTTGAATTATATTTTGCAACTCGCGCACATTCCCGGGCCAATCATAGTGCAATAGTGTATCCAGCATTTTGCCTGTCAAATATGGCTTTTTACCGGCTAATTTAAAACGGGAAAGAAAGTGCTCCACCAGAAGCGGTATGTCCTCGCGTCTATCCCTCAGGGGAGGAAGTTCAATCTCAATGACATGAATCCGATAAAAAAGGTCTTCCCGGAAACTGCCGTGCCGAACCATTTCAGACAAATTTTGATTGGTCGCGCTGATAATGCGGGCATCCGCCTTCTTAGCTTTGGTATCGCCCACGGGGATATACTCACCGTTTTCCAACACCCGCAACATTTTCACTTGCATCGACGGTTTCAGCTCTCCCAGCTCGTCTAAAAATAGAGTTCCCTGATGAGACTCATCGAAAATTCCGGGTTGGCTTTTATCCGCACCGGTAAAGCTTCCTTTTTGGTGACCAAAGAATTCTCTTTCAAAAAGGCTTTCTGTAATGGCACTGCAATTAACCGCTACAAAGGATTTCTTTTTGCGGGGGCTTAATTCATGTATAGTTCGAGCCACAAGTTCTTTACCGGTTCCAGATTCACCCGCAACTATTATATTAAACTCGGACGATGCGGCCTGTGATATAATCTCGTACACTTGTTTCATGGCTGAACTGCGTCCAATAATATCACCGAATTTATATCGGTCCTTCAAGCTTGTTTTTAAAACGCGATTTTCATTTTGGAGGGCTAATTTTTCATGTTCAATTTTCTTCTGCGCCGACAAATCCCTGATGGCTGTAACACTGACATGATGGGTCTCAAAATCAAGGTTTTTGGTCCTGATTTCCACCGGTATGATGTCGCCCTGGCGGTTAACGATCTCGCCTTCATAGGGTCTGTCTTCCTCATTCAGGATTGCATTATGACAATCCGCTGGTAGAAGGTTAACAAGATTTAGATCCAATAGGGTGGGTATCCCATCACCGAAAAGGCGACAGGCTTCGCTATTTACATCGACGATTCTGCCTTGGTTGTGAATGAATATCCCTTCGAAAGCGGCTTCCGCCAGTGTTTTAAATCGGGTGTTTTCTCTGGCAAGCCGGCGATGGAGCTCCAGATTCTCGATATGGGTCTTAACCCTAGCGAGAACTTCCTCACCTTGAAAAGGCTTGGTAATATAATCAACACCACCAACTTCGAATCCTTTGGTCTTTTCCTTAGTTTCGTCAAGGGCACTCAAAAATACCACTGGAATGTCTTTCGTGTACGGGTCCTTTTTAAGCTCACGGCACACGTCAAAACCGCCCATTTCTGGCATCATGACATCCAATAGAATCAGATCCGGTGGTAGTTCTGATCGGGCAATCTGCAACCCTTCTGGCCCGTTTAAGGCAACCAGGATTTTATAGCTTCCCGAAAGTAAGCCGACAATGGCATGCAGATATATATCCTCATCATCAATTGCCAGTATCCGTATGCTTTTCTCCTGCAAAGACATATTGCTCCTTTTAGACAAATTATCAAAATTTCGCCCTACTTGGATCGAGGCACACATGTTGCGGAAGAACTTTCATGTGCTTTCCGCTCTGTTTCTAATGAATATGTTCTGATTCCATGACAGGGCCTAAGCACTACGTTCATCTATTTAAAACTTTTCATGCCCAGTTCCTTGGTCACTTTTTCAATTAAATCCTTGGCTTTTTCAAATTTAAATTCGTTTAGCAAGGATTCCAGTTTCAAGAAATGTTCTCCAAAGTTAGATCGGCCCCACAGGGTTTTGATCTCGGCCACCAATGTTAGAGCCTCAGCATCATGCGCATCAATTCGGTCGGATAATGCCTCACATAATTTTTTAAGTTGCGGTTGGACCATCCCCTTATTTGACTGGGTCTGAATCTTTTCTGCGCTGGATAATTCCTCCGATTGAAGCCCGTTTTCTTTTTCAATATAATCATCCAAAGCCACGATAACACGCGTAACTTCCTTGGAAAAACGATCCAGCCGATTCCATATGCGTTTACTATCTTCCGTTTTAAAAGCGGATTCCAATTGTGCCGAAACGGCGGATAGTCTATTGGCGCCCAACGTTCCCGCCACACCTTTGACGGTGTGAGCCATTCTTTGAGCGACTTTGAGATTGCCACATTTCAGCTCAGTTTGAATTTCCTTGGCAATGTCCCGATGACGTTCACGGAAATTCTGTAACAATTTGGCATATAGTTTCCAGTTGCCGTTTACGGCGCCCATACCTGATTTTATATTGATGCCATCAAGGTCTGGAATTTCTCCGGCTAATTCTATTGATACAGGCTCAATAGTTGTCTCTTGGTCAAGATAATCACACACGTCAACATCTGTTCTGATCCTACGTGCTAAGATCTCATAAAGTATTGCCGGTTTGATCGGCTTGGCAATATGATCGTTCATGCCGGCGGCCAAGCATTCATCACGTGCGGCTGCCATAGCGTTGGCGGTCATGGCCATAATTGGAAGTTCTGGTGCAGATGGACCTCTACGTATCTCGCGTGTAGCGGTCAGTCCATCCATAACCGGCATTTGCAAATCCATGAGGATACCATCAAATCGTTCCTTAGTTGCTAATTTAACCGCCTCCAGGCCATTGGTGGCAGGAACCACATCGATACCGACCTGCTCCAGCAATTCACGCGCAACTTGCAAATTCCACAGCGTCAATCTTTAGTTGGATTTTATAACTACCTGTAAACATAGTA
>CAZWEO010000157.1:0-10051 GCA_964633115.1 uncultured Desulfobacterales bacterium
AAGTAACACGTAGACGATATTTATGAGTGGTCTGGGCAATTGTGGTACCTATTATATCATTTAGCTAATCCGAAAAATGAAGGGCAGGTTGAACCAACCTGCCCTTCGTCAAGAGAACACCGAAGGTGATTCTCGAGCGGCGATACCGCATGTGACAAAATCATAAACCGATTTTAAATTCACACAGGTCGCATCTCACCTTCTTCCATAGCGGCCCATTGGGCTTCCGCCTCTTCCCAGGCTTCATCGGAGGCTTCAGACTCCCAGACTTCCAGACCCCGTTCGGCGCGGGTGGCACCAGGGAGTAGGTTGTCGAGGATGATGCCGATGAAAGCGGTAACGAACATACCGGTGGTCAGGAGGGCTTGGCAAATGTTGCCGATAACTGCAAAGAACTGCCCGCCGCCGCTCCAGTCGATGGGCACTGCAGCTGCTGACAGCATGGGATTGAAATGGTACGGCACGCTCAGTCCGGCAAAGAAACTGATGCCGATGATGAACAGGTTACGGGAATTATTCAGGTTGACGATCTGAAGGTTAGAAAGACCCACAGAGGCGATCATACCGAAAAGGCCCACGAACATAGCCCCCACTACCGGTTGGGGCAGTGTTGCCAAGATGGCACCAAACTTGCCGATGATGGGAATAACCAGCATAACAGCTGCACCACAGCGTACCACCCGCCGGCTGGCAACCTTGGTCAGGCCGATGGAGCCAATGTTTTCCGAGTAGGTGGTGGTGCCATTACCTGTTTGCAGGATGCCGGCGATCAGACAGCCCAAACCTTCGGCACCGAGGCCCCTGGAAATCATATTGCCAGTGGGAACGGGCGCTTCAGATATACGCGCACAGGCATAATAGTCACCAATGGATTCGATCATGGAGGCCAGATAACCGGCCAGCATGCCGAAAACGCCGGCCCATAGAACAGAGCTGCCAAAATCCGGAAATCCCCATTTAAACGGCAGCATGGGCTTCAAGCTTAACCACGAAGCGCTCGCGATCAAATCCAGCTTGCCGGTCAGGTTGGCAGGGTTGCCGTCCGGGATCATACCGGTAATTGTACCCAAGAGTGAAAATATCCATCCTGTGGCGATGGCTAACAGGACCGGAAAAAGCATGAATACACGTGACTTTTGGGAAAAGACCTGAGAATAAAGAATCAGGGCCACCAATGTAATCAGTGAAATTATCCAGTTGCCTGCCATCCAGGGTGCACCGATATTAAAAAGCGCCAGACCGATCATGGCGATGGTGGGGCCGATAACGATGGGGCTGATGATTTTTCTAACTTGGCCCATGATACCGGTGTAACCCAGTACGATTTCAACGACCGATGCGACCATAATTGCGCCGGTAACCATTTGAATTTTTAACTGCCACAGCGGAATTCCGGCGCCGCCTGCCAATTCAGCAGTACACAGGCCGAGAATGGCGAATGTGGGGCCGAGGAAAGAAAACGTCCCGCCTTGGATGACGGGTAACTTGTTCCCAAGTGGGGATTGCTGAATAAGGGTACACAATCCCGAAGTGAAAAAGATGGTTGAGATCATTAAAGCCAATTCCTCAGGGGGAAGACCCATGGCGCCCCCGACGATGAAAGGGATGAGCACTGTCGCCCCAAACATGGTCAGGTATTGCTGGATGCCCAGTAGTACAGCAAGGCCCCATTTCGGCTTGCTCCCAAGGGGGTAAACGATCCAGTGTTTGGTTTCTTGTTGTTCATCACTCATAAGCTTTCCTGCCTCCTTCCTGTTTGCCCATATTGCTGGGTTTGGTTAATAATTAAAGTAAAAATTTTTCGACGATTTTATTATGGTAGCTGGGCGCAAATTTCCGTGTACATTTCGGGTCGCCTATCTCGGAAAAACTGCCAACCATCCCGGACTTCCCGGATCAGGTCCAGATCCAAATCGGCTATGACGACCTCATCCTGATCCTCGCTACCCTTTACGATGATTTCGCCGCGCGGATCCACAAAATAACTGGAACCGTAAAAACGACCAAACTCCCAAGGCTTCTCAATCCCGACGCGATTGTTGGCACCGATAAACACGCCATTGGCGACAGCCTGAGCCGGTTGCTCCAGTTCCCATAGGTACTGTGATTTGCCGGCAGTTGTGGCCGAGGGGTTGAACAGGATCTCAGCCCCATTGAGGGCCAGTGCACGCGCGCATTCGGGAAAGTGCCTGTCATAGCAGATATAGATGCCGATTTTGGCATAGGCGGTTTCAAAAACAGGAAACCCGAGATTGCCGGGTTTGAAATAGAATTTTTCCCAAAAGCCTGGCCATGTGTGTGGGATCTGGATTTTCCTGAATTTGCCCAGATAACTGCCATCAGCATCTAAAACTGCAGCAGTGTTGTAATAAACACCCTCTAGGGCTTCCTCATACATTGGAATGACCATGACCATTTTATATTTTTTGGCATAAGCAGCCAGTTGCTCGGTGGTGGGGCCGGGTACGCGCTCGGCGGTGGCGTACCATTTGGTATCCTGTTCGCAGCAGAAATAGGGCCCATAGAAAATTTCTTGAAGACAGAGAATGTTGACGCCCTGCTCGCCGGCTTGTTCGATGAGCGGAATATGTTTTTCAATCATGGCAGCCTTGATTTCGGCGGGTGTTCCATCGTGTTTGGCGTTGGCTGCCTGGATGTGAGCACATCTAATAACTCTTGACATGTCGATCCCCTTTCCTAATATTGAAATTTGCTGATTTCCTGTTGCGACTCGACTGAGGATTTCGAGTGTGCATCGCTCCAAATCATCGTCGAAGTTTTACTACTCGGGTCATCATCAAATTGGGATAAGTTCCTTATCCAAACGATAGTGCAGCGCTACTACCCGAAAGGGCCGAATCAAATTTTTTTGAATGCCTTGTAGCGATTTGACTGAAGACCTCGAGTGAGCGTCCGACTTCGACAAGCTCTGTCAGATTGCCGAACTCCTTGTCGACAAATATTGCTGCAGGGATAAAAATTTTACCCTTTTCCCATGGAGCGACGCTGCCTTTCGCCCTGCGGCGAAAGATACGCGTTATCATAAAATCGTGCAACGATTTTATTTTGGTAGCTACTTCGTATTCATCCTGTATCTTAAGAAGGGAATAGGCGTCAAGAGTTTTGGTGTGAATTTGTATTGAAAAACTGTGTTATTTTTTTTATATATACTACTTTACTGGCTTTTTCATCAATAGAGGCCCATGCTGAAATCCTGGATGAATAAAAACGAATCACCAGGCTAATTTTACATGGGTCGATGAGCCATTACTACATGGTGATACAATTAAAGGAGGCCATTGCGTGAGTTTCAAGGACCAGTTTAAAAAAATGAAATCAGGATTCGATTTTGGGCAGGCTCTGGCTGAGGCAGACCGCTGTCTTTTATGCCATGATGCGCCTTGCTCAAAAGGGTGTCCCGCAGATACCGATCCGGCCACATTTATCCGGAAATTTCGATTTCGAAACATTACCGGTGCTATTCGTACCATTAAAACCAATAATATTCTCGGTGGTGCCTGCGGTGTGCTGTGTCCCACGGCCGAACTTTGTGAGAAAGAATGCAGTGCCACCGGGATTGGCCAGCCCATCGCCATCGGCAAAATTCAACGCTTCTTGATCGAGCATGGTCGCGAAATGAACTTCAAGTTATTTGAGAAAGCAGATCCCAGACCTGAAAAGGTGGCCGTAGTGGGTTCGGGGCCGGCCGGCTTGAGCTGTGCCGCTGAGTTGGCCAAAGATGGCTTTGCGGTAACCGTATTCGAGGCACGGTCAGAGCCAGGCGGCGTTTTGCGTTATGGCGTTGTTTCTTATCGATTTGATATGGATTTCCTTAAAGGAGAGATGATCGATATCAAGGACTTGGGGATTGAGTTCGAATGTTCGACACCCATCGACCATCAAAAGGGCGCCGAAGACTTGCTCAAAGAAGGTTATCAAGCAGTTTTTGTAGCACCGGGTTTATGGGACGCCGTGCATCTCAAAGGTGAACAAGCAGATATCAAAGGATTGTACGGCTCGGTTGCCTATTTGGAGGGGCTGCGGGATGGCCACCTGGACCAATTGGTCCAGGAAGTTCAAAATAAGACTGTTGCCGTTATCGGTGGCGGCTCGGTGGCCATGGACTGTGTGGAGTCGGCCGCCAAATTGGGCGCCAAGGACGTCTATTTGGTCTACCGACGTTCCTACAGCCAGATGCCGGCCGAAGAGGATGAGCGTATCGAGGCCCTCCAGGGTGGCATTCATTTTCTATTGCTGAACCAACCCATAGATTATGAGGTTGATGCCGATAACCAGCTCAAAGGTCTTAAGCTCGTACGTACAGCTCTGGGTGAAGAAGATGCTTCCGGCCGCCGATCCCCGGTCAACATCGAAGGGTCGGAATGGATTCTGGATGCGGATATTGTCATTGAAGCCATCGGCAACAAGGCTGAGGATGAATCTCCCAAATGGTATCCCCATGTTGCTGTGAATAAAAAGAATCTGATCCAGGTGGATTCCGAAACCGGCCAAACGTCAGTTCCGGGAATATTTGCCGGCGGAGACATTGTTCGCGGCCCAGCTCTGGTTGTAACCGCGGTGCAAGACGGAAAAATTGCCGCCCGGGCTATCGAAGAATATCTCAACAAATAAATTTTCAGGTGAATGCACATTAAAGCAATAACTAACATGTTTTGGTACCGTCCCAAGAAACGTACCATATTAAATCATTGCCTGAAAATATATTTTTAGGAGGAAACATCGTGTCCAATCATCATGTTGATCTATCTATCGAATTTTGCGGGAAGACCTTTAAAAACCCTTTTCTGCTATCTTCTTCACCGGTGTCCAACAGCGCTGAAATGGTGGCACGCTCGTTTGAAGCTGGTTGGTCCGGGGTTGTTTTTAAAACTCTTAACTCGGATCGGTTGCCTATTATCCATCCGTCCCCCCGAATGAATGCTTTTCATTATGGTGCCAAACGCGTGGTGGGGGTTCAAAATGTGGAACAGATTTCCGATCGTCCCTTGAAGGACAATTTGATCGATTTTTTGTATCTGAAAAAACATTATCCGGAACACATTTTGATCTCTAGCATTATGGGGTTTTCCGATGACGAGTGGGCCTACCTGGCCAAGGTGTCGGAAGATAATGGCGCCGACATACTGGAGCTCAATTTTTCATGTCCCCACATGTGCATTGAGGGAACAGGCCATCATGTTGGCAAAGCTTTTGATTTGATTGAAAAGTTTACCACAACCGTTAAAAATACGGTATCGATCCCCGTGATTGCCAAAATGACGCCCAATATCACCGATATGACCGAACCGGCCATATATGCCAAAAACGGCGGTGCCGATGCCATTTCGGCCATCAATACAGTCAGCGGCATATCAGAAGTCGGATTGGGTGATTTGGTTCCCAAACCAAACATTTTTGGGATCGGCGCCGTCAGCGGAACATCCGGTCCGGTCGTCAAACCAATTGGGCTGCATTTCATAGCCGACATGGCTAAATGTGAAGCCTTGTCAATTCCGCTTTCTGGCATCGGTGGTATCGAGACCTGGATCGATGCCTTGGAATACATGCTGCTGGGTGCCTCAACCATTCAGGTAACCACCGGTATCATGCATTATGGCTATCGTATTGTGGAAGACATGATCGAAGGCTTGTCGGATTTTATGCAACAGCGCCAAATCACCAACGTATCCGACTTGGTGGGTAAAGCCTTGCCCAACCTGAAGACCACGGATCACTTTGAATTGGATCGACAGGGTATTACCCAATACGATCTCGATAAATGTGTCGGTTGTGGGCAGTGCTATATCGTATGTACCGACGCAGCCGGACAGGCACTGGAGTGGGATCAAGACGAACGTCGGCCCATATTGATCGAAAATAAGTGCTTGAGTTGTATGCTGTGCAGCTTTGTATGTCCGGTGCCGGAGTTGATTTCTTTCAAAGAGATGCCGGCCACATGGAACCGCGATGAAACCCAGGTGATGGACAAGAACCTGGAAGATGATATAAAGCTTGAACCTTTTACCAAGGAGGTACCCAATGAGTGTCCTTATTAAAGGCGGTACAATTGTCACATCAACTGGTCGATATGTAGCCGATGTCTATGCTGACGGCGATAAAATTAAGACCATCGGCAAAGATCTGGAC
Source organism: uncultured Desulfobacterales bacterium (assembly GCA_964633115.1). Classification (GTDB taxonomy): domain Bacteria; phylum Desulfobacterota; class Desulfobacteria; order Desulfobacterales; family B30-G6; genus B30-G6. The sequence continues at coordinate 6,148 of CAZWEO010000157.1, forward strand.
AACCCTGCCGATGAAATTGTGGATGCATCCGGCAAGTACGTCCTACCAGGCGCCATTGATCCGCACACGCATATTTCAATGCCCTTTATGGGTACCAGTGCTCAGGACGATTATGAGACCGGCACCATTGCGGCGGCCTGTGGTGGTGTTACCTCGGTAGTGGATTTTGATTTGCAGCAAAAGGGCGAGTCCCTTCTGGAAGCCATCGAGAGAAAGCAGTCCTGGGCCGAAGGAAAGGTTGCTGTGGACTACTCACTCCATCCGGCTGTAATGGATCCGCGACCTGAGGTCATTGCCGAAGTCAAAAAGGCCATACTGGATTATGGAACCCCCAGTTTTAAGATCTTTATGGTTTATGATTTCAGGGTAGATGACGCCACCATGATCAAACTCCTGGAAGAAACCAAAAAATATGGCGGTCTGGTGCAAGTGCATGCGGAAAATGTTTATATTATCCAGCATATGAACGAGTTGCTAGAGGCTGAGGGTAAACTGACACCCTACTATCATGCTGTGAGCCGACCCAATATTGCCGAAGAGGAGGCCATTGCCAGGGCTGCCAAGATGGTCGAGCTGACCGGCTCACGAATATACATTGTGCATCTTTCTTCAATGGAAGGCCTGGCCAAGGTTAAAGAGGCACGCGACAATGGGATTGATGTGTTTGCTGAAACATGCCCGCAATATCTCTTGCTGGATGAGGAGCGTTATAATGAACCAGATTTTGGCGGTGCTAAATATGTCATGTCTCCACCGCTTAGAACCAAGGAAAGCAATGAAGCCTTGTGGGGCGGCCTGAACAGTGGTGATCTGCAGGTGGTAGCCACTGATCATTGCCCCTTTGATTTCAAGGGCAAAAAGGATATGTTTGGCAAGGATGATTACAAAAAGATACCCAACGGTGCCCCGGGCATCGAAACTTTGCTGATGGTTCTGCACTCTGAGGGTGTTGTGAAGGGTCGTATTAGTTTGGAACGTATGGTAGACGTATTAGCCACTGGCACCGCGCGCATGTTCGGGCTCAAGGACAAGGGTGAAGTTGCGGTGGGGAAGGATGCCGATCTGGTGGTGTTTGATCCGGATCAGAAATTTACCATCACCCAGAGTAAACTTCATATGAATATCGACTACACTCCATTTGAAGGTATGGAAATGACCGGTATGCCTGTGGCCGTATATTCTAGGGGCAAACGCGTTGCCGAATGGAATGGCGATCAAATGACATTTGTTGGTGAGGTTGGTAGAGGAAAATTTATCAAACGCGAGCCCTTCGAGGGCTTTTAAATTTTCATGCAATGTTTATTAGGTTAAAGTCATCATTGCCATTTCTAAGTAAGTATGTTGGTCATACTTGGTTGTTCGCACCAGAGCATGAAAATCTATTTGGAGAGACTCGATGACAGAGGAAAGTCACATGGAAAATCCGGAGGCGGCTAATTCGCATATTTCAGAATTACGGGAGCTTTTAGACGCGGTCCATCGACTCAGTGATACGCACTGTTCCGATGATTTGTATGAAACGTTTGCTGATATTCTAGATAGCCGGTTGGGTGCAAACGCTTCGGCCGTTTTTATATACAATCCCGATAATAGCAGCTTCAGCCTCGTATACAGCCGTGGTTTCAATGTCCAGGAGATTGAGTTTAAATGCGATGAGGCGTTTTTATCTGAGCTAAGTCAAACTGGTTTTAGATCCCTGTATTCAGGTAATGGTGATTCAGACTATCAATCCATCTTTCAAGCAGAAGATCCCGAAACCCTGAAAGCGGCGACATGGGGCTTGCTACGCATGAAAGAGAATATCATTGGATTGGTGGCACTGAATCAGTCATTGGAACAGATTTCAGGTGATCAGTTTAACTTCGATTTTTTGAGTCGAATCTGCATGCATGCGGCCATATCTATCAATAGTTGCCGTTTGACCGAACAGCACATAAAGGAGAAGGAAGACCTAGACAAAACGCTGATAAATCTGTCGCTGCTTTACAATATCGGGCGGGCGATGACCTACATCAGCGACCTTAAAAGTCTCCTAAAATATATCTTAAATCAGGCCATTGAGGTGACAGTTGCCGAAAAGGGTTCGATCATGCTGTTTGATCCGGATATGAATCAACTGAGCGTGCGCGTACTGGCGGGTTTGCAAGACAAGGAGTATCAACAAAAAGTCAACAATAACGAAATAAAGTGTAAAACCTTCAAACCGGGAGAAGGCGTTGCTGGAGCCGTATTCCAAATCGGGAAGCCGATTATTATCAACAGAACGGATGATGATAATTCATTTGTGGGGTGCAGCGCCTCCTTTGCTGACTCGATTGCCTGTATTCCCATGAAGGTATATGAAGACATTATCGGTGTCATCAACGTTACCAACAAGAAAAATGATATTGGGTTCACGGATGATGATATTGAGATGCTGCGAGCGGTGGCCGACCAGGCAGCCATCTCCATCAGTAAAGCCCAGTTGTGGGAAATGGCTATCAACGATTCGTTGACGGGTCTACATGTTAGGCGCTATTTCATGGCCAAGCTTCAGGACGAAATTCACCGAACCCAGCGTTACAAAAAAAGTTTGACAGTGATTATGGGTGATTTAGACAAATTTAAGTCCATCAACGATAACTACGGCCATACAAACGGTGACAATGTACTTAAATCTGTGGGTTCCTATCTGCAAAGCAGCATCCGCGATGTGGATAGTATCGGTCGTTACGGCGGTGAAGAGTTTATCATGTTTTTACCGGAAACAGGATCCGCCGCCGCCTACATCCTCGCTGATCGACTGCGAAAAGGTGTGGCCCAACTCGAGGTTGGAAATCTGCCGGCAGTGACCATAAGCCTTGGTATAGCAACCTTTCCTGATGATGGTAAGAGTATCGAAGAATTGGTTCAGAAAGCCGATGCAGCCCTATATGCCGCCAAGGAGAATGGACGCGACCAAGTGGTAATTTATAACGAGGATATTCCCTTGCCGGATAATAGAGAACTTAACACATAGCTCTTAGACATTGGTTGTTGGCTCTTGGCAGTTGACCGCTAAGAGCAAAGAGCCAACTGCTAAAAGCTGAATGGAATATTCATGTTCACCCGTGCTATTGTCAGAAAACCTGACCCAAACTTCCATAACGGCCTGACCACCTCACTTCTCGGGAAACCCAAGTTTGATCTGCTGCTGAAACAGCACCAGACATATATTCAAACACTTGAAGACCTGGGTCTTAGGGTTACGGTTTTAGATGCACAGCCGGACTATCCTGATGCCTATTTTGTGGAGGATACTGCTGTGGTAACTCCGGAGGTGGCTATCATCACCATTCCAGGAGCATCTGCCAGGCAGGGTGAACAGCACAGCATTCAATTTGAATTGGCTAAGCATCGACCGATAGCGAATATAATCGATCCCGGCCGGTTGGACGGTGGCGATGTATTGATGGTCGGTAAACATTTCTTTATTGGTGTTTCAGACCGAACAAATCCAGAGGGTGCCCGACAACTGGGCAGTATTTTGGAGTCGCATGGCTATACTTGGTGTGAAATACCCGTCGGTGAGGGCTTACATTTGAAATCAAGTATTAATTATGTGGGCGGCAAGACTCTACTTCTCACCACCACCTTTGCAGAGCTCAGTATATTTGAAAACTATGCTAAAATTGTGTTACCGGCGGCAGAGGCCTACGCCGCCAATACCTTGTGGATAAATGACACCCTGATTGTTCCCCGGGGCTTTCCCCAAGTTAACAAAGCCTTGGCCAAGCAAGGCCTGCCGATTATTGAACTGGATGTTAGCGAGATGGCCAAGATGGATGGGGGCTTGACTTGTTTATCTCTCCGCTTTTAGTATTTCCAATTCAATGTCATTAACTTAAGAGCATCAAAAGTAGTTTAACTTATTAATATAATTATA
>CAZWEO010000158.1:0-9923 GCA_964633115.1 uncultured Desulfobacterales bacterium
TGATTCACCTGCTCTTTGAGCTGTTTTCCACATTTGAAATATGGTAGCTTTTTGGATTTGACCTGCACGGGTTCCCCGGTTTTGGGGTTTCGGCCGGCATATCCTTCATAGCTTTTAACATAGAAAGTACACAGGTCCCGAATCTCAACCCGATCCCCTTTTTCGAGGGAGTCGGCCATCTTCTCAAAAAACTTAATGACTATATTGGTTGCTTCTGCCTTTGAAATTCCGTTTGTGGTACTGAGAGTCTGGATGATGTCGAGTTTGTTCATTGAATCCCCTTTTCGTAATCGTTTTCAAATCTCTTAATAAATTACAATGGTGTGACCGTATCTGTCAAACCCATGTGGTAGTTTGTGTATAAATAATCAACAAAAGGAGGATTTCAAATGAGAAAGCATGAGCTCTACACGGATTATCAGGACCATTTTGAATACTTCGGGAATACTGAAATTGAAAGGATTCGCATAAAAGGTGAAAAAACTATTCGCCATGACTGGATTATTTTTGACACTGTTGATGAAGCCATGGAATTTTTCAATGATTGCTGCGGTGAGTTCCTAGGCTACTACGCTTGATTAGAGATTTCCTACAAGTGGAAAGCTGCCATCGGAATGATTTGCGGTCCTTTTGCTTATCGAACTGAGTCACAATAAGAATGTCATTCTCATAGCATTTAGACTTTTGCAGAATTATTTTAACTGACTCAAATATCGCAAACATTTCAATCTGTTACAAAATATTTAACGACAAGGAGTAGTAGCGGAAGGACAAGTCATTCATTTTTCACTTTCGGGGGGATAACAATCAATCGATACGTTCACTCTTTTTAACATATGAATTCAGTCTTCTAGTAATAAAATCTACAATGAACTTATGTTCTTTTTTCCCTGAGCCTTTTACTATCAACGGATCGCTGAAAGTAACATGTACCGTTTTATCTGGACGAATTTTTCCAAGGTCTTTGAACTTACTGCCTATACCCCAAGCATCAGTTTTCAGGGTAATGGGTATAACAGGCACGCTGCAACGTTTGGCGAGTTTAATCCCCAGGGAATTAAACTTTGAAGGATCGAAATTGATACTACGTGTCGTTTGTGGAAAAATGATGACGGAAATGTTGTCATTTATGCGGTTTTGTCCTTCGACCAGAACGGTCTTGAGGTCCTCCCGCGGATTGTCCCGACCCACGGTAATTGGGTTACGGCTTCGCATTACATGTTTGAAAAATGGAATAGATAAAAGGCTTTCTTTGATAACAAAAGTCACATCACGATATGGCTGGATCAGGCAGGGCAGAACAAATGTCTCCAAAATACTCATGTGATTGCTTACAAATATACATGGAGATTCTAGTTTTCTGACAATATCCAGGTTTTTAATTTCAAAGCAGCCACCTACTGCCTCGAGCGCCTTTAAAGTATTTAGACTGCTTTGAATCCAGAGATCGTTTGTATACGCGCCTTTTTTGCACAGCATTGAGGCTTTCAAGACGAGCATGGATATCTTGACATAGAATACCAAGGTGGGATGGCTACGGGCAAACCAATGCGTTGGTTGATTAGGAGAATTATAAGTATTCTGATTAGTTAAATAGTTCAATGTTATTTAGAGCTACCTCCGCATGAGGATGGCACCATATGTTAAACCAGCCCAAAACAGTCTAATAGTACAATATGCCCTTCTTCTATTTTATTCTGCAGAGCTGCGTCATCCTAGCTGGATACTCAATTTGTGTCAAGGATTGGAGGTTTCTTTTGAATTTTTCACTTAGGCATCAATCACAATAGAGGGTGGATGGGCATAAGATTGATTTTTTGACCATTCGATTTAAAAATCCAATCACTGTATATTATCCGATTCAGGACTGTTCAGACTTCACAGAAATTATGTTAACTTTTTAGAATGGAGCATATGACGAGGGCATGGTTTTACTAGCATCTATATCCAAGAATTTTAAACAGCTTTATTTCTTGCGACATTAATACGCCTGTATCCTCAGGTTCAATTTTTCCTCAATACAAGCAAATCGGGTTGACCGCATATTTTGGCATGAATCGATCGGCCCATAAATATTGTCTTGCCGTCAGCCGCGCGGGACATTTTATCCTCCGTTCTCAGCTCCACTTCACTCGAAGCAGTGCCAGCATCCAAAGCCTGGGCCCTCACTATACGGGTTATCTCGTCCCTGGCAAACTTATCCGCATCTTTGAACCTATTAAAATGTCTGGCACCTGCCAACCCATCGATAAGAAAACCTTCTTCCTGGTTGGGAATTATGCGCAGATGTTTTTTGATCAGAACATTGCTTGTGATTGCACCGATAGCATTTGCCACGTCCGCGTTCTCCGGCAACAGCGTCTCAACATTGAGGCTTTTTGAAACTTTTGGAAGAAAATAGTGTATCGGTGCGCCGATACCTACCACGGGACGTTTAAGCTTAATTTGAACAGCATACTGGTCGTTTCCACCATTTAGCATGTTGTGGAGCAGTGTCCGACAAACGGGATTGGTTGTCAGGGATTCAGGGTCGGTTTCTTCACTCAATTGCTGTTTCAATATTTCCAAGACCAGCCGCTCGACTGCCATCCTGAGAAGATGTTCAGCCATTTCTTGAACCCCCATTTTTGTCACTAAAGCAAATATCCCAGCTAAACCCCCAGCAGATTCGCTGCTCCATCGATCAAATCGACCTGTCACGTGTAATATATCGGTCAGGGTCAGGCCGCAGCGCTGTATGATGTAGTGATCCTCCAGACGTTGCAGTTGAAGACCGCTCTCAAACAGGACACCGGTTCGATCGATCAACTCATCGATGGTGTGCGGCCGGGTGTTCAAAAGCCCTACGATAGTTTCTTCCTGAGGCGTGAGGTCCAGAGCGTCTACCCTGCCCGTGAGCACAAGAATCTGCAAATCTTTCGTTGTTACGGTGTATTTATCTAAATTACGGTTCAGCATCTCCAGGGCCTTGTTTGTACCGGGGTAAAATGCTCCTAACCAGGCAATAGGGGCAACTCTCCTTGGGCCGATTGCAAACCTTCCCTCCTTCCATGTAATGAGGCTGTCACCGCCAAGACCCGTGGTTCGTATGTCTAGGGCATTTACATGTGTTTTCTGCCCGCCAACATCGGATCCGGTTTCACAAGTTTTTACATTTCCATCCAACAATGCCGCAGTATCCGTTGTAGTGCCGCCCATATCCACCACTATGGCGTCTTTTAAGCCGGTCAAATACCTGGCCCCGGCAACACTTGCAGCTGGGCCGGACAATATCGTCTCCACAGGACGATCTTTGGCCAAGCCGGCACTCATCAACGCGCCATCACCTTTTACAACAACGATGGGTGCCGCAATCCCAAGTTTCTCGATGGTTTTCTCTAAGTCCATAATCAAGCCGGTCAAATTGGGAACTATTCTTGCGTTCAACATCGCAGTAGAAGCCCGGGTCTTAAAATTGAGAATGCTCGAGAGCTCATGCCCGCACGTAACAACCAACCCGGTTTCCTTTTGAATGATTGCTTTTACCTTGAGTTCATGTTCAGGATTGATAGCACCGGCATATCCGGATACCGCGAAAGCTTTGACCTTGTGTTCCCGTACCATCTGGTGGGCAACATTACGAACTTCCAATTCGTTCACAGGTATTATCTCTTTGCCGTTGATCTCCAGTTGCCCTTGGATGAGTGCCTTGGGTTCATAAGCGATCTCTCTCTTACCTAGACTACCGTAGGGCGGCATGATAATCATACCGACTTTCTGCCCATTTCCTTCAACAATGGCATTGGTGGCAAGCGTGGTCGACAGAGACACCAGTTCCACCTGCTTTAGTAGATCTTGATCCAAACCAGACAGTGCCTCTCCAATGCCAATGGTGAAATCCCATTTAGTGGTAAGCGCTTTTTGTTTGCAGAGGGTCTTGCGTTGCTCAAGGTCATAGATCACGGTATCTGTGTATGTTCCTCCTGCATCGATTCCCAATCCAATTTTCGTAAATCCGGAGGCCTTTTTATGTGCATGGTCACCCTTCACCACCGTGATGGTGGGCTCACTGCTCGAAGTTGATCCCTTTGTCCATATCGGATTGGCAGAGAGGGTGGACTCAACAGCATCGAACTCAATCACATGCCGGGGCGGGACCATCAGGATTTCATCCGTGGACCCCTCGGCGCCCAGGAGTTTTATTAGCAAGTCAGGGTCTCCACTTAGTTTTTCGAATTTCCAGCCGTACTCATCTGCCATATCCCGCGCGTGATTTTCGTATTTTGAAGAAATTTTTACACCGGTTTCAATATATGCAGCCCGCTGATAGTTTTTTTTCCAGGTATTAAAAAATCGGAATGTTTCTTTTGCGGCTTCTTCGCCATAACTTTCTACCAGCGCATCATAGTTCAGTTTTTTGTCTCCGTAGTAGACTGACTTTTTTTGCTGGGAAAAAGGTTCGGTCTTTTCTTCATACCACCCGGCCGAAATATAATAGGTGCCGGGGTATCGTTTAAATTCTTTTTTATAGGCCGCATCGCCACCCAAGAACATCGCGATACAGTCGTGGGCTTTGGGTATGAACAATGGAATGTCTCGTGATTGTATGCCGACTGTACCCCGTCCGCACACGCCATATCCGACAACGATGCGTTTGCATGATTTGGACTTGGAAATCTTATCGATAGCATCCTGCAATTTTTCCCTTAGCTGGTTCGGTCGATCATGAAGCCCTGCTTCTAAAAATTTTGTTTCGATCTCTATTCCCATCTGTCTTGCTACCCGCTTCAAGTCGAGTGCGAGCACAGCGCATGAAATCACAACTGTTTTATTTTTATTCAACGGTTATCTCCTCAAAAACGTTACCTGAAATTATGAAAATCGATAATCAGCTCAGTGACAAATAAAATTGTAAACAAGATTTTATGCTTCTATTGGTTAACTCCAAGGATGACATCTGTTTTGCCTTGTTATTTATCCTTCGGGAAAGCCTGAAAACTTCAGATCTATGGTTATAAATTGAGTAAATACCCATAGCCGGGGCATTGGGGTATTTTACCAGCAAGGACCATAGCGTGCCAGAACATAGCCTGGTTGCTGCAGACAACTGGGAGTCCAAGGATATTTTCAAGTTTTTCAAGGTGATCTAGAGCTCTCAAATTTGTGCAGGGCATGAATAAAATATCTGATTTGGAGTGACTCAGGATCTGTTTAGCACCACTGGCCATTGAATCAATGGAGACAGATGGTATATCTGTATCATTTTTAATCCGCAAAGCACCAATTGCCGGGACATCAAAGCCCTCGTTGACCAACTCCCGGTAAAGTGGATAGTTAACTTCCGTCGGATAGGGTGAGAAAATCGAGACTTTCTCAGCATCCAAACGCTTGAAGGCAGCCTTGGCTGCAGTCCAAGGATTTGTAGCGGGGATACCCGGATGGCAGGACGTCAATAGTTCTTCAATTTTTTGATTGCCAATAACCATTGAAGCACTGGTGCAACCAAATGCCATGACATCCATATCAAGACCGACGGCAATTAATTTGGCGGCAGCGGTGATGTTTTTGGCAACATCTTTTAACGCCTGACTTGTTAAAACACTTGAATAATAGACCCGGCTGCTGAAAACAGCTGCTGATTTCCCGACCAACTTCGCCCAGTCCATTTCAAGCGTATGGTCGGTGGATAACTGCACCAGACCGATATGCACCTTGTCAGATCTTGGACGCCTGGTGTAGTCAAGAATAATCTCCGATGCCTCAAATTCCTGTTCATTCAGCATGGTCATTCGCACCTTTCTAATCGATAACAACAAGTTCCGGAGAACAGCGAACGGAAAGATATTCAGCCCCTGTTTCCGTGATAACCAGGTTCTCTTCATGTACCATGGATTTCCCAGGTACAAATTCCATCCCAGGTTCTAAAGTAATTACCATTCCTGGAACCAAGGGTGTATTATCAGTAGCGGTGATAGATGGCCACTCGGTCAGTTGGATGCCTAGTCCGTGGCCCATCCTACCAACAGTATTTCCGATTGCACCGGCGGTTTCCATTATTGACCACATGACGTTGAAAATATCTGTCGTTGTCGCACCAGGTCGGGCAGCATTGAATCCGGCATCGGTTGCATTGTAAACTGCCTGATAGGCCTGCAGCGTTACATCACTCGGCCGGCCGAAGGAAAAATTCCGGTCAAAATCCGAAAAGTAGCCATCATATACGGCGCCGGTATCAATAATCAGTATATCTCCCTGATTTATTCGGCGATCCGTGGGACCCATTATGATACTGTCGTATCCATCTGGACCTGATCCTGATATTAAATATTTTACATTGTCAGCACCTGCTTCTAACATGTCAATGTGCATCTGTTTGCAGATCTCACGCTCAGTTTTACCCTGCCTGGCGTGTTTTGGAATTCTAGAAAATCCTGCTTGGGCTAGGTCACATGCTCTACGAATTTTTTGTATTTCCGCCTTTGATTTTACAGACCGTAACTGATGAATCTGAACAGCAACATCGACAAACTCAAAACTACGCAGTTTAGAAGAAAGCGCGACGAAATTGTTAAGCGGCATTCTTATACAGGATTCAATGCCCAATGTTGCGCCAACACGACCATATCTCCGGGTAATACTGTTTAGAACGTTGGCAACAAGTGTGATGCCGTCGTCGACAGGGTCGGGCGATGCCCAAGTGTGGATGTCGTCTATCCACGTATCTGCCATCCCACTTGCTCCGATTTCCGGGATGACGGCAATCGGCTTTCCCTTTGCCGGAATGATCAAAAACCAAGGACGAGTCGGGCTCTCCCAGAACTGTGAAAAAAAACCTGAAAAATAACGTACGTTGGGTTCTGTGGTCAGAAAAATAGCATCAAGCTTTTGCTCCGCCATCATTTTCTGCGCCCTCGAGGTTCGACTTTCAAATTCGCTTATTTCAAATCCACGTGCCAATAAATTCAATGCTATATCTCCTAGGGATACTTTTATGGAGGTTAAAATTTGTCCTAAAGTTGCAACGTCAGAATTTACAGGATCCCTCTCTTTGCGAGGTCCGCGTGAACATCGTGCAGATCCAGCCGCTCCAGTTCCTTGCAGCCTGGGACACCCTGGTCGTTCCATCCCCGCAGCTTATAATAGTTGGAAATCATACGCTTAAACTTATCTGCATCCAGCTTGACATCTGGCGGTGTCGGCATCTCTACAAAGAAGCGCTGTGGAATCTTCATGTCATCTTTTCTTCCGATTCCCTTTCTGACATTATAGGCTCGGGTTAATGCATTGATGCGCTTGGCGATTTTCATCGCTGTCGACATATCCATCTCTCTGCCCGTTGCATGCGATATCAAATTGAGCTGGTCCTCCACACTGATGGGGGGGTAAAGCCAAAAACCCGTCCAAAAAATGCAAATTCCGGTTGAATCCGCAATCGCATTTGTATCCACGTCATGCGATGTAAACGGAATTATTTTTTCATAATCCTTGCCCAGTCCAACATACTCTTCAACAAATGGTTTTTCAAACTCCTGTGGATAATGAAAATAGCCCGCGTTCACATAATCCGCTTTCCATGCGGGCGAATTCTCCATGGCCCATAAGACGGCGCTATTTTCGGCCCGGGTCATGTCCAGGCGGTCGGTTATCGCCGTTCGCAGGGCACGGTAGGGGTTGTAGAGCGGAAATGCAATCATTTCGAGTTTCTTGATATGATAGGCGTATTTGTGTGCCCCGCGGCCGATCTGTCGGGCCGCTTCGTAAACCCCATCTGCCAAAATATTTCCAATCCCTTCACGACAGGCAATTTTAGCAATCAGGGAAAATGTGAGTTCGTGGTTTTTCCATTCCAGGTCCAGGCCTCCGGTATCTTCGCGGGTCAGGATACCCTTTTCAAAAAGATCGATGGCAAAGGCAATGTTGCACGCTGTTGAAACCGCGTCCAACCCGAATTTCTCACATAGGTTAATGCAGCGTGCATTAAAGCCCAAATCGGTGGATTTTATGGCAAACATGAAGCAAAACCACGATTGACACTTGATCGCGCAATATTCACCGCCGGGGAGTGAAACGCTCACCTTGCAGGCAAGAACGCAATTATTGCAGCTTCGCCGTCGCGACTGGAATGTCTTTACAAAATCCTCATGGTATTTGCCTGCTTCTTTAAACGGCCGACTCGCGCCCATATTGCCCCAGGCCCAGTTGTTCATGAACCAATCGTGAACTTCATAGGACATTTGATTAAAATAGGCCCTGATCCTGTCTGTCTTTTTAAGAATATGATTGCATAATTCCATAAACGCAACCGGCTGGGCAATATGGACATCTTTTGTCCCGCAAACCGCAATTGCTTTTAAATTTTTATCCCCCATCACGGCACCCACCCCAGCCCGGCTCGCACCGGTACCGGAGCCGTGTTCAATGGATGCCGCCTGGACCAAGTTTTCGCCGGCCGGTCCGATACACAGCACCTGGACCTTAGGCTGACCTAATTCCACTTGAATGGCATGCATTGTCTCGTGGACGTCTTTACCCCAAAGATGGGTTGCATCACGTAGCTCTAGATTGTCATCGTTGATCCACAGGTAGACCGGCTTGGAAGATTTTCCCGTAATGATCAGATTGTCGTACCCAGCGTGTTTGAGTTCAGCGCCCCAATACCCTCCCAAACTCGAATGGGTCAATAGGCCAGTCTGGGGCGAAAGGGTTGTTAAAATGGTTCGATTGGCCCCTGGAGCCGGGGTGCCGGTGAGAAGGCCGGTACTGAAAATCATCCGGTTATCCGGCGAGAAAGGCGCAACCTCGGGGGGAACTTGATCCCAGAATAGCTTTGTAGCAATCCCCCTTCCACCCAAAAACATCTCCCGGCTAGCGGCATCCTGCTTGGATTTTTGAATATCACCGGTGGTCAGATTGATCTCGATATTTGTACCCACTTGGCCATAGTGCATCTGATTATTCTTCCCTATGATGAACCCGGACAATTCGAATGGTGCTAATAAGCGATCTTGAACGCGTAGCGTGGGTCTTCATGTAGCGCCCAATACCGATCTTGTAATTCTTGCGTAACCGAACCAGGCGTACCTGAATTGATCTCTTGCCCATCTATTTTAGTTATCGGTATGATACCGCCCGCGGTACTGGTGATAAACACCTCATCTGCATCACGGGCTTCCTCACGTGAAAGATTTCGCTGCAGGACTTCGTAGCCATACTCTGTCGATATTTCAATCGCAGTTCGGCGTGTGATACCTTCGAGTATGCCTCGTGCCGGTGTTATAAGTGTGTTGCCTTGTACTATAAAAATATTAAAGCCAGGGCCCTCCACAAGATTCCCTTGGGTATCAACAACAACGGTAGTCTCCCCGCCACGATCATAAGCTTCGAATAGTGCCATAGCCATATCGAGCCAATGGTAGTTTTTCACGGTGGGATCAACCGATTCAGGCGGTATTCGCCGGATGTCGCTGATTATGAGGTGCAGTCCCTCTTTCTGTTTTTCAGGAGTTGCAATCCAGATAAACGGGATAGCGAAGGCAAATAATTGATTAGTACACTCGCGCGGATCGCGTGATCCTGGTCTTGGTAGCCCGCGCGTGCATATCATTTCAACATATGCTTCTCGTAGCTTACTGGCCTTGACGCAATCGACCAGGATGGCGCGCAACTCATCGCGATTATGAGGAATAGACATGTGCAATTTTTGCATGCCTGATAGGAAACGCTCGATGTGATCATCGAGACGAAAGAACTTTCCTTGCCATACATGTACGACATCATAGGTTGCATCCGAATGAAGTAAACCCCAGTCAAAAAGCGATATTTTTGCTTTAGAGACAGGTACAAATTGCCCATCTACATATGCCGCACCATCTGAAAAATCATTCATCTTCATTCAGTAGTATCCGGTTAGATCCTTGCATGTAGGATCTGATGTTCCTGTTCTT
>CAZWEO010000159.1:0-9880 GCA_964633115.1 uncultured Desulfobacterales bacterium
GTTAGCTATTGATACGCTCCCTCAGGTTTCCGGAACATTTAAACGTCACAACACGACTGGTCGGCTGCATCATGCCATCACCGGTAGCAGGATTCCTGCCCCTACGTTCTGCTTTCTCTAATATCCTGAGTTTTCCAAATCCGCTGATCAGAACATCTTCGCCGGACTCCAATGTGCTCTTAAGGATTTCAATCATTGTCTCAACGAGCTCAGTGCTCTGTTTCTCGGTCATGTCATTCTGAGATCGGATTGATTCAATGATGTCTGCTTTTGTAAGTGTCATGGGTGCTCCTTAGGATATTGAACAGGATGGATGAATAAGGATGTCAAATATGGCCGGCAAGGTCAACTGGAGATGGTTGAAAGAAAAGGTGAAAAGGACCAATTTTAAAGTATGTTGTTGGGTATAGTGTTGGGTATTACAGTTTTCAGAAAAGAAAAAAGCACCCAGAAATTTATCTAAGTGCCTGTATTTATTCATGGCTCCCTGGGTAGGACTTGAACCTACAACCTAGTGGTTAACAGCCACCCGCTCTGCCGATTGAGCTACCAGGGATCAATTTATATACTATTAAACAAGCCCTGTTATCTATTCCGTAGCTTGGAGATTGTCAAGAAAAAATTAAGGTCCTATCTGTGAAATCTTGGTGATATAATCCGGGTACTTATCCTGATTGAACATTATAAATGAGCAAAACGGTACGCATATTTTTGCACGAAATGGAACGTTAATCTGACCTGGCTCTAAAACCTGGATAGCGTGCCATCCTTGTGCTATATAAATGGCGCGAACATCCAAACAAGGAGATATTCATGACCCATAAAAACATCCAGGATTTTTATGCCGACGATTTCGCCATTTGCTATGGTTGTGGCCGACTGAACCAGCACGGTCATCAACTTAAAAGTTACTGGGACGACGATGAAACCGTTTGCAGCTATATGCCCGAGCCCTACCATACTGGCGCTCAAAATTTTGTCTATGGCGGGCTGGTGGCTTCGTTGATTGATTGCCATGGAACCGGAACAGCGTCTGCTGCCAAACACCGGGAAGAAGGCAAAACGCTTGGGAATGAACCACTGTCCCGATTCGTAACTGCTTCCTTGCAGGTTGACTATCTTGCGCCAGTATGGATTAACCGGGAAATAACTTTGCGTGGAAAAATCGATGAAATCAAGGGGCGCAAGGTGGTGGTTTCCATCGACTTATTTTCCAATGATATCCTGTGCGCCAAAGGAAAAGTGGTGGCGATTCAAATTCCGGATGATTATCTGGATAAATATAATCAAGCCTAGCTCTTTAGCATCAACTTTTCACCTTTTTCCTTAATCTTGCGAACCGCCTCCAGCTTTTCAGCGCCTAATTCAGGCACTTCATGCGTTTCTATAATCTCATGCAATTTGTCCTGGATTACCGCTTCCAGATCTTTGGAGCCTTTTTGCTTCCAGGTTTCACGGGGATCGCGGGTCATCAATCCCGGCCGCCAGAATTCTTCTTTAAAATGTTTCAGGGTGTGGGTCTCCTGGAGGAAATGGCCGCCGGGTCCGACATTTTCAATTGCCTCACGCGCCAAGGTTTCCTGGTTGATGTTAATGCCGCGGATAAAGCGTTTGGTCATACCGATATTCTCATTTCCCAGAACCAGTTGGGCTGGCGAACAAACCATACCATCATCCATGTAGCCCACATCATGGATCAAGTTGAGACCACCCAGACCTTGAGCCAAAATTGAAAAAGCTGACTCGGCACCGGCTTGGGCATCCAGCACTTTTGCACCCGTTGACCCCGCCAGCCCCCAAGTTGGTAAACCAAAGGATGCCGCCACTTCGGCTTGGGCTGCAAGCGCCAGACTCATTTCCGGAGCGGCCAAAGCAAGCAGTCCGGCAGACATGTCGAACGTGCCAAAATTGCAGCCCATGCTGAAAGGGCAGCCCGGATTGCGGAGTTGGGCCAGAACGAGGCACATGAGCGACTCTGCCGTTCCCTGCACAAGCCCGCCGGCCAGCGTTACCGGAGCCGTGGCTCCGAACTGAATCGATGGGCCTTGCATCTGGGGCATATTGAGATCTGCGCTAATAAACAGCCTGTCAATTACATCGGCAGGGTGAACCAGCGGGGAGATGGGTTCCGGGTAAAAAATCAGAAAGGGTCGATCCTGCAGTTTCTCAAGGCCGCCGGCCACCTCGGCCGCCATTTCATACACCAACTCAACACCCTGGGGTGTGTAGCCGATGAACACAAACGGTTTGGTCGTGTTGGTGACAACGGCTTCGAATTCGTACAAATCGGCTACGGTCGGCGGTACATCCTGGACAGAGCCCATGGGCATGACCCAGTCGATATGTTCCAATGCATCCGCAACCTTGGCACCCATCTCGATATCGGCGACGTAAGTAGGGTGAATCTCGCCGGTCAAGGCATCCTTGGTATTGGGGCTTGCCGTTGAGGTTCCATAATAGCTTTTGCGGCCTTCAACTTCCATGGCACGCTGTCCGTCACGGCTATAAATAGTGTATCCCTTGGGTGTCGTTACTAGACACGACAGAACAACATGTTGTGGGACTTTGACTACCTCTCCATTGACAATACACCCTGCCTGCTTAAGCATTTTTCGGGCACCTTCATGAAGAACTTGGAAGCCCACCTTGAACATGACATCAAAGCTGGCACGTCTGATTTCCATTACCTGATCATCGCTTAAAACCCGAAATGATATCGACCTCGTTTCAATACAATTTGTCTGAATCATGACACCCCCTTAAGATTTCCTTCTTAAAATTATTTTTGCCGTTATTAAATGATGCTGGTCTTGACAGTCAACCATAAGTTTATTACTTTTGTTTTCAACTAGAAAAATACCTTCGGTTAAGTATAAACCTTAAGAAGGAGGACACGATGAAGATACTTGTTGGGTACGACGGCTCAAAAATCGCTGAAGATGCTGTGGCCAAGGCGCATAAACATGCCCTCGCATTTGGTGCCGAAGTTCATATTGTCACCGCCTTGGAGCAAAGCCCATCATTGACAAAAAATGATATTGAAAAAGCGGAAAACAAACTAGAAAAACTTCAGAAGCCTTTCAAGAAGGACAACGTCGCCTGTGAAATCAGTACGGCGGTGAGCTATGAGTCTCCCGGAGAATCGCTGGTTCGCTTTGCCAAGGAAAATGACATTGAAGAACTGATTATTGGGGTTAGAAGAAGATCCAAAGTCGGCAAATTGGTCTTTGGCTCCACAGCCCAATATGTCATTCTGCAAGCGCCTTGTACGGTTACGACCGTTAAATGAGCTTTGAAGTCGAATTCAAATCCTTTGTAATCACAATTCAGCAGTATTTTGAAAATTTCAACGACAGCAGCCTGAAACCCTTCCTAGAAGCCTGGCCTGCCGCATCCTCTAAGATGCGGCAGGCATCACCCAATTATTTACCGGTCCTTTCGTTTTTACCAGCAGCAGTTAAAGCTGCACATGAAAAAGCCAAGCCCCTCACGCAATCACTTGCCGCCTTATCTCGAAAGCTAACCTGGGGACAAACCTATTCAGTTGAAGATTTTGGTTCTAAATTTTTGCAGCGGTATGCGTGGACGGAGCTCATTGGACAGCGAGGCCCCATCCCCAGCGATCGTATTGCCTGTGGGTTCTTATTCCTGGGACCTCAAGTTGAATATCCGCGGCACAGCCACGAAGCCCAAGAGGTTTACGTACCATTGACCCATTCGACATTATGGCAGCGTCGTAATCAAGTATGGGTCCCTGGCGCGGCCGGCAAGCCGCGCTTTCATGCTTCCTGGGAACCCCATGCCATGCGGGCCGATAACCAGCCACTACTGGCATTATACATTTGGCATGGGGGCAAACTGGTCCAAAAATCACGGATCGAACCGTGAGTTAGGCATTGCCATTCGTACGCGCGTGCAGGCGTTCCGCTTCATCTGGGACGTGGATGACATGGTCGACCTGTTTCAATTCTTCCAGCGGAATATGGCATTTGATGACGTGCTTGTCAGCCACGGCTTGTTCTGGTGGTGGTTCATTATCGCAGATCTCGCCGATTTTGCGGTGACAACGGGTGCAAAAAGGGCACCCTTTGGGCGGCTTCATGGCACTGGGCAAGTTGCCTTCCAGTACGATTTCGCGTTTGGTCACCTCTGGATCTGCAATCGGTACTGCCGATAGCAGTGCCTCGGTATAGGGTTGATAGGGCGGTGCAAAAATCTGCTCCGTGGTTCCCCTTTCCAGAATATGCCCCAGATACATGACCACAATCCGGTCCGACAGATATCGCACAACGCTCAGGTCATGGCTGATAAAAAGCAGCGTGGTCTTATGCTCGCGCTGTATGTCCATGAGCAGCTCGGTCACCGCGGCGGCTACCGAGACATCCAGAGCCGAAACTGGCTCATCGGCAATGACCATGCTGGGGTTACCGGCAAATGCCCTTGCAATACCAATACGCTGCTTCTGTCCGCCTGAAAGCTGACGCGGTTTTCGAAAATAAAAATCTCGCGGCAGTTTGACGATATCCAGCAGCTTCATGACCCGATTAAAAATCTTGTTTTTATCGCTTTCCACCCCAAATTTCTTAATTACCCGTGAAATTTGACCACCAATACTGTGGCTGGGATTCAGGGTATCAAATGGATTTTGAAATACCATTTGCAATGAAGCAATCTCTTCAGGACTGCGGTCTCGAACGGCGATGCCAGAAATGTCCTTACCCATGTGTCGAACTTCACCCTCGGTTCCTTTTTCCAGCCCCATCAATACTTTGGCAAAGGTTGATTTACCACAGCCGGACTCACCCACAATCGCTACAGTTTCACCTTCCCTGGCAGTAAAGTTCAATTCCTCATTGGCTTTAACATACCGGATGCGTTTACCGCTGATCAAAGCCTTCAGTGACGTGTCGAGAACTTCGTAGTATTTTTTCATGCTATCGACATTGAGAACGCGCTCACCCAGTTCGAGGACTTCCTTGGCTTCCTCTTCACTGGCTTGAAGGCGATGATCGATTTCCTTATAGCGCAGGCAGCGAACACGGTGATCAGGAGCACTGTTCGCCACGTGTTCCATTTTAAAATGGTCCACATCGCACACGCCCTCTTTAAAATGGTCGCAGCGCGGATGATAGTAACAACCCTGAGGCCGCTCGAAGGGTAACGGAAGCTGACCCCGGATCGGTTTGAGGGGTGCTGCATGTTTGTCCGCCGTTGGCAAGGGGATGCAGGCAAACAGACCATGGGTGTAGGGATGCCGCGGCCAGGTAAATAGGGAATCAATGGTACCCTCTTCCACCACCTCACCCGAATACATTACGAATACGCGATCACAGGTTTCCAATATCAGCCCAAGGTTGTGCGAGATATAGATCTGAGACGTGCCGTATTTCTTGCTGATATCGGCCACCAGTTTGACGATGCCGGCTTCAACGGTGACATCCAGGGCGGTGGTGGGTTCATCCAGCAGCAATAGAGACGGATTCGATAGGAGCCCCATGGCGATTACCACACGTTGCTGTTGACCGCCCGACAATTGATGTGGATAGGAATTCATCAATCGCTCGGGGTCGGGCAGCTTAACATCGGCCAGCATTTGTATGGCTCTTTGGCGGGCCTCTTCTGTGGAAATGTTTTCATGTGCCAGGGGCACTTCCATTAACTGCGTACTGATTTTAAGGCTCGGATTCAGTGAGGCAAAGGGTTCCTGATAGATCATGGCGACTTCCGACCCGCGAATACTGCGCAGCTCATCATCGGAAAGTTGAGTCAAATCACGGCCCTTGAAGGTAATGCTGCCACTTTTAATTCCGCCGTTGGCACCCATATGCTGCATGATGGCCATGGCAACAGTTGATTTACCACAGCCCGACTCACCAACAATGCCGATGGTTTCACCCGGCAATACCGTTAGTGAAAAATCGACGACGGCCGGGATCTCACCGGCTCTGGTATAATAAGAAATGCAGAGGTCTTTGCAGACCAGTATCGGAGCTTGATCATCATTCATTTGATGCTTACCTCCTAATCGCGCAGTGAAATTTCACGCAAACCGTCCGCCAATAAATTAAATCCCAGAATCAATGATGATATGGCAATACAAGGAAAAAGCGTCATATGCGGAAATGCCATAGCCATCTGCCGGGTTTCATTGACCATGCCGCCCCAATCCGGATCCGGCGGCGGCAAGCCCAGGCCCAGAAAGCCGAGCACACCGATGGTAATGATGACATAACCCAGGCGTAGACAAGCGTCCACAATCAGAGGGCCGCGTGCATTGGGTAATATTTCGATCAGCATCACGCGCCAGTCGGATTCACCCCGCGTTTGCGCAGCAGCCACATAATCGCGGTTACGCAGATCCAGCACCAAACCACGCACAATCCGCATGATACCGGGCGAGGATGCAAACGTGATGGCGATAATGATGTTCATTCCGGAGGCGCCGATGGTGGCGATGATAATAATGTAGAGCACCAAAACCGGGAAGGAGAGAATGATGTCGGCTACCCGGGAGAGGACATCATCCACCCAACCACCGCGATACCCGGCTGCCAGACCCATGAGTATCCCTACGGTGTAAGCTGAAAGGGTTGCTAAGGGCGCGTAGATCAATACAGTGCGGGAACCCCAAATGATGCGTGACATGATATCCCGGCCGATGTGATCTGTACCAAGCCAAAAGGTACCACCGGTCTTGAGGGCCTCCACACCCGGTTTAGCAAACGGTTGGATAGAGGAGTTGGGATCAAATGGTGCCAGCAATGGTGCAAAAAGAGCCACCAGCACCCAGAATAAAACCAGGAACGCACCCACCATTCCGACCCAGGACTCCCGCAACAGTGCAAAGGATTTCAAACCGCGTATTAATGCGGCACCATATCCTGCTTTGGGCATTTCAGTAATTGCTGTGGTCATGAGTAAAAGCCTCCTTAGCTAAAACGGATGCGTGGATTGAGAAAGGTATAGCCGATATCGGCCAGGGTTTGCGTGGTAACGGCCACACACACCGCCACCATGGCACAGGCTTCCAACAAGGCGATGTCATTGTTGAGCGAAGCCTCAAGAATCAGCGCACCAAAACCTTTATAAGCGAAGAAAAATTCCACCACGATAACTCCGGACAATAGCCAATTGATTTGCAGCATGATCACGGTGAATGGTGCGATCAAGGCATTCCGCAGGGCATGTTTGACAATCACCGATCTATACGGCAGTCCCTTTAATATCGCCGTCCGGACGTACTGAGAGGTCATGACTTCTGCCATGGATGCCCGCGTCATGCGGGCCACGTAGCCGAAATCATATACGATCAAAACCATGGCCGGCAAAATCAGTTGTTTGAACTCGAAACCGCCGGACATGCTGCTGGTACCCGGCAACCATTTTAGTGTAAACACAAATAGCGCCGAGAAAATAACTGCGCTGGCAAACTCCGGTATCGATGTCGTCAAAATCCCAAATACCGATATGGAGCGATCCAGTTTGGAACCCTCCTTCATTCCAGATAAAACACCTAAGGTCAGCGATAAGGGGATCATGATGGCAAAGGTCCAAAATCCTAAAACAGCCGTGTTCCAAAGCCGCGGCAACATGACATCGGCAACCGGGCCTTTAAAACGGATGGACTCACCCAGGTTGCCGGTGGCAAAATTACCCAGCCACTTTACATAGCGTATTATGACGGGTTGATTATACCCGTGCTGTTCGCGCCACAATTCGCGCTGTTCTTCGTTTGAAAATTGGCCCAAGACCCGGGCTGCCGGATCGCCAGTTAGTTCCGTTTCCAGCAGCAAAAACAAAATCAGCGAGACGACAATCATGGTAAAAATCATGAATCCGAAACGCTTTGCAATCAAGGTGACCATTTTAAGCCTCCTGATATTAGGCTGGTTTTGTTTGGAAGGTCAATGCGCGGGGAGCGCAGCTACGCCCCCCGCGTTTATAAAACAGGTAAGTATTAGCCCAGGGATACCTTATGGAAGCGATAGTACCGTGTCGGATGCATTTCAAAGCCGACCACATTTTCGCGAACGGCGGTGAAAACGGCCCGGAAAAAAGGCTGCACCATTATAGCGTCATCCTGGAGGATCTTCTCAACCTTTTCCATTTTTTTACGACGATCCTCGACATTGAGGGTCGATTCCGCCGCGGTGAGCGCCTTGTCCCATTCGGCATTGGCATAGCTGGATTCATTCCAGGGCACCCCGGTACGGTAGGCCAGACCCAGTACCATAACGGCCAGGGGACGATGGGTCCAGGAGGTCAGACTCAAAGGCGCCTTGGTCCAGACATCCCAGTATTGGGCCGAAGGCATAACGTTCATTTTGATATTGATACCGGCTTTGGCGGCATCTTCCTTGAGCACAGCCACGGAATCCTGTTCCCAGACGCCATCGGTATTGCCCACGTTGCAGGTTAATTCGATGCCGTTGGGATACCCGGCCTCGGCCAAAAGTTTCTTGGCCTTGGCAATATTCTGTTTTAGCGGTGGTAGGGCAAAATACTCGGGATGAATCGAAGCCACATGGTGGTGTTCGGCCACCACACCCAGGCCGCGGTGGGCAATGTCAAGCTGCCGTTGGGCGTCACAGGTCAACTGCACCGCCCGGCGTACACGCTTATCAGTAAAGGGTTTCTTGTTGACCTTCATGCGGATCACGCCGGTCTGGGTCGATGGAATGTCGACGACTTTAATTCCCGGAATATTCTTGGCCGCTTCCAGAGTGGTCAGATCCAACTGATAGATTGCATCCACTTGCCCGGAGGCGATGGCCGCCAGATAGGCACCGGCATCTTCACCCAAATCGATAAAACGAATTTCATCCAGATACACTTCTCCACCCCAGTAGGGTGCTTTCCGTTTTTTCAAGACAGCAATCTCACCCACTTTAAATTTGGTAAGTGTGTATGGACCAGTACCAACCGGATTCTTGGAAAGGTCACCTCCTTCTTTTTCAAAGTCACGATGTACGATGCCGGTGGGATAGTTGTAGAGGTTTTCCGGGATTGACAGGACTGGGTTATTCAGGTTGAGCCGAACCGTATGGTTGTCTACTTTTTGTACGGCATTTCTGGTCATGCGCTTAACCGGATTACCCTTGGAGTCTTTTTCGCCGGTTTCTTCCAGCATGGCGTTGAACAGACCCAGGTTGGAGGATCCGGTTTTGGGATCGAGCCAGCGGGTGAAGTTAAAGACCACATCATCGGCAATAAAATCGTCACCGTTGGACCATTTGACGCCCTTGCGCAGATGAAAAGTCCAGGTTTTCAGATCATCGGAGGCTTCCCAGCTAGTGGCCAAATTAGGTCGCGTGATGTTGTCCGGCCCGGTTTCCACCAGGTACTCGATGATGTGGCGAGCAATGATCGATTTCTGGGTCCACGAGTAGGTGCCGGGATCCGCCATTTCCTGAACATTCATCCCAAATTTTAATAGACCGCCCATTTTCTGGGCCGCATGGGCTGTTCCCACAAATTCGGGTACAATTTTCTTGCCCAGAATAGTACTGGCCATGCCATAGGCTGCTGTCGCCGAAACGCCTAGCAGCGTAACCGTGCGCAAAAACTCGCGCCGCGAACACTTACCTTCGGCCAGCGACTTTTTCATTTCCTGAACACCCGGGTGAATTCTTTTGGTTGTCATAACATACCCTCCTTCTCAAAGCAGTTAGGTTGTTGGAAGTAAAAACCTTCCGAAGATTACTAGGAACTTCAATTTTGGATCGGCAACAAAAGCAAGAGACTAAATTACCAAACTCACGAAACGCTCTCACCTTCTTTTAGAGATAAAGATTACATAAAAACAAGCTGTCAAATCGAGTAGAACTTACTTTCAACACCCTTTTTATCCCAAGTTGGACAATTTATTGTTCTGCAATAT
>CAZWEO010000160.1:0-9609 GCA_964633115.1 uncultured Desulfobacterales bacterium
TTTCAGAAAATTATCCCTCTTTTTACCTTGTAAATTAAGTGCGAAAGTTCAGTAAGTAAATACTTTTTTAGTTAACGGTGCAAATTTATGTAAGATTATTACAACCGCTATGGTGTTGATTTCATCAACAAAAAATCTAGACTTTTACGGAACAGTGTGCCATATATGATATATGGCACGGTCGTTAATCATTCCTAACCCGGGGAATGCATCGATAGAAGAACTTAAGCTGGTTTCCCGGGTTGGTTCTAGTGAAACAGCAGCACGATGTACTGCCATTCAAATGCGATTAGCTGGAGCTACCAGAGGGCTTGTTTGTCAAGCACTACTGGTAACGAATCGTGCCTTACGAAAGTGGATCAATTGTTTCAATCATTAAAGACACCGCAGCCATGGCCAGACAAACAAGATGAACAGTTACGGGAAGCATTTTTACATGAACTTTCGCAGTTGCTCAATCAACCCGATGTGGATATCTGGTTTGCCGACGAATCTGGCTTTGAGGGTGATCCCCGTCCCCGAAAGCGTTATGTGTGTAAAAACGAAGAACAACTCATAGAGCGTTTGGATCAAGCTATTTTGGACGTTATCAATAACCCAAAAAAGACTCAAAGAACTGCCGATTTCGGAACGTTATTCTGACAAACGCTCTAACAGGAGCATCAAACGGCATTGGAAACCGGTTATACTTATTTTTAAATTCATTTTTTTCCGATTAGTGCAAATGAATGTTCCGTCAACGAGCTTGTTTTTATAATCTCAAATCCCGCTTCCTTGACGATATACTTTAAATTTGAAATAGACATAATTTTCCGCTGCGGATCATCAACCATTAGTTTTACTGCGAATAGAGCCCCAAATAGAGGTCCTGATCGTTCTGGATCAGCATAGTACCCGCGGACAATTATAAGTCCATTTTGACCCAGGCTTTGCCACGCATTTTTGAGAATAATAATAGCGTCCGATTCCCTGTACATCACATCCGATAACAGAACCGCATCTACATTGTCACCCAGGGGATCTTTCAAGAAATTTCCTTCTTTTAATGTGATTCGATTTCCTTGAGGGTGTTTTGCAATATCCCTAAACTGACACAGGCATCCAACAGAAGTTTTAGTCTACTAGGATTTGCTTGGCTTTCTAAGGCTATTTCATCTACAGTTAATGCTCTCGCAGAGATAATTGAAAAAATATTCAATCGGATGGCCGTCGTAATGATGCCGTTGGTCCATGGTGCCAACAGGACATTTGATATGTTTGTAATCCTCCTTTTATCCTTTATATTGCCGTCTTTTAGGGACGCCCTTTATATATTTATATTTAGTAATTTCATTAACGAATATTGGTTTTCAGACACGATTTTCTCACCTCTCCTGACTGCAACACTTACAGTCGGCAATGAAACACCCAACTCTTTTGATAGATCTGTCATTGTCAATCCCAGTCCTGATGAACCCCAATAGCAAATAAGATTACGTGCTTTAACAATTTCGCGAGTTTTTGAGGTTCCATAAATTTGTTTCGATCGTAGCGACAATAAGTCAGCAACAGCATGGATTAATTGTTCAATGGTAATGCCATGGGCTTTCAATTCATATTTTTGATCCATTGATTCTTGTGCATCTGCCAACACGGATTCGACAAAATCACTATTCCCCAATATACGCTCATCACTTTTAAAGAAAATTCCAGCCTTGCGGAGAGAGTTTACAGCTGACCATCCACCAGCACTTCGAATCAGACCACCACCTACAAGATCCGAACGCCTGCCCTCTTTTATTCCATTCTCTATAAATACTCTATATAATCGACGAGCTTTGGTACTTTTCGCTCCAAAAAGTGTAAGAATTGAATCGATTTGCTGCCATTCATTTTTGTGCTTGTCCATTAGCACACTGTGACCACAGTAAAGGTAAGTATCAAGATCCTTGATATTATGAACTATTTTGGCCCGCAATGGATTGAGATGGATATATCTAACCAATTCCTTCAGATAAATATCTTCTTGGCATAGTATTGATTTGTAACGATTCTGAAATAGGTGCCCATTTCGTTTGTGCCGGTGATTAAAGCGGATAGCATATCCGGTTAATAGCCGTCGCATCACCGTTGCAATGGGAACTTTGCCGGTTCTCAATAATAAATGAAAATGATTCGGTAAAAGGACCCAAGCATAGCAATCCGTGCTTGTTTGGGTAAAAATTTTACCCAAACGGTTTAGAAAGTCATTCCTGTCCTGATTATCTTTAAATATATCGCTGCGTTCTATACCCCGTGCCATGATGTGATGTAAGGCACCTGGCGCATCGATTCTCGCTTTCCTCGGCATTTTTCTTTCTTATCACAAAGTTCATCATAGGTAAATATAAATATATAAAGGGCGTCCCCTTAATGGATCACTACTTGTAGTTTTGTTGATTTACCTTTATACAATTTATTTATCAGAAACGATTTGAAAGGGTTCAGCATGAAAAAAACTGTACTGGTACCCATCGCTGACGGAACCGAGGAATTGGAGGCCGTCGCCATCATCGACGTGCTGCGCCGCGCCGAGGCCGAGGTAACGGTTGCCTCGGTCATGAACTCGCGCCAAATTACCGCCTCACGGGGAATGATCCTGGTTGCGGATTCATTGCTACAAGATTGTCTAAATCAGGAATATGATCTGATTGTCTTACCGGGTGGAATCCCCGGTGCCGATCACTTACGGGATTCCGCCGATCTAATTGCATTGCTCAAACGCCAGGTCGAATCCGAGCGTTTGTATGGCGCCATTTGCGCCAGTCCGGCGGTTGTCCTGGAACACCATGGGTTATTGAATGGGCGCCAGGCCACCGCGCATCCGTATATTGTCGCGGAACTTTCCAACCAAGATGCCGTCAACCAAAACGTGGTGGTGGACGGTAACTGTGTGACCAGCCGGGGAGCCGGCACAGCCGTTGATTTTGCCCTGGCTTTAGTGGAACTGCTATTGGGGAAGGAAAAAAAAATCGATGTGGCTACTGGGCTGGCGCTTCCGACACCTGAATAATGAGTTTACCCTGATTGGATCCATCAAAAAGCATATTGATGGCTTGAGGCGCTTTCTCAAGACCTTCCATCACATGAATCCGGTACTTAATTTTGCCTTGGACAAGCCATTTGCCCAGGTCCTCAATAGCCTCTTGAACCCGATCCAGATAATCTAATATCACAAATCCCTGAACCCTGATACGCTGGGTCAAAATACTGCTGAAATTATAAGGACCCGGTACCGGTTCCGTAGCATTGTATTGTGAAATTAGACCACAAATGACAATCCGTCCATGGACATTGATCTGCATCAGTATTTGATCCAGGATTGTTCCACCCACATTATCGAAATAGATGTCGATGCCCTTGGGGCAGTGTCTCCTTAGTTGTTCACCTACATCTTCTGATTTATAGTTTACGGCGGCATCGAAACCGAGTGTTTCCGTTATCCAGCGACACTTCTCATCTGAGCCGGCAATACCGACCACGTGGCAGCCTTTGATTTTGCCGATCTGTCCGACGATTGATCCCACTGCCCCGGCCGCCGCCGATACCACCAGCGTATCTCCCTCTTTAGGTTCTCCCACATCCAGAAGTCCGAAATAAGCTGTCGGCCCGACCATGCTCAATACGCCCGGAAACGCCGTCAGATCCGGAACAGCTTCCTTGGGCAAGCGGGTCAAAGCACCACCGTCTGAAACCGCCCAAGATTGCCAGCCCAGGAGTCCTTGCACGATGTCTCCCGGTTTATAATCGGCATGCCTGGATTCAGTCACTTCGCCGATGGTGAAGCCGCGCATGATCTCGCCGATGGCAACCGGCGGAATATAAGATTTCATATCCGCAACCCAGCCCCGAATGGCCGGATCAAGCGAAAGATATATGGTCCGCACCAATACTTGACCCTCTTCCAGAATCGGTATCGTCTCCTCATGCCATTCAAAATCGGATTCCTTAATAAGGCCTACAGGTCGTTTGGCAAGACGCCATTGCTGATTCATTTTTGACTGCATGTGATACCTCCTATAACTAATGCGCCCAGTTTTGAACCTGCAAACCGGGTATGCGTTGAAACTCACGCTCGTTGTTGGTTACGATTGTGAGGGCCACAGTCTTAGCGTGCGCTGCGATCCATAGATCGTTGTTACCTATTGGCTGCCCTTTTGACTCTAGATAAGCACGAATATTTCCATAAGTTTTGCCAACGGTCTCGGACAACGGCAAAACAGGAATTAACGATCTGAACTCCTCGAGCAACTGCACGACTTTTTCACCCTGAGTACGATTTCATCACCCCGGCGAAAAATTTCAATAACTTTACTATTTACACCAAATTCTTTTGGTAACCGTACGGCCTGGCTATTTCCTGATTTAAAAACCCTTGTGGTTGTCATGACGCCCTCACTTACGATAAAAATAGTTCGCTCCGGATGTATATACATTCGGGTTCATCTTGTCAAAATCAGAGTGCTTTGGAAAGACAAACTCATGCCGAATTAGACATGTATAACAGTGTTATGGTTTAATTCCAATTCGGCTGCATATTTCCACCACCAGGGCATAGATCACATCCAGAGCCAGGTATTTGCAGATCGAATGATCGAACAGGATACGTGCTTCCGGTCCAAAATCTTCATCGCCTTGCCAGTACAACACGACCACTGGAATACGCGGTGTGATTTCGAAGCGAAAGGCGGCATCGCCCATGTCAATAGACTCACCCGACAAACTGATACAACGGCGGCTAAACACTTCGATGTCGTTTTGGAAGTGGTTTGTTATCAGCTCAGTTGGAACAGCGTGCGGTCCTCGAAAAAATGCCGCCCCGCCGGGAATATCCTTTTCGGAAATCCATTGGTTTTCAACTTCTGCCTCACCAATTGATAATAGAAAATGGAAAATAAAAATTGGAAAATATGAATTGGCGGGATGTTCGTTCTCAGAGTGGCAGCGGATCACACCTGCTTGCGGATACACACTATAGGTATCTCCCCACACATCCAAGTTGTAGCATTGCTGTCCCTCATCGTAGCCACACAGCGCCCGCCGGCAGACATCCTCAGGATCCATCTTGGCTAAGTCCTCGTAATGAAACGGTGCAATATTGTCTGTCATATCTAATCTCCATGGGTTGAAATAGTGTCTAAATATTAATAGGTTAATAATTGAAAAACAAAGTTGGTTTCAATTGGGAGAATCATATAATTCCTAAGGCTGTTGGCTATTGGTTGTTAGACTGTAGGCGCCAAGAAACATCGCTTTGATATGCAGCTGTCTATTTTGTTTTGATTTTTATCATTTCACCCAGGGTCGATCGATCATACCACCGCCCGGCAGCCATAACACCCAAAATCTTACGGGTGTTGGCAATCTTGTCCAAGGGGTTTGATTGTAACAATACTAAATCAGCGCGTTTTCCGGGAGAGACGGTACCAAAATCGTCTTGGCCGGTCATACGTTGGACTATTTTCGAAGCCGCCACCGTTCCGGTGTTTAAAGCCTCGTATGGCGTGAAGCCCTTGTCCACAAGTATTTACAGCTCGTCGTGTATGGAAAACCCTGGTACGATGCCCATGGTGCCAGTCCCGCTATCTGTGGATAAAAGCAAGGGCACTCCAGCCGTTTTCAAACTTTGAAGCAGCTTGAGATCCAATGCATATTTTAGATGTGCGAATATTTCGCCGTTCTTGAACTGCATCTGGTGCTTCTCTCGCCCGTCACGATATCGTTTTAGGTATCCGGCCGGTTTTGCCACTAGGTCCGAAACATCGAATGGTGGTAACACCATTTACCAGGTAGAGTTTCAAAGGATTGAAGTTTGAGTTGTTATGGCATTGAACGTTTGACCATACGCGGCTAACAGTCTAACAGTCTTCAGCCTATCAGCCTTCTTATTCTGCCTCCCTTGGCCACCATAGCCCTGAGCTTGCCGAAGGGGCGACGGCGGCTGACTCCTGTCTCCTGCCTCCTGACTTCTGACTCCTCATTTTATGATTTCATGAACTCCTTACCCATATTAAACGCATTTCCCAAAACCTGTCCAACACCATGATAATGACGTACTTCATTAGCGTATATAATTGGGCTTACCTTGCGCATATCTGGCTTGCCATCATCTCCTAGAACAGAATCGTCCGCCTTGACATCCAATATCTCACCGATGAAATGAGTGTGCAGCCCGATCTCATAGTGATGGATGACCCGGCATTCCAATATCATGGGAAACTCAGCCACATAGGGAGCATTCACCAAATCAGAACGCACGGGCGTGAGTCCGGTGCGTTCAAATTTATCCTCCTTGCGGCCTGAAGCCATGCCGAAATAGTCGGCTTCTTTGGCATAGCTTTCTGAAGGCACACTCAATGTGTAAGCCTTTTTATCCATAATATTGCCATATGTGTAGGTTGCCTTGCGAAGTGAGATTGTGACACAAGGCGGGCTAGAGCAGCAGACACCGCCCCAGGCAATGGTCATTACATTGGGACGCTCTTGTTTGTCATAAGATCCCACACACCAGACAGGTGTCGGAAATATTAATGTTTTGGCTCCAAATGATTGTTTCATTTTTTTATTCTCTCCATTTTAATAATGATTCAAAATGACAGCACACCCGACATTGTGTTTATATCACCAGGATTCAAGGGGTCAAGGATGACCTCAGGCTTTTAGACTGAAGGCTGTAAGGCTGTTAGCCGGTAACGGTCTACAGCCTATAGTCTAACAGTCTACAGCCTGTTATTTTCTTTGGATTTTTAGTCTTTTTTTTAACTAGTGGAACATCGAAGTGGATTAAAGAGATATTCAGGAAAGGAGCCAGGCAATGGCTTCCTTAGTCTTATAGGACTGCCTTGTTCCCAGAAATCGACCGATGGTCTGGATGCCATCTCCTGATGTGACCAAGGGATTTTCTACATATCCGTTTT
The DNA here is from genome assembly GCA_964633115.1 of uncultured Desulfobacterales bacterium. Lineage (GTDB taxonomy): Bacteria > Desulfobacterota > Desulfobacteria > Desulfobacterales > B30-G6 > B30-G6. Next base: position 6,936 of record CAZWEO010000160.1, read on the forward strand.
TGCGAATCTGGGCCAAACCGATATTGGATAACAAAGCATTGCAAAGACATTTTTTACCTAATAGGTCCTCAGATTTTCCACCTTTGGCCATAAAAGCAGCTTCAGGTTCGGCCGGACAACGATAACCAATCTTTCCATCAGGCTTTTCATAAAGTTGGCGTAGATAACCCAGATCGCACTTTCTAGTCCGGTTCTGATAGGCATCGGCTTCGGACAGGGATCCTGCCAGGGAAAGGACTTTGAATGGAAACCCGGTGGGAGAGGCCGCAGGATCGGTAAACACAGATGCATTCCGATTGTGAATATAACTAAGGGCCTGTTGTTTAATACTTTGCGTGAAGCCGGATTCATCAGAAAATGCCAGCAAGGTTCCGATTTGGATACCATTTGCTCCTAAAGATAAGGCCTCCTTGAACTTTTCCGGCGTTCCCCAGGAACCGGCCAGCCAGAACGGCAAGCCAATGGCCTTGATTTTCTCGATCTCAATGGCATCCCGGTCGCCGTAAACAGGTTCACCCTGGTCATTCAATTCCATTTTTCCCCGGGGCGGGGCGTTATGGCCGCCGGCACAGGGTAATTCCACTACAAACCCATCCACTTTCCCGTTGGCCTTTTTAACCATCATTTTGGCCAATAGAACCGATGATATGATCGACAGGAATCTGGGCCGTTTCAAAGCCGGAATTTCTGTTTGTAAAATTGTCTTGGGATCGAATTCGGCTTGATATCGACTGCCATTACGAGCCTCCACAGCTATTTTTAAGGAAACCGGTTTATGTTCCGCCAGTAAATCCAGTATGCCAGGAATCTCTCTGGGGATACCGGCGCCCATGGTTACATAGTCGACCCCGGCCAACATGGCCCCATAGAGGGAACAAAGATTAGGTAGTTGGATTTTCTCCATGAGATTGATGCCCACAGGATTGGAGTGCCCCTCCTTGGCCAGGAAAACCTCTACAAAATTGGCTACAACCGTTAGCGCATTGATCTCCTGATCTGCCTTTATAGTAGCCACCCCGTTCTGCTTGAACGGGCGTTGTTTCTTGTGACCATCAGGTATAAAATATTGCTCTAAAACTCGTTGGATCATTTTGGCATGCGGGAACTGGGCTAGGGCGCGCCGCATATGACCATCTTCATCACCCAATTGCAGTCTACGCGCAAGGATAGTGTCGAGAGCTGTGCCCGAGACGACGCCCAATTGTCCTGTTTTGGATACTGCGTTTGCAAGTTGCCAGTTTGAAACACCGGCGCCCATACCGCCTTGGATAATCAGTGGATGTGTCATGGATCTCCTTTTCGTCAATTATCATAATTTTACAAGAAATTCGGCTGCAGACGCAAGGCGTAGGGCGGGGTATGACATTACTTTTACAAAATAAAATCGCTTCGCGCTTTTATGGCGTGCGACTGCGTCGCCTAATTTAACTCCAATGAATGTTTATGTTTTTGAAATACTGCATTATATTATAGAATTGGATTGTTATCCGTTACAGCTCTTTTGGGATTCGCGGTGTGAATCAGGCTCTAGACGGTTACCGCTCAGCACCTCAAAGCCTAAAAGGCTATTGTTATGAGTAGTATCAAAGGAATGGATTCAATACGCAAATTGTTGATGGAGGTTTAAATGTCTAATTCAAAAGTAGCCATCGTTACCGGCGCTTCCAGTGGTCTAGGTACGGCCATCGCCTGTTGGTTAGCAAAGATTGGCACTAGCGTTGTCTTGGTAGCCAGAAATAAAGACCGGCTCAAGCAAATGTCCCAACAAATCGAACGGTTGGGAGGAAACTGCCTGATCGTATCAGCTGATGTTGGGGATGAAAACGCCTGTCGTGAAGTAGTGAATACTACCCTAAATCAATATCAACGAATCGATGCCCTGGTAAACAATGCCGGCATTATTGCACCCTTGTCCAATATAGCCGAGGCTGAAATATCGCAGTGGCGTACCGCCATCGAGGTCAACCTCTTGGGGCCATTTTACCTAACCCATTTTGTCATGGCTTCCATAGCCTCTGTCAACGGTCGCATTATTAATGTCAGTAGCGGCGCAGCTAACATTCCATTACCGGCAGCCAGTGCTTATTGCGCCTCCAAGGCCGCCTTGACCCATTTTACCCGGGTTTTAGCAGAGGAAGAGTCAAAAATTACCACCGTCAGCATCCGGCCAGGTGTTGTTGACACACCTATGCAAGATCAAATTCGCCGCGAAGGTCCTGCTGCCATGAAACCGGAACAGATTGCCTATTACCAGGATTTGAAAACACAAGGGCAACTGGAACCGCCGGAAGTGCCGGGTCGTTCCATTGCTTGGTTGGCTCTATATGCCCCAAACAATATGAGTGGCAATTTTGTTAATTACGATGATGCCGACATCGCTGGTCCAGCCTTGAATATGTTTGGCACTTATATAAATTGAAAGTCACAAACTCGCTAATATCATCGCAGGCGATATTATTCGGGGAATACGAATTTTGTGTCCGGATATCTGCCCAGCCAATCCGACCAACTGGTTCTTTCCATGTTCATGATTCCTGAGGCGCGTTCATCCGCATAGGTTCCGGAGATAGCCACCAACGCACAGCAGTCACCATCGGGCATGGGGAACCACAAACTCTCACCCAAATTGAGCGGTTTCATTTTTGAACAGCTATTTTCCCACAGAGGTGAGAGC
>CAZWEO010000161.1:0-9607 GCA_964633115.1 uncultured Desulfobacterales bacterium
CATAAGGGAATAATATCGAACAACATAATAAATCTAACAACATCACTCCAACTCAGCACCAGCTAGCCTTTATTACTAATACCATCATATGGTATCTGCACCGGACTTCAATTTGAATACCAGTTGCTTTTTTTATGGTATCACCAGGGCTGAATCTATAGATATGACAATTTCGGACTACCGATTCGTCAGAATATTCCCCACTTGATATCTTGCCGGGTCAGATCTGTAAACATGGACAATCTGAATCCTATATTTTTTCCCGGCGGTGAACATGCCACCAGAAAATTTCAAATGTAAACAATGCGGAAACTGCTGCATTAATCTTGGAGATGCATTTTCGACATGTGCAACAGAATCATTGCAGAGCATACCCAAAATCAAAACAACATGCTGAAGAAACAGGGTGTCCAGGATTTAATGCTGAATAGCGAATTGGGCAATATGCATGAGTGGGGCGCAAGCACTTATGATGGGTCCAACAGAAAAGCAGAAGGTATGAAACGGGCTGATTATTAAAATTATACCGTTATTTGGTTATAAGCATGACCATACGCTTTCCATAATTGACAATTGCTAACGCACTGCCTGAACTTTGAATTGAATGCCTTCCTTTTTTTGGAGATGGGCGATGATTTCAAAAATATTTCGAGCTTGTGGGTTACCCTTGGGGCCAAACATACGCATCAGACTTTTAGGGGATTTAGCTGTTGCTGTACCAAGGGCATCAAATCCGATTGTAGCATTAATATAATCTCGTAAGATGGCCTTTCCGGTATCCATGTCACCTACCAGAAGGCATTCAACCCCTTCTTTAAGTAGTTCTTCCCGAAAAGCCGGATCGCGTTCAATCCGGTTTTTAACAGTTTCTTTAAAATCTCTAGAGAGTGCCATTGTCAAGTCTCCTGACGTTTTCGTTTTTTGTATTCTTTCCAAAGTGCCTTGGCGACCTCAATGTCCTTATTCTGACGTTTCTTCGTACCTCCGCCAAGCAAAATAATTATTCTATCACCGTCGCGGCCAAAATAAACACGGTATCCGGGCCCGAAATCGATACGACATTCCTGGACGCCTCCGCCAATGCCTTTGACATTTGATAAATTGCCTTGTTCCATCCGAACTACGGCGGTTACCACCCTGGCGGCAGCCGGTGCATTCAAACGATTGAACCACTTAGCGTAAGGACTTCGGTCATTGGAATCGATATATTCCTTTATAATGATCATTGGCAATAAAGTAACACATAGGTTACTATTGGTCAACAAAATATTCTTGAGGAAATGAGGTAATTATGTCGAACAGACATTACCATCTGTGCCAATCAAGGTAGCATAACCATACATTTTTCTTTTTTATCTGGGAGTCTTCCTGAAAAGCTTATCAAAAGAAGCCTTCGATAATTCCCCTAGGTCGGAAATCGAAGATTTCATCAAACTTGGCGATTCCTTCCAACTAGAGGTTCTGTAACACAGTAGAAAAAACAAGTAATATCAGAAAGTTAACATGATTTGTGTGAAGTCTAAACGTAGCCATGCTATCAAAATTGCGTTGAATTGATCTGTTAATCAATACAGCCTCACACCATCATATCATCCATATCCCGCTTGATGAAAACGATTCAGCATTTGAAATTTCAAACGAAACCTCCAATTCTTGACACAACCGCATCATATATATAACGTGTTCTCAAAATGGTATTAGAATGGGTGCCTCAATATTACTTATACACCAACTAATCAGATTAAATAAATTTCCAACCCACTTTTGGATAACAAGATGACTTATCACCGAGAAAGTATACCGGGGCAAGAAAGCGGGTTTGATTTTGATCCTCGATTTAAAAAATTTCATGAATTGATGGGAAAAAAGATCCGTGAGATTTTACTTGTATCCACGCCGTACGATGCCTGGATAATGGAAGAAGATTGTCGTCTGTCAGAAAGAATTATACACGAATACCGGGGTCTGAATCTCAGTCACCCGCCCAGACTTCATTGGGTCTCAACCGATTCAGATGCGCTTTCAGCAGTTGAGAAACAGCGATTCGACATGGTCGTCATCATATCACACTATACGGATAGCGATACCGCCTCCATAGGTCCTGAGATCCAAGCTAAGGATTCGGAACTACCGATTATATATTTGAACCACGACGTCACAGATACCCTTGAATGCGTGCCTAATGAAAATGATGCCTTGGATAATGTTCGCACTTTCCTGTGGACTGGAAACACGGACATATTACTGGCTATCGTAAAAAGTGTCGAAGATGAGATGAACGTATCCCATGACACGTACACAGCTGGGATTCGGGTTATTATCTTTGTTGAAGATTCCACCGAGTATATATCCTCACTACTGCCGATTCTATACAGGGAGTTGGTTATTCAGACACAGGCTGTCATGGAAGAGGGATTAAATGAGGAGCACCGCCTTCTGGCCATGCGTGCTCGTCCTAAAATTCTTGTAGCCAATGACTATGAATCGGCCAAAGACCTTTACAATTTATACAAGCCCTATGTTTTGGGCATCATCTCGGATGTACGTTTTCCAAGAGAATGCGAATTGGATGGGAATGCCGGGTTCAGACTACTGGAGGAAATTAAAAGAGATCGCTTCGATATTCCGCTGCTTCTTACCAGCTCGGAATCAGCAAATGCGGTTAAAGCCCAAGCCATACCGGCAACCTTTGTGGATAAAAATTCTGATTCGCTGCATGCGGATGTGCGCTCTTTTTTTATCAATCACCTTGGTTTTGGTGATTTTGTCTTTAGATCTCCCGATGGACCTGAGATCGCCAGGGCACCCAACCTGCAATCTTTAGAAAAAAAGCTACAGGAGATTTCCGAAGAATCATTTATGTATCATTGCAATCGCAATGATTTTTCGAGATGGCTATTTGCACGGTCTGAAATAGAGCTGGCCTCAATTGTCCGTCCAATTAGAGATGAAGATTTCAAGGATGTTGAAAGTCACCGTCATTACCTGGTTTCGATTATTCATCAACGCAGGATCTCTCGTCAAAAAGGCGTAGTTGTTAATTTGGATGGAAAGGCATTTGATCATGATACCGACTTTTTTAAAATTGGTACCGGATCGTTGGGAGGAAAGGGCAGGGGGCTTGCCTTCATCTCGGCCTATTTGCGAGACAATTCAGGGTTACACGACCAGTATGATAAGATCTCCATTCGGATTCCACAGACCATGGTCATCACCACAGAAGGTTTTGATCTATTTATCAGAGAAAATGATATAGACCCTGCTTCGATGTTTACACTATCAGATCAAGAAATTGCGGACAAATTTTTAAAGTCGTCGATTCCGGATCAGCTGGAAAATGAACTGCGTGATTACCTGAATAAAATAAATTATCCCTTGGCGATAAGGTCTTCCAGCCTTTTAGAAGATGCCCAATTCAAAGCATATGCCGGTCTTTACAAGACGTATATGCTGTCCAACGATGATGATGACTTAGAATGCAGACTTGATCAGCTTACCGATGCGATCAAGCTTGTTTATGCATCGACATACTACAAAGCACCTCGTGATTTTGCCAAACGTGTTGGGCACCGCACCGAGGAGGAGAAAATGGCGGTGATCGTACAAAAAATGGTTGGTGACAGATTTGAAGACTATTTCTATCCGGCTATGTCAGGTGTAGCGCAATCCCATAATTACTATCCTTTTTCAAAGATGAAACCTGAAGAAGGCATCGCAACCGTGGCTTTGGGTTTGGGTAAAACCGTAATGGAAGGTCAAAAGGCTCTAAGGTTTTCACCCAAATATCCGGAAATTCTGCCACAACGGACGTCTGTGGATGACATTTTAGATAATGCCCAACGGTTTGTATATGTGCTCAAATTAGGTATGCCCTGCACAAATCTGGACGTGGATGATGATTCAACCCTGGAAAAATTTGAAATATCAGAATTACACGGACATTTCCCGGTGATGTCCCTTTGCAGTACCTATATACCCTCAGAACACCGCATCCGGCATACCACGCAAGCGAACGGTCACCTGGTGTTAACATTTGCCTCGGTTCTTAAATATGGCCTGTTCCCCCTGGGTGAAGTATTATCCAGCGTGCTGGACCTTGGTCAGAAGGGAATGGGGTGCCCTGTTGAGATTGAATTTTCGGTAAAACTTTATCCGGACAGGCAAAAAAAGCCGGAGTTTTATATCCTCCAGGTCAGGCCCATGACGGTTAAGGCTGAACTCAAGAAGGTGAATATCAGTAAAGAAGATATAAATAGAACATTTTGCTATTCCAACCACGCACTTGGTAACACCTATAATACGGATATTAAAGATATCGTATATGTAAAACCGGATGTTTTTGATCCAGGTCGCACACCGGAAGTTGCCCAGGAGATCGGAAAAATGAATGCGGAATTGATGCGTAACGGTCACCAGTTTTTGCTTGTAGGCCCGGGTAGGTGGGGGTCGGCCGACCGTTGGTTGGGCATCCCTGTAAGTTGGTCCGATATCAGTGGCGTGGGTGCCATGGTGGAAACATCGCACGCAAACTTGAAAGCAGATCCATCTCAGGGATCCCATTTTTTTCACAACATTACTACCCTTGGGATAAACTATATCAATGTCCTGGAAAGCAAGGGTGATTTTTTCAATTGGGAATGGTTAACCGCTCTACCCATTCATTCTGAGTTAAATTTTATTGCTCATGTCAATTTAGATCATTTCATGGAAATAAAAGTAGATGGAAGAGAGTCCAGGTGCGTTATGATTTATAATTGAGCTTTATCGCAATGACAAATTTGGCAGATTTGCATCCAACCTTTAAGTTGTTTTTTTCATGGCATCACCAACGCTGATACAAGGATATGAATGATTCAATCTATCAAATGAAATCTTCATACTTCGAACCAAATCGAAAAATAGGTGATTACATCATTCCCGGTTACCCCTCCAAGCTAGAGGTTTTGTAACATAACGATATATTTACAATATTTTGGATAGTTAACATAATTCCGGAGAAATCTAAAAGCAACTGGGATTACATTTTTGTTGTGACTTATTTCGTAAATCCAAAAGGCCATCAATGAATAACCAGTTTGCAGTTTCATTGTTGTGGCTATTATCCTGGTGAAAATTATTAAAGAAATCTCCAATCAGGCATAATATCCAACAAACTCACCGCACTGATCATTGAAAAACTCCATGACTTCATCGACGGTGTCAAAGATAATCCAATCGTGCCGGATGGTCTTTTCACCCTGTTTGCGAATCCGTTAGATCTCGGTGTTACCGAAATATTAAAATTGGTCGTGATAAGTCAAACGGCTAGTATAAGTTCAGGCAGGAGTAGTCAGCTCGGTATGTTGCGTCTGCCTGGAGATGACATCATGTTATGGTCTTGGCTCATGAAGGTCTCTCTCAAAAGATAGGACGAAGTACCGACCGACTGTTTCGATAGGATCGGGCCGGTACACAAAGGTCTTACACGGGATTAGCTTTTCTTCATAAAGAACTTCTTCGTGTTCACCAAATCTAATGACGAGAGCGTAAAAATCTTCGTAGGGCAAGTAGATCCTGGTGTATCCCTGTCCATTAGTTCTGGAACGGCCAAGGCCAGCGACCACTACATCAGCACCGGCAACCGGTTCTCCCACATGATTCAGAACTCGGAGCCTGCAGGTGCGCCATGGCAAGACATGTTTGATGAGAAACTGTTTCAGTCTCCCTGCTCGTCCGGGTAAGGGGGCCTCAGGGATCAGATCCAGCACGTCCTTCTCAAATCCCTTCTTTTTGGGGGTCACCCATTCTTCTCCATACTTAAGAAGCAGGTATTCCTCAGGCGGATCAGGCACATTGAACTCCTCTTCCAAGAATTCGATTTTCTTCAGAGTAGTGAACAACCTGACTGGCAAACGAACTCCGGGGTAGTGAAATATGCTGTCATCTAGGATTCGATAGCACATCCAGTCCACTCTTATCGCTGATTTGATCATCGACACGTATATGTACTGATCGTAGTGCTCTACTTTAGCGAAGAAGCCATTTTCTCTGAAAGCAGCAACGACTCGGTCAATTGACTTTTCACTAAACCCATGAAGACCGAACACCGAACCCAAATCCAGGTCATCATCCCACGGGATAAAGCCGTGGTCCCTGATAGCGCCAAGGCACGTCCCTTGGCGAAGGAAAAAGACGACTCTCAGCTTGTCCAGAATCTGTTTCGCCTCAATTAGGACCATTTTGGCCGCGATCGGGTCGGCAGGTATCCACTCATAAATCGACCTCTCCAGGGCTTCTTCACTAGCACCATCGTTTGTCGTCATTGTCTCTTCCCTCTCTTGGTCGAAGTCATATGGTCGTTTACAAATGAAGCGTCCTGCATATCGAAATTCCTGCCCACGATTCTGCGGATGATCTCAGATGTTGAGATGCCGCAGGTATAGGGCACGGTCCGGAAAATTCCCATCTTCATGGGCACCTTGTAGAAGTACTCCAGCGTCTCCTGGGAGTAATCGTCACCATGCACCACTATATGAATGTTGTGCATCTCGATCCAGGCGGTGTCAAATATCCAAGGCGCATTGGGAATCACTTCGTCTACATAGCGGCATCCAGCTATTGAAGCGACACGCTCCTCCATTGTTAGTATGGGGCGCCGCTTATGGGCCGCCACTACATCATCACCGCAGATACCTACCAAAAGGTAGTCCCCTTGGGCGCGGGCTTTCTTTAGAAACTCAACATGACCGTAATGAAACAGATCAGCCACCATGTCTGTGTATACTCTTATCATCTCAAACCCTCTCTCACCAGCGTAATAGAAATACCTCTACGGCGTCCCCCACCTGATTTGCAATTTCAAAATGAAAATTTCTGTTTAGTCAAGTCAGTCAACAACGTCCCCTTGTCCCCATATATATTGGGTTTGCTCGATTTGATTTTTCTTGAGTTCCCCTTGCTTTTTTTCCTTCTTTCCTTTTCTAGCCCATACCATTCTCTTATTTTATTTAAGCCATCTCGTCCGAGTGCATCATCACGGTCAAAGTAAAAATTGATTACATTACTAAGATAATCAATCAAACTCTCCCAGCCTACAAAATATAAATAAGAAAGTCGCCGAAAATAAGCTCTAAAAAAACTTTCTAATAATTCTAGCCTGTTCCTCTTCCATTCTCTTTTGCTTTTATATAAAAATCTTATAACACCTACAGCTGAAATCATATCTCTTATCCCTATATGAGTCTCTTTTATTATTTCAAAAAGTGGATCAACATATTTAATTTCATGCTTTTTGAAATAGTCTTCAAAGGTATACAGCTCTTCACGATCACACATCTGGCCGCCCATATTTACATCTTGTTCATGAAAGGTAACATGAAACAATTCGTGATTTTGTTTCCGGGCTGTGCCTATCCCTATCTCTTCGGGTATAAACAGCAAATAATCTTCCAAGGGTATAACTTCTTGCCCCGAATTAAAAAACCTTTCTAAGACTGGCATAAGTTTTCTCCCTAAACGGCGCCTTTTTTTTGCCATATCTCTTAATAACGGAGAAATTCTTTTTAGCAACATAGATAGTCCAGGATCACCTATCTGAGAAATCTTTGATATCCTATGTGGACTGATTGCACAATTAACAATTAGATAAGGTAGTGCCTTTTTCCCATCATTTCCGTATTCAGCCTCATCATAATTACCCTTTCCATCAGGTAGACTATATAATGGTTGGTATGCCAAGAAATCAATAAATCCCTCACTGTAAGGACCTAATTTTTCTAATGATGTTAAAGCATTATTTTTTTCTATCTTCCCCCCAACTCCACTAAATTTTATTGAATTCTTATTATATGATTTTGAAACCGGATCATGAAACAAACCGGATGATTTGAATGCCAAAAACCTTCTATCGGGTAAAGGTATATAACATTGACGCAGATTAGCGATCGAAAACTGCGCCTTGTCATAATGTCTATCCGTCACCGCAACAATAATATTACCCCCTCTCGTCAATATTTCATTTGCCACTTTAGGCTTACCACATAGAAAAATTCCTTTGTTTTCCATGATATAATCAGCAAGAATCTTATCCCCTTTTATCTTTTCCGCGGCTAACGTTTTATTGCAAATTTCCATCTTTCCGGTTTTCTCTTCAGGCAATACCTGCATAAACACCGGTCTTAATATCCGATCTTTTATCAAGGCTTGTTTAACTAACTTAATCGCTTCTGAATCAGAATCGAATAATCTCATAATTTCCGTATACTTATCCAATCTTTCCTCTTGCAAATACTTATGCCACACCATTTCTTTAATCATGTCTCAATTTTTCTATCGGCAGCTCATTACCCATACGTTCCTGGTTAACAACCAGACCACACAACTCTGATAAAAAAAGACAAGACTACTACCGTAAAGGAATTTCTACATGGATGTCTCGAAAAATGGTAGCCTTGTTTCCATCTGAAATGGTAAAATTCTGGCCTTAAAGAGTTTCTGCATGTTAGATATTGAGTGCTGCCTCTGTGGCGCTTCTCAAGGCAGTGCCAATATTTCCCGGTAATGCTGCATCACCTACAGCTACCACTTCCCTAATTTTACTCTTTAAGGCAGTTACAAGACTATTCTCAGGCTCAGCATTGATGGCAAAAATTACATTGTCTACCTTTAACGTAAACGTCTCTCCATCCTTTTTTCTGAGTTGAACGCCATTTTCTTTGATAGACGTGATCTGAGTTTCAGTAAAGATGGTAACCTTTTTTTCAGACAGCCGCGCCAACAGTCGTTCTCTTGGAATTTTTTTCATTCTGTGAAGTATTTCGGGTAATATCTCCACTACTGTTACTTGCGTTTCAGGATCTGCGAGTAAGTCAGCGGTTTCACAACCAATATCCCCTCCACCGATAATGACTATCTTTTGGCCGATAGTAGATCGATTTTCATAAACTTTTCGAACATCTGTGACAAAATCGGAATCAATCCCTGGAATGGAAAGGAAACCCGGACGGGATCCGGTTGCCACAACCACCACATCCGGAGTCATGTCCATAACTTCCGATATATCCGTCGGTCGACCACAGCGAACCCTTACATCACTTTTGTCGAGACTGTGTTTTAGATAGCGCACCACCTCGGATGTCTCGCCTTTACAAGGCGCAAGACTGGATAATTTTGCTTGGCCGCCAAGCTGATCCTCCTCCCACAAATCCACCTCATGCCCTCTCTGCCTGGCGATTAGAGCTGCCTGGATGCCGCTGGGTCCTCCACCAATTACCAATACCCTCTTTTTCACTGAGGCCGGCAGAACTTTCCAGGAATATTCATGACCGGCAAAAGGATTCACTGTGCAACATCTTCCGATTCCTGGAACACCTTTTTCTGAGCAATCTTGGAGGCAGTAAATGCATCGCCTAATGTCATCTACCATACCGGATTTGGCCTTACACGGAAGTTCAGGATCGGCAACCAGAGCCCTCGCCATGGCGACGAAATCGGTCTTTCCCTGTGCAATAGTTGCATCAGCTATATCAGGGCTGTTTATCTTGGCAATGGCTATAACTGGAATGTTGACAGAGGCTTTTATCTGGGCAGCCAAATTTATCAAAGGCCCATGTGGACTCTCATTGGAAGG
>CAZWEO010000162.1:0-9519 GCA_964633115.1 uncultured Desulfobacterales bacterium
TACCCCACCAACTCCTGACTCCTGAAACAAACCGCCCGCTGCGCTCAAGACGCAAAGTACACCAAGAAGACCCTTTATCGAATAGCAAAAGAATCAGAAATTAGAAAATAGAAATTAGTGATGTCTGATCTCCGACTTCCCCCTTAATCCTCTAACTAAATTTCTGCTTACTCCTTACTGCCTACTACTGTCTTCCGACGCCCCCCCTAACTCCTAATTCCTAATTTCTTTTTTCTATTTTTCAGGCCCCAACTCCTATTTCCTATTTTCTATTTTCTGGCTACTGCCTACGGTTTACTATTCTGTCTCCTATTTCCTAAATTCTATTTTCACTGTCCTTCGCACCTTCAAATTGTTCTTGCCAACTGCTGTTTTAATTGTTAGCTAAAAAAGGCGTTCAGAATACCAATAAATACCTTGACTTTTAATCCCTTTCCGTTACACTCGTCACTTCTGTCTCATTTGTTGCATTCCCCGCTATATTTTGAGGATTGAAATTTAAGCCTGACGCCGAAATTGGGCGAAAGAGGATGTTTTTCAACGGTCTCATTAAGTTTAAAGAAATGGAAAAAACCATCTACACCATCCCCGAAGCAGCTAGAATCTGCATGGTGGCCCGGCAGACCATGTGGCGGTGGGTCAAATCCGGGAGCGTGCCGGCCCATCAGACACCGGGGGGTGTTTACCGCATTCGTGCTAAAGAATTGAAATCCTTTATCAAGAATAAAATGACTTATCTGCCACTCGCCGAAAAGTTAAACCAAAAAAAGATTTTAATCGTCGATGACGATTTTGCTATTCGCAAATTGCTGAGCACGTTGCTTATGCAAAAGGGATATTTAACCGCAACGGCCCAGGATGGATTTGAAGCTGGCCGAAAAGTTGGTGAGTTTAAACCCGACCTCATGATTTTGGACCTCTTTATGCCGGGGATGGACGGTTTTGAAGTTTGCGAGCGCATTAAAAGCAACCCCAAAACCGCCCACATTAAAATAGCGATTCATACGGGCAACCATACACCCAAAAATCAAGACCGTATCATCAAGGCTGGCGCCGATGAATATTTGATTAAACCCGCCGAGAAACAGGCACTTTTTCAGGTTGCCGCCAAGCTGATCGGTTAAATATATAAATAAAATCAGTATATTTAAATGCATTGACCCATGTAGTCGACGGGGCGGAGCTGTATCTAACCTACTGATTTTAAATTGAAAAGAGAATTTAGAATTCAGTGTTCCGATATCTGACCTCCGACACCCGACTCCTGAGGCTCGGACCTCCGACATCTGATCTCTGACCACCGATCACTGACCACTGAAACCTGACCTCCGACCTCTGAACTCTGAAATGTCCTTCGCGTCTTTTGTTTGTTTAAAAAGAAGATAAATTAGAATTGATTTATCTCTTTAAAAGAGATAATAATGCCGATTATGAGAAATACGATTGCCCGACTTATCGATGATTTTAACGAACGGGAATTGCCGGCGCCGATCCCTCGTGACCGAAAATTACCTGAAATAAATGGCAAGGCGGATGCCGTGATCGGCATGCGGCGTGCTGGAAAAACCTGGTTTTGTTATCAAAAAATGGCGGAACTTCTGGAAGCTGGAATTGAGAAAGCGAAAATACTCTATCTGAATTTTGAGGATGACCGGCTGCTCGGGTTTGATATCAATCATTTTCAACACGTACTCGATGTCTACTTTGGAAAATATCCTGAACATCGGGATTTCGAGTGTTATTTTTTCTTTGACGAAATTCAGCGCATAGATCAGTGGGAGATGTTTATAAGGCGTCTGCTGGATACTGAAAACGTTCAGGTGTATCTTACCGGTTCATCATCAAAACTATTGAGTGTCGAGATAGCCACCAGTCTGCGGGGACGTTCCATCCCAATTGAGATATTTCCATTCAGTTTCCGGGAATTTCTGAAATACCATGGACTGTTTCTCGACACGCCAAAAACCTTCGGTGCGAAAACAGCCTCTACGCTTCGCAAGGCGGCCAAGGATTATCTTGAAATCGGCGGTTTTCCGGAGGTGCAGAGACTGGAACGCAATCTTCGGATGGAGATTCTCCAGGGTTATATCGATTCGGTGCTGCTCAAAGACATCATTGAGCGACATGGCGTCGGTAACGTCACGGCCCTCAAATATATGGTCCGTTCCGTGATGGTTTCACCCGGTGGAAAATTCAGCGTGAATAAGTTTTACAACTCCCTGAGAAGCATGGCCGTCAAATGCACCAAGAACAATTTATATGACTATCTTGACCATCTGGTTGATGCCTTTGTGTTCTTAAAAGCCCCCCTTCACACCCGCTCCGAGAAAGTTCGGCTGATCAACCCAGCCAAAATCTATACCATCGACACCGGGCTTTTGAATGCAATGACCTTTCGCAATTCATCCGATTATGGACCACTACTGGAAAACATGGTGTTTATGCATCTGCGTCGAAAAGGCCATGATATTGAATATGTAAAAACAAAAGACGGCTATGAAACTGACTTTTTTACAAGAAATAAAGCTACAGGGGATGTGAAACTGATTCAGGTCTGCTGGGATGTGTCAGATAAAAAGACCTTCGAACGGGAGCTCCGGGGCTTGAAAAGCGCCATGGCTGAATTCGCGATAGCTTCAGGCACCATCGTGACTTGGGATGAAGAATTTATGATCGAGGATGAAATCACTGTTGTTCCTGCCTGGAAATGGCTTTTGAGATAATGAAAAAATCCGCTAAAATATTCGTTGCCGGTCACCGCGGCATGGTTGGATCAGCCATTTGCCGAGCATTGGAACAGGCCGGCTATGTTAATCTTGTCACGCGCACCCACAAGCAGCTCGATTTAACATGCCAGACGGACGTAAAAGCATTTTTCAACCAAGAAAAGCCCGACTATGTGTTTCTGGCCGCAGCCAAAGTCGGCGGCATTTTAGCCAACAGCACCTTCCCGGCTAATTTTCTCTACCAGAATCTCATGATCCAAAGCAATGTGATCCATTCGGCTTATGAGAGCGCGGTAAAAAAACTGCTGTTTTTAGGCAGCTCTTGCATTTACCCGCGCAACTGCCCTCAGCCCATGAAGGAAGAATATCTGCTGACCGACACCCTTGAAAAAACCAACGAAGCTTATGCAATTGCTAAAATAGCCGGTATTAAAATGTGTCAAACCTATTATCAGCAGCATCAATGCAACTATATTTCCGTCATGCCCACCAATCTGTATGGACCATATGACAATTTCGACCTGGAAACATCGCATGTTTTGCCGGCCATGATTCGCAAGTTTCACGAAGGGAAAAAGAGGTGGCAGGCGTCAAATCAAATAGAGGCCGACAAAGTTCCGGTGAAAATCTGGGGTACCGGCAATCCTTTAAGAGAATTTTTGCACGTGGACGACATGGCCGATGCCTGCTTGTTCGTAATGAATCAGGTGGATGCACCCGATCTGTACGGCCAAGGAATCACCCACCTGAATATCGGTACAGGCAAGGACATTTCGATTGGCTCCTTGGCCAATACCATCAAGCAAATCGTCGGTTTCCAAGGCGACATCGAATACGATCCGGACAAACCAGATGGCACGCCCCGAAAACTCTTGGATGTGTCACGCCTCACCAAACTTGGCTGGCAGCCCCAGATTGATTTGCACTATGGTATTCGTGACACCTATGAATGGTATTTACAACATCAGGCAAAATGAACCTTGACTTTCTCTACACCCTTATCTGAAACAAAAAATAGAAATTAGAAAATAGAAATTAGGATATCAGGATTCAGAGATCTGATTTCCGATCTCCGACCTCTGACCTCCGACAATCGCTTGATCTCGAACCACTAAGACGCAAAGTACGCCATGTAAGAACCTTTATCGAATCAGGGCAACTGATTCGATAAACCCTTTAACTCTTCGGGTAACACACTTCTTCAATATTAATGCAATTCATACAATAATCAGCATCCTTTTCTATCGTGATCAATAATGTATGTTTAGCTTCAATATGTTTAAAGAGTATAATTTTCCCGTAGGGCATGATGTTGAATCTGATCGGTCGCCAGTCTTGGAAAAGCTCCAAGAGCGAAGACTGGCACCCCGATCAGATTAAGAAAATAAATCTTCGCGTCCTTTGTTTACCCTGTGAAATTCATGCAATGAGGAGCGTAGCGTATTTCACCGGGGCGGTTCAATCTTAGCTCTTGCCCTTAACCCCAAGCACCTAAGAACCTCCATAAATAAACAGTAATGAATGACATTATCCCCATAGAAAACATTACTGCCTTAATTTACCTAATCCGCGGTAAGAAAGTCATGCTGGACCGCGACCTGGCAGCACTGTATGGAGTTGAAACAAAGAGGTTGAAGGAGCAAGTAAAAAGGAATATCGAAAGATTTCCAGAAGACTTCATGTTCGAGCTTTCCAAATCAGAGTTTTCAAATTGGAGGTCGCAATTTGCGACCTCCAATAGCGATAAAATCGGCTTAAGATATAATCCAATGGCATTTACAACATGAGGCTAAATGAACTCGGACTGCCGCCACACCCTTGCCGGCATCTTGGCTTCAAATTGATAAAAAACAAGCTGCCAGATTCGCCCGGACAACTGAAAATGTAACGCAAAAAAGGACAACGATTATGCCTAAAACAACCGAAACACCCAATGTAAGCATGGCAAACACCAAAAAGGAAATGCTCGACGCCTATCAAATTGTAAAACATCAACTAAAAGATCGTGAAAAGCAGGTCCTCGATGCCGAAAAAGCCCGTAAACAAATGGAAATGATGGCAGCCGAGGCCACTGCAGATGCCCAGGCATCCCAAGACCCGCTTCAGCGGCTCTATTCGCTCAAAAGTGATTTCAGCCGTGAATTAACGTCACTGGCTGAAAGCTTCGAAAATGAAATTGATGAATATCGAAAAATTAAATCGGCGCTAAAAGCAAAACAAGAAGAGCTCCAGACCCTTTATGAGATCGAGACAACCGCGTCCGACCTGGCGGCTCTCATCGAAGCTCAGCAGATTAAAAAAGCCGAGTTCGCGCAGGAGATGGAAATGCGACGGCAGGTGTTCGAAGAGGAGAGGCAGACAGCCCGAACAAAATGGGATGGGGAAATTAAGGAGCATCACCGAATTGTCAAAGAGCAGGCAGAAGATAATAAAAAGCAGCGCCAACGCGAAAGGGAAGAATATGAATACGTCTTTGAACGGGAAAAGGAGCAGCGAAAAAATGCCTTGGAAGATGAACTGCGCGCCCTTGAAAATGAAATCGCTCAAAATCGCAAGGATTTTGAGCAGGAGATGAACCAGCGCAATATGGAGGTTACGGCCCGTGAAAAATCGGTTGCGGAACAAGAAGACGAACTTGCCAGATTGCGTAAGGAAGTGGACAGTTTTCCGGAACGGCTGAAATCCGAAGTTCAGGCGGCTGATGCGGCAACAACAAAAGGACTGACCAGAGATTTTGACCAATCCCGAGCGCTGCTTGAAGCCCAATTTGAAGGTCAGAAGAATGTGCTTGCAAGCAAAATAGAATCCCTTGAAAAACTCGTCAGTTCTCAAGAAGCCCAAATGGCGCAGCTTTCGAAAAGACAAGAGCAGGCTTATGAGAAGGTTCAGGACATTGCCAATCGTGCCGTGGCCGCAGCTAAGCGTGAAGTCATATCGATTCCGGTAGGCTCCAGTTCTTCATCTGATCAGGACGAAAAAAACAAAAACTGAATTTGCATGACCTAGAGCGTTGCTATACAGGATTTTGTGGCGAAACCCGATCCCAATCCTATCGCGCATTCGATGATAGATGTCTCTCTATGAATAAAGAAACATTAAAGCGCATTCAGGTAACCGGATTTCGAGAGATTTTTTAGCAAATAGCTTCCGGGTTATTCGATGCTATTCAAGATGTGACCCCCAGCTTGTTGACATAGGCACCAATATGACGTACGCTTATTAGTGTGTTTATAACAAATTAGAGGAATTTATACATGGATGCGGCAACTCAAAAAAAAAACGAGCGAATCAACCTCCGTCTGAATAGCAGCACAAAGCGTCTTATAGAACGTGCGGCCGGCTTTGAGGGAAAAACTGTCAGTCATTTCATACTTATTGGTGCCTTGGAACGTGCAGAGAAAACTGTTCAGGACCATGAGATGATGACTTTAAATATGCAATATTCCAGGGCTTTTTTCGACGCGTTGGCCGCGCCGGTACATTTTAATCGCAGATTGACCGCAGCTCTTGAAGAACATGATAAGCGCGTCGTCGGTAAATGACGGATTTCCAAAATCTGGTCATAGAGCCGCTTAACACCACTCATGGTAAAGCTGACTTCCACTGTGATGTAGAAGCGCTGGATCGCTATATTCATAAACAAGCCGGGCAAGATATCAAACGCCGCATCAGTCGTGTTTTTGTAGCGACGCAGCCCGATAAACCAAAGAAGGTGCTTGGTTATTACACTCTTAGTACCTTGGCCATTGAACTAAGCCAATTGCCTGAAAAGCTTGCTCGGAAATTGCCGAAGCATCCGGTTCCCGGTGCGCTGATAGGCAGACTGGCGGTTAGCAAAAGTGCTCAGGGACGCGGGATTGGAAAAATGCTACTGGCCGATGCTATTAAACGAACACTATCGGTCAGTGTCCAAATTGCAATCTATGCCATGGTCGTGGATGCCATTGACGACAAAGCCAAAGGTTTTTATGAGACGTTTGGATTTACTCGCCTAAGCGATAGTAGCCCAAGGCTATTTCTGCCTTTGAAATCCATTCTTAAATCAAAATTATGAAACTTCCGATAGAAGGTCGGAACCCGAAACTCGAACCCCGCAACTCACGACAAGGTCCCTGAGCCCTTCCAGTCATTCCCGTGAAAGCTTGTCCCCTCGGAGGAGGGGATGGGAATCCAGAATAAGCACTGTGCTGAAAGCTTTGTCTGGATGCTTGGTCAAGCCTGGCATGATAAAAAGAGTTAAGAGTATGAATGTTTCTCGTTCAGACGTTTCCAAGGCGACATCGAATACGATCCGGACAAGCCAGATGGCACGCCCCGAAAACTCTTGGATGTGTCACGCCTCACCAAACTTGGCTGGCAGCCCCAGATTGATTTGCACTATGGTATTCGTGACACCTATGAATGGTATTTACAACATCAGGCAAAATGAACCTTGACTTTCTCTACACCCTTATCTGAAACAAAAAATAGAAATTAGAAAATAGAAATTAGGATATCAGGATTCAGAGATCTGATTTCCGATCTCCGACCTCTGACCTCCGACAATCGCTTGATCTCGAACCACTAAGACGCAAAGTACGCCATGTAAGAACCTTTATCGAATCAGGGCAACTGATTCGATAAACCCTTTAACTCTTCGGGTAACACACTTCTTCAATATTAATGCAATTCATACAATAATCAGCATCCTTTTCTATCGTGATCAATAATGTATGTTTAGCTTCAATATGTTTAAAGAGTATAATTTTCCCGTAGGGCATGATGTTGAATCTGATCGGTCGCCAGTCTTGGAAAAGCTCCAAGAGCGAAGACTGGCACCCCGATCAGATTAAGAAAATAAATCTTCGCGTCCTTTGTTTACCCTGTGAAATTCATGCAATGAGGAGCGTAGCGTATTTCACCGGGGCGGTTCAATCTTAGCTCTTGCCCTTAACCCCAAGCACCTAAGAACCTCCATAAATAAACAGTAATGAATGACATTATCCCCATAGAAAACATTACTGCCTTAATTTACCTAATCCGCGGTAAGAAAGTCATGCTGGACCGCGACCTGGCAGCACTGTATAAAACTATAGGACCCGGACTGCTTGAATCAGTATATCAAAAGTGTCTTTCGTATGAACTGGAAAAGGCCGGGCATGAAGTAGTATGCGAAAAAATAATACCAATCAATTATGATGCCATTGAAATCGACATGGGTTTTCGGGCAGACATGATCGTTGACGATCAAATAATTATAGAAAATAAAACGGTTGAAAAAATAATGCCCATTCATGAAGCCCAGCTGCTGTCATATCTAAAAGCGACAGGATTAACGTTGGGATTTCTACTCAACTGGAATGTTACCCTAATGAAGGATGGCATTAAAAGAATGGTTTTTAGTATCGACAAATGAATTTGTCCATCAGGGCATGATGGTTTATCTGATTTGTACCTGCCGAGGCGAAGCTCGAAGAGCGAAGACTGGTCCCCAATCAGATAAAGTTATTAAATCTTCGCGTCCTTCGTGCCTTTGCGGTTTAATTGTTGATCCCTTACCCCACCCGACTCTTGACTACTGAAACAAACCACCCGCTGCACTTAAGACGCAAAGAACACGAAGAAAAACCTTTATCGAATCGGGTACCTGCCGGAAAAACTCAACCGTCAGCCTTCAATTCGATAAACCCCTCAACCCTACGGGTATTTTATTCGTTCCATTTCCAACGATAATTTCTATTCCATCTATATCCTGAATTTAATAACAGATTTAATTGTTCGAATAGGATTCAGCGTATTGATGAAGTATATGTTGCCCGCTAGGGCTGATTGGTATTCCTGATTGTCCGTTCCGATCAGGAAAAAATACAAAATCTTCGCGTCCTTCGCGCCTTCGTGGTTTATTTCTTGATCTTGAACCGCCCGCTTCACTCAAGACGCAAAGGACTCCAAGAAGACCTTTGATCGAATCGGGTACCTGCCGGAAAAACCCAACCGTCAGCCTTCAATTCGATAAACCCCTCAACCCTACGGGTATTTTATTCGTTCCATTTCCAACGATAATTTCTATTCCATCTATATCCTGAATTTAATAACAGATTTAATTGTTCGAATAGGATTCAGCGTATTGATGAAGTATATGTTGCCCGCTAGGGCGTGATGGTTTATCTGATTTGTACCTGCCGAGGCGAAGCTCGAAGAGCGAAGACTGGTCCCCAATCAGATAAAGTTATTAAATCTTCGCGTCCTTCGTGCCTTTGCGGTTTAATTGTTGATCCCTTACCCCACCCGACTCTTGACTACTGAAACAAACCACCCGCTGCACTTAAGACGCAAAGAACACGAAGAAAAACCTTTATCGAATCGGGTACCTGCCGGAAAAACTCAACCGTCAGCCTACGATTCGATAAGTACTTCAACCTTACGGGTAGTCGAACTTTTAACAATCGAAACTATTTCTTAGCAGCAATCTGAATATATCTATCTGAACTAATATGACAAATTGATGCTGGCTGGATCGAAAATGAGGTATACTTGCCCGAAGGGCTTGATGGTTTACCAGATCAGTACCTGCCGAGGCGAAGCTCGAAGAGCGAAGACTGGTCCCTGATCAGGTAAAAAAATAAATCCTTCGCGCCCTTTGGGTCTTAGTAGTTCAGTTCTTTTTTTATGATAATAAAATCAGCCAAAGAGCTTAAGGTGTACCAAGCTGCTCATAAACACCAACCATGGGGTAAACTTGCCATGGCAGTATTTGAAACCCAAATTGAGCGGTTTCATTTTTGAACAGCTATTTTCCCACAGAGGTGAGAGC
>CAZWEO010000163.1:0-9516 GCA_964633115.1 uncultured Desulfobacterales bacterium
TTATACTATGTTTACAGGTAGTTATAAAATCCAACTAAAGATTGACGCTGTGGCGTAGTACGATTGGATCATCACGGTAGTAATCAACTTCTCGCAAGCGCCGAAATCCGATAAGCAGATGAACAATGATCAGCATCACGATCAGATGCCGACCAAAAATAGGCGAAGTTTTTAGGTGTGAGAAGCATTTTTTGAGCCGCTGTTTCAGGTCGATGCGCTTAAAAAGCAGCTGGAAAATCAGCAAACCGGAAAATGATGTTAGTTGTTGGTCTTCAAATCGGATCATTGGAATTTTATGGAATTTTGCCGTAATTTGTGCTTTACTGGATTTCACTTGCGGTGGTCTCCTGGATTAGGGTGATTGTTTGCTAGACAATCTCTTTATACCCTTATTCCATGGGCTACCGCAAGCTTTTTACTTCTCTTTTTCTCACTTTTTTATGCAACTATGGGGTTAACCTCTTACATAGGAAAATTGCTAGTTGTATTTATTAGCTAGATTCAAGCAATAAGCGCTTTGCTTATCTGATTGAATTATTTGTCAAAGAGGATCATTTATAATCGTAGAGAGTGCGCCTGCCAACAATTCATTACTGGCGGCTGAACTCCAAAGAGACTGCTTTGCAAAATTCGTGCACATTTGTTTGCTTGTGACCATATTGTTTTTATTATTATTATTAAATAGTTATAAAAAATAAAAGCTCGCTTATATTTTTTATATAGTCCGGCTATGTAATAAATTACATAGCCCCTCACTAATCTATTTCAAATAAGTTATAGTATTTTCTCTAGTTCATCCCGCGAATGAACCAAGGTTTGATCGAATTCCTGCCAGAAAGGGCGGTCTTTATCCCGCCACCCTTGCCCGAACGTTATATCAAAATCCGGCTTCAATCTTGCAAACCAACTAGCCCCCTCCTTTTTCTTAGGCCTCTCTGATTCGATCAATTCCACAAGAAAGGATTCGATATCCATCATCCGATCTTTTGGCAGATAAGCCCGGGCGCCCTTTTTGATGGATATGATCAGGTTGTCCGATGAGAGGGCGTGGGCCGTGAGCATCAGTGCCGGAACTTCTTCCTGGTTTGCGATCTCCAAGAGCTGGTACCCGTCTACCCCCATAATATCGAATATGGCAGCATCATAACTGGTATTTGTTAGAAAATTTTTAGCAGATTCAAAATCAGGGGCTGCATCGACGTCACACATATCCAATAGGTCTACCAGGGTTTCTAAGACATCGGGTTCATCATCGACGATTAAAATGCGTTTACCTTCAAGAACAGATTGAGTCGACATTTCTTAACCCCCCTTTTGAAATAGGCTATATGCTCTGTGCTTTGAACTGGACCCCGGCTCTCGTTCCACTTTGCTACTCTTGGACGGGGTAACGAATAGCGAAAACGGGTATCCTGGCAAAAGATGGAATCCAGTGGTATTTTCTGGACTCCCGCTTCCGCGGGAGTGACAATTCGTCAAAATCCATCGTTCCGGGTCCCCGACACAGTTTGGGACTGGCTTGATATCCGGGCACGAAGTGAAGCATTTGCGCTATCCGGGAAAATTAAAATAAGTGCATATTTCTGGATCCCAGCTCGCGTTCCGCGTTGCTTCACTTGGCCGGGATGACAATGCACACTTCGTCCAGCTATATTGGAACAGACCAGTTCAGTTTACATTTTATTTAGAAGGTTTTCGAAAGAAAGGATCTTTATCCATAATTTGAATTCATCCCACGCTGCAATCAGGGAGGAATTCAAATTCAATGGTGAGAATTTTTTGATGGTGCTTCAGTATTTCAGCTAAATTTGATTCTGACTACATTTACAACATATTATCCAGACATTGCAGTGATGGCGCTGTCAACATCCTCATGTATGTCGGCAAACTTGGTAATACCCACCATGTTGAATATTTTCTTAAAATGATCGGACAGACCAGCGATGCAAATCTGCTGGTTATTCTTTTTGGTTTGCGCAAGGATTTGAATCAGTACGGCAATACCGCCACTGTTGATATAGGCGCCTTCTTCGACATTAAGCAATATTTTCTGAGCCCCCTGGTCATTGGCCTCAGCATAGGCTTGATTGAGAAAAGGTTCGGAAAAGGAAGTAATATCCCCCTGTATATTCAACAGGATCACGGACTCATGCTTTTCGAGTGCTATTTCATTTTTGTTTTGCATATCCAGCCTACGCTTTCATCTTGAGAGCCATCTCGACCACATGGCCTTTACCTGCGTTCTTTCTATATTCAACTTGATCCGCTAATTGCTCAATCAAAAATAAGCCGAAACCGCATACAACCTCGTCTTCTTCGATTATTTTGTTTATGTTCGGGTTGGGCGGCTTTTCCTTAATGCCTTCCCCTTCGTCGGCAACCTTTACCCGAATCATATCTTCTTGATAACCAAAGGTTACAATGACCTTTGCATCTGCCCGACCTTTGTTGCCGTGCTGCATGGCATTGATGGATGCTTCGGCCACAATGGTTTTCAGGTCTTCAATACGGTCTTTTGGAAAGCCAAACATTTTGGCAAATGATGCAGAGCAAGCCATTGCTAGGCGCTCATAGCCGATTTGATTGGCCAATATAATTTTTACTGTGCTATCAGCTTGATTTTCCGTCATTTTTATTGATATCCGATCTTCTAAGACTTTGATAACTTTGCGAATACTAACGAGAGATCTTCAACCTAAAAAAAATTATCTCGGGTGTCAACTAAAAAGAAAGTTCATGAAATCTTTATGCCTCTCTTAAAGTAAAAACTTCTACCTTTTCCGCCAAATTTTTTAACTGAAAATCCCCTAAAGATGCAAAGTGAAATACATCTTGGGTTCTCTTTACCGTTTCTTCAGACAACAATACCTCGCCACCTTTGGCCTGACCGCATAGTCTGGCCGCTACATTGACTATATTGCCATGGGTCGTGTAGGTCCAGCGCGATCCGATGATGCTTTCGAATTTGGCTGCCCCCACAAAGGCTTTGCCCGAGGAAACCCCCACATTCACCAGACAGCGTTCGGAATCCAGGGTGCATTCATCATTTATGGAGCACGCCTTTTCGATGATGGTTTGGGCTGCCCGGACAGCTTGAACCGCGTTTTCCTTCTTTTCTTCCGTAAGGAAAAGAACCATCAAGCCATCGCCGGCCGTCTCCACCACATCGCCTTCATTGGCATAAATAGCGTCCATGAACACTGAAAAATACTTTTCTATCAAGGTGTTGACATTGGTGGCACCGATGTCGTTGGTAATTTTTGTATATCCTTCGATATCCAAAAACAGAACCGAAATATCCTGCTCCTGGGCCTCATGAATTTCAGAAGATGTTGCATTCTCCACCAGTCTCGTAACCGCCGTGGGTACAAATTTACTCAAATTCGACTTAATGCTCTCCAGCAATTCAACTTTTCTGAGAGCTGCTTTGAGCTCGGTGAGCGTTTCTTCCAGCTGGGTATTCTTTTCCTGAAGATCCTGGTTGAGTTGTTTAATATTGTCAAAACTTAACGAATTTTTCAAGGCAACGACAAGGCTGTTAACCAAGGTCACCATGAGTTCCTTGTCATCGTCATTAAAGGGTTCGCCAATTATTTTGGCGCCAAGACACAGGCACCCAATACAATCATCCCGAACTATAAATGGCAAAACGCATATGTCCAGTGGGTCCAGCTCTTTTGGACTCATGATGATTGCCTGGACAGTTACATCCTCTGTCAAGGTGAACTGCCCAATCAATTGCCCCGCCCCCTGTTTCAATTTAGCAGTTTCGGCATCATCGTAACCCATACCTTTAAAAAATGTGACTTTTTGGCTTTCTTTTGACGACATTAAAACAGCGCCCTGCATGACCCCAAAATTACCCATGATCATGAGTAAAAAATGATTGATGATGGCCTCAAACTCCACCGTACTGAAAATATCCCGACTGATATCGTTCAGGGTTTTTAGATGATAGACGCGTCGATCCAGATCTTCAAAGGCCTTTTCAAGATCTATATTTTTTCGTTCCAGGTCTTTGTTTAGGCCGGCCATTTGTTGTAAAATATTCGCATTTCTGAGGGCAATAATGAGGTGGTTTGTTAGGGTCAGCAATAGATCGATATCTTTTTGTGCAAAGCCTCGGGTGCTGATTTTATCGCCCAAAAGCAATACACCGCTGTTTTTTTGATCCAATCTGAATGGAACCAATGTTTTTATTTTTTTGGGAAAATCGCCTGCATTTGAGCGAAATTCGGTGCTCTGGACTGCATCAAGATCTGCGTTTCTAAAAAAATGGCCACACGAATGGTTTAACGAGCTTAGGGCTTCTTCATCGAAGCCCCTATCGATGATTGGCGTAATTTTATTTTTTCGACGATCATACAGAGCGATGAGCCCTTCAGCCACGCCCATGGAACCCATGATGGTGAGTAAAAAGTTCTGTAAAACAGCCTTGGTGTCTTTGGCTGCAAACAGCTCTTTACTGACATCATACAGGGTTTTTAGCTGAAACAGATCGTTGAATTCATCAGTCGCCGTGCTGGTCATATAATAGCTGTTCCTATTTATTGATAAAATCCATCCAGATTATAGCGTAATTATTTTACTATAAACCGGTTTAACCATTTATTGAACATAACATCGCTAAAGCGGTAAGTACCGTTCTTGTAAACGATTTCCTTGTCAATTAAGTACTCCATAGCTTTCTTCAATTGGGAGGAACCTTTCAGTCCAATCTGCTGTAAGTTTTTGACCTGATAAATACTTTCCCCGCCGAATCTGCATAACAATATGCAGGACTTCTTCTGGTTTGGTGTCAGTTTGTCCCAAATATTTGCGTATTCATGAAATCTGCGTTCCAAGATTATGTCTTCTACCCCCTGAATCACAGAGGGTGTTATTTCAGATTCTTTCCATAAAAAATAAAAAAACTGCTGCACAAACAGGGGATGATTTTCACAAGTGGTAACAATACTGTCAATCACTTCATCAGCCGGAGCTGTTTTACCATATTTCCGAAAAAGTCCTTTGAGCCAGGTGCGATAGTGACCGGAATCAATGCGGGATAGTGGATACGGCATCGCCAGATTATATAGAGCCCGATTGTTTTCTGTAAACATCTGCTCCAACATGTGGCGTTGGCTCCCCAAGAACATGTAAGAAACATTATGATGGTGCTGGATGATTTTTCGAAGACGCTTCTCGATTGTCTTATCACCGTAGCCGCTAATCTCTTGAAATTCATCAAAAACGACAACTGCCTTTGTCTTCTTCGAATACCGTCTCAATGATTCTACAACCTCGTCAAACACGAGCATCTTTTCATTGGGATCATAGGACGCTTCAACCTCTATATGGTTGTTGTCAGGATTGTAGGAGAGTTTGGGCCTCACACTCGTAAAAAGTATCTTCAGGGCATTTGCCAGTTTTTCCAATTTTGTTTCAACCTGGGCAAAACTTTGAAAAATGGTCGCGATAAAATCCTTTTCATCAAGTGTTCCGTAAAGATCGATGTAAAATGTTTTTATATCTGGCCGTTTTTTATTCAATCGCTTTAAAAGAACCTTTATGAGTGATGTTTTACCAAGACGCCGATGAGCATAAATATATACATTTTGTCCATTCAAACAGACGTCAGAAAGATCACTCAGTTCCATTTTGCGGTTGCAAAACGATTCACCTTCTGCAGTACTGCTATATACAAATGGATTTTTCATAATCCTACAATTATACCATTAGTAAATTTATTTCAAGTATAAATTAATTTATACTTAGAATGAATTTACTTTTAGTATAAAATTGAACCTCACCCTGTTTTCCACGTTTCGTGATTTCCCGATGAGACTGTCTCAATGGGCGAAATAGAAGGTCGATGTGCTTTTCTGTGCGGCTATCCTTTGATGGCGCTAGGCTTTTAACCCTTTTGTTTAATTAATAGATTTTTACTTGACCGTTCAAGCAATTGCTCGCCGGTATGCTCTGATTTAAAATCGTAATCCTCAATACTGAGTACGACTTCCAAATTGATACCATCCACATCGATTCGCTTTGCCATCAACAAGTTTCGCAACCGGCGACAGACCGGTTCTGCCTGTTGGGCCGAGGTCTGCGGCATCAGAAGGGCAAATGTTTCTGCATCCAAGCGCCCGAGATAATCGCTTTTTCGAATCAGGTTCGACAGGGTTTGCCCGATCATGCGAAAATTTCTGTCCTTGATCTCAAAACTCATCTTCGCGTCGGCCACTTCAAAATTGATGCCCATCAGACATAATGCTAGGTGCTCATGATAGCGCTTTGATCGATGGATCTCTGTTTCTAAAATATTTATAAATCCGCGTCGATTATACCAACCAGTCAGGTCATCGACAACGCTCTCACAGGCATAGCTGTTGGTAACAGCTTCAATGCGATCGCATAAAATCGTCATGAGGTTCATAAAAAACCGATTGGCGGTGGGCGGATAAAGCCATTGCAGCCTTTTGATCATTTTTAGGTTGATCTCCAGATATTCACAGTCTTCGGAAGCAATCACGGTAGCCGACCGTGGGGCACCTCGCAGCAAACCCATTTCTCCGATAACATCACCTTCGCGAGCCTTGTTTATCTGCTTGTAAATCCCATGCTTCTTGATATCTTCCGCCTCGTTTTCCGGCTCCACCACGTCCATGGTCCCAGATATCAGTGCGCACATGGAATTGCTGGCCGCTCCTTTGTGGAATAGCACCTCTCCCCCGGCAATGGGTTTTAGGGTCCCCGCCATGATGATGTAATGGATCTGAGTTCTTGAAAGACCATTGAACAAGGGGATGCCAAATTCCGGATCCTTGCCCAACTTTAACCGTACCAGATCCCATAGGGTCACCAATTCCACATGCCGTAACAAAGATGGTAGTAGGATAAGATCTCCCACCAAGGCGGAAAACATGGTGATGGCCATCATGGTTCCAAAGATGGCCGTGGGTTTAAAGCTCGACATGGCCAACACTGAAAATCCAATACTGATGGTCAATGTGGTGAAAATAATCGGACGCCCGATGTGCCGCAAGGTCTCCCGAAGTGCCCGTCGGTCATCCAGATCCTTTCTGAATTCCCGGTTGTAACGTACCAGATAGTGAATGGTATCATCGACGGCCAGACCAATGGCAATACTGGCTATCAGACTGGTGAACATGGACAATTCGATTCCCAACCAGCCCATGATGCCAAAGTTGATGATGATCGGGAACAGGTTGGGTACGATGGCGATCAACCCGACTTTACTCGATAAAAACAGCAGAAACATGATGCCAAAAACGATCACCATGGTAATGGAAAGGCTTTTTACCTGCCCACTCGTGATTTGGTGGCTGCTTTCCGATATGACCATGCCAAACCCGGTAACCTCCCAGTTGATATCCTTGGGAGCCGTATCCTGGGCATGTCGCAGAATCTTTTTCTTGGCATCCAGAAATGCCCGCGAACTCGATATATGGGTCAATAACAAGATATTGGTCTTGGAAAAGTCTGGGGACATGAATCGATTCAACATATCTTCGCCCAGCATCATCTTATAACTGTTGATGAGCATCCGCAGCTCCCAAGCTTCTTCCGGCAGACGGTAATTCTCCGGCTTAAATTGGTTGGAAGCATAATTGACCAGCTTGAGGTAATCGCCAAAAGATATGGTTTTGTCGATACCGGGCAGCGTATTGATATACATCTGCATTTTTTCAATCTCGGCAATATGTTCGACCTTCTGAAAATAATCTTCGGCCGAGCCAGACATGGCCACATTGATGGGAAAGCTACCCGATAAATGTTGATAGATGTCATGGAAATTACGGCTCACCTCGGTATCTTCCTTAAAATACCCAATCGGATTGCTCTCCACTGGAATCTTAAATATGCCAATGATGCAGAAGAGCACCAGGACGCCGATTACAGGTAAGGTGATTTTTTGGTAATCCAAATCGAGGCTGACAATACCATCAATCAGACGGTCCAGCATACCCGTTTTCTGGGATTGCTTTTTGGATTTCTTTTTTGGCAAGGGCAAAAGAGACATGACCGCGGGCATCAGGGTCAGCAAAATCACAAGAAAGCTGATAATACCCATGCAGGCGAATATGGCAAACTCCTGTATGGCCGCAATCCGGCTGACGAGTAAAGATCCCAAACCGATGACCGTGGTAACCACAGCCAAAATCGTTGGAAAAGCGATGTTACCAAAAGTTGTAATGGTCGCCAATTTATTGTCTGGTATCGCAATTGACTGGGTACGATATTCAGTTACGACGTGCAGGCAATAGGCCGTCCCCACAGCAATCAGAAAAATCGGCACGATCATGGTCAGAATGGACAGGGGAATGCCGGTGATGGCCATGAGGCCAAAGTTCCAGATTAAAGCCAGGGTTACGCATACCAAAGGGATTAAAATATAGAAAAATCGTCGGTATAAAACCGCCAACACGATCGCAATCAGGACAAATGTGATGGGCGGCAGACGAAAAAAATCTTTCTCAGTCAACTGCGCCAGGGCCTGGGAAACCAGGGGCATACCTATCTGGTATAGAGACAGCTCTTTCGAGGTTTCGGCCATGAGTTGATTGACATCCGCGATCACCTGATCTGGATCGGCATCAATTTTAAGCACCAGCGTCAAAACCGTTGTTTTGTGATCTGCTGAAAATAGGTTCTGCTTGAACAAATCCACATTGGCCATGACGGCTGAAAACTTGTTCAAATCCCATTTGCCGGTAAAATCAACTGCCTTTTTAACCTCCGGCAAGCTGATCACGCGGCGGACACCATCCATTTTGGCCGCTTTCTCTGATAGCTCCTGAATTTTCTGAAAAGTGGTCTGATCGTATATGTCGTCACATTTTATAACCACACGAATGATTTCATCCGAGCCAAACAGACCCTTGAATTCTTCATAACGAGCGGTTTGCGGCAGGTCCTCAATGATTAAATCATAGATGGAAGTTTTGAATGACAGCGTTGGTATTCGCCAGGCAAACAGAGCGGTGACAATAAAAATAGCCAGAATAACAACGGCTGGATGCTTAATGACCCATTCCACCAGCCCCTGCGGAGATAGTCTGCTCAATACTTGTTTGTGCATGTTATTCTTTCTTCCTAATTAGTGCCTATCCATAAATGTCCAATTTGCTCGATCTCGGCGTTATGTGAAAAATTCTATCCTCGAAATATCAACTATATGTCTGCAGTAAAATTTTTCTCATGCCTTGACCTCGACCAAATTTGCCTATTTATAGACAGACACTATATTTAGATTGCTTTGTGATGATTTAAAAGGTTTTAAGATGTGTCGTATTAGGATATATTTAAGCTGCTGATACTGTCAACACTGGTATTTTGCCAGGTGTTAGAAATATGTTCCAATCCAAATTCACGCTAAGGTCAAGTTCTGATTAAAAGTTGTCACCTTTTAAGAGTTTTACCCCACAGGAAAACCCTTTTCTCAGCCAATTGTAAAACCAATGCCGTTACCTTAGCCGATAGGTTTATACGCTGGGAAGAATTTTCTTATCG
>CAZWEO010000164.1:0-9471 GCA_964633115.1 uncultured Desulfobacterales bacterium
CATTTTTTTAACTCTATACCGCTGGGAGGAATGTCTTTCCCAGCGGTATGGAAACTACCATCAGCTCATATCAAAATATAATGTCAGGAGAACACCGATGAAGATTGATGATTTTCTTAACTGGGAATCAATACGCAAAGACGCCTATGTTCAATTGGCGGAATGTTATAACCTACCGAATAATAAACTGCCTTCGACGGTTAAAAAATTGGAATTAATTTTTCAGACCTTAGATTCTGATGAACTTTATCAGCCAAATCTGCTGAATGTAAACGACCTTGGTGGAATTGATATAGACACATTGATACAAGACTTTTCGAGATTATTTATTGGGCCCTATAGTCTGTTGGCACCACCGTATGGTTCTGTTTACCTCGAAGGAAAGAGAAGGCTCATGGAAGATTCCACCATGGACATATTGTTAAGATACGCAGATGCTGGATTGACAACATCTGAAAATTTTAATGACATCCCCGACCATATCAGTGCGGAACTCGAATTCATGCACTACCTGATTATCAAGGAAATAGATGCTGTATTAAAAAAAGACACAATCCAATTAACTGGCATTCTGGAAAGCCAGCATGCATTTTTGGAAAACCACCTCTGTGCATGGATCTCAGATTTTGCGGATGGGGCCGCAACAAATGCCCAAACCGCCTTCTACCGGAAACTGGCCAGAACAACCGAAGCATTTGTTAAAGACGACCACCGTGCAGTGGTTGCCATGTTAAACAGTTTACGGCCAGCTGAAACGTCAGTGGAGCCCGAAGTGATTCAACAGAATTGTTAAACCGGGCCTGTGCCGACGGATTGGCATTTTTTTGGCAGGCGTTATGTTAATATCAACATAACCAATTTGGGAAAATGACATGCAGAATTTTAATACACTTTTGAAAGGTTCATCCGAATCACATGGCCATCTGTGCCCGGGCCAGGTCGTGGGCGTGCGCATGGCCATGCTCGGCTGCCGGCTGATCGGTTTGGATAATCCTTCCAGCCGCAGACAGATAAAAAAGCTGATTGTCTTTGTCGAAATGGACCGGTGCACCGCCGATGCAGTTGCCTTTGTAACAGGCGTCAAGCTGGGCAGGCGCTCCTTGAAATTCATGGACTATGGCATTATGGCGGCCACTTTTGTCAATCTTGAAACCAGCAAAGCATTTCGAGTTTTATCTACGGAGGAATCCCGCGACCTGGCCGAAGTGTACACTCCCGAAATTCCGGGCAAACACGCCCGCCAATTGGAAGCCTATAAACGCATGCCGGACAGCTCCCTTTTTCGGGTGCAAAAGGTCGATGCCAGGTTAAAAGAAGAAGATATGCCGGGCTCGACCCGTTATAAAGCAACCTGCCATCGTTGTGGACAGGTAATCCGGGATGGCCGCGAAATTATCCGTAACAATAAAGTCCTATGCAAACCATGCACCAGCGAAAGCTATTTCAAACATGCCCGCGATATCGTATGGCCGGAGATGGATTGGACGCCCTTGAAGGAGTCGGATATGCCGGTTGACAGCGCCAAATCTGATAGCTGCAATCTATTGCATCTGCATTAAGATTACTTTTGCTCTATTTCAAAGGAGAGATTCCATGTTGAAAAAAATAAAAGTTGAAAACGCTGTGGGGACACAATTGTCCCATGACATCACCGAAATTCGACCTGGCGAATTCAAAGGGCCAGCCTTCCGCAAAGGTCATACGGTATGTGATGACGATATCTGCCGACTTCAAAAGTTAGGTAAGAATCATTTGTATCTAATTGATCTGGCTGATGATGAGATTCACGAAAACCAAGCAGCTGCTATATTAGCAAAAGCCCTTGCAGGTCAAGGGATTACCTGGGAAGACAATGCCAAGGAAGGTAAAATCAGTCTACATGCCGCCTTAGATGGCCTCCTGCAGGTGGATACTTTCTCATTGGCGGCCATGAACATGATCGATGAAGTCATGTGTGCAACACTACACAGCGGCACATTGGTAAAAAAAGGAGACCTTGTGGGTGCCACACGTGCTATTCCCTTGGTGATGAAACGGGCACCGGTTGAACGTGCAGCGGCAATCGCCGCCCAAAACAAACAGACTTTGCAAGTTATGGCCATGAGGAAAGCCAAGGCTGGTTTGGTGATAACCGGTAACGAGGTTTATCATGGGCTTATTGAAGACCGTTTCGCACCGGTTCTTTCAGAAAAAATAGAATCTTTAGGTTCGAAAGTAATAGAGATAGCGTATGCGCCTGATAATGAGGATAAAATCAGTCATGCAATTCAATCGCATTTAAACAAAGGCTGCGATTTACTTCTTCTTAGTGGCGGTATGAGCGTTGATCCGGATGACGTTACTCGCAAGGCTATTCGCAGGGCAGGTGCCAAGGAGATTCAGTATGGTGCGTCTGTGCTGCCAGGCGCTATGTTTCTTACCGCTTATATCGGTGATATCCCGATATTAGGTGTGCCGGCTTGTGGTCTGCATCACAGAACGACGGTGCTCGATCTGGTCTTGCCCCGTATCCTAGCAGGCCAAAAAATCGGCAAAAAGGAATTGGCTTTCATGGGACATGGCGGGCTTTGCAAAGATTGCAAAGAATGTGTCTATCCACATTGTCCCTTTGGTAAGGGTATGTAACCATAGAAGGATTAATTCGACGATGCTTATTGATAGATATGGCAGAAAAATAGAGTATCTTAGGATCTCTGTAACGGATCATTGTAACCTTAGGTGCGGCTACTGCATGCCTGCCCTTTCAGAGCAACAACATGTAAACAGATCTGAAGTTCTTTCATTCGAAGAGTTACTTCAAGTGAGTTCGGCTGCAGTTACCGCTGGTATTAAAAAAATAAGGATCACCGGTGGCGAACCTCTCGTTCGCAGAAATATTGTCCTATTGTGTAGCATGTTGGCAGAAATTGATGGTTTGAAAGAACTCACGTTGACAACCAATGGTGTGCGCCTAAAGCAGCTTGCCGAACCACTGTTTCATGCGGGCGTTAAACGGGTCAACATCAGTCTGGATACATTGAATCGGGCGAAATTTGCAAGAATTACCGGCAAAGACCGATTAACGGCCGTGTTGGCAGGTATTCAAGAGGCTGAAAAGATCGGTATGGCACCCATAAAGATTAATACGGTTGTCATGCGTAGTGTTAATGATAATGAGGTCTCAAATCTTGCTGATCTGAGTATTAATAGTCCTTATCATGTTCGCTTCATCGAAATGATGCCGTTTGATAAAAACCGGTTGTTTAGCTTCAAGCAAATGTACCTGCCGATCAAAGAAATCATCCCAAAAGTTCCGGGGTTAGATCAGGCTCATAAAGAAACAGACCTTAAATCCTCATTAAGAAATGGTGGGAGTCAGGCAGACCTGATCGAACATATTCGAAAATCCATTTTGCACAAACCCCAACAACACAGAATTTCTGCTACAGTTGCCAATCAATCGGAAAGCCGTTCAATGTATGCCATTGGTGGGTAAAGATAGCAAAACAGCTTCTGTATACGTCAACAATATAAAATCCAATAAAAAATCCTTTCGGGTTAGAAGACTTTGTCATCAATATGGAAATTTTTCAGATCACATTCCCAACCGCTGGTATTCAGACTTATGTTTTTCTACCAATAATAGTAGCACTGGTCATATCGTTTTTTACATCGATGGCCGGGGTTTCCGGAGCCTTCCTGCTTTTGCCTTTTCAGATCAGCATTCTGGGATTTACAACCCCATCGGTTGGCGCAACAAATTTCTTATACAATGTTGTCGGCACGCCAGGTGGTATCGCAAGCTATGTAAAACGCAGACGTATACTTTGGCCTCTGATAGTTTGTATTTTATCAGGAGCGGTACCGGGCGTACTTATCGGGTACTATTTGAGGGTAACGCTAATGCCCGATCCCAAAACGTTCAAGCTATTCGTCGGTTTAGTGCTACTTTATGTTGGATGGCGTCTATTTCTCGATCTTAGGCACCTTTCTATTGATTCAAAGACAAAGAAAAAGAAGGCAGATAGCTATCAAGTACACCATTTATCTTTCAGATTAAAGGCCATTCAGTTCAAATTCAATGGTGAAAATATCCAATTTAGTGGAACTGTTGTACTGTTCCTCTGTCTGATAGTGGGCATAATTAGTGGTATTTATGGCATTGGCGGAGGTGCAATCATAGCACCATTTCTAGTGACCATTTTGCACCTACCCATATATGCTGTAGCAGGTGCTGTTTTGTCTGCCAATTTCATGACATCGTTGGCCGGGATGATTTTTTATAGTACCATTCCGCTTCACAACGGAACGACATCTCCACCCGATTTTCTGCTGGGATTGCTGTTGGGTGTTGGTGGCCTTATTGGTATGTATCTGGGTGCAAAATTTCAGCATCGTCTCCCCGAGTCTCCCCGAGGCTACCATCAAATTAATCTTGCTAATTATTGTTGTCTTTATTTCTGGGAATTACATCTATCAGTTTTTTTAAAACAGACCATTCAAACCATCGATTTGATGTTAAACAATTACCGCATCCCAGTGGTACAGGATAATTTATTATCCTTTTCGTGTAATATTTTAATATTAGCTGTCTACATATCAATGCATCATTTGCTAAAAGGTTTTGGTAAACGCACTCCTTTCAAATCGTCACTTTTTCTTCCTTTTTCCCACCATGTTCCCAAATCATATGTGAATTGATGGACTTTCAGTAGAGGATACTGATATAGGTAATGATACAATTATGTTTTGGAACTTACTATAAAAGCCCTCTTTTGAAGAGAATTGCATTAGCCAGTAATTGCAACATAATTCATAGGAGTTTGCACATATATGGATATAGGGATGATTTTGATAAAGATTGTCGCTCTTTTTATGGCGTTAACTTTTCATGAATTTGCTCATGGTTGGATTGCACGAAAGTTAGGGGATAGAACTGCGGAAATTCAGGGTCGTCTCACCCTGAATCCTAAAGATCATATCGATCCATTCGGAACTATTTTAGTCCCTGTGATGCTCATTTTTATGAAATCCCCAGTTGTCTTTGGGTGGGCTAAACCAGTACCGATTAATCCCCTGAATTTTAGGAATCCGAGAAAAGGGATGATGTGGTCAGCGCTGGGTGGACCGCTCATCAATTTATTGCTTGCAGGAATATTCGCCATTGTATTTAAAGGAGCCATATTTTTGGAAATTTCTATAAGACCATTCCTGATTTTCATTATTGTGGCCATTCAACTTAATGTGTTTCTTGCAATATTTAACCTTATTCCCATTCCACCACTTGATGGAGGAAGAGTGCTTGTCGGTCTGCTTCCAAGAAAACAGGCGTATGCCATAAGCAAAATCGAACCCTATGGTTTTCTCATAGTGCTTGCCTTGTTGTACTTCAATATTCTCGATCGTTTTCTATACTATCCCATTGTGGTCATACTACGTTTTTTAGGAATCAACTGAACAACCCTCGTCTATAAGACGAGGGTTGTTCAGTTTCATTGTAATTTTAAATAGAGACCTTTATTACAATTGCTTGGAAATAATTCGAATATGCAAAGGGACTTTCCCTTAACCTCCGCTCGTAATCCTTGGTAGCTTTTAAGTTTACGCCTTAATAATATTCACTAATGGTGCTGACTTCTACCAGTTGCAGCAACAGGTTGGTAGGTGATCAAACAGATCCCAGCAATTACCAGAGCAGCACCTATACCTTGCGAATATGAAAGCCGTTCGCCGAGCAAAAGAGCAGCAAGAGCGATGGTAAATACCGGTTCCGCATTCAATAGAATAGATGCCCTGACAGGACCTATGATTTTCAGTCCTGAAAAGAAGGTAATATAACCGACTGCAAGGGACAACCCAGATCCGACCAGTTTAAGCGCCCCGCTCATGGTGATGGTGCCCGACGGACCTCCCATGATGAAAAGGAATAGTCCAAACAGCATGGTGCCGCCAAAAAGGCTGTATAGGTTAACCATCTGAGGGGAAGCCGTTCGTATAGTCAGGCTGCTGCCCGTAACAAACAATGCCATGCCGATCGCAGATGTAAAGGCTAACAGAATTCCGCGAATGGGCAGCGGGCCCGTGGACTTTACACCCATGATTAGGATCAAACCGACAAAGGCCACGCAAATAGCTATAAGACGCTGGATGGTTATGGGTTCATTTTCGGTGAATTTGGATATTACAATAATAAAGAAAGGCCCGGTGTAAAAAATTAGAACAGCCAAACTTACAGGTATGTATTGGGTTGCTCCTAGATATCCCGCACCCACTAAAAAAACAGCTATGCCCAAGCATAGTGCCGCATAGCGTTCACGCGGCATTATCCTTTGGGGATTACCAGTTGCTTTATGCCATGCCCACAGCAGCACTGTAGCCATCAAGTATCGAACTGTATTTGAGGTGTTGACGTCGATTCCATCGTTGGTGGCCATGTTGGCCATGAGGAAGCCGACCGCAAATCCCAACCCGGAAATTAGCAGCAGGCCTATACCAAGAATCACGGATCCATATTTAGGTGTGGTTAGCATTTATATTATGAGTTGGCGTTGTTGGCTTATTCGTCCCATAGGACCTGTTTGGTTATTTTGCAAATGATCAGGATGCTTAATCATGATACTCGGGTATTTGCGGCATGAAAAATCCAGATCGCCAATCCAGATATCATTTATCTCACT
The DNA here is from genome assembly GCA_964633115.1 of uncultured Desulfobacterales bacterium. Lineage (GTDB taxonomy): Bacteria > Desulfobacterota > Desulfobacteria > Desulfobacterales > B30-G6 > B30-G6. The sequence goes on from CAZWEO010000164.1 coordinate 6,657, forward strand.
ATAATGCAAAAAAGGGCAATTCCTCCTTAATTGGAATTGCCCCCCAATAACAACAAATCACCCATAAGTAGTTTTACCCGCGAACTGAAAATTTCTCGTATTATGTCAATTGATTGATATCAACTAAACAAATATGCTCAATTACATAATCTCAAACAGAGGGGTACCGCCGGGGATGATGTAATCACCTCATTTTAATAGCATTCGATAATTAAAAGCTACAAACGAAAATCATTACATTTAAAATTAATTCGCGCTGGCGCTTACCATAACGGATTCGGTTATTGCCAAAATATACGCTGCAGGACGTCTGGCCATTTAGACCGCGTCTTTGTATATGGATCGGTGTATGCGCTACGGTTTCTGCCACGCATGAGTTCGGCATTAATTATCCGCTAGACATGTCAGAAAGTAAATCACTTGACACCTAAATTGTTGACAAATACTGTTAACTATTACCTTTCTAACCTCAAGTTATTGTAAGGCATATTTTTCTGAGTTTATTGGGAATACAGCATTTTAAAGGAGATTTGTAATGGCAGACGGCTATAACACTCAAATTCTATGGGTTGATCTTACCGAAGGGAGAACTGAAGCCAGGGAACCTGGTGAGGAAGTGATGAGGAAATATATTGGGGGAGCAGGTCTGGCTGCAAAGATACTCTGGGAGGAAACATCTGCAGATACAGAGCCTTTTGCCCCCGAAAACCCGTTAATATTCATGACCGGGCCGTTGACTGGAGTTGTGCAGCAAAGCAGCCGCCATATTGTCGCCGGCTTATCTCCGCTAACGAATATATGGGGAAGGGCTCATTCCGGAGGGAGCTGGGCCGATAAGCTCAGGCGCTCCGGTTTTATGGGGATAGTTATAAAGGGCCAGGCGCAAAAACCAGTGTATCTCAGGCTTTACAATGGTAAGGCGGAAATCTGTGACGCGAGTTCGCTCTGGGGTATGGACACCTACGAGGTGGAAAAGGTTCTTAGGAGGGAAACTGACGGCAAGGTCAGCGTGGCAACCATTGGGCGGGCCGGGGAGAGGCTCGTGAGATTCGCAGCCATTATGAATGATGGAAAAAAAGGAAGAGCAGCAGCTCGGTGCGGTCTGGGAGCCCTGATGGGATCGAAGAAGCTCAAGGCTATCGTAGTAGGAGGAAACCAAGAAATTCCTGTATTCGATAGGGCAAGGCTCAAAGAATGCAACAAGAAAATCTACCATGCGTGCCCCCGTAAAAAACGAACTGACGTCATCGAGGATTATGTCGAAGAGATTAAAGTGGCTTTTCGAACCGGAGGGGTCCCTGTTAAAAACTGGCGGGGGGGCATATTCGATCCTGGTGAAAAATTCGCCGAAAGTCTGCGGGCTGCGGAACAGATCGGAGGAAAAGCTTCCGAAGCGCAGCTGTCCTCTTATTTTATCGAACTGCTCAATTCCGTTACCGGTTGGAACATGGACTACGATGAGTGTATGAAAACCGGCGAACGTATCTGTAATCTAACCCGGATGTTTAACGTAGGAAATAACAAATCTTCACTTTTATACAGTGATTTGATATTATATTCAAAAGGTAATATAAAATTCTTGTGCAATGTTAGTTTTTCATTCATCCTATATTCAGGATCAGTGAGGTTCAAATGACGAAAAAAATTGAAAAGACGATCATGACAGAGCAACTCAGCATGCAGATCATCATGCGTATTCGACAGATCATTCAACAAATGTCAAAATATTCCAAATATATTCAGGAAAACTATAAAATTACGATACCGCAACTCATCTGCCTCCACGAAGTTTACCAACATGGACCCATCTCAATAGGGGCACTGACAAAAATTGTTTTTCTAAATAACAGCACAGTTACCGGTATTATCGATCGTCTTGAAACCAGAGAATTTGTTAAGCGTGTCAGAATCAGCAAAGACCGCAGACAAGTGCACCTCGAAATTACCGGACAGGGCGTAAAATTTATCAAGAAAGCGCCGAAACCTCTGCAAGATCAGTTTATTGATCGACTTAGTACCTTAAACGAAGAAAAAACGACTTTGATATTGTGGTCTCTAGAAATGCTGGTAGATATGCTTGGCAACAAAGAGTCCAAAGTTGAGTTGCCCACCCCCCCAACCCATATTACCCAGCAGGACGAAATAGTTGATGTTGGAAATGAAATTTAGACATCCAATGGCCTAAACTTACCAAGACATCATTTCTGGAAATAAAGCCACCAATTAGGAGGATGTGACAATGAAGCAGGCTTTATACAGTTCCTTTGAATCGCCTCAATTCAAGATACTAACCCAGGGGGAAGTCAATCGGGTGTTTCAGGCCGCGCTGGACTGCCTGCAGCGAACCGGCGTAGAAGTAAGCAACCTTGAAGCGCGCAATCTACTGGAATCGGCTGGAGCGGATGTAGAGGAAACCCGCGTACGCATTCCTTCTCACATTATCCAGGACGCCATTGCAACAAATCCGCGATCCTTTACGATATATGGCCGTGATCCTAAAATGAGGCTGCAAGTCACACCCAATCACGTTTATTTCGGACCAGGCCCGACCTGTACTTATTTCATGGACCCATATACTGGAGAAAGGCGCAAGGTTCGAAGAGAAGATCCTGGAATTACAGCCCGTACTTGCGATGCTTTGGAACATATTGATTTTGTCATGTCACTGGGATTGATCGACGATGTAACTCCCGCTTTGGCCTCTGTTTATGAATTCGCAGAAATGGTCGTCAACACCGGCAAGCCCATATTACCTTGGGCATTTAACACTACAGCGAAACATAGACCTTTAATTTTTTAGCGTGTAACACTCTTT
>CAZWEO010000165.1:0-9456 GCA_964633115.1 uncultured Desulfobacterales bacterium
AGGTACTTTAGAACATAAAGGAGATAGTTTGAAATAAATGGAGAAAGTGAACTGGAATGGAAAAGAAAGAAGTAATATACAACGACATGGACAACATAATGAATTCGCGTATCTTGATTATTTATTAATCTATTTTATTGACAAACCCAAACACTGTTTGATTTATCGATCGATCTTTCTTGTATTTCCTCCTTATAACTGATTGACCTATCTTCAATCATTTGGTTATGTTCTTCTTTATGTATAGCTCTAATATTTTTTTGATAAATGCCTCCTTCCGATACTAGCAATTCCGATTAAACCAATTCCAAGAAACAGCATGTTTTTAGGTTCAGGAACAGGATTTGGTACTAAATAATTTTGTCCTATTGCGCCGATGCTGATAGGACTACCAGGAGGGCTTACAGCAAGGAGCCAATCCCCGGCATAAGCATTTTGATTTGATGCGTTTTCGTATTGTTCAATCAAACTACTATCCACAGTGTAAAAATCATAATCTGTTTCTATTGCAATTCCTGGTGCATTTTCGACACAAAAAATGTCTTCATAGGAAACACCGAGTCCAAGGAAACTATAATCTATAGTTGCATCGTAATCTGTATAGTATCTACCCTGAATTGGACCCGAGTAATCCATATCCATTGTACTTGGACCTAATAAATCTGCGGACACACAAATTGGATAAAATAAGAAAACTATTGAAGCGATGAGAATTATGAAAAATCTCATTTGATCAGCCTCCTTTCTAAATATGTTTCTAGCATAAAGCGATTTTAATAATGATTTTTTAAGTATGATGGGATATTATTGTGATCTATTAAACTTATCATCCTTCATCAGTGACTCTATTTGCATTTTTCATGCCTATAAAATTGATATTCGCAGAATATTTTGATAATATTTATATAAATGATTCTAGTATGTTATAACATTAATTAATATGATTCTAAGTGTCTCATTATGTATCACATTAAAATGAAATTTGTGTAGTTTGGGTAATAATCATAGTGCTCATTATGAAATGAATTACATATGATTGCAGTGCCTTTTTAGATTGTTGTATACTCACAGCTTGCGACAAAGCGATTACACCTGAATTATGTCAAAGAGCGAATATGGGAATTTAGTATCGAGTTTAATCAAAGTTTTAAAAACGGTCAATAATGATAAGTTTGGTAATAATTGAGTATTAAAAATACCCAATGCCCGTCCACAATTGGCCATTTCAACTTCTGCCGGTGTTGGCCAGTCTTACTTAATTCCTCTAAAATATTCAACGCCACCGACTTTGTCGGTGGCTTATGATTAAATTCCCTTTTCCTGCTACTTAAATCAGGGTGGCCGGCATAGCAAAGCACGAAAATACCTAATATTATCTTCGATGTTAGGATGCTGGCAGGCTGGGATGCTTGGATGCTGCTTAATTATAACTGATTGAAACTATTGATTTGCCACGGACACTCATGGAAGGACACTGACATTTCTGGACAGGATTATCAGGAATTTCAGGATTATTTCACCACCCCAGTGAAATTCGCAGCGCTTTTACCTACGGTAATTTCACTGGGTAAACAGAGATATTCAGCCAGTGGAATACCACTGAAAGTGACCCTTGGAGGATTTCACTGGGTAAATCTGTGGCTAAAATATTTAGTTTAATAATCGTTTGGCACTAACTCACAATTAAAAATTTAACATTGAAAATTGTAAAGGGTTACATATAATCCTTCTTTTTGACAACGATATAGACTTTTTCCCCTTCCCAGATTTCTTGGTCTTTTGTACGGATTCCCTACAGACGATCTTTTGTATTATGTGATAATTTCCATAAAATGATCATGAATAATTATTTCGCGATAGCGATGAGGTTTTTGAGCGGGCAATGTCGTCCGGTGAAAAGAATTAATGTCCGTGGATATCTGTGTGGGTCTGTGGCTAATACTAGATATTCGCTTTTTAGCCTTAAATCAATTCGCGGCTTCCTGACGTCCCAGCATCCTAGCATCATAGCTTTTAGTTTATCATCATAAGACGCGCTCTCAGACTCTCGCGACTCCCATTAAAGCCAAGCTTTTTGCGAATATTCCTTCTATGAGTGTCCACAGTGTTGGTGGATATGTTTAATAGGTTGGATATATCTTTGGACGTATTGCCCATGCGAATCAAGTCGGCAATGCGCAGTTCCTGGGCCGTAAGCCCCAAGTGTGTAGAGGTCAGATTATGGGTGAAGGTCGATGTTATTTCCCTCAGGTAGCACTCGACTGTCGCTATCAGGTCAAGCTGGTGTTTGCTCACCCGCGTTTGCTTGAGTTTTTCGATATAGGGCTCCACATTACGCTTGATATTCACCAGGAATTCTTCCTGCAGGGCATCTTTTTCAGCCTGCAGGTTTTGGGTCAACACTCTCAAGGCGGTGTTCACCTCGGACAAACGCATGTTCTTGGTATCTAGTTCGCGTGTACATTCTTTAACCCGTTCTTGGAGTGTTACGTCAACCAGCTTCAATGCCTCTTCAGCCAAGCGTTGTTCAGTGATGTCCCGAGAAACTTCAATGACCGCCACGGGGTTACCATTGGTATCTCGCGTTAGGACATTGACCTTACAGGATAAATAGATTGTATCGCCGTTTTTACTGATCACCTGGGTTTCATTGCTATGGCCATTGCCGTCTTGAAATGCCCTGAGACAAAGGCAGGGTGATGGCTCACAGGGTTGGTCACTCTGGTGAAAGGCTTGATAGCATTTACGCCCAACCAGGTTGTCGCCAAATATATTTTTGGCGGTCTGATTGACAAACAGGATGGTAAAATCACGATCTAGGATGGTTATGTGATCGCAGATGGCGTCAAGAACACGGTAGTTTTCAGGATCCAGCTTCAAGTTTTTAGTTGTCGCACGAGCCATTGGTACACCTTCCAATTTTCATCGCATATGGCGATATCACAGCAAGAGATGTGCCAACAAAGATTCGACTTTAATTTATAATTATATTATTAGAAAGTTAGGCCCGTTGCGCACCAAGAAATTTTTAGTAATTTTTTGAGGAAATTAGCAATTGTGAAATTTATTACATAGGTATCTCTCTTGGCTGTGAAGATTGGGCACCAAAACTAATTTTAAATATTGAATTCTTAATTTTGAATTAATCGGCTGAAAAATTTCAGGTTTTAGCTGATAAATAGTTGCGAATTCGAAATCGCCATCGGTATCGGGATCGGTACCAAATTTAGGAGTCAGAATTCAGGAATCAGGAATTTAGGGGACATCCATTGGTTTATTGGGAAAATTAGGAAACATTATTTGGTTTATTGAGTTTATTGGGTTACTAATTTGCTGGGAAGCTAGGATGCGAGGAGGCTGTGAGGCTGCCATCTGCTCATAGCTGGTACCTGCCTAAAACCTAAAACCGATCTTATCTCTCGCCCGCTAGCGCTCGCAGAGGCCACAGAGGGTTAAATAACTATTCACCGCCCGCTTGTCGCGCCGAAGCCTGAGCCTGCCGAAGGGGGGCGGCGGACTGCGCTCGAGACACAAAGAACACAGAGGGATCTTTTTTTCACCGCAAAGTCGCAATGGACGCAAAGTACTTTCTTATTTCCTTTGCCGTTGAGGCCTGTCTTCGATCTGCGAGCCTCCGTCTTCGCTCTGCGAGCTATGCCGCGACAAGTCTGCTAGACAGGTGCGGCAATAGCATTTTAGACTGAAGACTTTTATGTTAGAACCAAATAGCGGCGAAGCCGCGACACATAACATTTTGGAACAAAATGTTATTTATTTAGAAAAGAGACCACTGCATCTTTGAACGTAATAAAATCTTTTAATCTATTATGTAAAATTCCGATCACAATTTCAGCGTCTACTTGGTCGTAGTCATGCACAACAACATTGCGGAATTTAGCCATCTTCACCAGTGTTTCAGCTTGATCTTCTTCAATTATGAGATTTTCCCTCAATACTTTAAATGTGTCTGCATAGCTCGCCGGAACCCGGTATTTCATGTCCGCTATGATATGACCGGCAATATCGGAGCAGGTTTCGATCATCATTTGTAAGGTTCTTTCAACGATGCGTTGGATTTTCCAATCCTGTGTATACTTCGCCAGAGTTATATCTTTGTATTCTGTTATCTGCGAATGGTAGTCTTCGAGCTTGGAAAGCTTTCGAAAAATTAGTGTTCGATCAACCATTGGCAAACCGCCTTTCAAGGATCCTGGTTTCAAGCTGGGAAAAATCAAAATATTTTCTCATAACCAAGGATTCGAAACGGTGACGCTGCGTTGGATCCCGGTCGAGCAGAAGGACGTTGTTTTGCAGCACCCTAAAGGTCAGTGAAACCGGCGCTGTGTCAATAAATACAAGATCCAGTCTATCTGTTTCCAGAGCTTTTGACAAAGCATATGCCATTTCAAGACGTGTATCTCCTTTCAGCATTTGAAGCGCTGGGAATACAGCAATATCAATATCGCTCATCGCCCTAGCATTGTCCTTTGCGGTGCTACCGAAGAGGTACGCAAAAATAACATCCCTCTGTGTGGCCAGATGATCTGATGCCTTTATAATAATTTGTTTTTTAAGCAAGTTCACAATAAATCCGTTGTATTACCCAAAAGAGCTCCACACTATTCACTTTTTCTACGTAGGTGATATTCCTTATGAAATATCTAATTTTATAGCATATTCTCACGTATTAATACAGGAATTTCATACAAACTCAAAGACACTCACTCAAATATAAGTTTTTGCACCTTTTAGGTCCAATAGCATCCAAGTATTATGACTGCTTTTTTGTCGGCTTCAGAATCGCTATCGGTATCGGTATCGGTATCGAAAATGCAGATGCTCATTCAGACTCTTCTCCCCCGCTTCGCTCGAGGCACTGAGGCCGCAGAGAATTTTCACCGCAACGTCGCAGAGTACGCAGAGACATATTACTTCTGTTTGATTTTTTAGAGAGAAATCCCTCTTCGCCCTTCGGCAAGCTTAGGGCTATACCGAAAAAAATCAAACAAAACCACGCAACCTTCGGGTATAACAGTTTGGAACAAAATGTTATTTGCGGTTTGTTGACGCTCAAATGGTGTATGGAATGAGGACAAACTTGTGTCTTTTGGGATTAAAATCTTTTGAATTTCGGGTGACCAGTTTGATGTTGTTTTGTAAGCTGATTGCCGCCTGGAATGCATCCGGCAACTTCCAGTGAAACTGCCTGCGCAGTTCGGCTGCTTTATCTGCCACGGCTACATCAATGATGTATGTGTGGTATTGATCCAAGAGTGATTTCACAAGGTCCGCTTTAGCGCCATCCAAGCCCGCCAATATTTCGGCACGTGTTATTACAGATATAGCCGTTTTCTCAGGATCAATACTTTTTATGAAAGCATACGCCTCTTCGATACCATTCAAGTGATCGATCAGAATGACCGAATCGAGCAATCTCTCGATCATCTTTTCCACTCGGCTCTGGCATCATCCTGATATTTAAGCCCATCACCTTTTTTCCACACACCACGCGTTTCCTTGATCAGATTGCGATAGGTTGCCTCCTTGTTTGACTCTCTCAGAATATAAATGCCTCTGCGAACAGCCTCGGCTACAGAAACCTTGTTGGCTCTGCCATAGCCTTCCAGCCATTTTTTGTCATCCTCAGAAATGGTTATGATAGTTCGCCTGCTTTTCATTTATCTCCTCCAGAAAGTGATATATATTAATATATATCACTTTGGCACCAATTACAATCTAATTTAATTTTAGCCGCAGACCTTCGCAGACTTTTATTGACAGGATTAACAGGGTTTTCAGGATATATTCACCACAGAGAATAACATCTTGTACCAAGATGTTATGAAACGCGGCTTCGCCGCTCCAATAATACACCACCAGTTGCGATGCTCAAAATAAGGATATAATTTTATGCGAGGCGCGAGGGGTTTATCTTTTCTGTCCGAGCCCTGCCCAATGAAATTCTGCGAAGCAGACCCGGAGGGATTTCATAGGGGTCAACAGGAAAGATAAAAGAAAATCTCTGCGTCCTCTGCGAGAGATATTTTCACCACACGTCACGGAGAACACGGAGATTCTTTTCCTTGATTAAAACTGGAGATCTTTCTTTGCAATAGGAGGTAGGTCGCGAAAGGTTCCGATTTTAATCAACCACTTACCCTCCGGGAACTACCTATCTACCTAATCAATTTGATCATAATTCTTAGGGATGGCCATATACATATCATTATTTAAGGCAGGGTTTCATTGAGGCTGGGATGCCTCTGCTAATTTTAAATTAGGAATTTTTAATTTTTATTTCAGTCTATAGATCATAGGTCATAGAGGATAGCCGCCTAACACCTAAAACTTAAAACCTAAAACCGATCTTATCTCTCGCCCACTTGTCCTGCCGAAGTCTCGGCGAAGGTGGACTGCGCTCGAGACACAGAGGGCAGAGGGTAAATTTTTATTCACCGCCCGCTTCGCTCAAGACGCAGAGCACGCAAAGAAATATTTTTTTTATTTGCCGTTGAGGATCGCTCGTGTAAGTTCTTTGGCGATCGAGCACCGGCAAATATAAACCCTCCACCCTTCGGGAATTTTCAGTATTCTTTTTCGATCACATATAGATCCTTATAAATGTTTTTTGATAGCCTATATTTATTGATATTACATCAGGTTAAATGGTGTGGTGTTGTACGCGAAGCGTGAGTGGTTTATCTTTTCTGTCCTTCTCAATAGAAAAGATAAAAATAATATCTCTGCGTTCTCTGCGCCTCTGTGAGAGATGTTTTTCCATGCTGGGATGCTGAGATGTCGGGAAACTTGGATGCTGTATATGCCTGATTGCTTACAACTGATTTTATCTTGATCACTGAGACGCCGATCATATAACATTTTGGAACAAAATGTTATTAATCCAGACGAGTTTGAATCTTTGAGTAGACTTTGTCGCGGTGAATTATACCCAGGACGATGATGTCTTCTTGATCAATTTTATAAACAATACGATAGGTTCCAATCCTTAGATTCCAGTATCCTTTTAAGGTCCGTTGCAAAGGACGGCCATAGATGTGAGCTCCTGTGGCTAAACGCGTTTCGATGGCGTACTTGATACTGGCTTTCCATTTTTGATCGATTTTGGGAAGATCATTTTTATTCACATTCGGATGATACAGTATTGCCAATGTAACCCCTAGTTAAGATCTTAATCCATAATTTGAATTCATCTACTGCTGTTTACTGCGGCCGCTGCAAGCAGCGGGGAATTCAAATTTAAGATTTCCATACGTCTTCATGCGCCATGGCTTCTGATCGATTGAAAGTCGCTTCCCGTTGTTCTGCAAATTCGGCCAACGCCACGTCCTCATGAACTGCCAAGGCTCCTTTCAGAAGATCTCGAGCTTTCATAGAGAGTGAAACCCCTTCACATTTTGCCAGATATTCGATGCTTTGAAATAAGGATTTATCTAGCACAACATTTATTCTTGGGTTTTTAGCAGGCATCTTGTAACTCCTTGAAAATTTGCACTTATGTTATATTAATTACCAATTAGTGTAACACTAGTGTTACACTTTGTCAATACCCTGGGGGGATATTAACTCTGCCCTCGAATGACGGGAAGCTGCTTAGTGCTTTCTGCTTAGTGCTTATCGCATTATTTCCTCACGCCCGCTCTAATAGAGACTGAAAACATAATTTGCCTGTCCCCTTTTTTCTTAAAAATTCTTAATTTTAAATTTTGAGTTATGAATAGGTTAGCTCAAAGCTGATAGGTACGCTATTGAATAAGCATGAGTCGCGATCGAAGACTCTCGCGAGAACCATTTAAGCCGAGCTTTTTACGAATATTTCGGCGATGGGTGTCTACGGTGTTGGGGGAAATACTCAGGATATTGGAGATGTCTTTGGAGGTGTTGCCCAGACGAATCAGTTCAGCAATACGTATTTATCGCATATATTATCAATAAGTTATGTGCATATTTAATTAGGTTTAATTCAAAGCAAATATTAGTAAAGATTTAAGGCACTTGATAATTGTGTAATTTATTACATAGGAGATACATGACGCTGGAATGCTAGGATGCTGGTAGGCTGGGATGCTACTATCGGCTCATAGCCCATAGGTCATAGCAGACATGATGTCCTATTAGCCTGATAGACTGTAAGCTGTGGACCATCAGGTTGCTAATTGCCAACTGCTTAGGGTTTACCATCGAGTGTCACAATGTTAGTTAATTTGAAAATTCTAATAGCGGCGAAGCCGCGTAATATAACATTTTGGAACAAAATATTATTCGGGATCGAAAAAGTTCTTGGCTCAATGAAACATCCTGGATCCCCATTTTCATGAGGATGACGAACGGCTAATGGCTTAAAGCGAATTGCTGATCTTTCTTGCGTGCTTACGCTCGAGGCACAGAAAACATAGAGGTTTACAATCACCTAAATAAGATTAGTTAATTTAGAACGGTCAATGACAGTATAAACGGAAAAATGGCATAAAAAGCGGCGAAGTCGCATCATATAACATCTTCGGTACAAGATGTTATTCTATGAGAAGTATTATGCCTTAATATGAAATTAATTACACAAAAACAATCCCATCAATTTCACAATTTAAATACATCTTCCCACTCTTTCTACACGCAATCAAATTTTATAACTTATTAAAATATAAATGTTTTTAACGATATCATTTCCGGTTTGCATAGTTGGCATCAGTTTTGCTCTATCTACAATTTAAAATACATGCATTGCCTGGAGTGAGGGCTTAATTTTGAAATTTTTTAAGAAACTTATTCTCATATTTACCATCTTTATCGGACTTTGCCTCTGGGTTGAGAATCTATTGGACCAGAAAACGGGTGATGTCGCTGCCAGTGTCAATATCGAGATTAGCCAGTCTGCACCATCTGATCTGGTTGCATTTGCAAATGAAGCGGCGCTCAATGCCGATGAAAGGAATAATTCCATGCCTTTGACAACTGCGTTCATGCTCCTCGGTATTGGCATCATCGGGTTGGTTACCATCGGCCAATATAAATCCTAATATATCGTATTTGAAGCGAATCTTCCTATTGTGGGGGGGATTTAGCGAAAACGCCTGCTTTTAAATGGGTTAAAAGCAGGCGTTTTTTTTATTAAATCGGTTTTAAGTTTTAGGTATTAGGTGTTAGGTGGCTATCAGCTGTGAGCTGAATAATTAAAAAATTTGTTTAGCTTCTCAGCTTTCTCGATACCGATACTGATAGCGATGCCGAATCCAATAAACTCAACAAACCGGTAAAGCAGCATCCAAGCCTTCTGGCATCCTAACTTCCCAGCAGTTGTGGGCGAATGCTAAATTAGCGGTAAGGTCAAGTCCTGATTTAAAGTTGTCATCTCTAAAGAGTTTTACCCCCACTGGAACCAGTATTTACCACAGCGTCAATCTTTAGTTGGATTTTATAACTACCTGTAAACATAGTATA
>CAZWEO010000166.1:0-9301 GCA_964633115.1 uncultured Desulfobacterales bacterium
AACTGCCGACACGGGGATTTTCAGTCCCCTGCTCTACCGACTGAGCTACCTCGGCTTTCCCTAAACTTATGTCGATCATTTTTGGTCGAATAAGTCAGGAGCATTAAATATTAGAGGGTAATTAGGTTGTCAAGCTATTTTTCCTTGAATATTCTTTCCTTTGACGATGCTTTCTCATAATGCCTGTCTTATATAGGGTCGTAGAACAATTTCATCTATTCACAGAAAAAAATCGCGGTTATCCGGGGTTTCCAAAAAATCCTGAAGGGGGCTGACACGGGCGCCTCGTAGCGAAAAATCCTCCTGTACGGGCGCGATTATCCAGGCCCGCTCTATGTTCAGATCCTTCAGTGCCGTCCAAAATCCGCGCCTTGGCCTGGCTGCGGACGAAACCTTGAACTCCACGGCAATCCGTGAACTGCCCTGTTCCAATATTAGATCGATTTCGGCGCCCCGGACGGTTCGAAAAAAATTTGCCTGGACCGTTCGTTGACAGCGGGCCAATATACTTTCCAGGCAGAAACCTTCCCAGGATCGACCGTACACTGGATGCCCCAAAAGCGTGTTACGATCTGGAATATTTACCGGCATAAACTAAATTGACATATTATAATTACAACATTGTCAACGCCTACCGACCTTGTCGGTGGCTTATGATTGAGTCAATAGTTTCACTCAACGATTTTTCCGCTTTGGATTTCCTCCCAGGTCACCAAAATGATACTGCACCAATGCACAGACGGTTACTGTCGCAGTTTCGGCTTTTAGGATGCGAGGCCCCAGGCTGACACTTTGATACCCCATGGATTTGGCTGTTTCGATTTCAGCCTCGGAAAAACCGCCTTCGGGACCCAGAACTGCAAAAATTCGCTTACAAGGTTTGGGCACCGTGTCCAGCACTTTGCTCAACGAATGGGTCTCGTCTTCCCAGAATATTAGCTTGAAATCAGTTGATTCGGCTGCGGCAAGGGCCTGCTCAAAAGGTGTAACTGGGTCGACCTGTGGTAATCGACTGCGTCGGCATTGTTTTAAGGCCTCCACCATAATAGTATGCCAGCGCTTCGTGCGTTTGCTCTTCTTACCGGCTTGTGGCGTTGGTACAGTGCGTTCCGACATGAACGGCATCCAGCGGGTGATACCCAACTCCGTTATTTGACGAGCAAGCAGATCCATTTTTTTGCCCTTGAGCATGGCTTGGGCAATGGTGATATGCATTGGCGAGTCTGTATTCAAATGCACCTTTTTAAGCGGAACAATCTTGATCTCAGTAGATGTTACCGCCTCAATTTCAGCCTCAAAATCGTTGCCCCGACCATCAAAGACAACCAGACGATCGCCAGCCTTCATTCTCAGAACGGTGCGAATATGTTTGGCATCCGAACCTTTTATTGAACCAACTTGACCGATCTCGAGTTTCTCCCTCCAGAAAAATCTTCTCAACATATTTATTTTTCCTAACACTGATTTGAAAAAAGGAGTCAGAAGTCAGCCGCCATCGCCCTTTCGACATGCTCAGGGCTAAGGGAGCCTGAATTCAGGCAAAGCTATCAGCTCGGTGCCTATTCTGGATCCCCATTTTCATGGGGATGACATTTGAAGGTCGGAATGCCAGGATGTTGGAAAGCAGTAACCCGCAACCTGAATCCCGCAACACGTAACGGGTACTGAATTCTGTCTTCTGACTTCTGTCTTCTATTAATTACATTCTTTGTGAAAAAATCACATTGTCGGCGTTTGATGGTTTCAGCAATTGAGATTGTCACTAATTATGAGCTTACCATAACTATCAATAATATCAAACATATTGACTCTATAGGCGCCTTGTGATAAAAAATCCGGATCAACCTGAGTCTAAATTGCACCACAGACAAATCTGAATTAAGCCAATACGAGCATTAATTCCCAAACATAACACCCTTCACTATGACGGGGGATGAAATGGCAGAAAAAGACGATCTTTTTCAGGATAAAGACGGCAACGGTCCCCAGGACCCTGATGCCGAAAAATCATCATCAGATGTGGACGATGATTCCATCGATAAAGATGAAATTATCGATCTGTTGAATTCGGTTGACACGCCAGACTTAGAAGAAGATGTGATCGAACTGGCCGAGACGGTCGAGCTCGAAAGCGATGATGCCGATATTGTCGATCTGACCGAGATGGCCGAACCGGATGATGTGCTTGAACTTACCGAGGAAGCCGACCTGCCTGAAAAAGAGGATCAGACTATCGATCTGATGGCGACCTCAGAGGATTTTCAACCCGAACATGAATCTGAAGCAGACGTCTTGGAACTCTCCGATGTTATTAAAACCCTGCCCCCGGAAGATAAGAATGTACTAGATCTGACTCAAGAGGTCCGAGATTCGGATGAAGACGAAATTGTCGATTTGACAGACGCGGTAGGCGCAGAACCATCCGAGGATGAAGATGGGATTGTGGAGCTAACTGAAGTTGCCGATGAACCGGCCGATGATGAGGCCATATTGGAGCTTACCGATGAAGCCGACGTTTCTGAATATGAGGAGACCATCGCTCTGGGTGACGAAGCCCCCATTGAACTCACCCAGCAAGCAGATGTCGCGGCTGAAGACGAAGATGATTTGAAACTCACCGAGGAAGCCGCGGTAGCGGAAGAAGACGAGATTGTTGAGCTGACCGATGAGGCTGAGGAAGCCGCAGCGCCTGCAGCGACTGATTTCGCAGAGACCATTGAATTGGACCAAAGCACACTTGGAGATCTAACCCAGGCTGTAAAAACTAGCCCAGAAGACGAGGTTTTCGAACTGACAGATGAGGCTGGGGATACGCCGGCCGAATCGGAAGCCGCAAGGCCAAAGTCTTCCGTTTTTTTCGAAACCATGGAAATGGATCAATCCACATTTGACCATATTTCCCAAGTGGCAGAAAAAACCGAAGAAGACGAGATCCTCGACCTGACAGATGAGACCGAATCGGCTCTAGCTGAAGCAGCCCCAGTTGTCGATGACGCTGCCGCACCTTTGGCGACAGCGTATGAGGAAACCATCAACTTGGATCAACAAGAATTTGCGGATGCCATACCCCAAGATGATATGATAGTTGATAATGACGAGGCTGGAAAATCTGAAGAACCAGATGAAGAGACTGAAACGCCGGTCGATTATGAAGATACTATTGCCATGGATCCAACTGCAATCCCGGATTCTAGTACAGTAGATGATCAGAAAGCAGATGAAGAAGTCGTGGAACCAGAAACACCGCTCCCGAAGCCCTATGAAGAAGACAAGGAATTGCTGGAATTGATCGACGACATCCAAGCTACCCTGGACACGGAACCCCAAAATGTCGATACGGATGAGGAAGTACCGGTTTTTGAAGAGGAGGCCGCCGTGGTCTCTGACGATTCTCTGGAAAACGACGCCCAACCCTATGAGCTGATGGACGACGATGCCGTCTTTGCGGATCCTGACCTTCCGGACTCCGAATCCGAACTGTATGACAATTTAGGCATCGATCTCACCTCAGAGATCGAACGCAATGTATTTGAGGAGGCTCAGGAGGCCGCCATCGAAGATGTCCAGCCGCCTGAAGATGCAGACGTAACCCAGGAGGAGAAACCGGTTCCATCAGACTCAGTCAAAAGCGCTCTGAAAGAGGCTCTTTCCGACATGCTGGCAGAGGAGGATAATCCGTTAACGAAAGCCATTGAGAAAGCGGTGAGGAAAGCCATGAAACAAGGCTAGAAGCTATCTCAAAACAAGCTTGACATTTACCCTATAAAGATTCGATAAAGCGGGGATTATTGCAGCCAAAACAGCATGTTTAGGCTTTAATCCCCTTTTCACTTTTAATGGAGATAAAATCGTTGCACGATTTTATGAAACGCGACAATGTCTTTCACCCCATGGAGAAAGACATCGTCGCTCCAAAGTGTAAGACATGCCCGTCGTTAACCTGGCTGATTTCTATACCGCCGGTTAGGTGGAATAAAATCCCAATCCATGTTAGCCATGAAAATTGCGGGGTCTTTGACAAAATTGGACGGCAAGTTTAAGTCGATTCTCGGTTCGGTTTGTTGTAAAGTATATTAAAATGCTACCCAATTGGACTGGTTGATTCGATTTGTTGTTCACCTACAGTCCCGGTGGCTTAGAAAGGGAGTTACACATGAGTTCGAGTTCAATTGATAAAGCCTATGAGCCCCAGGCCGTTGAAGCGCGTTGGTACAGCTATTGGGAAGACGAGCAACTTTTTGCCGCCCAGGAAACCAGTGACCGTAAAAGCTATTCGATTGTTATTCCCCCACCGAATGTTACCGGTGTACTCCACATGGGCCACGCCTTGAATAATACCATGCAGGATATTTTATGCCGCTACAGGCGCCTGCGAGGTGACAATGTATTGTGGATGCCCGGAACCGATCATGCCGGAATCGCTACGCAGAATGTGGTTGAAAAAAAACTGGCGGCCGAAGGACTGGACCGTCATCAGGTGGGCCGCGAGAAGTTTATTGAAACTGTGTGGGAATGGCGTAAGGAATATGGCAGCGCCATCATCAATCAGCTTAAACGTCTGGGTGCTTCCTGTGATTGGCAGCGCGAACGCTTTACCATGGACGAAGGTTTATCCCATGCCGTACGTAAAGTATTTGTACAACTATATGAAGAGGGGCTCATTTATCGGGGCAACTATATCATCAACTGGTGCCACCGCTGCCATACAGCCTTAAGCGATTTGGAAGTGGAACACGAAGATATCGATGGGCACCTTTACCATTTCCGCTACCCTTATGCCCAGGGCAACGGTCATATTATCATTGCCACCACTCGACCGGAAACCATGTTGGGTGACACAGCCGTAGCCGTCAATCCCGAAGATGAACGTTATCAAACGCTTGTGCACAACAGTCTGATCCTGCCGCTCATGGATCGCGAAATTCCTATTATCAAGGACAGCTATGTGGATATGTCCTTTGGTACCGGCGCCCTGAAAATTACGCCCGCCCACGACCCCAACGACTTTGACATCGGCGTCAAACATAACCTGCCCAGCGAAAAAGTAATTGGTGATGACGGTTTCATGACGGCCGAAGCCGGTCGATTTGAAGGTATGGACCGATTCGAATGCCGCAAGGCCGTAGTGGCTGCGTTGGAGGAAGCCGGTCTGGTAGAAAAAATAGAGCCGCATCCCCATAGCGTCGGGCATTGCTATCGCTGCAAAACCATTGTGGAGCCTAATTTGTCGCGCCAGTGGTTCGTCAGGGTCAAACCCCTGGCTGAAAAAGCGATTGAAGCGGTGGATACAGGCAAGACCCGTATTATCCCCGAAACCTGGAAAAAGACCTATTATGATTGGATGTACAATATCAAGGATTGGACCATTTCCAGACAGATCTGGTGGGGGCATCAGATTCCAGCTTGGACCTGCCAGGATTGTGAGGAAATTGTTGTGGCCATGGCGGAGCCGGATGCCTGCCCGGCTTGCCAAAGCAAACAGCTCATCCGCGAAACCGATGTACTGGACACCTGGTTTAGCTCGGCCCTATGGCCATTCTCTACCATGGGCTGGCCGGAACATACACCCTTGTTAAAAACCTTTTATCCCACCTCGGTGTTGGTGACAGGTTTTGATATTCTCTTTTTTTGGGTAGCCCGTATGATGATGATGGGCATCCACTTCATGAAAGATATCCCTTTCGGCGATGTCTATGTGCATGCTTTGGTCCGTGATGAACACGGTAAAAAAATGAGCAAATCCAAAGGCAATGTCATTGATCCCCTCAACATCATCGACCAGTATGGCACGGATGCATTTCGCTTTACTCTGGCAGCCTTTGCCGCTCAGGGACGCGACGTCAAGATGTCCGAAAAACGGGTTGAAGGCTATCGCCATTTTGTTAACAAGCTCTGGAATGCCGCTCGCTTTACGCTGATGCATATTGATGCGGGCCATGCCTATCTGGCCCAAACACCAACGTCGCTGGCCGACCAATGGATCTTATCTCGCCTTGGACGTGTGACTGAAACAGTTGCCCAGGCGTTGGATGACTATCGCTTTAACGATGCGGCTAGTGCAGCCTACCAGTTTGTATGGCACGAACTCTGCGACTGGTATTTGGAGGCAATCAAACCGGTGCTGTATGGCAAGCAAGGTGAGGAAAGCCAGCAAGCCACGCTGACGGTTTTGTGGCGCGTGTTTCATGACACTTTGATAATGCTGCATCCGTTTATGCCCTTTGTTACCGAGGAAATCTGGCACAAGTATCCGGGAACCAGGGGGTCCATCATGAAGGCCGTTTACCCATCGGATGGTCCGGATAAAGAACTACTCAGGCCCAATCCTGAAGCCGAGCAAACCATGAGCATGATGATGGACATCATTACGGCGGTGCGCAATATCCGCGGCGAGATGAATATTTCCCCATCCCAGGCCTTGGCGGTTACGATTCAATCTGCCGACGAAACAGCGCGCGAACTGATTACACAACAGCAGGATATGATTGTTGATCTAGCCAGGTTGGAACACCTGTCCATCGAAAAGCCAGGCAGCAAACCGCCGGCCACAGCAACTGCCATCATCGATCAGGTTACGCTTTTTGTCTCGCTTAAAGGCATTGTCGATTTTGAAAAAGAAGAACAACGTCTGGAAAAAGAAATTCTCAAATTGTCCAAAGAATTATCAGCCGTATCAAAAAAATTACAAAATGAAAATTTCTTGAATAAAGCCCCTGAGGAGATTGTTGCCAAGGTTCGTGAGAAACATGACAGCCTGCAGCAGAAGAAGGCCAAGTTGGATGCTAATCTGGACAAGATTCGCTCCTTAAGTTGAGAATAGAATACAGGAGTAAGGAGACAGAAAAGATTAGGCTGAAGGCTGAAGACTGTTAGGCTGTTAGGCGAAAGCTCAGTTGTAAGCTGCAAGGTATTAGCAGTCAGCTGCTTATGGCTTATTGCTCATGGCCCGTACTGGATTCCCTCTTCCGAGGGAATGACGGAAGAGGCTGAAAGCATATGTGTCTATCATTAAAACATTTAACGGTTTGTCATCCCCGAGAAATCGGGGATCCAGGGTTAGCCTTATGCTGATAGCTGACAGCCCCTTCTAACTTCTGACTACTAACCCCATTAATGATTTGGCCTTACAGATTGTAAATAACATGGAATCAATCACCACAAGAAGACTAATACCGGAAGCTCTGGCCGAAGACATCGGTTCCGGTGACATCACCACCGACAACCTCATCGATGCCCACCAGATTGGTAAGGGCGTTATCATAGCCAAAGAACCGCTGGTGCTGGCCGGTATTGATATCGCCCGGCAGGTCTTTGACTATCTGGATTCTGAAATCGAATTCCAATCCGATTTGACGGATGGCCATAAAGCAGCCAGCGGTGATATCCTGGCCCACGTTCACGGCAGATTGGCAGCCTTGCTCAAAGGCGAAAGAACCGCCCTAAATTTTTTGCAACGTCTTTCTGGCATTGCCACTCAGGCGGCAAGCCACACACAAATACTGTTAGGAAAAAATGTTCGTCTGGTGGATACACGCAAGACCACACCGGGCTGGCGCGTCCTTGAAAAATATGCAGTGCGTGTGGGCGGTGGCTTTAATCACCGCATGGGGCTCTATGATGGCGTTCTCATCAAAGACAACCATATCACAGCCATTGGTGGTGTGGCCAAAGCGATTAACCACATCCGCAAACGGGTATCGCATCTGGTAAAGATCGAAGTTGAGGTATCGAATCTTGACGAAGTATCCCAGGCGCTGGCGGCTGACGCCGATGTTATTATGCTGGACAATATGGCTTTGCCGGAAATTAGAGAAGCCGTAGCCCTGATCAATCATGCCGCTTTGGTGGAAGTCTCGGGCAATGTCACCCGCGCCGATCTGCTGGATATAGCCGATACCGGGGTAGATATCATCTCCATGGGGGCGTTGACGCATGGGGCCCAGGCCGTCGACATTTCGATGCGTATTTCATAAAATTAATGAGAATTTTATGTAATTCGTTTTAAGTATTAATACCAACTTATGCTTCCCATACGCGACATCAACCCATCCCGGAACTTTCCAGTTGTTAACAGCACGTTGATTGGTATCAATGTCGTCATCTTTCTGGTGCAGATGTCCATGGGAGCCGAAGCCAACCGCTTTATCTATGTTTATGGGCTGGTACCGGCACGCTACACGATTACGCACGTAAGTTCTTATTTCACACCTTTCCAGCAGGTATTTTCATTTTTGTCTTTCATGTTCCTGCATGGTGGCTTTCTACATTTGTTGGGCAATATGTGGTCGCTTTACATCTTTGGCGATAACGTTGAAGATCGGTTGGGACCTTTCCGTTATCTGCTGTTTTACCTATTATGTGGATTGGCCTCAGGCATATCGCATCTGGCCCTAAATCTGAATTCCAATATTCCTACCATCGGCGCCAGTGGAGCCATCGCTGGCGTTATGGGTGCCTACCTATTACTTCATCCCCGTTCCCGAATACTGACCCTTATTCCGATCATCATTTTCCCGTGGTTCGTGGAAATACCGGCCTTCTTCTTCATCGGCATCTGGTTTGCGCTGCAACTGCTAAATGCAGCCGGTAGCCAGGGAGCCGGTGGCATTGCCTGGTGGGCCCATATCGGTGGTTTTATATTCGGGATCATTTTTTTAAAGTTGGCTCTCAAAGTCCCCTCCTCTGGTGTAAGCCAAAAAATCAGCCCTATCACGACTCGTAAAAAGACTTCGCGTTTACAGGTCATTCACCCGAGCGGCCCCCCCAACGATCCCAATTTGTACGGAACCATTGTGATCTCATCCTTTGAAGCCCGGTCGGGTTCACGTAAACTGGTTAACATCCCCTGGGGATACCAGAAACGCTTGCTTAATGTCCGGGTTCCTGCCGGTATTCAGGAAGGCAAAATCCTCAAGTTGAAATCGCTGGGCAAGTTGACACCCACAGGTGGGCGGGGAGACCTTTTACTGAAGGTAAAGATCAAATGAAAACAAAAAGCGTTTTCATTTGATCTTTACCAGGTAGATAGACTGTTAGGCTGAAGACTATTAGGTTTTGCGAAGAGATCTGAGCAGTGAGCTCAGGACCTTCTCCGTTTCGACTACTTTCTGTTCGCATTCTGAAGCACTTTTTTTATCCAAATATTCCAAGCGCTTTGCTAAGCTGAACTGATAGTGCAATTCTCGTAAGGAGCCAAAAGCAATTTCAAGAAATCGTATATATTCAGCCTGACTCTCACGAGCACAGCCTTCCGCAAACGTCTATCACTACGCATAGTAACTCAATTTTTACAAAGGTCAGG
>CAZWEO010000167.1:0-9286 GCA_964633115.1 uncultured Desulfobacterales bacterium
GATAAGAAAATTCTTCCCAGCGTATAAACCTATCGGCTAAGGTAACGGCATTGATGCTAAGCTAGTAAAAAATTCTATTCCAAATTGATGAATCAAACCCGCTAAGACCTCGCGGCAATCACGCTCGTTTAACGGGCAATTAGCAATTTTGTAAGTCAACTATAGTAAAAGGGATCTGAGCTTAAAACTGGCTATGTGAACTATGAGACTATATAGGATAGCAGCACAAGATTAGTTCAATTAGAGAATATGAACTCGCAACCAGATTTTTCGATTCCGCTCCGATTCCGATGGATATTGAGTCTCAAGTGCCGAGAGTTTCAGGCTAAATTGACATTAGCATATTGTTGGGATGATGTACAATGATTAATTGAACTGGGATAAAAACATCAAATAATCCTACCAACCAAACATCAAATCCTCACCTAAGTTTCTGGCGACATGATCCTGAAACTGATGAAATCGAAACCCGACTACTTGAATCATGTAAGACATAAACAGGTATCCCATTTGGGGATCTTTATCAAACATCTGCATGAGATCTGATTTCAAAACGCGAATTATTTGGCAAGTATCTGTGACACAATATGCCGAGAGTCTCATTTTATAAGGAGGCACAAAACATGACCACCCCAGAACCCTGGCTTCCGGCTCCCTGTCCTTTACTTCAACTTCATCTACCGTCATATCAGCAGATGTTGATCGCCGATCTGGCAATTCGAAACGCAGATTGACACATCCCTCTCTCACAATCCAAAGGTGGTCTGCCGCATCGTTCTGGGTAAACAGCTTATCTCCCTTATGAAACTCAAGCTCTTCGCATTTGGCCTGCAATAGCTTTAGATGGCTGTTATTCATGTTTTTGAAAGGATGTAGTTCTGTCAGTATTTCGATGTCTAGCATGGGTCACCTCCATAGTTGAGATGATTGTTGTGGAGATTACATATTGGGCCGCGTGTTCAATCCCCAGTAATTGTATTGCCGCATTAGAAAATTAGAATGTAAAATCGATATGGTCAGAACTAGTTTCCGAAGAGATGGATTCAGAGAAGTGCGTCAAAGCCTTTTGTGCGGTCACTGTGCAGATGATAAGCAGCAGCCATAATCTGCCGAAATCGGCTTTAGTGCTACTTGTATAGTAATATATTTTTTATTTTTTTGCAATGATATAGTTGCCAGTTAAGTTTATGTTGCGATTTTCTTATTTGCTTTTCATTGCTTCTTGAAACTGTAGCTTGAACTTCGTAGCGCCACCGTTGGCCGGATGTCTAACTTTGATGGCCTCGATACCCGCCAGCTGCATCACCGCCTTTGACTTTTCACCAACTGCGATAACCTTCACGCTACCGATCATGCTAAGGAGCTTCTCTAATATGCTAAGGCCGGTTTTTAGTTCTACATCCGTCGGGGTCCGGTTGGACAGCATGCCTTTCTTTGGATTGAAGGGATGCCATGGGAAGGCGTTCCAAAGAATATACTGGCGTGTATCCAAACCAGAATTCACCAAATGCCCCCACACAATGGTGGCGGTTGGCTCGCTGAACCCTAAGGGCTTGATTTTAGCTGAACTGGTCCGTCTCGGTGTCACTTTTTTGAAAATGTGTTGGGGAGATATGCCCCGAATTGATTGTCCGCCCAACAAAATTCGCTCTGATGTCATGGCAATGCCAGTAAAATGCCCACCCTGGTAACCAATTGCCTCGCCGACTAATACAGTATGGCATTGGCCGATACGTTCATCAAGGTAAGCTGCCAATTGTTGCCTGCGTATTTTGGGACCTTGACGATCACAATCATTTTCCAGATCACTATCATACCAGGGATTAAAGATTCCGCTCCCCTTGGGATTCTTCTTCAGACTACCAATAAAATTTCGTATATCCATACCGAATTCGTCTTCGATTTAGATAACATCTAGGCCTTTGGAATGTTGTTATGACAACCACTGTTAAACTTTAGGACTGCTCACAATATCATTTTGAAATTACATGAACAACTGAAACCCCAAAAATAAAACAGGGCGGCCAATCTATGGCCGCCCTGCTATAAACAGCGTCTCTAAATTTAGGTAGTTGTTACCAGCATCCACCCCTTTTGGATCCATAGCCCCGTTTGTTGCCGCCAACCATGGGGCCTCTACCGGCGTTTGGGTTCAGCTTTCTCATTTCAATCATGTGATCCAGGCGTTTCTGATCGAACTGGGCGTGTAAATCGGAGATTTCCTGTTGGAGTCCGCTAGCCTTGGCTGCATCCGGGTTTTCCTTGGACAGTTCATTTTGGAGTTCCCGTTCCTTTTCATAGAGAGCCGATCGAAGTTCCTGGGTCTCATTGAAAAACGCATCTCTTTTTTGCTCGAACTGCTTGAATTCCTCCGAATTCACCGGACCACCATAAGAACCTTCATAGTCGCCCTGGTAATTGCCTGGGCAATTT
The DNA here is from genome assembly GCA_964633115.1 of uncultured Desulfobacterales bacterium. Classification (GTDB taxonomy): domain Bacteria; phylum Desulfobacterota; class Desulfobacteria; order Desulfobacterales; family B30-G6; genus B30-G6. Next base: position 2,434 of record CAZWEO010000167.1, read on the forward strand.
TGAGGTCCACGATGATACCCCCAGCCACCGCCCCAGCCTTTACTGCCGTGGGCAAATGCATTGATACCGATTCCAACTACAGTTACAACTGCAATGATGATAACCGCATTTCTGAATGTACGCATGTCTAATTTCCTCCTTTAATTTTGTGAAATACATTTTGGAGCATTAAATCTACTGAAGTTAGAGCAATGCGTATGCCACATTCAGAGAAAAGAAAATCACAAACACTTATCTACCTGTTATTTCTACCAATACTATTCGCTGCCAATCATGTTTTTTAAAAGTGTTTAGATTATAAGTTCTCACCAATCGTATAAATATTATACTTTTGATCGCCCAAAATTTAAATTAGTATATTTTTTACACGTTAGGATCCATTTCGTAATTTTTCAGTTTATTATGAAGCGTCTTGCGAGTAACCCCTAATCGCCGTGCCGCTTCAGCTTTGTTCCCTTGACTGGCTTTTAATGTTGCGAGAATGGCCTCTTTTTCAATTTCGTCCAAGGATCGCGTGCCGTCCAACAGCGTCGACGTGCTTGCAGGCCTTGAGTTGACCGAAGCATTAGGATACTTTTCAGTAATATTCAACGGTAATTGTTTTTCGGTGATATGTTCTCCAGTGAGCAGTATGACAGCGCGCTCAATGGCATTTTCCAGTTCCCTTACATTTCCAGGCCATTCATAATTCACCAGCATATTCATGGCCAGGGGCACAAAGCCTTTGATGGTTTTGCGATTTTTTTCGGCAAATTTTTGAACAAAATGCTGGGCCAGCAGTGGGATGTCTTCTGTGCGCTCTCGTAGCGGCGGCACATTCAAGGGCATGACATTGAGGCGATAAAAAAGATCCTCTCTGAATTTGCTCTGGGCCACTTCGGTTTCCAGATCACGGTTGGTGGCCGCCACGATGCGCACATCCACCTTGAGGGTCTCTTCGCCGCCAACGCGTTGAATCTCCTTTTCCTGAATCACCCGCAATAGTTTGGCTTGCATGGTGGTTGAGGTCTCGCCAATTTCATCCAGGAAGATGGTGCCCTTGTCCGCCTGTCTAAAGCGTCCTACCCGGCGCTTATCCGCGCCAGTAAATGCACCTTTCTCATGTCCGAACAATTCTGATTCGAGCAATGTTTCCGCAATGGCGGCACAATTAACCGTTACCAAAGGATATTCGTTACGCAGGCTGTTATAATGCAGTGCGCGGGCGATCAATTCTTTACCGGTACCGCTCTCGCCGGTGATCATTACCGTAGCTTCGGAGGGCGCCACCGTGGCAACCATCTCCAACAGCTTCTGCATGGCTGGGCTTCCCCCAATGATGTTAGCCAGATTGTGTTCAGAAAGTATTTGTTCCTTTAAGGCCCTATTTTCCTCCTTTAACCCGGCATGTTCACTGGCCCGCTCAATGGTCATTTTGAGAACTTCAAAATCCAGGGGCTTGATTAAATAATCATAGGCACCTGATTTTAAGGCTTCTACGGCCGTACCCACGGAGGAGTAGGCGGTCATAATAATGACCGGAATGGCTGGATTGTAAGCTTTAATTTGCTTCAGAGCCTCAATACCGCTCATATGGGCCATGCGCACATCCATCAGAATCAGATCTCTGGGTAAGGCTTTTACTGCCGTCACAGCTAAATTACCGTCCGTGGCAGTCTCAACCTGATAGCCCCAGCTCTGCACCACGGTTTTGACCGAAATCAGGTGTCCCGGGTCGTTATCCACTATCAATATGTTGGGCGGCGTTCGAGATGTCATGATTGCCTCGTGTTTGCTATGTCTTGTTCACAGGGAAGTATGATCGTAAAAAACGTCCCGCCTCCGGTATTACTACCAACCGTTATCCGACCTAGATGGGCTTCGATAATTTTATAAACGATAGCCAAACCAAGCCCGGTACCATTTTTCTTGGTGGTAAAATAGGGATCAAAGATACGATTAATCCCATCAGCTGAAATGCCGCTTCCGGTATCTATGACGCTGATGCTGATATGGTCTCCTGCAATGCGTTCGCATAACACTTTTAGGGAACCGCCGTCCGGCATGGCTTGAATAGCGTTGATGTATAAATTGAGCAGGCATTGCGCCAGGCGATCCGGGTCAACCCAAACCTTACAAAGGACTTTGCTCACTTCCATATCAACCGTCACCTGGTTGTTGGTCGCATCCTGTTGGATGAGTTGAATCGAACGTGACAGCAGGGATCCCATATCGGTTGGCACCAACTTCAGATCGCTGGGCCGTGCAAACTCCAATAACTCGGTAATTACCCGATTTAAGCGATCCACTTCTTGAGCCATAACGCCGGCTGCTTCCCGGGCTTCGCTTCCCTTGTCAAATTGACCGGCAAAATAGGTTGCCAATGCTTTGATGGAGCTAAGCGGGTTGCGTACTTCATGGGCCACACCCGCTGCCAATCCACCCATGGCAGCCAATTTTTCCTGTCTACGGATTTCCGCCTCCAAGCGACGGATTTCGCTCAAATCCCTTAAAATCAATACTTGGCCCACGAACTCACCGGCATCATTGGTAATCCGTGTCGCACTGACACTGACCGCAGTTTTGCTGTTTACCGAAAAATTACACTCCATTTCCTGTTCGGTAATGGTTTGCCCTTGATCAAGCTTTTTTTGTAGCCCGCACAGTCCTTCCGGCAGAATAGCATCCGGCTTTTGGGCAATAGCACCTGATTTAGGTAACCCGCTAATCTTTTCGGCAGCTGTATTGAAAAAAGTGATGCGTCCCGATCGATCGGTTGCGATCAAACCAACGGGCAGATGGCCCACCACCTCATCAGCGAACGCACTTGTATCCTGGAGGGATTTCTTGGTGGAACGATAATTGTACATCCAGAACAACGACACGACCCCCCCGAAACCCAGAACCAACATGATAACGGAAAGCAATATCGTTGTGCGAATATCGCTGCGGACTGCCTCTTCAAATGGGGTTACATCCAGTCCAATGACAATCAGAAGATTTTTTCGATTATCTACTGAAATCCAATCTTTGGCTGCATCTCGCCGCATACCGTGGCGTTGCATCATGGACTGCATACGGCCAAATGGCTTACGATCATTCATCCGCATGGGCCGAAAATGCCGATGCACCTCAAAGATGCGCGAGCCATCATCTTGGGATACCAATTCCCAATTCTCAAGCTCTTCCGGACCTGAATGAACAATCTGTCGATTCAGGTCAAATGGCTTGTTGATTTTTGCAGCATCACTATGGGCAACCGCGCGACCAACATCATCAATCACGGCCATATAGACAACGTCCGGCAGACGCGCCGTTTCTTCCAGCAAACGCTGGATTTGCTGGCCGCCCCACATCATTCCCATCATGCCGGTGCGTGCGCCTGCCTCCACAGCGCGAATGAGGGCGGCACCTTTGGCAATTAAAAGTTCTGACATAAAGCGCCGTTCGCGGTTGGTGTTCTGAATTGCCAGTACCAAGACGACAATTAGGAGAATGACCGTTAGTCCCAGAATAATCCAAGGTGATGTTTGCATGCTGGCCCGCAGACCACCTTTGGAATAGTTTTGCATTGTTTTTCCTTTCAAATTTACATCAGCTACCAAAAAATATAAGACGCACTGTATAAATTGTAAACATATCCGTCCATAAAGTCATCATGTGTGTAATAATTATACACCTTATATAGTGACTTACGGCTTTAGCTTCACGGAAATTTTTGACGGGTATGCTTAGGGTGGTTACTATGTATGCATATGCAGAACAGGATTACCCATGACTAAACTGAACCGCTTGAAAAATATCGGCATTGCCAGACTGGCAACAGCTTTTCCTTCCTTTAAGGATTACCTGACAGCTAGCTATACACCGCCGCAATCAAAGGATATTCCCTGGGCGCCAGTCAAGAAACCGCTTACATCTGCAAGAATTGCCTTGATTACAACTGGTGGCTTGCACCACGCGACTCAGGAGCCTTTTAGCATGGATGATCCCGATGGCGATCCCTCCTATCGCGTCCTCGATTCAGCATCCATTGAGACTGACTGTATCATCACTCATGATTTTTATGACCACCGTGATGCGGATAAGGATATCAATATTATGTTGCCGGTCGCCAGACTTAAACAATTAGTGGCTTTAAAAAAAGTCGGTGGCGAAGCCAGGCAGCATTTCAGTTTTATGGGACATATTAAAAATAGCCATCTGGATGCATTGCTGGAACGACATGTTCCAGAGGTGGTCGAACTATTGAAGCAGGACCAGGTTGATGCTGTACTCCTGACACCTGGCTGAGGATTGTGCAACCAATCCGTTGGATTGATCCAAAGGCAGATCGAGAAAAGGGGTATTCCGACGGTGGGAATATCAGCCGTGCGATCGTATACTGAGAGAATTTGTCCGCCGCGATCAGTTCATCTGCCATGGCCCTTCGGCCACCCCTTGGGGCGACCCTTTGACACCGACCAGCAAGCGGCTGTTCTTCAGCACGCACTCGAGGCCTTACATGCCATTACAGAGCCGGGCGAAATCCTGAATCTGAATCTTGCCTGGAAACCGTAACAAACAAGTTTTGCCATTTAATGCGCCCCCATTTATGCGCTGCCGGGTGTTTCATGAAACCAATGCTGCGTCCGCAGGCAGATGCGTACCAACATCAACATAACCGGCACCTCGATCAAAACACCGACCACCGTGGCCAAAGCAGCGCCGGACGAAAGACCGAACAGCATGGTAGATGTGGCGATGGCCACCTCAAAATGGTTGGAAGCACCGATCAGGGCTGCCGGTGCCGCATTCTCATAGGAAAGCTTCATTTTTTTTGCCAACCAGTATCCTAAAATGAAGATCAACAGGGTCTGGATAAACAAGGGAATCGCTATCCAGAGAATGGTCAAGGGATTGGCCACAATCACCTCGCCTTTAAAAGAAAACAATAATACCAGCGTAACCAGCAGCGCAATAATCGTAATCGGAGTTAAGACATGCAGAAATTTTTGTTTAAACCATTGCTCACCTTTGGCGGTAATCAACCACCTGCGCGACAGATATCCCGCCACCAAGGGCAATGCCACATAGATGCCGATGGAAAGCAATAGGGCCTGCCATGGTACCGGCAGCCGCCCCACTCCCAATAGAAAACCACCCAGTACCCCATAGAGTACCAACATAGCCAATGAATTAATGGCCACCATAACCAGTGTGAGGCCGTCATTACCCCGGGACAGATACCCCCATACCAAGACCATGGCAGTACATGGTGCAATGCCCAATAAAATACAACCGGCCAGATAACTGCGCCATAAGGGGACTTGCAACATTTTGGTTCCCTCTACTAACACCACCTTCCCGGCACCGTGCTCGGCCCCCACCGCCAGATCCAAACCAAAAGGCATCTTAACGATATCCACGGCCTCCGGGCCAATTAATTTGTAAAATAGTGTTCCTAAAAAGAAAAGCGCGATCGCATACATAGTAAATGGTTTGACGGCCCAATTGATAATGAGGGTTAGGAAAACCGGTTTGCCGCTTTTACCTGCTTTAATTACTTCGCCGAAATCGATTTTCACCATGATGGGATACATCATAAAGAATAGACAAACGGCAATCGGTATTGAAACCACGGGTGCGTCGTTGACATAGATGGCCAGACCATCTAGATAGCCTGCTATACCTGGCGCGATTTTGCCCAGGAGAATACCACCCAGAATACACAAGATAACCCACACAGTTAAAAAGCGTTCAAAAAGGCTGGTCATTTTGCGATCGTCGATCTCATTGGGTGCTTGGTTCACGGAGCCAGTTCCCCTTTTTTTTATTGTAATTATTAGACCGAAATCCAGTGGCATTGCTGGCAAATCCAATCTAGCCATCTATCGCTAACCTATTGAGATTAGATCTGTCAAGCCTGTTTCCATTTGGATATAGTTAGAATCTAACCTACGGGGAATTTTTGAAAAAGGAATTTTGCAAGGTGAAGCTGCCGCGTGGGTATCCACGGGCAGCTTCACGCGATAAAATGAGAAAGATGGTCTCCTTTGAGGTGCAAACCTCAATTGTGTTATATATTTTTTAGCCAATAAAAAATAACACAAAGAAAGGAGACCGGATGAAAGATATCATTTATGATCATTATATTGCAATAGATTGGTCAGCTATAAATATGGCGATTGCTCGTATGACAAAAAAATCAAACAAAATCACAACTATTGATGTACCTTCAGACATTAAGGAGCTTCAATTCTATTTAAAAAACTTGAAAGGCACGAAAATACTATCCATTGAAGAAACAACTACATCACAATGGTTGTACACCGAACTGAAAGAGTATGTTGATGAAGTTTTAATTTGCGATCCATACCGGAACAGTCTCTTGAGCGAGGGGCCCAAAACTGATAAAATTGATGCCACCAAACTTGTACAACTTCTAAAGGCCGGGCTTATGAAAGAAGTCTTTCACTCAACTGATAAGTTTATATATCTTCGTAGATTAGTAAGTGGATATGAAGATCTAATAAAGGCCGGTGTACGAATAAAGAATCAACGCTATTCTCTACTGAGAGTATGCGGAAAAACCGGTAAAGAAGGAAAAGGTTTTAAACTTGACTCTCGAGAAGACCAGTTTGTCTTGGAAGGTTTGGACAGACAGATTCAAAATTATAACGCAGAAAAAAAGAGCTATACAAAAGAATTTAAAAGGCTCGCCAAAAAATATCTGGAGATAAGGCACCAAAAATCTATTCCAGGTATAGGACTGATTAATGCTGTTAAAATTGTTGCCCGTATTGTAACGCCCTTTCGATTTGCAGACAAAGGGCATTATCTAAGCTACGCAGGTCTCATCAAACATGAAAAAATAAGTGGGGGCAGAAGCTAC
>CAZWEO010000168.1:0-9271 GCA_964633115.1 uncultured Desulfobacterales bacterium
TCCTATATGGCATGGATAATAGCCTATGTGAAGATGCGGTTCATTGAGCGCTTACTTTCAATCATTTTTTACAAACGTCTTTGGGAATTTGATGCTGAATAGATCTTTTGCCGGTATTATCGCACGACAAATAAAGGACAAGGAATTTAACCTGCCATTTTTTAACCAGCCGATTTCTGCAATTTTCAGACCCAATATCGTAACGTGTCCGCAGGATGCAAGCGTTCGTGAAGCTACCCAAAAGATGGTGAACAACCAAACCGATTCAATCTTCATAAAAGGGCAAAAAGGGAAGGTTGATGCCATTATCACAGATGCTGATCTAAAATCAAAAGTTATTGCCAATGAACTTGATAATAATCATCCTGCATCAGCAATCGCATCCTCACCGGTCATTTCAATCTCTGCCGATTCACAGGTGTTTGAAGCATTTATTAAAATGATACGGGAAGAAAAAAAACATCTGGCAGTAACAAGCAAAACAAATAATATTATTGGAATTATCTCAGAAAAGGATCTTATCAAGGCTCAGGCTGACGCTACATATCTCCTCATTAAAACCATTAAAACCGCAAAAACCATTAATCAGCTCGAAAATATCCATTCTAAAATGGCTTTAATGCTTCTTGATCCTATTCGAAACGGGGCCAATCCTGAGTATATCACCCGGCTAATTACGACTATCTCTGATGCTATTTTGGAAAAGATCATTGAATTCAGCATTGAGGAATTGGGACCGCCTCCCTGTAAATTTGCATTTATGATTATGGGCTCGGAAGGGCGAGAGGAGCAAACCCTTGTCTCCGATCAGGATAATGGCATCATTTACGAAGATATTGAAAATGAAGAAGAGAAGATAATTGTCAAGGAATATTTCCGTAAGCTTGCCGATTTGGTATGCAACCAACTGGATGTTGCGGGGTATAAATTTTGCACGGGTGAATGCATGGCAAAAAATCCCAAATGGTGTCAATCACTGACAAACTGGAAGAAGTATTTTCATCGATGGATCAATAATGGGTCGCCGGAAGATCTTTTGAATGCCAGTATTTTCTTTGATTTCAAAGGGGTATGGGGGGATTTGGAACTGACGGATCAACTGAAATATTTTCTGCTTGGTTCTGTAAAAAAACGGCGTGGCTTTCTGAGACATTTAACTGAAAATGCATTATATTTTAAACCACCGATCGGTCTTTTTGGAAAATTTATTGTTGAATCCGAAGGGGAACACAAAGACTCACTCAATTTAAAATGGGCCACCCAACCGATTGTTGATTTCGCGCGCATATTTTCTTTAAAATTTGGCATTGCACAAACCAATACGCTAACAAGACTTTTCAGACTTTATACCAACCACGTGTTAAATAATGATCAGTATATCGATTTGGTGCAATCCTACAACTACGTAATGAATTTGCGGTTTTTAAGGCAAATTACCACCATAGTAGATGAAGAAGAACAGCCTGATAATTATATCAATCCAAACAATCTTTCATATCTTGATAGGTCAATGTTAAAAGAACTATTTAAAAAGGTAGAAAAATTCCAACAAAAACTAAAATCTGAATTTATAGGAACGACATAATGCAAAAATCTACTGAAATAAACCAAACTGACAGCGAAAAAAAAGTTCTTGTTGTTGATGATGAGATTGACGTTCTGGAAACATTGGAAGAACTCCTGGAAGATACGTTTAAGGTAGATTTAGCAGATTCTTTTGAGGAAGCGGTATCCTGTCTTAAAAAAAATAAATACGATGTCGCCATATTAGACATAATGGGCGTTAGCGGCTATGATCTTTTGGAAGCAACGCACACCCTGGGAATATCGACCTTGATGCTGACGGCCCATGCGCTAACGCCGGATAATTTGAAAAAGTCTATTGAAATGGGTGCTGACGCATACATACCCAAAGATAAAATGGTAGATATCTGCTTATACGTGGAGGATGTTTTGGTCTCGCGACAAGACAGACGAAAAACGAATTTCAAATGGTATTACAGGCTTGGCCCTCTTTTTGATGAAATATTTGGGGAAGGATGGAAAGATCCGGAGGCAAAATTCTGGGAGGAGTTTGATAAAAAGCATGCAGCCTAGCATAGTAGCTCTACTTGGGAGCCATTGACGAGCCATTATTCCTAACTGCTTAACCCAATAGCTAATAATATAGAATGATATTGAGTTGTTACGGAGTAAAAAATAAATGAATCCAGAAAAAATTATCGAAGGGAAATATGCGCTAGTCGTTGACGACGAGCAAGATATTCTGGATACGGTTGAGGACCTTTTGGACATGTGCAGACTCGAGACAGCCTCAACTTTCCATGAAGCAGAAAAACTGTTGATGAAAAACGCCTATGATATTGCCATTCTTGATATTATGGGTGTTGATGGATACGAGTTGCTGAAAATTGCGAATAGCCAGAATATTCCTGCTTTAATGCTCACAGCTCAGGCCTCTACAAATGAAAACCTTTATCGTTTATGTGAAGCAGGGGCTGCTTATTATGTTCCTAAAAATAAGATGCACGAACTTGATACGTTTCTTGCAGATGTATTTCAGGCTATAGAAGAAGGAAAAAACTCCTGGGAAAAAGGATTAGAACGATTATGTATTTCCATGACCTTAAATTCTGTGGAGGATAAATAAAAGCGTCCATTTGTTTGTAATTAAGGGACGGGTATTCATATATTACATTATACTATTCTAGTTGGCCAATGCCCAGAAAAGCACGCATAGATGCACCAGGTGCACTGCATCACATAATGGTTCGCGGTATAGAAAAACGTGATATCTTTTATGATGATCATGATAGAAATATTTTTGTTAAAAAATTAGGAAATATAGTTTCAGATTCAAAGACATACTGTCTCGCCTGGGCGTTGATGCCAAATCACGTTCATATTCTATTAAGGACAGGATTAACGCCAATATCAACGGTCATGCAACGTATACTAACTGGGTATGCTGTTATTTTTAATCGCCGGCATGAACGGCATGGTCACGTTTTTCATAACCGATATAAATCAATATTGTGTGAAGAAGAAGCATACCTATTGGAACTGGTAAGATATATTCATCTAAATCCACTTCGGGCTGGATTGGTTCGGGATTATCAAAAGTTAAAGAATTACTTCTATACGGGGCATGGTAGTATTTTAGGAGTTTATGATAGAGAATGGCAGAATGTTGAATATGTGTTGGGTTTTTTTGGAAAGGATATCAAAAAAGCGCAACGTCGATATCACCAGTTTGTGCAAAAGGGAGTCGAAATTGGCCCACAACCAAACCTGGTTGGGGGCGGATTAATTAGAAGTTTGGGAGGATGGCAACAAGTTGGATTACTTCGTGAAAAAGGCAATCGAATAAAAGGAGATGAACGGGTCCTAGGTTCTGGCGAATTTGTTGAAAAGATCTTGAAGCAATGCCAAGAGCAAAAGGAACAGAAAATATTTTTAGAAGATAAAGGATATGATTACAGTTGGTTACTATCAAAAGTTGCGGAATATTTTAACATCGACAAAGAGAAGTTAACAATGCGAGGGAAATATGCAGAACGTGTGGCGGCACGAAGTGTTTTGTGCTACTGGGCCTCAAGAGAATTGGGAATGAGCACAATTGAATTGTCCAAAAAACTGAATATATCGCAGCCAACCGTGAGTCAATCCATCAAAAGAGGTGAGCAGATTGTAATTGATAGGCAGCTAAAGCTAACAGAAATAGAAAGTAATAAATGAATACCCGTCCCCTATTTATGTTTGCAAAGAGGAATTAAATGGAGGCAGAAATTCGAGCAGAGATTGTTGCTTATGGCCAGTTGTTGTATACACAAGGATTGGTATCCGGTGCCAGCGGCAATATTTCCGCACGGCTGGATGCGCATCGCATTTTGGTAACGCCTAGTGGTTGTCACAAAGGGATGTTGACACCCTCGGATTTAGTGGTTTTCGATACGGAATCCGGTCAGGTGGTATCCGAAGGAACGGCCAAGCCATCCAGTGAATTTCGTATGCATACCTATATATATGCTCAGCAGCCCGAAGCTGGGGCTGTGATTCATGCCCACCCCCCCTATGCTGTCGCCCTTTCCGTTGCCGATGTGTCACTTGAAAAAATAATCCTGCCTGAGACTGTTTTAGCTTTGGGGACCATTGCAGACTGCGGGTATGCCACGCCCACGACTAACGATGTTGTTGCGGCTATAAAGATGCCAGTTCAGTCAGGGGCCACGGCTCTGATCTTAGCGCGTCATGGCAGCGTCACTATTGGGAAGAGTCTGCATGAGGCTTTTTGCCGATTGGAAACAGTAGAGTATCTGGCTAAGGTGATTGCTGTGGCCGAATCCTTGGGTGAGATTGAGAGCCTCTCCCCGAAAGAAATTGAGAAACTGCGAAAGATTTCTGCCCACCAATAAGGTGCCAACTAATACTGCCTACCTGAAAAAACTATATGATTTTATTGCAAATTTTTAAATAGCAGTTGTCTCTACAGTGGATGAGTCAACGCCGTCACAAATAGCCATTCCATCCAAGTTGTAACAATCAAACCAAATATAATCATGACAACTGCTATAATCCAATGTCCCTTGACTTGTCTTACAAAAGTCTTTATTCCACTAATTTGAATTCATCTCCCGCTGCTTGCAGCGGATGCTGCAAGTCGTTGGCGAGGAATTCGATAGAAGATGACTTGAGGTCCAAATTCAGGTCGTGTTATAGAATTCAAATTAAAATTAGGCGAATTCAAATGAAGCAACAAATCAGACAATTGGTGACAATATCAGTCCAGGGCGCCATGCAGGCGGAGGCCCTGGCTGAACAGAGCTTACCAAAAATTGAAATCGACGTGCCCAAGAATGAGATTCATGGAGATTTTTCAACCAATATAGCCATGGTTATGGCTTCGACCCAAAAAAAGGCACCCCGAAAAATCGCTGAGCAGATTATTGAATACCTTGAGGATCACGATAATCTAATCACAAAGACTGAAATCGCCGGGCCGGGTTTTATTAATTTTTTTGTCAATATCGCATCCTGGCAGAGCGCGTTGCGTGATATTCACAAAGCGGGCGATGATCATGGCCGGACAGACATGGGCAGGGGAGAGAAATATCAGATTGAATTTGTCAGCTCAAACCCCACAGGGCCGTTACATGTGGGACATGGTCGTGGCGCAGCCGTGGGCGACAGCGTGGGCAATATTTTGCGATTTTGTGGCTACGATGTTCACAAGGAATATTATATCAATGATGCCGGCAGACAGATTGAAACATTGGGTCGATCTGTATATTTACGCCATCAGGAGCTCCTGGGGAAAGAAATAGCATTTCCAAAAGATTGTTATCAAGGCGGCTACATCCAGGACATTGCCACAAGCATCCAGGAGAAACACGCGCATGATCTGGACGACATGCCAGAAGATACAGCCATTGCGTATTGTGCGCGCATAGCGGCAGGCTTAATAATCAAAGGAATACGCCTGGATCTGGAAGCTTTTGGGGTAGGGTTTGATCGCTGGTTTAGTGAACAGAGCCTGTATGACTCCGGCAGTGTCGACCAGGTCATAGCCGAGTTGCAAGAACGAAATATTGTGTATGCAAAGGATGGCGCCACTTGGTTCAGAACTTCTGAATATCAAGATGAGAAGGATCGTGTTATTGTGCGCAAAAACGGGCAAAAGACCTATTTTGCATCGGATGTGGCCTATCATTTGGATAAGTACCGGCGCGGTTTTGAGAAGGTTATTGATGTATGGGGCGCCGATCACCACGGCTATATTCCTAGAATGACTGCCTCGATCGAAGCCTTGGGATACCAGCGCGATCAGTTCGAAGTGATATTGGTTCAACTTGTCAACCTATTGCGTGGCGGTGAGCCCGTAGCCATGTCCACAAGGGCCGGCGAATTTATTACCTTGAAAGATGTGGTCGATGAGGTTGGAACAGATGCTGCCCGGTTTCTATTTTTAACGAGGCATTATGAAAGCCCTCTGGACTTTGACCTGGAATTTGCCAAGAAAAAAACAAACGAAAATCCGGTTTACTATGTTCAATACGTGCATGCCCGTATATCCAGCATCATCAAAAAAGGTAAAGAGCGCGGTGTCATAAATCAAGAGGTATATCAAGACATCGTATTAGATTGCCTGGCGGAACCGGAAGAAATCCAGTTAATAAAAATGTTGGATCAATTTCCAGAAGTAGTACAGAAAAGCGCAAATTTTCGCGAGCCCCATCGTGTTACCTATTACCTGATGAGTCTTGCTTCTGCATTTCATTCTTACTACAATAAACATCGGGTGTTGGCTGATGATCCTGCCCTAATACAAGCCAGACTCTTTTTGGTAATGGCTGTTCAAAGAGTCATTCGCATTGGATTGACCCTTCTGGGTGTCTCGGCCCCTGAAAAGATGTAGATGAAAAAATCAGCTCCCAAAAAAGCAACCACCAAAACCAAGAAAAAATACTTGCTCCAGCTGACCAGCAGAGGGTTTTTATTGGGACTTTGTCTGCTATTTCTGATTTCCGGTTGGATGTTTGTGTTGGGCGTTCTGGTGGGCCGTGGCACAGCACCAGTTAATTTTGACATTCAGGCGCTTCAAAATGAATTAAAACAATTGAAAGCATCCATGATCAAGCAAGAAAGGCGTGCCATGGAATCTGATTCTGCCAAAGCAGGAGCCCAGGCCGCCTTTGAGTTTTATGAGGCCTTGAAAAAAAAGGAACAAACCGACCAGTTTAAACTTCCTGACAAAAAGGAAGCGTCCCAGGCTCCGCGTCCCTCACCGTTGGTATCCCAAAAACGGATATCCAAATCAAATGACACCGTGAAACCAAAGCGTGAGTTACCAAAAATCAAGCCGCAAGCAGCGGGGTCCGTTGCAGTCCAGGTAGCATCAACAAAGGACGAAGTTTCCGCCATGGCGCTGGTGAAAAAATTAAAACAGCTGGGATACGCCGGATTTAGTATTCGAGCTGTGATTCCCAACAAAGGAACATGGTATCGCGTCAGAGTAGGGCCGTATCGCACCAAGGCTGAAGCCAAGCAGATGCATAAAGAATTATTAAAGGATGGATATAAAGGGATTGTAGTGAACAAATGACATTCAATGGAAAAAAACAGAAATTTTTTCCATTCGTTTTACGTTTTAGGTGGTTAGATTTTAAGTTAAGCTGAAGGCCATTAGCTCAAAGCCTACCTAAAACTATTCAGTTTCATAACAAAAGGTGCTTTATGAAAATAAGCAGAAAAGACGTCGAACACGTGGCCAATCTGGCACGCCTAGAACTTACCGAGTCGGATATCACAACTTTTGCTGGTCAAATCGGTGATATTTTAGATCATGTGGACTCTCTGAAAAAGGTAGAAACCCAAGGAGTTGTGGGCACATCGCATGCACTTTCGCTTACCAATGCTTTTCGGGATGATGAGGTTTCGGAACCTGCAAACCGGGATGTGTCATTGGCCAATGCACCTGAATCCGAAGATGGCTGTTTTGTGGTGCCCAAAATAATTTAAATCGCTGCCCAATCCGCCTACGTAGTCGGTGGATTGGGCAGCGATTTAAATTATGGGTGGCTTCGCCACAATATCCTTTTTAATTATACGATACCCATTTGTTTGACCCAGGCCAGGGTCCATAGGCTCTGCCGGAAGTTTGGAAAATTTAAAGATTCGAATTTTATATTTGTTTCGAGTTTCGATATTCGGATTTAGGATTAAATAACCTGTAATAATTTTCCAGCATAGGGTAAATTCAGTTTTCGGTTCTTTATACTACGGTATCTATAGAAGGTTTTAAAAATGCAACTATATGAACTAAGCATTCATGAAGCTCACGAGCTGCTCAAGACCAAAAAGATTTCATCCCAGGAGCTAACCCGTTCAGTATTGGATCGAATTGAATCTGTAGAGAATCAGGTGGATGCGTTTATAACCATTACAGAACAAGAAGCTCTGGCGGCAGCAGATGCGGCTGATGAGCAGCTCTGGCAAGGCAATATTTCCTTTTTAACGGGCATACCCATAGGGGTGAAAGATTTAATTTGTACGAATGGGATTAAAACCACCTGTGGTTCGCGTATATTGGAAAATTTTGTGCCGACTTACGATGCGACCGTAATCAATAAGCTCAAATCAGATGGCGCCATACTCATTGGCAAAATGAATATGGACGAATTTGCCATGGGGTCGTCAACGGAGCATTCAGCTATAAAAGTTACGCGGAATCCCTGGAATCTTTCGCGAATCCCTGGGGGGTCTAGTGGTGGCTCTGCCGCCGCCGTGGCTGCTGATATGTGTTTAGGGGCGTTGGGGTCAGATACCGGTGGATCCATCAGACAGCCGGCATCCCATTGCGGTATTGTAGGCTTGAAACCCACCTACGGTCGGGTTTCACGCTTTGGCTTAGTGGCATTTGCCTCATCACTTGACCAGATCGGGCCGCTGGGTAAAAAAGTCCAAGACTGTGCCCTGATGATGAATACCATCGCAGGTTATGATCCTAAAGATTCGACATCCGTACCCAAAGAGCTGCCTGATTTTACGCTATTTTTAGAAGAAGACCTCAAAGGCATGAAGGTGGGTATCCCCCGGGAAGTAACGTCCCTGGAGGGGTTGGACCCGGATGTATCTGCCGCTGTGGATAAAGCGGTCCGTGTGATCGAAAGCCGGGGTGCGCAATGCGTTGATATTTCACTTCCCAATACAAAACACGTGGTGGCGGTTTACTATGTGATTGCGCCCTGTGAGGCGAGTTCAAATCTGGCCAGGTATGATGGGGTTAAATACGGTTATCGTAACCAAGATCAGACTACCTTGATGGATATGTATCGAACCACGCGTACCACTGGATTCGGACCAGAAGTACAGCGGCGGATCATCATCGGTACCTATTGTCTATCGGCCGGATATTATGATGCATATTATGGCAAGGCCTCCCAGGTTCGGACCTTGATTGTTGAGGATTTCAAGAATGCATTTCAATCTTGTGATGTTATCGTCACACCCGTGGCCCCGACACCGGCCTTTAAGATCGGAAAGAATGTTGACGACCCGTTGAAAATGTATCTATCTGATATATTTACGCTTTCTGCAAATTTAGCAGGGATTCCGGGGTTGTCGGTTCCCTGCGGCTTTTCATCGGAAGGCCTGCCAATCGGGCTTCAAATTTTAGGCAAGCATTTTGATGAAGGCAACATTCTGAAAGTGGGTTACAGCTTTGAGCAGGCGACGGAATATCATAAGAAGAAACCAGAAATTCAAATAAAAT
>CAZWEO010000169.1:0-8902 GCA_964633115.1 uncultured Desulfobacterales bacterium
GACTAACTTGCAAACGATCGCCCGACATATTACAATTTCGCAAAATCCATCAAAAGGGGAATTGTGTATGAAGGGGCGCGTTTATCAAAATAAAGGCGGTTTTGTGGTCCGGTTTGGCCGGGACGTTTCCAAGTGGTTCAAGCATCGATACATGGCGGAGAGATTTTTGACGGGTTTGCGGTACGAAGTCGACAAAGGCACGTTTGACATTCGGGATTACCAAAAAGATAAGCCGTTGGCATTCTCGACACTATCAAAGCAATATCTCAAACATAAAAAAATGACGGTCAAGCGGCGATCATACAACAATTTAAAACGCTATATGACCTTGGCCGGTGATGCGTGGGGCGATGCAAATATTAAAAAGATCGGCTATGCTGAAATCGAGGATTTACTTTTCGAACAACCCGTAAGCGACAAAACCCGGTCAAACATGCGATCATGTTTGCATGATTTCTGGATGTGGTTACGGCGCCGACGGGTGATTACGCTCGCCCAGGTGCCCGAATTTCCGACGATCAATTTTGAATTGGGTTGGCGGACCATTATCGACATTGAAACGCAACAGCGGATCGTTCAAGAGGTTTATCGGATCAGCCATGATGTGAATATCAAGATTTGGCTCGGTATCAAGTGGCTTTCGACCTATATCAGCATGCGGCCGGGTGAAATGCTGGCTCTGAAAGAATCCCACGTTGACGCCCGCCAAGGTACTCTCATTATCCCGCACCCAAAAGAAAAGAAACCCAAGATTATATTTTTGACCGAAGATGACGCAGAGCTACTGCGGGAATTGCTGCGGAATTCCAAAGGACTCCCGGACCTTCACTTTTTCAGACATGGAAAAGGCATTCAGAGCGTCAAACCCGGCTCCAAATTCGGCCAGAGATACCTGTACAAGTGGTGGAAAAAAGCCTGCGCTAATTT
Source organism: uncultured Desulfobacterales bacterium (assembly GCA_964633115.1). GTDB lineage: Bacteria > Desulfobacterota > Desulfobacteria > Desulfobacterales > B30-G6 > B30-G6. The sequence continues at coordinate 928 of CAZWEO010000169.1, forward strand.
GGGCATAGAGGGCGTCGACTTATACGGCGGGACCCGGCATAGCACTGCCACGGCATTGGGTGAGGTCATGACCCCGGAACAAATCAAGACTGGGACCATGCACACAACAAACAAGGCTTTTGATCGTTATTATCAGGGCAAGGCAAGGGACGCTCGGCGAGTATATTCGGCCGTGCAAAACCTACAACAAACCTACAACCAAAAAGAGGACAAGGAAAGAGGTAAGGTATTGAAAATTAAAGAATAAGTTGGTGGAGGCGGCGGGAGTCGAACCCGCGTCCGAAAATATTCCACTATGGCGTCTACATGCTTATCCCAGTAATTAGTGTTCGCCGTTTCAAGTTTCTACCGGGAAGGATGCTTGAAAGACTATCCTGTTAGAATTTCGCCAGTCTTGTAACAGGATTTCAAGACCGGCTATCCTGCAAGTCGACGCCCTGTCCGGACTAGCAGGAATGGTCCGGCAGGACGCTAGCATTAAGCTGCTAGGGCGTAGTTATAATCGTCTGCGATTATATTTATTTCCCATCGATTTTACGAGTTGACAGGTACTCGGCATGCAACCAGAGCTTCTTTATCCCCGTCGAAGCCGTTTCGCCCCCATTCAAAGATCGAATATAATTGAAAATTATTTGATTTTTCAATTATATATGCAGCGGCAAGCGCCGCATAAGTTATTTATAATTTAATCAAATTAATCCTTATTGTCAAATAACTAAATTCACAAAACGTCATTTTTATCCTATTATTCTGCAAAGCAATTCTCTCGCCCGTTGTCACACGAGCGCACAGAGACGCAGAGATAAAGATAATCTATATCCCACCGCAGACGCAAAGGACGCAGAGATTGGTTCAATTTATTGATTTTCTACTGAGGACTTACTTCGCTTGCGCTCAGACGTTAGGTGAAAATCAATAAGCATCATTCCTTCGGAAAATATTTTTACGGATAAGACTACCCTGGTAAGATTAGGGAATTAAAATACAATCTTGATTTGCCCGAAGGGCTGTATCCTTATCTTGATCGGCAACTGTCTTCGCAACGCGTGCATATTGAAGACAGGCCTCAGCAATCAAGATAACAATAAAATTCTTTGCGGCCTCAGCGCCTTTGCAGTGGAAAAAAACTCAGTTTACTCCGAAAGCTCTGCGAGAGAAATTATAGAGCCTTAGAGGTTCGCCATTATGCTACCCATTTTAGAAGTGGACCCTCGTTAGAAGGCGCTGATCAGCGATACTCCCAGAACGATCAAAATAACGGCGGCGAACTGATAGCGATGCAGCCGTTCTTTTAGAATTATGGCGGCGAGCAGGATGGCTACGCCCGGATAGAGAGAGCTGATGACTGAAACCAGGCTAAGCATGCCTTTGGTGGTTGCGGCGGTATAAAAGAAAGCAGCCAGTCCTTCCAGGATGCCGATGGCACAAACCGCCGGCAAATGCGTGGCTTTGAATTTCAGCGGCGGGCGATTAAAGGCCACGGCAGGCAGTAAAAGTGGCAAGCAGGTCAGACGCGATATGGTAGCCGCCCAAAGAGGATCGACCGATCCTGCAAAGTCCATCATTACATAAAAAGTACCAAAACCCAGGGCAGCACCCAAGGCGGGAATAAATCCTTTGGCCAGACGGTTGGCTTGACCTGCAGCCGGTTTCTCCCATGATACCAGCACGCCGCCACCAATCGCCACAACAATGCCAAGGCCCTGGAACGGATGAAGCACCTCACCGCGAATCAAGCCAACAATCACCGGCAGAAGGGCGCACATCCCACTCACAGGAACCACGATGGAAATAGCCCCCTGGGAGAGACCCCGATAAAAGCAAAACAATCCGAAGGTACTCCCGACGCCTCCCAAAACAGCGAAAAACACAGCCGGATCTATGGGAAACGGTTCCGCCCGGATTATAAGCAGCAGGAACAAAATGCCCAAGCTGGCAGCAACTGAGTAGATGAGCAGGGTCAATACCGGGATGACCTTGCTTTTGATTCCGGCCAGAAAACAGGAGCCACCCCAACTGAGGCAAGCAAGGAAAGCGAGGTTTAAGGCTATCATAGGGTGCTACTTCCACTAGAAATTAACAATTCCATTTTTTTAGCCACTAGGGATGCCATTTGATCATACTTTTCACCATGTGCTGTTTTCTTCTCTTCGTAATAAATGATCCGAATTTTGTTAAAGGCATGTAGCAGCTCATTGGTGAGGAGACAATATTTATCGGTTTCTCCATTCACAAAGGACTGGAAAATCAAGAGGCCACCTACTTTGAGTCCTGCTTGAATCTGGGGAAACAGGTTGCGGTCCAGAAAGCGAATATTGACAATCAGGTCATAATGATCCTGAGGAATCTTCCAGTTATCCAGGTCTTCACAATAAACGGATATATTGGGATGTTGGCCAGCTAAATTACCTGTTGCAACTGTGGATATATCTACGGCATCCACCGCAAATTCGTTTTGAGCCAGAAAGATGCTGTTATGACCGCTTCCACAGGCAATGTCAAGAGCTCTACCAGGGGAAGCCAAATGCCAGTACTTTCTCACGATCCCGGACGGATCTGAGAGGGTCGATTTTGCACGATATTTGGCATCCCACTTGATGCGGTCTTCATCGGTCATTGTTAAATCCCATTTATATTGATTACAATGTCTCTCGCCCATTGACACTCGAGCCCGCAGAGTCTCTGAGATAAAGTTTTTATTTATTCACCGCAAAGGCGCAAAGATCGCAAAGGTACACTTTCTGTCTGATCCCTGAGAATGAGGATCAGACAAAACTCACATCCTTTTGATGTTCCTCATCATCAATTTTAGATCTGATGTTAATTATAACTGATTGATATATGATAAATTTATAGTTAACAGTCAAGTTATATACCACCAGCCGGGAGGAAGAATATGGATTACGATGTTGTTCAAATCGCATTTAAAGAAACATTCAAGGAATGTCCCACCTGCCAGTATAGCGATGGCTTCCATTCCATGTTTCAACGGGATGGGAATCAAGTAAAATGGCTGTCCATCTGTCCGGCCTGTCATAGGGTATTCGATATCGGGTTTACTGTTTGACGGTTCCGTCAATAGCCCTACTTTCCGACTTCGCTCTTCGAGCTACGACAGGACAGGCTGTGTTGTGCGCCACGCATTTGAATTTGAACTTTTTACGAAACCGTCCATTTATGACTTTTTACGGTTTCATCACGATTTAGACGTTAGTTGATTAAATGCCAAATATGATAAAGATATGTGAAAATTGGGATATGTCGCGATTTCAATTTATCAGATACGGCAATGCCGCAGGGTCAGCATTCGTAACTATTTGACATCTTATGGTTAATAATATTGGCACGAATCTGGTATTGTATAAGTGCAAACTACAAGCTATCTCAAAATAATCTAGTTTCTTCGGGCGGTAGAGCAAAGCAGCTCAAAATGCTCATATATTACGTGGATGCTTCCCATTCAATCTATCCAGTTCCATGCCAGAGGACCTAATCTTTATTTTGAGATAGGTTGTAAACATAAGGAGTTCGAAACATGAAAGTGACAGCATGTGCCAATCGCTCCATATTAAATCCCTGCACCCTGGAAGGGCGCAATTACCAGGTGGATCCCTATATCGGATGTGGGCATTACTGTTATTACTGCTATGTGCTCAACCAGGCCGAAACAGATTGGACCAAAGAAGTTTGGTATCATGAAAACCTAGCCGGCCGACTGGAAGAGACGATTCGCGATATAGACCCCCAAAGTATATACATGGGCTGGCTTACCGACCCCTACCAGCCGTGCGAGAAGGAATACCGCCAAACCTGTCAGGTGCTGGAACTGTTGCAAAAGAGAGGCTTTTCAGCCAGCATTCTGACAAAATCCGACCTGATACTGCGCGATATGGATTTGTTGCAGAAAATGGATGGCGCATCGGTGAGTGTTTCGGTGGCTTTCAAGGATAACGCGGTCAGGCAGTTGTTTGAAGCAGATACCATGGACACCGAAGTCAGGATTGAAGTCTTGCGCCGGTTCAAGGCTGCCGGCATCCGTACGGCTGCCTTGCTCTGCCCGGTCATCCCCTATATCACCGAGGTAAGGCGACTCATCGATATGTTGGCCCCGCACACAACTACGATTTGGATCTATGGTCTCAGCATTTTTGATCCGTCTGAATTAAACTGGCAACATGTCAAACGTATCCTGAAAACCCATTTCCCAGATTTGAAAGATCAGGTTGAGGCAGCAGTTTTTTCAAAGGAGCATCTTTATTGGCTGGCGCTTAGGAAGGATTTGAAACGGATGGCCAAAGAACGGAATCTGGACTTGAATATCCACATTTAAACTGAATCTTGCATGAAACTTGAAGTAACAGCTCTCGCTGAATCTGATTTCAGGGATTTTTCGAAGATTACGGTTTTTGAAGAACAAGCCCGGTTTATTCCTTCAATGGCGGAGCTATTGAACCGGTTTATTGGCAGGGATGCTGAAGCATACGTATATTTAGCCGGAGCGAGGTGCGATGGTCGGGCGGCGGGTATCATCGTTGTTACACCCACGTATGAAACCGCTGATTTGAAATCAGACGGGTCTTCGTTGTGCTGGGTTGATACCCTGGCGGTGGATAAACAGTTTCAACGCCGAGGGGTCGGAAAGAAGCTGCTGGAACATTCGATCGCAGTGATAAAAAGCAGACATGACGTTCTATGCCTGACGGTGAACATTCGCAATATATCCGCGAAAGCCATGTATCTGAAGTCTGGATTTCAGGATAGTGGCGAGCTTTATCTGGGCGGCAGCGCCGGCCCTCAGCATATTTTGCAATACGAACTACCCAAATCCGCATAGCAGATAATAAAAGTTTCGGTTAATTTATCACTATTCACCTTGGGGTGAGGTTCTCAACAATATTAGATCGTTATAGAGGATGGAAATACAGGAAGGTGAAATTTACATTACATTTACAAAAGGGTTAATCCATAAGAGATCAACATCTGACGGTTTTGTAAAAGGATTAAATTCAAGGCATGCGAGTTTTGTAATTATGAGGCGTACGAATTGTACGTTGAGTGATTACAAAATGTAGCACAACGCCGAAGTTGGGCCTTCTACGAAACCGTCCAGGTTAAAGGGAAAGATAAAGGAAAATATACTCCCCATCATTAATATTCACGGCCATATCGGCCCCACGCGACTCCGCAAACACCATCCAGGCAGGTTTGTCTGTTTGTCCGCACTCGGTTTTAGGGTAATATTCGCCGGTTTTGCCGCAGGACCAGGCCAGCAGCATGGGATCATCGCTCAGCTCTTTGGCCTGTTTTTTAGCCAGTGCCTGGGCTGCTTCATGATCCAGATCCGGGTTGTCATTCGATATGCGTATATGGTTTCCGGGAAAACCAATTAATTCATCGGGTGTCATTTGCTGTGCTCCCTATAAAGATAGCCATAAGGTATAAGCCATCAGCATTAAGCAGCTTATAGCTTAGTGCTAGCAATTCAAAAAAGCGCCTTAAATACCAACATTGTCAGTATTTATAAGTATAGTCACGATTCCATGAAAGGAAACCCTGGTTGAGCTATAGAACATAAGCGGTCAAGTCCTGATTAAAAGTTGTCACCTTTAACGAGTTTTACCGTCCATGGAAACTCCCTTTTGGTGGTCATCCGATGGATGTGTCCTGGTGTCTACAACCCTATAAAGAACAATGGGGAAGTTTTGTATCGTACAACCACACAGCCTGCGTCTCTTCCGTCATTCCCTCGAAAGAGGGAATCCAGAAAAAGCTTTGAGCCAAAGGCTGATGCTGGATCCCCATTTTTATGGGGATGACACGTGAGGCTGGGAAGCCATATTAGCTTTTTAGCTGTTTAGACTATATGCTAATAGGCGCCTACAGCCTTAGTTTTAAACCAATTTTATTGCCGGGAGTTTTTGATTGGTGCGATAAATCGCATTGAATAGCGTCATACAGCAGTTTCATCAGGGACGACTCATGATGAAGCAGGTGTCCGAAGTCACTGCCCCGTCGGCCGCCGGCGTAGCGGAAAATCCAATACCGCGTGTTCTTAGATTGATGGCATCGTCAGTGTTATTGGTCACTTCTGAGAAATAACCTTGATCGGCGTTGCGCAGGGTTTGATCCAAATCAGAAAATTGACGCTCCGAGGCGATCATAGTGATGACGTCCTTACCATAAGGTGCTTGGATTTCAAGCTCATTCATGCTGCCAATGATTTTGGCTTGGCCGGCTATTAATCGGTTGTTGCGATCCCAGGCATTCGGGAACAGCAGCGTGTTCATTTTGCGGGCCTGGGTTGCGCCGCTGCCCATGGAAGAGAGGTAGATCACTTTGACATAGCAATCCCTTGTGGCGGTTAGGCGAAAACGGATCTTATCTTTGTTGCGGTAACTGGAACCCTGACCGCGATCCGGTTTGATTTCCACCCGAAAATCGGGATCGGCTGACTTTTTGTCAACATCGTCATCGGACAAGGCCAAAAAGTAATCATCTTTAATCCGAGCAGAAAGCTTTAGCATTAATTTTTTTAACTGAGCATTTTGCAGCATCAGTTCGTCGATTTTCTGGCTTTGCTGCTGCTGCCACCCCTGCACGGACTCTTCATATGCTTTGCTATTTTTTTCAACCCGCAAAATTTCCTGGCGAATGGATTCATAGGATTGTTTGGTCTGGGATTCCGCCGATCCCATTTTGGTGTCCAGATTTTGCATTAGCTGGGCCAGATGCTGCATGCGATCTTGATATACCTTCATATTTTGATTGAGCACGGTGGCGATTTGCTTGATACCTTTTAGAATCTCATCCTGTTTGTGTTCCAATCGGTCCACGACTTCATTGATGAATTGCTGCTGTTTCATCTGGTCATCGGCAGAAGCCTTATCAATCACCAGGATTACCCAATGGCGCTGCTTTTTGGGATTGGTCCACTTGTCTTTTTCCTGAATACCAGAAAGAACCTTGCGGGTGCTCACGAAAAGTGATGATGTGATAGCCTGCGCCTCAAAATCGCCCTGTTTGACAATGCTGTCTTTGAAGGTCGACTGAATCGAAACCGAAAGATGATAGCACAACTCGTCCAGTGCCCGATCTTTGGCCAGACGTATAGCCTCATAATCGGGCGAGGTCCCATCATACTTGGCAAAGCTGACGCCGTGATAAACACCCTGCAGCTTCAAAGAGCCATCGATATGGTGCTGCAGCCATTGGGGTCGAAATGCTGCTTGGGCATCAACGGCTGAAAAGACCATGGCCAACGCCAACACGAGGAAAAACATGTACCGCTGGATAGTCTGAGTGCGCATAGTCATCTCCCGGTATGGGTTCGGTTTTTTACGATCGTAAATTAAGTCGATGGTTCTTTGTGGTGTTACAGGAGGATTTATTGAATCCGTTCCTGCGGGTCAATAGCAAATCTTCAAAAGCAAGTTATCGACCGCACATATGAACAAATTATTAATGGAAAAAATATGAAAGATCAAGCATACATGAGCGATTCTATCAATATTAGCCACAAGCTTTAAATTCGCCAGCCTACAGTTAATTCTTAACAGATTTTTCCGCATTTAAATCATCCTTGTACAGCCGTTCGATGGGTGTGCTAAGACCATAGAATTACTAATAATTGTTAAGATTCTTTGTCCTGTACAGCCGGATCGCCTGCCTCTTATCCGTCATTCCCGCGTGAGCGGGGCACGAAGTGAAGCTATCGCGCTATCCAGAAAAGACGGTCAACGTAGGCAAAACGCCAATTCTGGATCCCCGTTTTCACGGGGATGACATCCGCTTTAATACCCAAGTACAGATCTTTAAGTTATTGAATATTCATAAGCGAGCGAATACAATCAGTAAGAACCTTGTAAAAATAGCAGTCAAATATAGTTGCTTGCGAGGCAATAAGGCTGCGTGATGCTAAAAGCATTGAGGCTCACTTGAATCCTTGGATCCTTGACCCCTTTTCTCCAACTTAATT
>CAZWEO010000170.1:0-8719 GCA_964633115.1 uncultured Desulfobacterales bacterium
TATGTAAGATTATGACAACCGCTATGGTGTTGATTTCATCAACAAAAATCTAGACTTTTTACGAAAGTGGATCAATTGTTTCAATCATTCTGGTGTTGATGGACTAATTGCCAGAAAACGACCTGGAAGAATGGCGATTATCAACGGTCAACAGGCTGTTGATATAGCTAAAGGGAAGGAAAACCCGTGTAACAAAAAATGGTGGCCACTTGCGTATGAATGTCATCGGGATGGTGTGCCCACGCACCGGTCAATTTTTTGCTATTGAAGCGTCTCATTCCGACTCGGCTATGTATCAAGCCTTTTTAGATGAAGCTAATAAATCGGTTACTTTTCAAAGAACAACTCATAGAGCGTTTGGATCAAGCTATTTTGGACGTTATCAATAACCCAAAAAAGACTCAAAGAACTGCCGATTTCGGAACGTTATTCTGACAAACGCTCTAACAGCCTGGCAAAACCAGGATGAAAAGGCCCTGACTGAAGACGGTGTTGCCAACCTGCTGCCCAGGGATTCGAGTCTGTCAGCATCCCGGGCGTCCGGGGTCACGCACGGTTACAGGCGGCTTTAAAAGAAGGCAGTATTGAGATCGATGATGAGGTCTATGATACTTTGGAAAGTTTAGTGAAGCGTTCCCAAGCCTCGCATAATGAATGACCCTGCAGCACGATAGTGGGTATCAATCCGTGCTAATTAAATAATCCTCCACATTCGCACATTACCTATGCATAGGCATGTATTTTTGACCGCCCATAACCGAAAACTGCAGGGGGTTGCCACCCAGCTGGTAAGCTAGATCCACTGGTGATGATATATCCCAGACAGCGAAGTCAGCAGCCTTACCGACCGCCAACGTTCCGATCTCATCCTGGAGACCCAGCGCCTGAGCCGCATGTATAGTAACACCTGCCAGGGCTTCGGCCGGTGTCAACCCAAACAGGACACAAGCCATGTTCATCATACTGCGGATAGAAAGCACCGGACTGGTACCTGGATTGGCATCAGTACTGACAGCCATGGGCACGCCCGCGGCCCGCAATGCTTGAATTGGCGGCTTTTGGGTTTCATTCAGATAGTAATAGGCTCCTGGCAGTAATACGGCTACGCATCCGCTTTGAGCCAGCGCCGGGGCATCCTCCGGATCCAAATACTCCAAATGATCGACACTCAGGGCCCGATAGCGAGCCGCCAATACGGCCCCCTTGGAATCTGAAAGCTGCTCGGCATGCAGTTTAAGCGAGAATCCCTTATCGTCGGCAGCCTGAAATATGCGTTCGGTCTGTTTAAGATTAAAACCAATGGTTTCGCAGAATACATCCACTGCCGTTGCCAGGTTCTGCTGGGCTAGCTCGGGCAACATGGATGTAACAATCAGTTGTACGTAGTCATCGGGCCGACCTTGGTATTCCGGTGGTATGGTATGGGCTCCCAAAAAGGTGGACACAATCCGTGCGGGTGTTTGCGCGTATAACTGCTTAATGACTTTCAGCAGTTTGAGCTCGTTGTCAAGATCCAGGCCATACCCACTTTTGACCTCCAGGGTGGTAATCCCGTCTGCCAGCATGGCCTGTAGGCGCGGTTTACTTTGTTTTAGAATATCGGCATCTGCAGCAGCCCGAACAGCCCGCACTGTGCTAATGATGCCGCCGCCGGCCTTGGCGATGGCCTGATAATCGGCCCCTTTTAAGCGCATCTCGAATTCATTGGATCGATTGCCCGCATATGCGAGATGGGTATGGCAATCCACCAAACCGGGCGTCATCCAAACTCCTGCCAAATCCTCTACACGATCGGCATTGAATTTGGCCTCATCCGGTATATCTTTTGCCAGTCCGACCCACAAAATACGGCCATCTCGAACTGCAACCGCGCCTTTCTCAATAACGCCGTATTCATCTGCACCGGCCATGGTGGCCAGATGCGCGTTGATCCAGAGTGAGTCGTACGGTTCAGATAACATTTTTACAGAATCCTTAAGTGAATCATTCTATAATAAAACTTCAAAAAAGATTACCCCCATCGATGGTAATTTAATTTTAACGCTTATCGAGGATGCTTAAAACGGCTGCGCAACTATCTTTGGCTCTGTGGGCAATTCCTTCTGCTTCTTTAAGGACCTCGTCTTTAAAAACTTCGTTAGTGACATCATCCATGTTAATGAGCACATTCTGCCAAGCTCCCCAAATACCGGCTTCCAATGCCCGGGCGCCCACTTGAACATCTGATTTGGAGGCGGGATTACCATGGGTTGCGATAGCAACCATAGCCTCCCAGGCTTCATCTCCCAATCGCATGGTAGTCAGTGGTACCTGAATTGCCGTTTTTAAACCAGCCTGCATGGCTTCCTGGCGCTGGCGCTTATCATTATCAGAGTCTTTGGGCATCCGCAAAGCAGCCATATAGTCAGCAAAAGCATCGGTGTCCGCATCGATCAAAGGGATTAGCTCCTTACTGATGCGATGTAATGGCGGGATGATTTCACGCATTTTAGCGTCAAGGTCTTCGAATTTGCGCACGCCGTAGGTTAGCTTGGCCACCATGGACCCTAATCCCACACCTACGGCTGCCAGTTGGGCCGAAACAGAACCACCCCCTGGTGCCGATGACCGTGATGCCACTTCCTCGATAAAACCGCGCAGGGTCATATTGGTCAAGGGTGCCCCGGGCGTTTCGGCCACAATGTATTCGATGATGCGCTCTTGCGGGTCAAAAGGTGTGATGGCATTGAGTCCCAGGCGCTCGATCGCCAAGCGAATTTTTTGATCGTCTTCAATTATTAACAACCCTTCTTTTTCAATGTAATATTCGGCCGCCATCAGGATTGATTCCAGCGGCACCACCCCGACGATTTCTGATCCGGCAACACCTACCTTTAATTTGTGGGCTTCCTCCTTTACGGCTTCAAACAACGTATGAATGGGTGTTATGCGGTAGTCATTGAGATTCACGGTCACCTGGGCCAGATTGTATTCATCCACAAACCAGCCCATGCCTTTAACCATTTTCAAACGCCCGGGTTCCTGGGTTCCGCGTCCGGCCTCGCGCAGATTCAGGGCAATGCGGTGGGCCTGATTGGGTGTGCCAATAATATTAACATTGTAGGCAATTAAGAAATTACGTGCCCCCGTGGCAGTGGCCCCCCAGGTTGGTACAAAATCAACCGGACCGTAATCGGGACGCCATTGGGGATCTTTGAGACGATCTGCCAAACCTTCATACTCACCCTGGCGTACATCCGGAAGCTTGCGGCGGTAATCCTTTTTGGCAGCATGTTCATATAAAAATACCGGCACACCTAAATTTTTACCCAATAGACGACCAAATTTTTCGGCAATTGCCACGCATTCCTGCATGCTGATATTGGCCACCGGTACAAACGGACAGACATCCATGGCGCCAAAGCGCGGGTGTTCGCCGGTGTGGCGGGACATGTCGATTCGTTGATTGGCAACGGCCGCAGCATTTAAAGCACCCTGAACAACAGCTTCAGGACCACCCACAAATGTATACACTGTCCGATTGGTGCTGGCACCCGGATCCACATCCAGCAAACGGCAGCCATCTGTCTCACGAATGACCTGGGCGATGGCATCAATCACTGCTTGGTCGCGGCCCTCTGAAAAATTGGGAACGCATTCAACAATTTGGTTCATTTATCTAACCTCTCTGCTTTCCTCTTTCAAATCAGCTGGAACCGGTGACTCTTAAACTGTATGGGTTGTCAATATTGATTTGCGGAAAGATAGGCTGTTAGGCTGAAGACTATTAGACTATTAGTCGCTAACAGCCTAATAGTCTAACCTCCTATAAGCCTAAAATGCTATTCACCGCATCATCCACCAACTTATCATCAACCAAATAGGGCAAAGTGATGTGATCACTATTTTGGTTATCGCGGTTGTATTCTGCGGCCACGGCCATGGCATTGGGATTGCGGGCCCAATTGCGGCGGGCCACACCGCCCATAACATCCCAGGTAATTGCTGATCGGATTATGGCATCCACCTCAGGGCTGCCATCCAGAACCAATCCGAATCCGCCATTGATGGCTTTGCCAATGCCCACCCCACCACCATTATGGAGTGCCACCAAAGACATACCCCTGGCTGCGTTACCGGCAAAACAGTGAGTGGCCATATCCGCACAGACATTGCTGCCGTCTTTAATATTGGCGGTTTCCCGGAAAGGTGAATCCGTGCCACCGGGATCATGATGATCACGTCCCAGCATGACCGGGCCGATATCACCCTGGCGAACCAGCTGGTTGAATTTGAGGGCGATGGTCATACGACCCATAGCATCTTGATACAAAATGCGCGCCTGACTGCCCACGACCAACCTGTTTTTTGGAGCTTCCCGGATCCAAATATAGTTGTCGCGATCCTCAGGACGGCGATCGGGGTCGATGCAGGCCATGGCAGCCTGATCTGTTTTTTGAAGATCCTCTGGTTTACCGGATAAGCACACCCAGCGAAAAGGGCCATAGCCATAATCAAATATGGGGCCCATGATATCCTCGAAATAGGAAGGAAATATAAAGCCATCCTTGGCATCGACCCCATTCTTGGCGACCTCTGTGACACCGGAATCGAAGACTGCTTTCAAAAAGGCGTTGCCATAATCGAAAAAGAAAACACCCTGTTCTGTGAGAATTTTAATGAGTTCGTAATGGCGTTTGAGGCTCTGGTCCACCAGCTTTTTAAATTGCTCGCGATCGGTGGAAAGTAAATGGGTTCTTTCCTCAAAGCTGATTCCCTGGGGACAGTAACCACCATCGTAAACCACGTGGCAGGAGGTCTGGTCAGAAAGCAAATCCAGATGGATATGTTTGTCTGCAACATACGCCAAAAGATCGACGATGTTGCCATGATAAGCAATTGAGAGGGCCTCTTTTTGTGCCTTTGCCTGGTCTGACAGTTGAAAAACTTCCCCCAGATCATCGGATACTTTATCCACCCATCCCTGGCTATGGCGCGTCTCGATCCGGCTCAGATCCACCTCGGCAACAATGGAGACGGCACCGGCAATTTTGGCAGCCTTGGGTTGGGCACCACTCATACCGCCCAGCCCAGACGAAACAAACAACAAACCGGATAAATCCTGATCCGCTGCCACACCGCATATTTTTCGGCCGGCATTCAGCAACGTGTTATATGTTCCGTGAACAATACCCTGCGGTCCAATATACATCCAACCGCCAGCGGTCATTTGTCCGTAGGAAGAGACACCCATCTGTGCAGCGATTTCCCAATCATCAGGGTTGTCATACAGCCCTGTCATTAGGCCGTTGGTAATGATCACCCGGGGATTTTCGGGTTTGGATTGGAAAAGGCCCAAAGGATGGCCGGACTGAACCACCAGGGTTTGGTTCTCTGTCAAGCACTCCAGGTATTGTTTGATCAAAACAAATTGCATCCAGTTTTGACAAACACTGCCGGTTTCACCATATGTCACCAGCTCATAAGGATACAAAGCCACATCAAAGTCGAGGTTGTTTTCGATCATGAGTTGAAAGGCCTTTCCCGCCAGGCACTGGCCTGTGTACTCCTGGGTCGGTTTGGCTTTGAGATTGCCCGCTGGCCGATATCGATACCCATATATGCGGCCTCGCGTCTGCAGCTCTTCCAGAAATTCCGGCGCCAGGGTTTCATGGTGCTGGGTGGGAATATACCGCAGGGCATTTTTGAGGGCAGTTTTGGTCTGGGCTGGGCTCAACCGAAAACCGCGATCCGGCGCCCTGCGAATCCCCGCTTCAAATTGCATGGGTTCGGGTAGCTTCTCCGGTAACCCAATTTTCACAGAGTGATTAACAACTTCATCGGCCTTCATTTTTCCAATCCTCTTTTTTGCACTTCATTACGGATTAAACGATACGGTTGCAATTGAGTATTTTCGCATGAAATTTTATTGTTAACTGGCTATGACCTGAGCTCGATAGTAGTATAAACTACCCTTTCGATAACACCATTCCCCTCATCATCCTCTTCTTCGTTAACCAACGATCCTAATAAATTTTTAGTTCAGATGCAATATTTGTTGTTTCTTTGTACTGGATCATAATTGAAAGGCGCCCACAAGAATCGAATTGGTAGCCATAATGCCAGAGGCAAACCTGTACTTGGTTCTTTTCGTGATTATAATAATGAAATCTTAGAAACGATTTCATTATAAGGGTGATGGCATGAACATACCTTCTGAAAAATCAAATGAAAAATTGATCGAGGCGCTGCAGCATCAGTTGGCAGGCACTGAAAAAAAATATCAAGACCTCAAAACACGTTTTGATGCCCGCAACGCAGAATTCAACCAAGAATGCGCCGTGCGGGATAATACGGCCGAAGCCCTGCGCATGGCCGAAGTTATCGTGGACCAAAGCCCGGTGATTCTTTTCAGTCGGCTTGCCGGGGATGATCCCAAACTTGTCTATGTTTCCGAAAATATTCGACAATGGGGATATACGGCCGAGGCCTTCCTAAACTCAGAGATATTCTTTAAAGACATTGTTCATACCGAAGATTCGGAACGCATATCCGAAGAAATAGGCGGCTATGCCGAAGAAGATGCGGAGGAATATATCCAGGTCTACCGCATTGAAACTGCGTCCGGTGACTTCCGATGGGTGGAAGACCAAACTGCGGTTCTGCGTGATGAAAATGGGATTAAAACCCATAATCAGGGTATCCTGGTTGACATCACCGAGCGTAAGATTTCGGAAGAGAAGTTACGCAAAAGTGAAGAGAAATTTCGCCGCATTGTGGAAACAGCGGCCGAAGGATTCCTGTTGATGGATGAAAACCTGGTGATAACCGATGTCAACGATGCCTATTGCAACTTGACCGGTTATACCCGCCAAGAACTCATCGGCATAACCCCGCTGGGCCTGGCCACTGATGAGTTTCGGACCTATATGACCACCAACCGCGATTTGATTCTGGCCAAAGAATATCAGGAATTGGAAGGTACCATCGTAGCCAAGGACGGGCATGAAGTACCGATCCTGATCCACGGCAACTCCCTGACAGATGACCAAGACAAAGTTATCGGCAATATGGCCTTTGTGACCGACATGACCGAACACAAAAAAGCTTTGGCCCTGGCTGGAGAAGTTCAGAAAAGCCTGCTGCCCCAGGAAAAACCCACGGTTCAGGGACTCGATATCGCCGGCAGGAATGTATCCTGTGACGAGATCGGCGGTGATTATTTTGATTTTTTGTGGCACCAGGATTCCAACAAAGGACCCTTCGGCGTTGTCGTGGGCGATATTTCCGGGCACGGCGTGGATTCAGCCCTTTTGATGACCACGGCGCGCGCCTTTCTAAGAATGCGGGCTTCCCAGCCAGGATCTATTTCCGACATTATTACCGCCATGAACCAACACCTGGCCCAGGATGTTCTCGACACCGGCCGTTTTATGACCCTGTTTTACCTGAGTATTGATCCCCAAAAAAAGAGCCTGGATTGGGTGCGGGCCGGACATGATCCCGCCATGATTTACGACCCCAACGAAGATACCTTTTCAGAATTAAAAGGCGGCGGTGTGGCCTTGGGGGTAACCCAAGGTTTCAGCTATACACAAAACCAGCGTGAAGGCCTCAAAAATGGTCAGATTATCGCCGTGGGAACCGATGGTATCTGGGAAGCAATCAATGGCAAAAGCGAAATGTTTGGCAAGGAGCGCCTGCGCCAAATCATCAGCACCCATGCCAAAGCCGGTGCCGCTGATATCTTAGATGCCGTATACAATGAATTAAATGCATTTACGCTGGGTCAAAAATCGGAAGATGATATTACCTTGGTCATAGTCAAAATCGAAGGCCTCCAATAGGGCCCGCCCCTAAATGGCCTTTTCACACCCTACCGTCCTTGAAATTTCAGATTCAATTCCTCTAAAATATTCAACGCCCAACGACTTTGTCGATGGCTTATGATTGAAGAACACCATTCCTTTGGATTAAATCTGCCTTCGGCTTGGCATATCGCAAAAATCCCTATTTCATACCGATCGATTGTTAGACTGGTAGCAGTTGGGCTCTTATTAATACACTTTCTATATAAAATAGCGCCTTAGAAACAAGCAAACCTAATAAAGGTTTATTAGCGTAGTCTCCACTTTCGTATAATTTTCATTGACCACAAGATATGGTATCAGTAATCTTATGTAACTGGTGATTATCTCCATGATCGTCACTTCATAGAAAAGAAGACACAGTAAAATATAGTGAGTGCTTAGGATAAATCAAGGTTTAACAGTCCAAGTTGAAAGCCACCATCTTGAAGCTTGTTGACACAGATGGCTATTTGTTGGTAAAGATTAAGAATCTCAAACAATAACACGGAATGGAGTTATATTGCCATAAAGACCAAAAGGACAATATGGGAGAGAAATTAAAAAACGAAAAGAAATATTCATTTCATTAGCTCAATTCCCAAAACGATTCGAAAGATCTTTAAATCTTGCGCATCCAACCACTTTAATGGAGTCCCCCTCAGGCTTACTGAGCTTTTTCCCACGGTCCCCCTTAAGCCTTAAAGCCAGCGCAGAAATATCGTTGTCCCGCAGATTTTTTTGAAATCATTCCAGAGACACATACGATGCCTCAGGTTCACGGTGTTGTATTCACAGCGGTAGCTTAAAAGCCGCCTTCATCTAAGTATTTGTTTAAGATAACATTGATAATGACCGATCAGAAAAGCCTTTGTTTCAGGGCGATTGATCAA
>CAZWEO010000171.1:0-8564 GCA_964633115.1 uncultured Desulfobacterales bacterium
GATGCGCTCGAACTCAATATGTTTTTCCCCCCTACTGACCTCAATCGGAGTGCCGAGGACACAGTCAAAATGTACTTTGACATGATCGAGCAGGTAACCGGATCTGTTGGAATTCCGATCGCATTGAAAATCAGCCATTATTTTACCGATCTGGGCGCCATGATTCAACGCCTCTCAAATACCGGCATCAAAGGTTTGGTACTTTTTAACCGCTTTTTTAGCCCGGATTTTGATATCGAAAAATTTGAAGTCAAACCCTCGTATGTGTTTAGCAACCCAGCTGATTTGTCCATTTCCCTGCGCTGGGTGGCCATTATGGCGGAAAAAGTCGATTGCAACCTGGTGGCATCCACCGGTGTCCATGACGGCGAAGCCCTTATAAAACAGCTTCTGGCCGGCGCAGCCGCTGTTCAGGTGGCATCCACCCTATATCAAAATGGGATTGGGCAGATCCAAGCAATGTTGGATAGCCTGGAAGAATGGATGAAAAGAAAACGGTTCAACAGCTTGAGTCAATTCCGGGGAAAATTAAGTCAAGGCAAAAGCACGGATCCATCCATTTACGAGCGTGTTCAGTTCATGCGCTATTTTGGCGGCAAAAAGAATGTAAAGATGTAAAAAAAATAGTGGCCATGCTTCGCATGGTCCTATTCTTTTTAGGATTATGAAGAAACCAATGGCCGCAATCGCGGTCCCCTCCTTCTACGATTTCTATGCCACACCCCACAGGCTGTCCGCCTTGGGGGCCACTATCGCAAAAAAAATCCTACGGGACCTGGGCTGGCAAACACATCTTTCCCACTTTCCCTTCACAGCCAAGCAGTCCCTGGCATTACCGGATAGCTTTACTCATCTACAGCCCTATCTGCTTCCCAATGAATATGGTCCCACAGCATTTTTTTCCCGATATCATCGCTTTGGTCCCTCCCCGGACCAATGTGCCGATGTCATTTTAGCTCAAAATCCGGATGCGGTATTTCTATCCTGCTTTGCTTTTGCCTATGCAGATGACACCTTGACCCTAGCAAAACACATAAAGAAAAAACGTCCAACCACACCCGTATATGTTGGGGGCGCCGGTGCGAGTGTGCTTCCAGAATATTTTCAAAATCACGCATGCATTGACGCGGTCATAGCTGGGGAGGCAGAAAGCGCGCTGACAGATTTTTTATCCTTGGGAGGAATCCCTGATTCTGTACCCGATACCACGATCTCGACCTCGGTCCAACCCCGGGTCGCCATCGTCGCCAAGAATTCTCCCAAAAACGTGCTATGGTTGACAACAAGCCTCAGCAGAGGCTGCCCACGCAAGTGTGCCTTCTGTGCCAATCATTTGACCCAGGGTCGTCAATTTAGAAAAATAGATCTAGCCGATTTTTTGGATGAATTGGTGAAATTCCCCCAAGATGGTCGCGTACATATGAACTTTGAAGACGACAACATCCTCATGGACCGGGAATTTTTCTTTGAAATCTTAAAAGCCGTGAGGCAGGTGTTCCCGCAGGCTAGCTTCAGTGCAGAAAACGGAATGGATTACAACCTATTAGACAGGGACACACTCGAACGTTTAATAAAATACGGTTTCAAGCAGTTTAACCTATCGATGGCTTCGTGCTCACCAGCAATTTTAAAAAATGAACAGCGCCATAGCGATCTGCAGCATTTACAAGATTTATTGGAGCATTTGCAACAAGTTAAGATCCCAGCCATCGTCTATTTCATTTGCGGACTGCAGTCGGATACGGTCGATACTGTAATCGATAATCTGCTTTTCCTTTATCGACAGCCTGCTCGCATCGGAATTTCTTTATTTTATCCGGTTCCCGGCCTACCAGGATTTCAAGAACCCCACCCTTTTCTGAATACTGATTCTCATCTATGCACCGGTAGTGCCGCCTTTCCCTGGACAGGTTCCCTGACAACTTCTCAAATGGTGACTGCATTTCGAATAGCGCGATATATAAATGCTGTCAAAAATGGGCGGCACCACACCCTGCATCGCGAACTGCTTACACGTATTCAACGTGAAAATAAACTGTATACGTTTCAGCATACAAACAATGGGGGTGAAATGGTGCGGCCGCCAGGCTTGGAACGGGAGATGGAAAGGGCGTTTTTTAACACCCTTTAGGATTTATGCGCTAATACAAGCATCCGATTAGTCATACACCCATAGTCACCCTGGTTCTGGCGGCACATAAAATCACCCTTAAAACAGACCTCGTGGAAACCAACGTGTGTCAGCAACTCTCTGATCCGAGGTTGGCTGTAAAGGCGGGTGCAGTAAACCGCATCTCGAATTGTCAGGCCCTGAACATTAACGACCCTTTCGCGGCAATAAATGGTATCTTCATTTAGTTTTCTGTCTCGAATAACCGCGAGTTGATCATTGGCCCAATGATGGGAGTGTTCTGTAAAATGACTAACCACATGATCTTTATCGGGCAAATCCAATAAAATAGTTCCGTTAGTCCGCAGCAACCGAAATGCTTCCGACAAAATCTTTTGATTCTCGTCCTCATGAATGAAATAGCCAAATTAACTACCCATTAACATGATAAAATCAAACATATTATCCCGAATGCCTATGTATCGGGCATCACCACGTATGAATTCAACAGGTAACCTTTCATCATGGGCTTGGCTGTATCCAGCCGATAGCAAAAATGCAGAATAATCAAACACCGTAATATTCACAAAGCCACGTCTGGCAAGCTCCAACGCGTGTCGCCCTTGGCCGCCGCAGAGATCTAAGATCCGCCAATCAGACTGAATACCAAGGCATGATTCGAGGACAGCGGTCTCCTGACATGTTAACTGGTGGTCATCCACAGACCGTGCATCTGTCTGTAAATAGATATTATCAAAAATGGACATCCACCAGTTTTTGTCGACTTCATTTTCCATTGTTATTTATGGGCACCGAAACTGAATATCCCATCCGATGCTAAAATAGCCGCAGAGCCCCCCCAAGGTTGCATTTTTGCAATTTCGAGTTCCTCTGGCTCTATGTTGATCAGTGTATCAAGATCACCATTGAGCCACATTTTTTCCAGCGTGAGACAGTCCGACCAAATTCCGGCACAATAGCCTTTTAGATATTCAATTTGAGCGGAGGTAATGATTCGGGGGCGCAGGGCTATATTGACAGGACCCAGAAGATAAGTAAAACGTTCATGCAGGGCCAGATCTTTTTGCAGCATGGCAGCTTCTTTTACATCGCCCGGGTCCATCTTTAGGATGGCATCGTTAATTCGCAGGGTCGCCTCACGGACAGACAAATCAGATTGCAATATAGCCAATGGCTGGAAGCCGCCGCCACTGCCGACATTTGTGGGCACAGAGCCATATCGGCAGACAAAGCCGAAAAGATGATCCTGCTCAAACAAACAGCGGAAATCAGTTTGATATTGAAAGGCTTCAATCCGGCCCTCGCCTTCATCAAATTCAGGCATATCCTCGGCCCATAAAGCCAATGGAATTTTTTCCTGAACGATATAATCCCCTGAATTTATTGCCAGCTCGATGGCTTCATCTGCATCTGAATTGACACCCCCGACACAAACACCTTTTCCGGAATAACCACGCTCAGGTTTGAGTACCAGATTTTGCCAGTTTTGTCTGGTCCAGGTAATAAGATCGGGAATTTCTTCTGCATGTGGTCCTATCGTGCTGCGTTCAAAAAATTGTCGTGTCCAGGGGGTTCGAGCAATGGTCTCCTTATGAAACCCTGAATTACTTTGATGGTCAGTTAGAATCTCGAAAACTGACTTGGCATTGATGGGTTCAGTTCCCCGGGGATTGATTACACGATTCTCGGCAACAGCTTGCAGGACCGGTGACAAATCAAATTGACGATGCAATTTCAGGAGAATATCGGTATTAAAATCCATGAAAATAGTTGATACTGGATGTCCCTGGTAGCAAACACGGCCATTGTTTAGCTCGAATTCGTGGGGTGCCATCAATGCGCTACTGATGCCATCAACTGCATCAAGATGTTTGGCCAGGTTGATATTTTCGATGACATCCACCAAGGTTTCCTCTTCGGCAACCACGGCAATTAAACCCGAATTGCGCCCCATTCTTGAGCGATGTACCCGCAAAAGCATATCCACGAAGGCCTCAACCGGATAAAAAAGAGGGTTTTCAAAGTCAAGCGCCACCCCTAGATCGTATTGGCTAGCCAGTTTATCCCAGACTACCTTCCCAATATTCTGGGTGATGCGCTGGTAATCCCAACCACCGGGACTGCCTAAATTCCATTCCGAATGGCAGCCGATTATTTCTTGATTATTCAAGGGGCCCTCCTGATAATCTCCCCCATCGTAGGGGTTTATCTCATTGTCTATTATCGTGTGGGTTGCTAGGCATTAATTTATGGCGGAATATTCGCTCGAGGTGGTGGAAATCGATTTCACCATGGGATACAGCACAGTTGACAAATTCCGGTACGTTCTGCCCGCCATATATCTGAAAAAGATCTGAAAACGTTTTGGAGCCGATTGTATAGCATAGCTGATAACCCGGATTCAACGGGTATTTGCGAACCACGGCAGCTGCATCCACCCTGTTTATGCCTGTCGCCCCTAACTGTTTGACCGCATTTTCAAATGTCATTGATCCAGTTTGAAGTCCCAGATCGACGCGACCCCTCACGGCACGCCACAACCTACGCCGCGCTAGCAGCAATCTCTGTTGTGCGCTATCAAGGTAGCCGGATATCTGCATGAGGTTTTCTGCAAAACACGCCCACCCTTCGTAAAATAGCGGTTTTTCGATACACCGTCTGAGGCGGTTTTTATGCTGCAGACGATTGCAATCTAGAAAATGATGGCCGGGGTAGGTTTCATGGGCCGATAAAATCTCATACTCCCGCTGATAAGGTTTGCGGCCTTCGGCGGGATCCTCAGCGTTAATTACGTAAAAGGTTCCGCCTACGGGCGGGTGTTGTGGATAAATACTGTAGCTTGATGCTGTGCGTGTGGCTGAGAGAAAAGCAGGCACGGGCAGCACCTGAACCGGGCAATGTTGATACAGGTCTTCGGTCACGAAACCCATATCCATACAATGGGCAGCCAGTTTTTGTACCTGGTTACGATACAGCGCCACGAGCCCACCATACTGAGCCCCAAGTCACGAAATAGTACCGGCATATTTATTAATGACTTTTTGGCGTTTTCAATAAAGTCCGGCAGGGTGCTAGCACGCAAATCCCCAGCAGAAGGATCTTTGGCATCGAGTGCTTCAGCAATCCCAAGGCAAGCAATGGTCAAATGAAAAGTGGGTTGCTGCTCCCAGGACCGCACCGCGGTTAATTGCTCCCTGAGGGTTTGAATGCTGCCTCGTAAAAAAGAATAATCGATTTGTAAATCTAGGTTTTCGTCCAGACCAAATTTGTGATCAGATTTAAGATTAGAAAGTTTCTGTTCGTAAGCTAATAGTTTGGCACCAAAACCATCGATTGCTTCTGCTGACAATTTGTCCCAGCTGGACCAATCTTTAGTGGGGGACGGCACCTGAGGAAAATAATAGAATTCATCGCTGGCTACAGCGATAGGAAACTGCTCGACTGTGGCTTTAAAAAAATCCTGGGCGATTTCATCGATGCAAGTCGCCATTTCTTTTTTACCAATTAGGACCATCTTATGATGCGCTATTCTAATGTAAAAAGGATCATTCCATTTGCGTTGGATTATCCTGATTGAATTCGAGGATCCACGGAATCAAGTGAAACATTATGTAGTTTGAGTGGATTGGATTTTTATGAGACTGTTGTTATGGGGAGTACGTAAAATAAGATAGCAAAAAAATGGAGTATACTCCCTGTCAAAACAAATAGGTGCCAAACAGCATGATGGTATTTGAGTTTCTTTTGTTTATAAAACAATACCCCGGATGTGTAAGCGACACCGCCCAATACGAGCAATACGATACCGCCCGTGGCCACATTGGCAATAAGTGGTTTAATGGCCACAATCACAACCCAGCCCATACAAATATAAAGGATAATGGATGCTGTCCGCCAATACTTCAGGCTTGATAACTGAAACAGCATGCCCAGAACAGCCAGTCCCCAAATAATGCCAAACAGCGACCAACCCCACGGACCTCTTAAGCTAACCAACGTAAACGGCGTATAGGTTCCTGCAATCAACAAAAATATCGCTGAATGATCCAGCGTCTGCAGAATGCTTTTAGCCTTTGGATGTTGAATGCTGTGGTATAAAGTAGATGCCGTATAAAGTAGTATCAATGTTGTGCCATATACACAGACACTAACGATATGCCAAACATTGCCGTAACGTCCCGAAAAAATTGCCAGGACACTTAAAGCGGCAATGGCCAGAAAAATACCAACCCCGTGGGTGATGCTGTTTGCAATTTCCTCGCCTGGGCTGTATCGGCTGGCATGTCTTTCTATGTTGGCCAAATTAAATTCCTTTCTTTGGACGGATCAAATTACCATCTCATGATGGCCTAATTTTACAGCACTTGCAATAATCAGTTAGAAACTTGAATACACTTTACACTATTTTTACAGAAGGACATCACCTGCATCGATTACATGTGTGCCCAGAGGGAGGCTCTATAAATATACATTGAAAAGACTGGACTTATTTAGCTTTTTTGACTTTTTGGTTTTCGTCCTAATATTACCTCTAACATTTAATAATTTGAATTCATTCAGCGCTGCAAGACTTATCGGTGGGAATTCAAATTTGGATTATTTGACGTCCTCAGGCGAATTGCACCTGGGAATTGAAATTTAAAGGAGTTAAGCATGCAAAAAGTCGAAAAAGATTTGTTTGTCAGCGTTGAATACACAGGTACACTCGATAATGGTGATGAGTTTGATTCCAGCAAAGGACGGCTACCATTAGAAGTCCAGATCGGGGCTGGAAACGTGATTCCAGGGTTCGAATCGGCTCTTATGGGTATGGACCTTAAAGATACCAAGACCTTTACGCTCCCACCGGAAGAAGCCTACGGTGAACGTGATGAGAGCCGGGTTTACGATTTTCCCAAAGCTGACATTCCCCAAGGAACGGAACCGGAAGTAGGTCAAATCTTGGCCCTCACCACCAAAGACGGCCAACAAATTCCAGCGCGTGTGGATCGGATCGAAGATGAAACGGTGGTATTTGATCTCAACCATCCTTTGGCCGGTCAAGCTTTAACTTTCTCCATTGAAGTAGTTGGTATCAGCGAAACCCAGACACAGACACAGGAATCTTGCGGTTGTGGGTCCACCTGCGCATCAGGTAGTTGTGATGATGATTCAGGGTGTTGTTGAGCTAGGGTTCGAGAGTTCAAGTGGTGTTGCTCGTTTAAAATTTATGGCTAATAGCTATACTTCCCAGCATTCTGGATACTTTAGTTTCCACTTTATAGGAACCATATCCTGCTATGATCGTTGATTCTAAACGAAATATTTTAATTTCGATCCTTATGTTGTGCGGAACTCTGCTATTATCTGGTACTGCTGCCTATGCAGCTAGCGCAGATGCTTCGTCGCTGATTGCTGCCCTCCAATTTGATACAGATCTGGAATTTTGCGGCGAGAAAATCCCGTTTGAAAACCAGGAAGTCCGCGAACGTTTTGAAAAAGATATGCTGCTATCCCTTTGGGACCGGCCGCAGGTCATCCTATGGCTCAAGCGCGCCAATCGATATCTGCCCCTCATCGAGAAAGCGCTTGAAGATGCGGGTTTGCCAGATGATATTAAGTACATTGCCCTGGCTGAGAGTGCCTTGCGACCCCATGTGGGGTCACACAAAGGTGCCGTTGGATACTGGCAATTTACAGCCGGCACCGCACGCAAATTCGGTCTGACAGTCAATCGATATGTAGACGAACGCCGCAACATTGTGACTGCTACCGCGGCTGCAATTCGCTATTTTCAGAAACTTTTTCTTGATTTTAGCTCTTGGACACTTGCCGCCGCCGCCTACAACATGGGCGAAGGTGGTCTCACCGCCGAAATCCTGGAACAGGGTACTAAAAACTATTACGAACTATATTTACCCCTTGAAACCCAGCGTTATTTATTTCGCATCCTTTCAGTCAAACTTATTCTCTCCGACCCCGAAAAATACGGCTTTAAGCTCAAGCAAACAGAATTGTATCCACCGCGAAAATTTGATTCAGTCCAGGTTGAATGCCCAGACGAAGTTCCCATCCGGCTCATTGCCAAGGCCGCTCACACATATTTTAAAGTCATCAAGGATCTCAATCCCCATGTACGCGGTCACTACCTTTCCGAGGGTACCCATACCATTCTGGTACCCGAGGGTGCGTCAACCAATTTTCAAAAGCGATTTCAAGATCTGGTGGATAAATACCAGGCAACCCAAAAGGAACAAATCTACATCGTTAAGGATGGAGACAATCTTTCCATAATCGCCGACCGCTTTGGTGTACCTTTAGCCGCCCTCCTCATCTGGAACCGCATCGATATCCGCCGACCCATCCACCCCGGCGACCGCTTGGTCGTCCATCGCCAATCTACTAATTCAGAATAATATCTACGATCACATAACAATCAAAAACAAAACAATTA
>CAZWEO010000172.1:0-8457 GCA_964633115.1 uncultured Desulfobacterales bacterium
TGTGGGCAGATTTTGAAGCAATTTTCTGCCTACAAAACGCAAACGGAAGTTGGACAACATACCGAATAATAATTATTAATTTTTTTCTTACGGAACATGAGATCTTTTGAATCCATGCAAGGTATGGTTATTGGTTGTCATTTTACCAGAGTAAAAAAACGAAGAAATGATTGATGATAGACTATTATTTTTGTTTAAAACTAAATCAACGCTAAAATTACACTTAATCCGGATGACCCTTAATTTTCTTCTTTCAAAATTTCGGAATCAAAGTGTATAATAGGCACATTCCCATTTTGAGTGACTTAAACTTCGAACATTTACCCTGGAAAGCCTGATCATCACATTAGGCCCAAAGCGGTTCGCCTTTCCAGAGGTTTTGTTATTCCCGGAAGTGTCAAACTTTAAGGTTCCACCGGCAGGGCCTGTGTTTTACCCTATATTATTTATGGTGAGCACCAAATTATGAATGAAAATAGTAAGTACCCGCGATTGCAAATCAGTTTACTGTATAAAGTGGCGGAGTTGTCGTTTCTTCGTGCCATGCGAGAAAGCTATTCTAGTATAACTGTCGCGCAAGAGCTTGTTATGCGTGTTCTACGGCTTGAAGGTGACATGAACCAAACAGAGCTTGCTTCACGGGTTGGACAGGATAGGAATAATTTGTCACGTACGCTGGGGATTTTACAAAAAAAGGGCCTTATAAGCAAAAAGGTTCAAGAGGATGATAGACGATTCTCCCTCGTTTCCATAACCTCCGAAGGTAAAAAGGTCCACCAGGATATATTTAAGATAATGGAGGAATGGAGAGAAAATGTTTTTTTTAAGGACATTGAACCTGGCGAGCTTGTTGAGTTCAATAAAACCTTTATGAAACTTGTTAGAAACCTCCAGGATAGTCTGGTTAAAAAATGAGTAATTTCTATTGCATTTCTTGATGATGCCTGCGTGTCATAAGTGGCATTCTACCATAACAAAAGTCTATCTCAATTATTGAATTCAACCCGGTCAAGTTATAGTTCTAAGTGAAAAAGAGTACTTTTGCTTTAGGGATAACCAAGTTTATTATTGATCAGCTTTGGCTTAAAATTGGCTTTTCATCCGTTCTATGTTTTCTCTCAGCCAATGCTGTCTCACCGTGGCGACCTTTTCGGCATCCCCCCCTTCCAGGGCTTCGATCGTGCCTCTAATTTCATCGGCCATCAGCTTGACTTCCTTTTGAAAGCTGTTTCTAGTTTCCAAGCGCATGTACCAAAGACGCACCGTGAGGTTGTAAAGCTGCATGGAGATATCCCGCAAAACTGGATTGCTGGCCGCTTCGTACAGCGTGTCGCGGAAACGGAAATCGATTTTCATCAAGGCCTTCGGATCGTATTCCTGCAAAAGCTTAAGGCAATCCTTTTCCTGAGCTTTCATTCGATCCATATGCTCATCGGTAACATTTTCGGCCGCTAAGCGGCCGATAAAGGCTTCGTGCTCCAATCGGACCTGAAAGACATGACGAATTTTTTGGAATTCGATATCGGTAACGATTGATCCCGAGCGGGGAATGATACGCACCAGGCTTTCCCATTCCAGTCGGTTCAGGACCTCGCGGACCGGTGTCCGGCTTACACCCAATTCCTCGGCCAGTGACTTTTCGTTCAGCAGTTCCCCCGGCTTATATTCGAAAAACAGGATTCGCTCCAGAATAGTGTGATACAGATTATTTTTCTTAATATCCATAGTTGTCAATTTCGTCTTGCTGGCGATATAAATACAGCCATTTGAGCCGCATATGAATAGGTGTATTCAAACAATGAAAATTAAATAAATATCGATAATAAGTCAACTCATAATGACCGTTGCCGATTAAGGAGATGTGAAAAGAGAGATGCCGTGTTTCTTGTGATGGTATCTGATCTGGCAAAAAAATAGAACACCGACAAGGGCTGGTCATGTCAACCGGAAAGCATGAATCAACGGCTACCCGTGGATATAGCCGTTTGGCGAGAAGCACTGGAAGGAACAACTTCCGGCGGCCGATGATTTCCACCTTGACATCAACCGCTGCCCATCGGGGGCGGACATCATTCCCATCCTTTGTTCCCCTTGCAATGCGTTTAAGTGTTTCAGCAGTCCGGCTTTAGATTGTGCTCGGTAATTAACCCAGCGCAATTAGTGGATGCCTGCGGCCCGATTCCCTGGCACCATCAGCAATACCAAAGATACAACTATGTCAATAACCGGCGAATTGATCGGCTATGCGTTTGACCAGGGATTCAGACGTTTCTCGGCTGCGATCCTTGAAACGTACATCCAAGGCATATCGCAGCATCCCGGTTGTGATCGCCGTTTTCTTCTCGGCCAAGATCGCCAGAGCTGCCAGAGCCCTGTCGACGCTCTTTACTTTCAATTGTTTGAAATCGATTTCCGATATGCTGGCACCTGTTTCCGGTGTGGTGACGTCCGCGGCCTTTATGAGCAGCGTCTCCGGTCCTAGGGGGCCGAAAAGGTGACTTCGCCGGTCCACGCCTTCCTGGGCGATGACGATAATCACCGACGGGTTGCGAATGCCGGTGTAATGGATTTCATCCGGTGACAAGATCACCTCGCTGATGGAGGGTCCGCGAAGCACGGTAATGTTGTACTCGTCCTTTTTTGTTACCTGCATACCTGCTGACATGCCGGCATAGCAGAGGAGTTCTCCGGCGGTTACCACCCGCTGACCGGCATTGCCCAAAACAATGATCTCCTGCCGGCCGCTACCGGTTGGTTCAAACCGCTTGGCTATGGAATGGGGCCGCGGCCGGCTTTTTGCTTCGGCGGCCTTCCGGCGATAAGCGCTGCCGTAATCCGGTCGAGCGTTCTTTTGGATGATACCATCGGGACCTTTCAGTTGCGCGATCTGCTCGGAGATAAACTTGGGTGAAACCTGATTTTTCTTGGTGTAGCGGCCCGGACAAATCCCCCAGATGTCAAGCACACTGATTCCTGCATGGGTGACGGCAACGCCGATTTTCTCGGCTAGGTTCTTGTCGTAGGTCGAAACGCGGCTGACAAACGTACCCCCGCAGGACCGCGCCATGTCGCAGATGTCCAGAGGAGGCTCCAGATTGTTGAGAAATCCGGTGCTCACTACTGCCTCCGAGGGTGTTGTGGCGGAGTACTGCCCGCCGGTCATCCCGAAGTTGAAATTGTTGAACACGAGTAGCGTCAAATCGACATTGCGACGGCAGGCGGCGTTGAAATGGGCTCCGCCGATACCCATGCCTCCGTCGCCCATTATGACGATGACCTTGAGTTCCGGTCGCGCCAGCTTAATGCCTGTGGCGTAAGTGAGCGCCCTGCCGTGCAGACCGTGCAGGGCATGGGTGTTGAAAAAGGTATCGAACTGGCCGTTGCAGCCGATATCGCTTATAATGGCTACCTGATGACCGCTCAGCCCCAGATCTTGCAGTGCACGGTCCAGGACCTGGGTCATGCGGTCAAAAGAACACCCGGGACAATACAAGGGCGGCCGACCTGTGTTTAGCAAACTAGTCATGCATCACCCCCTCAATGATGGTTTCCGGACTGATCAGAGATCCGTTTAATTGGTTGATCGAATCCGCAGTTTTGTGCGGCAAGATGCGTTCTATTTCCCGATGGTATTGTCCCAGGTTCATTTCGATGGTCACAATACGCTTATGGTCTGCGGCCATGCTGCCGATTATTTGGGCCGGAACCGGCCACAGGGTCTTGAGAACCAAAAGAGAGACCGGGTGATTGGACGACTTCAGCTTCCGCTGGGCTTCTCGGGCCGCTCTGGCGGAAATGCCATATGCGATCAGCATGGTGTCGGCCGCCTCATCCATAAATGCATCATAATAGGCAAATTCGTCTACTTTGGATTCGATCTTTTCTTTGAGGCGTTGCTGATAGTCTCCGATAACCTCGGGATCGATGGTGATATAGCCGTCCGGGCCATGGACCAGCGAATTCTGACGTACCAGGGTGTCGTGGCCGATGGGCAGGAAATCGGGTACAAGGTTGTCGCCGGTTGCTTGAAAGGGTTGATAGCCTTTTGTGATTTTCGGATAATGCCGGTCGACGATGGCAGGTTTTTGGGCGAGATCCAAATCCACCGACGCTTTGGTCATGCCGATCTCCTTGTTGGTGGCAATGAATACGGGACAGCGATATCGTTCGGCAAGGTTGAAGGCCTCCATGGTCAGGGTGTAACAGTCCGGGATGCTGGCCGGCGTCAGGGCGATCACCGGCAGTCCGCCGCTGTTGCCCCAACGTATGAACTGAATGTCACTGTCTGCACCCCGCGTGGCGAGCCCGGTTGAGGGCCCCAGTCGCTGAACAACGACGATGACAATGGGAATCTCACCGCCGATGGCAAACGAAATATTTTCGCTGTAAAGGCTCAAGCCTGGGCCGGAGGTTGCCGTCATCACTTTTTTCCCGGCCATCGAGGCCCCCAAGCAATTGCCGATGGATGCGATTTCGTCCTCGCATTGCAGGCAAAAGCCCCCATTGGGGGGTAAGAGATCCATCATCGCGGTGAATATCGTTGTGGCCGGTGTGATCGGATAGCCTGCATAGAACTGACAACCAGCATCTATTGCGCCCCAGGCGATGGCTTCGTTACCGTCCATTAGACTACTTGTCATTAAACTTTTCCTTTGCGGTTTTAAGTCAAATTCTAACCACCGGTGACCGGCTCATATACCAGCACGCGATCACCCTCGGCAAACCGACTGGTGGAGCGGGACGGACGTCCGTTGACGATTACGATCGGTTTCAGTTGTGCCGGGATATTGAAGCGCTTGATAAAATCGGCAACGGTTTCCCTTCGGGCAACGGTTAGGGTAAATTCGTCTTCATCCTGCGGCGCATAGGAGCTCAGGTTTGCCAGCAAACGAACCTTGATGTTTACGGTTTCGATGTTCTGGCTGCAGTCGCCGCTGCCCTTCGCGCTGATTCCGTTTTCGGGTGGCTGTACTTTTCTCATCTCAGGTTCAATTGTTCCAGTTTTTCCTGGGTGGGTACGCCTTCGGCGGTCCACTGCCGAGCCTGGTAGTAATCGTCGAGCATTTCTTCCAAGTGAACGACGTAGCCGCTACCCGGTCCGTCGGGGATAGGTTCGTCAGTCATCCGCGGTGGCAGCGTATCGGCATTGCGTTTCAAGCCCGCCCGGACGAGAAAGAGCCGTTCGGCATTGATGATTCGCTCGGCTACCTGACCCAGTTCCTCAATGGTATAGTCGACGCCGGTTACCGCCTCCAGGTAGTCGCGGATACCAAAGGGCCGCATTTCCATCTTCTGCTCCACCAAAGAACGCATGGTGAAGAATATACAGATGCCGGAGGCATCGATGATGGCCGATAAATCCTGGCACACCTTGACCCATTTGGCGCGTCCCTTCCATTCTAAAGGATCGAGCAGGGTGGGGATTCCCAATATTTCGAAATAGGCCGGATCGCCACGCATATGCGAGGCGCCGATGGGCGAAGTGGCATAAGCCAATCCCATTCCCTGCTCGGCCCGCGGATCATAGCCGGCGAACTCCTGTTTTTTGGACACCATAGCCAGTTCGGGGTGACCGTACTTTTCGGCCAGACGGTAGCTGCCTAGGGCTAGATCCTTGCCAAAACCTTCCATTTCACCCGTCATTGAAACCAGTTTGACCAGCGCATGGCCATCACCCCATTGCAATGGAAAACCCACGTCCTGATCAGTAATATACCCACGCTCGTACAATTCCATGGCACAGGCCACGGTGGCGCCCATGGTGATGGTGTCCAGGCCCAGATGGTTACAGATATAATTGGCCTTGGTGACGGCGGACAAATTGTCGATGCCGCAGTCCGATCCCATGGAGTAGATCGTTTCGTATTCCGGCCCTTCACCTTCACCGGCAAAATCGGGATCGCTTACCTTGGTTAGGCGTGCGCAACTGATCGGGCAGGAGAAGCAGGCCCTGTGGCCCACCACCAGAGTCTCGCGAAGGGTTTTGGCCTGGATTTTTTCCCAGCCGTCAAACGTGCCTTGCTGAAAATTTTTAGTGGGCAAAACGCCGAATTGTTGGGCGATGGCAACGGTATTGGCCGTGCCGTTGACGCGTAGGGGCGGCGGCGTATCCTTGTAGGTCTCTTTAAATTTGCCCAATACACGATCCTGGACCTTTTTAAACTTGGCGGGGTCTGCGACCGTGATCTTCTGTCTCCCTTTGACTACGATGGCTTTCAATTTTTTAGCTGCCATGACCGTGCCGACGCCCGAGCGCCCGGCAGCACGGTCTTTGTCGTTCATGATGGTAGCGTAGAGTGCGCCTTTTTCCGCCGCCGGCCCAACACAGGCAACCTTGGCCTTGGCGTGAGTCTCGGCCAACAGTTGATCTGTGGTGTCATGGGTGGTCCGTCCCCACAGATGGACCGCCGGACGAAGTTCGCGAATATCATCGTCGATATAAAGGTAGACCGGTTTATGGGAGGCTCCGGAGATCAGCAGCGCATCAAAGCCGGTTCGCTTCAAGTGCGCGGGAAATTGTCCACCCGAGTTGGAGCAGGTGATCGCTCCGGTCAGGGGAGATTTGGTGGTCACCATGTAGCGGGCCCCCGTGGGGGCTTTGGTACCTGTCAGGGGACCGGTGGCCATGACCATAAGGTTGTCTTTTCCCAATGGATCGCAGGTCGGATCCACCTCCTTATTAAGATAGTAGATGCCCAGCCCACGTCCGCCCAGATAGTCACGGGCCACCTTGGGGTCCAGGTCTTCTTCGGTTATGTCCCCTGAGGTTAAGTCGACTCTTAGTACTTTACCCATCCATCCGTGCATGATTTACTCCCTTATTTTTAGTTTTTGATGGTACTTGGTGCTTAAACGATGGCCCAGTCGCCTTCGCAAATGCATTGGTTTTCCAGCATCCGTTGGGGGCTGAAAATTGACAGGTCCAGTGAAAAAGGACGGCCAAGGATCATCTCAGCCACATAACGCCCCACGGCCGGTCCCTGCTGAAGTCCGTGGCCGGAAAATCCGTTGACCAGGAAAAATCCCTTCAATTCGGGCCATTCGCCGATAAACGGATTATTATCCATCGTACTGACATCATAGAGCCCGGCCCAGCCGCGAACCAGTTTGATCGCTTCGAAAACAGGGGCGAATTCAGCCAGCTCGGGCCACAGCTCTTCCATGAAGCGTTGATCCTGCCATTTGAAATCGAAACCGATTGGATCATTGTCCATGGAACGGCCCAGGATGACGGTGCCGGGGCTTTCCGGTTGGAAGTAAAGGCCGGACGGCAAAAACACCCCGGGCATGCGGTCGGCCGCTTTAAAGCGGGTATTAAAAGCAAATACCTGGCGCATGACCGGTTGAACCGGCATGTCGATCCCAGCCGTTTTGGCCAATTCGGGACCCCAGGCACCTGCGCAATTAACAATCACACCGGCTTCCAGGGTATCGCCCGAAGCCAGGGTCACCCCATGGGCCCTTCCATTATTGACCACAAAGGTCTTGGCCTCGCCTTTGATAAAGGTTCCTCCCATTAAGGTGATCTTGGATTTATAGGCTATCAGCATGGAATAGGGATCCAGTTTTCCGTCCTTGGCGCAAAACGTTCCCCCCTCGTAGTCATCCAATTGGAAAAAAGGGTATTGTCCTGCGATCTGTGCTTTTGAAAGCCATTGAACCTCGCACCCCTGGGACTTCTGCACATCGAGCCCCTTCTCGGCAGCCTCGCGCCCCGCGGCATCGACGATAAAAAGGTTCCCCGTGGATTGGAAGTAGACATTGGGGGAGGAGCCATCAACATCCATTTCCTGGGTGAAATTGGCCAACACATCGAAGGTATACTGAGAAATTTGGACGTTTTCCTTCAGTGCAAACTGGTGGCGTATGTTGCCGTTAGACAAGGTGGTCGAAGCACGCTCGTAGGTGGGGTCGCGCTCGATGACGGCAATGCGAAGGTTGTCTTGGAGTTTTAATAGGTAATAGGCGCTGCAGCAGCCCATGATCCCGCCCCCTACAATGATGACATCATATTGGATTTTAGACATATTGTCCTCTCCATTTTGGAATGTAATGATCGCAATATCTGTTGTTGACTAAGTGCATATCAATGAAATAATATCAAGTCAAGATAATAATACTACAAAAAGCTTGACAATTTATTATAGATGTAAGTATTCTCTGACAAAAAACCAATAGTAAATTATAATGAATAATATTAATTAGATATGAATAGGGTCAAGGAGGATTAGATGGGACCTCAACCAAGATTATCGCTAAAAGCAAAGCAGATTCAACCGTCGCCGATTCGAAAAATCCTAGCCAAAGCACAGGCGGCTAAAAGGCAGGGGCTTCATATCACCGATCTATCTGTTGGCCGTCCCGATTTCGATACACCGGTCCACATTAAAGAAGCAGCCCACCGGGCCATGGATCAGGGACACGTCCACTACACTGCCAGCGCCGGAATTGGCGAGT
>CAZWEO010000173.1:0-8455 GCA_964633115.1 uncultured Desulfobacterales bacterium
ATTTCAACCCTGCTCTTCACGATCGGGAAATCAGGTTAGAAAATGGCTGGATTGTGAAAATCGGTCGTGGGCTAGATTTTTATCAAAAGCCAGAAAGCTGGTTCGAAGTTGGTGTCAATGATTTATCATTGCGGAAGTGTTTAGAGACAAAGGTGGACATTTTCAGGGGATAGCTTCGTAACCTATGTCCAATCTATTTGTAAATCCCATTACACTCAGCTTCAACCTATTAGAGGGGTATCGCAGCCTGTTGCAAGATACCCTGGCAAAAAACGGTTTAGCCCTGGAAGATATCCAAACCATTTTAGATACGATCCAGGTCGATCGGGGATTGTTCTTTTCTCTTAACCGGAAATATGCCGAATCACAGGTCTCCTTCCCTCAATTCTGCCGCGATCATGGGCTTCGAAATGAGATTCCCCGGTGTTTCCCAAATCTCAACCGTCTCTTCCTTCATCAAGAAAAAGCGCTCAACTCGATTTTAGATGAGGAAACGACGATTATTTCAACCGGTACAGGAAGCGGCAAAACAGAGTCGTTCCTGGTTCCGATCGTTGACTATTGCTTGAAAAACCCCGCTCCAGGTGTCAAGGCGCTGATCATTTACCCAATGAATGCGCTGGCAAATGACCAACTTCGCCGCTTGGCAGAAGCGTTAGAAGATACTCAAATCAAATTCGGTATATTTGTTGGCTCGACTCCCGATAACCCATCCAAAGAAAAACCAGAGACATTGGGGTATAACCATTTAGTTTATCGAG
This sequence comes from uncultured Desulfobacterales bacterium, assembly GCA_964633115.1. Classification (GTDB taxonomy): domain Bacteria; phylum Desulfobacterota; class Desulfobacteria; order Desulfobacterales; family B30-G6; genus B30-G6. The sequence goes on from CAZWEO010000173.1 coordinate 762, forward strand.
ATGAGATCCGGGCTAACCCTCCCGATATTTTGATCACAAACTATGTCATGCTGGATTGGATGTTGAGTCGTCCAAAAGACCTGGCAATTTTCCACCGCTCTGCCGAAACATTGAAATATGTTGTTCTAGATGAAATCCATACATACCGGGGTAACAAAGCTACCCATGTTAAATATCTCTTAGCCCGGTTGAAGGCCAATCTCAAAAGACATCTGGTTCAGGTTGGTACGAGCGCAACCTTGCGGCGCGGCAATGTTACTGATGGCTACCTAAAGGCAGAAACGGATGAACAAATAGATGCTTTCATTAAACCGCTGCTCGATGTTGGTGAATATAGGTTAGTTGAACCGGAATATAGTGACGGAAAACCGATTGAGCCTCGGCCGATCCCCATAGAAGTTTTTGAAGCCCAGGATAAATTAAATTGGTCAATGACTCCAGAAATTGATGATGGTTTGAGATTAATTGAGCTGCTGACAGGTGGAACATATTCCACCATGGATTTGGACGATGCCGGCTTGGCCAATATTAATCAAAAGTTCAAACGGAACGCCTTCATTGATAAAGTGCAACATTCCTTAGCGAACGGAGCCCAAAGTTTTGTGGATTTGGTCAGGTATCTCGCGGGCCTGGCTCCCACAGGTCAAGAATTACATAATCCGGAACAGATCGTCAAAGCATATCTAAGCGCAGTCTCTTTCTTGAACCATCAGTCGGGAGAAAAGAGTGAGCCTGTCTTAGATTATCGCATTCATCTTTTTCTGAGAAACATCAGCGGACACTTGAAAATGTGTATCAAGTGTCATTGTTATCATTCTGGCGCACAGGAATTTTGTCAAGATTGTGGCTTTCCACTTTTCATCGTATCCCGCAAGAATATCAACAAGTGTATAGGTAAAGTGTCCGGCAATCGCTTGAAATGGAAACTAGAACCAGAAAGCGATGACCGGAAAAATACCTACTATGTGCTTGTCGAAATCCAAGACAGCGGGATGACGGATGGTATGGGCTTTGACCATGAAGCCGAGATCACGCCAGATGAATTGATTCTCAACTATGATCCATACGGCCGCTTGCGCGTAAATTTAATGGGTGGAATTAATAGCGAAAATGTCTATGAAGAGGCTATCCTGCTTTTAGATACGAAAGAGGATCATGAATACCTTTACCGACTCGTAAAAGCTTTATTGACCACACTGCCACCCCGGGAAAAAAAGGTTCTCGGTTTTGTAGATAACCGGGAAAAAGCCACACAGTATGGCATGGTGTTGAAGCATAGTTTTGCCCATGATTTCTTTTTCGAATATTTGAAGTTCTATTATCCCGCAGAGCGGAAATTAGATTTAGAAAATACCTGGAAATACCTGGCTGGTTTGATACCCGATGAAGATACACTATCCAATTTGGAAAAAGATCTTTTTGGTGAATTCCAACTGTGGTATTTTGACTTTGTGAAGACCCCTATCCGGGATCAAATTCATCAGCAAAAGTTTTTGATGTTGAAATCCCCCGAGCGATTTGAACAAATTCAACGCGATATTCTGGAGATTTTTATTCGCGAACGTGCCATTCAAATGGCATTTCGAGTTTCCCATCCGGGCAAGTTCATTCGATTCAGAACATATCACGCATCGCAATTCAAAGGCATCCATACAAGCGCAGAAAATCGGTCTGAATTGCGCGACTACCCGAGTATCTCTTTGGGGGAAGACGCCATAGAATATCAAGAGATCATCCAGAATTATGGCGCTCAAACGATCCAGGAAAAAATCCAAGTGCTTGTGGATCAAGATGTTCTTGTTGAAGCTGAAACTGGGGATGGGAAAACGCACTATTATCTGAATCCCAGTGAGGTGGCATTTGAACTACCATCATCGCAGTTTGAATCTTATGGCGATCTAAAACGCGCATTGTTATTAACAGCCGGTGTACACAGTTCTGAAATCAAGGATGAAGAACGAAAACTTATAGAGCAACAATTTCAGAAAAACGAGATGAATTTTGTGATGGCCACACCAACCCTGGAAATGGGGATTGATATTGGCGATCTCCAAACCGTGGTAATGGTGGGAGTTCCTCCTTTGCCATCCAATTACGCGCAAAGAGCTGGGCGCGCGGGCAGGAAACGCGGTAATCACTTCGCTCTTTTGCTCACCTTCTGCTTTGAGCACAGCAACCATGACAGCTACTATTTTCAATACCCCAAACGCATGATTGATGGGATCATATCCCCGCCGACCTTTGATCCCCAAAATCAAGAGGTTCTGTCGAAGCATTTCAATGCCTTCATGCTCTCTGGACAAACATTGAACCGGCAGCAAATCATGCGTATCTTAGGTCATGAAAATTCAGAGCTATCGGAAAAGATACAGGCCTTAATGGCTGTATTTGGATTGAATAACCAGTCTGTTGAAAGCTTTTTACAAAAATTTTCTCAGGGCTTACAGAGAGAAGTAAATCAATCCAGCCAGACATATTATCAAGCGCAATTTTACGCGAGCGGTTTCTTTCCCGATTATGCTTTCCGCCACGACCAGGTTTATGTGATTCCACAGGACGCTGCGAATGAAATTCGTTCTCAAGGTACCAAACCAGACATCACAGTTGAGGATATCGCAATTTCCGCCCGTGAACCGGAATTAGCCTATTATAAGTTTTCACCCGGAGAGACCGTTTTCATGGCTGGTGATGTATATGCGATTGGTTCTGAGGGTAAATATACAGAAATGCCGCTGGATCATAGAAAGTATCTTGGTCGAAGCTATGATTATATTGAGGCATCTAAAAAAGATGGCTTTGCGATCCGTGGCAAATATCGGGTGAAATACGAATTACAACAATTGTTCGATAACCCAGAAACATATACAGAAATTAAAAGTATTGTCGGACTGGCATATTCCCAGCATTGCAAAATTCGTTTCATAAACCACGGTATCAAAAAGCACGATGAAATCAATTCCTTTTCAGAAGATGACCAGGAATTTGCCATCCTTTACGAAATTTCAAGACAGACTTTGATCCTTCGGTTTGATCGCAATATTTGTGCTCGCGAAACACATTACCTGAGTCTGGTATCCGCCTTGGATCGCACGATCAAAGATACCTATGGCATCGACGATGGTGAACTAAAAGTCTTGGTAGATGCCAGACCATACGATTTCCGCAATGAAGATTTAGATCATATTTATGTCCTGTTCTTTGATGCAACTGGTGGCGGCAGTATCCCGCTATCCCGCATTGCAAAAGAGTTTATGAAAATCATTGAGATCGCGAACCGAAAGATGAAATCCTGTGCTGGAAATGACCGACACGGCTGTGAAAAAGGTTGTTATGCTTGTTTGAAGAGTTACAGCATGCATTATTATGCTCATTTGGTAGATAAACCACTTGCTTTGATGTTCACCGGATACCTTCTAGGAGAAAATCCATTCATCCCATCAATATTTCCACTCGAAAGTGAGCCATCCCATTATGATCTGGTTTTTGAGATCGGCATTCGTGGTACGGAAATCAAGCTCCAGGGAAACAACTTTTACCAAGCCTCGATAGAAACATCCCAAAATCTATGCCTGTTCAATCTTCTCATCCAGGCAATACAAGCCGAATTTCGAGAAGAAATGAAAAGCTTATTGATACGCGCCAGGCAAGATTACTTGGTCAATGCGATCAATCGAGGTGAAATCAACACAGACAAAGATGCCTTCGCTCTTTTGCAATTCAATTTGCTGAGGTTCAAGCAAGTGAAAGCGGAGAAATTCTAAAGTATGAAGTGCCAGTTAGTTCAAACCAGTAAGATCGATGACAGTAATCGGGCAGAAAAGGAAGTGTTAAATTTCATCCAAAATCTGCCGGAATTCTATTTTGTTTATCGAGAACTCAAATTGACGCCGGCATACTTTGAACAAACTCGCGGGATGGAAGAGCAACGCCCAGATTTTGTGATTGTTGGGCCAAAAACAGGGCTGGTTTCAATTGAAGTTAAAGACTGGGATTTGACCAGTAATTCATACGAGTGGGTTGATCAGTATCAGATCAAGAAAATTGATAGGCATGGAAATGAATCATGGCTGGGGAATCCAGTAGATCAAATATCTCGATATAAACATGGCTTTATGGAGCTGCTGAGTAGCCAACAAGCAACCATGTGGGTGACTTCGCTTCTGGCTTTCCCTCGAATTTCAAAAATGAGCTTTATCAATCAACTTGCAAATATTGATTTGCTCCAAAATCCCCAAAGTCGATTTTTTTTAGATCTGGAACGGACGATTTTCAAAGAAGATTTGGATAAATACTTCCTTGATCCAGAAAAGTTATTTTGGTTGATTCTACGCAAAGATGAACGTACGTTTCAATATGGGTCTCGGGAAATTGATAAAGTGAATCAAACCCTATTGCCAACAGCATTTCGTATTGGTGATTTCTCAAAACGACAGGCCAATAAGAGCCAATTGCGAATCATATCTGAACAGCAACGAGAATGGATATTTGGTATTGACCAGGATATGAATTATTTGCTCGATGTAGCTGGCAGTGGAAAAACTAATGCTCTAATATCTAAGGCCATCCACCAGATTGACCAGAAGCGCAACACACCACCGAAAATTCTGATCACCACATATAGCAGAAACTTAGAGACAAATATTCGACGAATATTTGAGCACAAAATACAGGATCTTCCAGGAAACCAGATCTATCAACAAAATATCACGATTCAATGCATACCTGGCTTGCTGCATCGCGTTTTAGAGACAGTATTTACTCCCCAGGAAATTAAAGATCGTCAGTCAAACGAGCCTGATTACGAATCTTGGGTCAGATTGAATGTCAGAGAGATATTGGGGATGGAGCCTGATAAATTTCGCATCTTTGATGCGATTTTTGTGGATGAGATCCAAGATTTTGATAATTATTTCTTGTTGGTGATGGGGCATTTTGCTAAGAGAAGAAAGTATTTTTTTGTTGGTGATATTGGTCAAAAGATTTACGAGCGCAGCTATGATCTGCAAAGATTGGGGATTATTCCTCATCGTATCGAACTGCCCAAATCCTATCAAATGTACCGCACGCCTCAATACATAAGTCGGCTAGCTGTTGGATTTATTTGGTCAGATGCTTATTGCCGACAAGACTTCGACGAACATGGGTACCAAGGACAGTTTTTATATCCCAATACCTTGGATTACGCAGCAGAAATTCTTAGGTCCGGAAATCCCATCGGTGATGTAGTTTCTAGAATTCGAGATTTCCTGAATTCTCACTACATCCATGATGATATTTTAGTCATCTGTTCAAAGTCGGCTCTGAATGAAATCAGTCAGTTGTTCCAGCAAGAGGCCATACCGTTTGTAATCGGGGAACCAGAAGACGATGGGTTTATCGCTTTAGTTGCATTTGATGAAGCGAAAGGACTTGAACGCGAAATTGTGTTTGTGATTGGCGTTGAGGATCTGTATGACCGAAGCGATCCGGAAGGGCTGTTTTGGGATGAAGAACAAAAGATTCGCAGGGAAGGATTATCACGGCGGATGATCTATGTAGCCCTAACCCGAACCATCGAACAATTGATTATCTATTACAAGAACCCTTCCAACGAGTTTATCCAGGATCTTTTGAAAACAAATCAAAAAGTAGTGGGGAAAAGAGACTAACCGTGGCTGCCTACAAATTTCAGGAGGAAGTAAGTAACCGAGCCAGGGACTTCGTTGCTGGTTTGATCGCTACTGGGATTTCAGCAAGTCTTCTGGAGCATACGTTTCGAGATTATAGCGTCAAAATATCGGTTACAAAAAACAAGCACAACTATGGAAACATCATCCTTTACTATAAACCTAGTAGGGATAGTTTCACACTGGGGACGCATGAATTAAGAGACAAATCTATTGTTCCTGAGATTGAAGATGTCTGGTTTGGAAAAAAGTCGAAACAGATTACAGCACCGACCAATGATGATATTCACATTTATGTGGATGGATCCTTCATTGATGGGAAAATAGGATATGGGGTTGTGATTTTACGGGGGGATCAAATTATCCATGAAGCTTCAGGAAAGATGGAAAACGAGAAATCGGATGTTTTAAAGATGCGTCAGGTCAGTGGCGAGATACAAGCCGTATACGAGGGGCTTGCGTGGGCACAGTCAAATGGGATTAAATCACTGCATATTCATTATGATTACCAGGGTCTGGAATTTTGGGCTACTGGAAAATGGCGTACAAACAACCAATATACTGCTGCATATCAAAGGCATGTTCAAAACGCTCAAATCAAAATTGTTTGGCACAAGGTTGAAGGACACAGCGGAGACCGTTGGAATGACAGAGCGGATGAGCTTGCAAGAAATGCGGCGCAAGCCAGTGATCAGTCTGAAGGAAAAAACACAGACCCAATATCTGAATTGATCGATTTGGCACAATCTTTTATCATGCTGCTAACCGAGAAGAAGATTGCAGCTTCTTTCGATGGCATTTACAACAACATGTTTGTTAGAATTGCGCTTCATGGTGGTAGTGGAAAAAACCTATTAGACATTTACAATACGAAAAAGAAACCTCTAGACCCTAAATGGCATGGATTCGAAGATCGACGACTCAAAAAACAGGTTGAGGAGTACTGGCTCACGTTTCGAGGGTTAGAAAATCGTCTCGTACCCACTATGATAGGGAATTCGATTCCCAATTCGATAGATTACTACTACAATATTCTCAAACCATATCGACATTGTGATTTTGATTTTATTGAATTCGCGAAGGCACTGGAAACGATTACGACGCATTCCGAAGATGCTTTCCCAGAATTCGAAGGAATGCGCTACAACTTTGCTGAATTGGAAAAAGTGTATCTCAAGCTAAAGGGAATTAAACATGGATGACATTTACACATTGAAGCAGAAAGCCAGCGATCTTCGAAAACAAAAGTCTTACAACGAAGCAGCTGATATATTCAAAATCCTATGGGATGATCATCCGGAAAGCTGTAATGAGTGGGACGGATGGGGTTACGCATTTTCATTGAGAAAGCTTGGGGATGTAGAAAATGCTTACCAGGTAAGCCAACAAGTGTACGAAAAATGGCCCGAATTTGAAATGAATAAGGGTTTGCTAGCGTGGTGTATTTATGATCTGGAAATTAATAAAGATATTGAAATAATTCAGCAAAACGAATCCGATTATTTTGGCGCAGTGAACAAAATATTGGAGCTTGCTAAACAAGATAAATTTTCTCCCGTCAGCCGAACAATCTTCAAGGTTATTGAATACCTCGAAGATTCTCGGGTAAATTTTCCCGCAGAGGCGGTTAATAATTGGCTGGATAGATTAAATCCTGGAGAACTTTCTCTGGAGACTTGGCAGGGTAAAGATCAGCGCGGCCGCCCCATGGAACATGCCTCCGATCGAGAAAAATGGTATTCAAAGAAAATAAAGGCGCTTCATGGCTTAGGAAGATATCAGGAGTGTATTGACACAGGCATGGAAGCTTTGAAAGTAATCCAAACCTTTCATTATCGAAATGATAAGTGGATCAAGAGGCTAATAGCACTTTCACATGCTGCGTTAGATAATCCTGATGAAGGTCTTGTTTGGCTAAAGCAAGTGATGGATGAGAGAGCAGAATGGTTTCTTTACTTTGATATGGCATTACTGCTTGAAAAAACAGGCGATGCGAACGCAGCTTTAAAATATGCATCCCAAGCTGCG
>CAZWEO010000174.1:0-8378 GCA_964633115.1 uncultured Desulfobacterales bacterium
TTCGAGTACTTTTTGAGATTTTTAACAATATTTCACGCTTATATTCAGTTTAGTTAGCATAGCTTACCTCTCCCACCAGATATCCCGCTTCGTCGACGATTTGAGTAAAAACGGAGACAATTTTCGGGTCCAACTGACTGCCAGCCACCTTCTGCACGATCGTCATGGCCTTATGATACGAATTGGCTGATCGATACGACCTGCTCGAGCTAATGGCATCGAAGGTGTCGGCCACCGCAATAATGCGTGCCAAGAGGGGAATCTGATCACCGTCCAGACCACTGGGATATCCGTTGCCGTCATAGCGTTCATGGTGGTGTAGAATGCCGGGCAAAGAGCACACCAGTTGCTCCACTGGTTTGAGGATTTCATAACCCTTGGCCGGGTGATCCTTGATGATGTCATACTCTTCATCCGTCAAGCTGCCGGGTTTGTTCAAAATGGCTTCCGGGACTCCGATCTTGCCGACATCGTGCAAAATGGATGCCCAGCGCAGTGCTTCGAGTTCCTTTTCCGGCAGCTTGAGCCGCATGCCCATTTGCATGCTGAGGCTGGAAACCCGCTCAGAATGACCCCTGGTGTAGACGTCTTTGGCCTCGATGGCAAAGACCAGCGACTTGACCATGTTGATGATAAATAACTCCAGGTCCTGGTACAGGTTGGTATTGGCAATCACCACGCTCAGTTGCATCGCCAGGGAAACCAATAGCTGCAACTCACCTTGGCGAAAAATTTCATTCATATTAAAGGAAACCAACCCCAGCCATCCATAGAATCCTTCTTCATGTTCGATCCGAACGGTCAGAAACCGGAACTCGGTTGGGGATAAGGTTTTGTAGGCCGGATTTGATCCGGAACGATTGACAATATAATATTTATCTCCGGCTGCAAGTACCTCCGCGGGTATGGAATCGATTAGCTTATGGTAAAATTTCATATTGTTTCGCAACCGCTTATTCAAATGCTGTTGCGCCACCAGGGTGTTGTATTCCGGGTTATCTGCAAAAATCGCAAAGGCAGCGTCTGCGCGTAGATTGATCAGCAGGCTGTTAATCAAGCTTTCCAGCATTGTATTCGAAAACTTCAGCGTCTTGATCTGCGATGCAATATTGCCGTAGAGAAAGAGATCTTCAAAGGACTGGTCCAATTCTTCGGCCAGATCATTGACTTCTTCCCGCGCCTCCCAGCTTTCCTGAAGTAACTTGGCCAGACTGCCCAAAAACTTTTCCATGTTCAAGGCATGTTGCCAAACACGGGGGTCATCGGATACGTCCGTGGCATCTTTACGGGTCTCAGCTTCAAAAGCCATCAACGATCCAAAAGGTCCTTTCCCATTGGCAATTGGATACCCGCACATAAAATGTCGGCCGGCAAATAAGTCATGTTGATAGCGGTTTTCCCTCAACACATTCTTAGATAGCCCTTGAATAGCTTGGCAAAAAGCTGGGTCCGCAACATTCTGCTCCGGGTCGGGATACAGCATATGGCCGTTCAGATCCCATACCTGATATTGCAGGTGACTGATGGGTGTCAGACTCCTCAGAAATTCTTGCAGCTCGGTCATTTCCATTAGGTGGTATCCCCATAATATGATTGTATTTTTTGTAAAATCTCCATTGGACTGAAAGGCTTTTCCATTAATATGGTGTCTTGCAGTTCGTTGACCCAAATATCATCTTGCGGATCAATTCGGGCGGTCACCACAATGGTCAGAAAGGCTTTATCTTTTTTTAAAGCGTTCGTCTGCATGCAGAGACTTTGGCCATCCATAATGGGCATATTGATGTCGGTTATAACCACATCCGGTCGCTGCTCATGGATCAGATTCAGAGCTTCCTGCCCGTTTTTGGCCATTAATACTTGCATGCCATGCTTTTTGAATTTTACCTCTAGCACACGGCGAATATGGGCTTCATCATCTGCAATTAATACGCTTTTACTCGTCAATGTAGTACTCCTCCATGGGAATGCTAATGATAAAGTAGGTGCCTTTACCGAGTTCACTTTTTACATCGATCCGGCCACCATGCAGGTTGATAATCTCTGAAGCGATGCACAATCCCAAACCGGTGCCTTGATTATCCTGTACCTTGGGATTGGACGAGCGATAAAATTTATCAAATATATGCTCCAGGTCCTCCTGAGACATACCGTAGCCGGTATCGCTGATATCAAACATGATATTACCGCCCTCTTTCCGCAACCCGAAGTCGATCACACCCTTTTGGGGAGTGTACTTAACAGCATTTCCGAGTATATTGATGATGGCGCCCTTGAGCAGCTCTTTATCCCCCATGAAAACAGGGAAATTATCTGGTGCGTGGCGCTCGATGGCGATTCCTTTTTTCTTGGCGCTGCCTTGCACTGAAACAAGGCAATCCGTAAATAGCGAATCGGATTTGACGATATCCTTATTCAATGTGAGGCTGCCCATCTCGATCCGAGAGAGGCTCAACAAATCCTTGATTAAGCGTGTAAGTCTCTTGGTTTCTTTATTGATCGTATTGAAAAACTCTTTTTGGATTTCCATGTCCTCGATCTCGTCTTCCATCAGCATCTCGCTATAGGACTGGATTGTCGTCAAAGGTGTCATGAGCTCATGCGATAAATGCGCTACAAAGGCAACGGTACTTTTTTCGGCATTTTTCTGGGTAGTAATATTGTTGAACGTTATCAGGCTGCCCGAAGATTGGTTATCCGCACCGGTTAAAGATGTACAGGTTATGGAAAAGACATCCGTTTCCGAAAGCTCCGACAGGGAAAGCTCCATATGATTTTGGGTGCGCGATTGTTCCATATTCTCTTGTTGCGATATAAATCGCACCAGGACCGGACTGGAGAAGACCTCCTCAAATGGTCGATCGATCATATCCCGGCGTGTTTTACCAAAATGCATCAGCAGGTAGTCATTGATGTGGACCACGCAGCCCTGAATATCGATAATCATGATGCCGTAATTGATGGTATTTAGGATATCGACGACTTGTCTTTTTTCATATTTGACCACACCCACCTGGGAGGCCAGGCCTTTGTTATTGCCCTCAATTTTTTTAAGCTGCTTCTTCAATCGCACCAAGGCCATATGAAAGTCTTTGATCATGCCATCGAAGCCGCCGATACTGAAAACCTGTGCCAAATCGTTTTTCGTCTGGCGCTGTGCTGATTTTGGCACCAGCCTGGATACTGTGCCCCGGAGTGGCTTAACCGCCTGGAGAATACCGTATTGGAATATGATGACGGCGGCAGTGATAAAAAAGAACAGCATTCCCAATAAACTAATCCTCTCCTTGGTAAAAATAGAAAGTGGTTCCAGCATCAGGCCGATTTTTACACTTCCGGCCCGCTCCCCGTTTTCGAAAATCGGCTTTGAAAATTCGTAAAGACGGGCTCCGCTTTCAGTCATTTCAAATGAGGGAAACGCCAACCCGGCGGCTTTCACGGGGTTTGACATTTGGTTGTTGTTGATAGCCATGTTGGCTTGGGGTAACATAAAAGAAACCAAGGTGGTCCCGGTCCGGTCGACAATATGACAAAAGGCCAGACCCTCTTTGGTGGAATATTCCATCAACGTTCTCACAAAGAAATCATGATCCTTTTCAAAAGTCGCCATCGGTTGTAAGGCAATCAAGCTGACCAAATGGTTGCCTTTGGCATAGATTTCCTGGACCCGCTCCTTTTCTTCGGTCCTGAGTTGAAAATTGATCACAATAAATAAGCCCGAGAAAATAAGTAATATTAGAAAAATATTGTTGGCTTTTGTTTTCAGCACTTGGATGCTTCCCTTCATTTGAATATCACCTTAAATTGGCCCCTATTACCCAACCAATGCTAACTGAATCCGACGGTGAAAAAATTGGTGTTCTTCGGCTACTCTACTTTACTGGTCACACACAGCACAGGTCGCCGCAGTAATTCTGATTGAAGCGATTCGATCGTCAGCATTCAAGTTATTCGTGTCCATGACCACACATGCATAACCCGTGCTGTTATTCTATATCGGACAAAGCAAAGATTTCTTTAGTTTTCTTTAATAAAAGAAAATAAATCCTGTGCACAATTTTGTTTTCGTAACCTGATTTTTCTAAAGGTTTATGAAAATAATCCGATATTAAGAACGTAAACCTGAATTTGGTAATAAGGAGAATGGCTGTGAATGACCATAATAGAACCAAGCTGACCACCATGGAGGTTATCACAATCATCTTTTTTTCGTTGATATGCACCATCGTCATGGACCAACTGGATGCTTATGAGCGCCTACAGCTGTTCATCATTGAAAACAATATTTCCGTATTCGATGAGTTCATTGTTTTTTTTCCGGCCTTTATCGCCATGGGTTTCATCGTATTCTCTACCAAGCGCGTGCAGGAATTGGGTTCGGAGGTTCTGCGCAGGCAAGAGGCCGAAGCAGCCCTGCTTGAGAGTGAAAAACAATACCGCGAACTGAGCATCACCGATGGACTGACCGGGTTATATAACCAGCGCCACTTCTATCACCGCCTGGAAGCCGAGATTGACCGAGCCCAGCGCTATTCAAAATCTTTGGCCATTCTCTTAATGGACGTGGATGATTTTAAGCTATTCAATGATACCTATGGGCATTTAGATGGAGATAAGGTTCTTAAAGAAATCGGTCGCATCATCCACACATTCATCCGTAGTTCAGATTCCGCCTTCCGCTATGGCGGCGAAGAATTCGTCGTCATCATGCCCGAAACCAATGCCCATAGCGCGCATACGGTTGCCGAGAGAATCCGGCAGGGCTTCAAACAGCATGTCTTCATTACCCACAATAAATCGGCCGAGCAGTTAACCCTGAGTTTGGGCATAGCCGAATATATCAGCGGCGAAGATGCCCGCACACTGGTTAAACGCGCCGACTTCAATATGTATTGCGCCAAGAAAAACGGCAAAGATCAAATTTGTTATTCCGACCAAAATCCCAACCTCAAAAAAGCCATCGGTTTTTAGGGACGTTGTTAAGTTTTAAACTTATTTCTTGCGTCCTTTACATTCCAATGATAATCCTTTGGCATGCCAAGACAATCTCGCTTAGACTTTCCAGGCGCTCTGCATCACATCATGGCAAGGGGAATCGAAAAGCGCCTCATATTTACCAATGATGCCGATAGAACCAATTTTGTTAATCGCCTGGGCGAATTGGTACAAGACACCCAAACACCTTGTCTTGCCTGGTCTTTGATGCCCAACCATTTCCATTTGCTGCTAAAAACCGATCAAACTCCGATATCGACTTTCATGCGCCGACTGATGACCGGCCATGCCACCTGGTTTAACACCCGCCATCAACGATCCGGTCACCTATTTCAAAACCGATTTAAATCCATTTTGTGCCAGGAAGATACATATCTGTTAGAGCTTGTCCGCTACATTCATCTCAATCCATTGCGGGCAGGACAGGTAAAAGATTACCATGAACTTTGCCAACATCCATACTGCGGACATGGTGTACTATTGAAAAATGTAGCCGATGCCTGGCAGGATACGGTTGCGGTGTTGACACTTTTTGATAAAAGACCTGCCGCAGCCAGACGTCGATATAGCATGTTTGTGAAAAAGGGAATTGACCAGGGTAACCGTTCAGACCTGACCGGCGGCGGACTGATTCGCAGCGCAGGTGGCTGGACGGCTGTAAAAACGCTGCGACGAGCGAACGTTTACCAAAGAAGTGATGAAAGAATTCTGGGCGATGGAACCTTTGTTGAATCCACTTTACATGCGTTCGATGAGTCCATCGAAAAAAAGTATCTTCTGATATCAAAAGGCTATACGCTGGATGATGTTGTGAATAGAGTTTCAGAAACATTGAATGTGAAGCCGCAGGTCGTGTGGGACGCTGGCAGGCACCGGAAGACGGTAGAAGCGAGGAGCCTCATGTGTTATTGGGCTGTTCGGGAACTTGGTTTGAGCATGGCGGAAATTGCACGAAAATTAAACCTCTCAGTAACGGCCGTAAGTAACTCCGTCGCAAGGGGTGCAAAGATCGCCGCAACAAAAAAGATATCCCTAATCAGGCCAGAATAACTTTAAAACTTAACAACGTCCCTAGAATTGTGACTTGCACTCGGGATTCGCGGTCCTATATTTTCCAAGTAATGATAACAGATAACTTAGGCTAATAGCCAAATCCACCGGCTATTAGGTGGTTTGTGCAAGCTCTGCGAGGTGAATTATGCTGAAACTGAAAACTCTGGATCTACAAAAGGACAAAATTACTACACTTGCTGTCCCAGTATGTGAAGATAAAGGCATTCATGCAGAGCCTTTGTCCAAGCTTGTTGCCCAAGCTAAAAAAATAGAAGAGTTTAGCGGCAAAAAAGATGAGGCACTCACGCTTTACACCCCCACCGGAATAAAGGCTGAACGCGTGCTATATATGGGCTTGGGGAAACAGGCTGATCTTGAGCTTGAAAATCTTCGCTCGTTTGCAGGTAAGGCTGTCACCACCAGTATGAAAAATGGCCTAAAAGAGATCATAATAGCGGCTCCGGATCCCAGAAAAATTAGCCTATCTGAAGCTGATGTAGTGACAGCCCTGCTGGAAGGGGCCTGTCTAGCAAACCATGTATTTGACCGCTATAAAAAGGAAAAGAAGCTCAAACCACTGAAAAACATATTGCTACAGGTTGCCGCCGGCAGTGTTAAAAAATTTGCCAGACTGCCCAGACGGATCCAAACCATCTGTCAAGGCACGCTCCTGGCCAGAGACTGGATCAGCATACCCGCCAATGATAAAAAACCGGCTCAACTGGCCCGCACCTTTGTCAATCTGGCCCGAAAAGCGCAACTGAAAACCAGCGTTTTAAGCCCCAAGCAGCTTCAACAGGGTAAATTCGGCGCACTGCTGGCTGTAGCTGCCGGAAGCGACAATACGCCTCGCCTGGCCACCTTGGAGTATGCCCCCAAGAATTGGAAAAAAACCGTCGTTCTGGTGGGCAAAGGGGTTACTTTCGATTCCGGCGGAATCAACCTGAAACCCACCGGCGGGCTGGAGGATATGAAAATCGATATGTCCGGCGCTGCGGTGGTGGCGGCTACGCTATTGACGGTGGCCAAACTTAAACCGCGGGCACGCGTCATCGGCGTCATGCCACTGGTGGAAAACATGGTTTCCGGGCGGGCCACGCGACCAGGTGACATCATCAAAAGCTATGCTGGAAAAACCGTTGAAATCGGCAATACCGACGCCGAAGGCCGGCTGATCCTGATCGATGCCATGTCCTATGCCCTGAAAAAATATAAACCGGATGTGATGGTGGATATCGCCACCTTGACGGGTGCCTGCGTGGTGGCACTGGGCGAAAAAATAGCCGGTCTGTTTACCCGCGACAACGCCCTGGCGGAAACCCTTTTGACTGCTGGTGAAAAGACCCATGAACGCCTTTGGCGTATGCCATTGCCCGCTGATTACCTAAAACTTATGAAAAGCGAGTTTGCCGACCTCAATAATATGAGCAGTACCCGCTGGGGCGGCGCTATTACCGCTGCCCTGTTCCTGTCCGAATTTACCGAAGGCACGCGCTGGGCCCATATCGACATTGCCGGACCAGCCTACCAGAAAAAAGCCAGTGACTACTGCCCGGCCGGCGGCACCGGTTTTGGGGTGAGGTTGTTTTGCGACCTGATTGATAACCTAAAATAGGGTTTGTTGAGTTTGTTGGGTTGAACGAAATGTAATGAAGCTGATCCTGGATCCCCATTTTCATGGGGACGACAAACCGTTATAAGGTCACGGGTATAGCCTGGCTCCCCGAATGATAGGGGATGACAACCGTACGCTAGGGTGCCAGGATGCTGTAGGGCAGCTCTCAGCTTTAAGCGAGAAGCCACAGCCGCCGAATGCTTACACCTGACTGCTTACCGCTTAACTTGGCCCTTCCCGTCGTTCCCGCGGAAGCGGGAACCCAGACGAAGCCATCAGCTATCTGCTAAAGGCTAAATCTGGATCCCCTTTTTCAAGGGGATGACAACCGAAGACAGCTATGCTGGGAAGCTGGGATGTCAGGAAGCGGGGAAGCAGCCATGGACTATCAGCAGTTGGTTATCTTGCAGCATTCTTATTGAATTAACAATCAATTGTAGATCATGAAATCGTTAAAGTAAAAATTCTCGATTAAGGTATTATGCCAACAGTTACAGTATCACCCCAATTTGAAATCACCATTCCAAAAAGTATACGCGAGGTCATGCAACTCCTTCCAGGGCATCGATTAAATATCCTAGAGTATGATGGGCGAATCATCATGATTCCAGAAAAAGATATCGCAGACCTCAAAGGCTTTTTAAAAGGAATCAATGTTACGTTCAAACGTGATAATTGAAAAATGTAAATAGCGCTATAAAAATTAATAACTTAA
>CAZWEO010000175.1:0-8265 GCA_964633115.1 uncultured Desulfobacterales bacterium
TTGACTTATACCGGGCTGCGGGTGCATGAGGTTTGTAAGTTGACCATGGATGATGTCCAGATCAGCCCCCGCAAAGGACAGGTCACGGTGAATGGCAAGGGGTACAAACAGCGCACGATCCCTTTGAGCAAACCCGCACGAGATATTCTCCAGGAATGGATCAATCACAGACCGCCCTCAGAGTGCGATAATCTGTTTCTTACCATGCAAGGCGGACCGATGAAATCGCGGTCTGTGCAGCGGGCTATCAAGCGGATTGCAGATGTAGCCGGGTTAGATGGGGCTGTCACACCGCATACCTTGAGGCACACGTTTGCCAAATCGCTGATTGATGAAGGGGTTTCTTTGGAGAAGGTGGCCAAATTGCTGGGGCACAGCAATCTTAACACCACGCGGGTCTATATCACGCCAAGTGAGCAGGACCTTGAAGAGGCTGTGGCGAGGCTAAGCTAAGGTGATGGATGCCTAAAACTCGATTCGGTTGAGGGGGTCATAAACGTAAGCTATAATAAAGGCACAAAATAATAAATGCCGGGCAGTGGTTGGCCACTCCCGGCGATGGCTCACGCGGTGGGGCGCGTGGCGACTTGATGATAACATATTGCGAGCCGCTCGTGCACACTGCGAGCGGTTTTCTTTTGCCTTAGGAAATTGGAAGGGTGATGATCCAATACAACAACAATCCAAACTATCCAGATAACTGGGACGATATTCGCAAAGCCATCTTAGAACGTGATAAGTACCTGTGCTGCAATGATCCTTCCCATGAGATGAAACCATTACACGTACATCATGTCGTACCCATATCTGCTGGGGGAACTCACGAATTGAGTAATCTGATCACACTGTGCGAAGATTGCCACAGAAAAATCCACCCTTTTATGGATAATATCACTCCAGAAGAGTCGGATGTTGAACATATTGAATTTGATATTGGGGACTTAGAAATTTGCGTCGATTTTAATATCCGAGATGATCACCTAAAGAACTTAAGCGATAGGATTTATGAAGCACCAATCGAAATTAAAGAGGCGCTAAAAGATTACCAATTTCAGGCTGACGAATATCAAAACGACGTTATTCAGGCAGATGATAATACTATTCGGGTTTTGGCTCCAGCTGGATCTGGAAAAACCCAAACGATGATCAACCGAGTTTTGGTAAATATTCAAAAGGGGATGAATCCTAACAGAATTCTGCTACTAACCTTTGATAATTCGGCAGTGAATTCAATTAAGGACAAATTACAAAACAAGCTTGAAAAGGATCAAATTAATATCGATCCCCCAGAAATCAAAACCCTGAATTCCTATGGATTCGGTTTGCTGAGAGATTGTTTTCCTGAGGAATTCAAGAATATTGTACGCCCCTTTGTACAAAGAAAGATACTACGGGAAATTAAAGAAATTCTCAAAAATAAATATAAAGACATATTTGATGCTTTACCATCAAACATACAAAATAGTTACTATCTTGATTTTTTTAGCTTACTAAAGAACAACATTTTTGACCCCCGAAATGTAGATAGCCAGGAATTCGCAAATTTCATGCTGCAGAATGAAGGAGCAGAACCTTTTTTCTCAAGCCCTGAAAACAAGCAACTTGTCAAAAAGATCATCCAAGGTGTGCTTTGGTTATACATTGCCTATGAAAAAGCTCTCTTCAGAGATGGACATATCGATTTCGATGACCAAAAGCTGCGCCCCTTTGTCTGTTTGTTAGGTAACTCAACAATACGTGAAATTACACAAGGTAAGTACAGTGAGATTATCGTGGATGAATTCCAAGATATCAACAAACTCGATTTCGAGCTTATTAAACTGATCGCAAACCAGGCAAGATTGGTAGTCACGGGAGATGACGATCAGGCGATTTATGGATTTCGAGGATGTTCTCCTGAATATATTCTAAAGCTTGATAGAGTATTAGGAAGAGCAATCACTACTTATAAGCTTAGAAAAAATTATCGATCACCCAAAAATATCGTTTACCACTCAACAAAATTAATCCGTCACAATACCTGGCGTGAAGAAAAGGACCCCATACCTGCAATAAGTGGTTCTGCAAAAATAAAAGTGATTTCGACTGGTACGGCCAGTCTTGAAGCGAAAGCTATCATCGCTTATATACAAAAAATCAGAAAGAAAAATAAAAACTTAGCCTTCAACCAATTTGCAGTCTTATACCGTACTAATGCACAGAGCTTACCATTGCAGATTGATTTCATTTTGAATGACATCCCCTATTTTGTCCGAGATCAAGACAACATATTAACCAATGAAGTACTCGAAAAACTACTAGGCTTCTTGAGATTGAAAATCGCTTTGGACAATGAGATTAACCCTGATCCTGATGATGCAGTGCTAGCGATCAAATCCTATTTTCAATATGTGAACAATTATCAAGCCGAGGAATTACTTGAACTGTTCAAAGGGTATCCCGAATTTCGAAAAACGATCGCAACTGAAAATTTCAATAAAATTCTTGAAAAAGCCAGGAACAGCAACCTAATTCCTGCGATGAAAAAAGCCTTAGACGCCTCAAACTTGATGGAAACGCTGGAGGCTATTTCGTCATTCAATGGATTAAGGGGAATGATCGGAAGTCTAGAAGATGTGCTATCCGAAAGAGTACCATTGGGTGAAGTTTTTGATATGGCGATTAGTTTCAGAGGCGATATCGATGATTTTGTTGAAACCATACAAAGTGCGATTCACAAAGCGAAGGAATTGAATGCGGGCAAAGATAAGGAAGGCGGAGTAAGTCTTCTCACATATTTTCGGTCGAAGGGATTGCAATGGCACACCGTGATCTTAACCACCTGCAATGATGGGCTGATCCCGCATAGCAAAGCTCCCATTGAGGACGAGAGACGTTTATTTTACGTGGCAATGACCCGCGCTGAATCAAATTTGTTAATTTCATTCGTCAAAAACTCATGTGGCAATGTCGTTAATCCTAGTCGATTCATTATAGAAGCAGGTTTATAAGAAACATGAGTACCTCTATTTCACGTTCTTGTAAATTTTGCGGCAGAAAAATCAATCTGAGAAAAATGCCACATGGGAAATGGGTTGCTTTTGAAGGGTATGATACAGTACATGACTGCAAGAAAACCCCAAAAAAGAAAAGTGACGATCAATCTTGGAAACAAAAGAAGACGAATACAGATCTGTTTAGTTTTGATTTACCTGAAATCGATATTGGGGGTATACCTAACAAACAAAAAAACACAAAAGATATCCCCAAACTAGCAACTCCAAAACCCACCCGTCTAAGTTCAACAGTTAATAAAGCTGTAAAACCTGCTCACATTTCACCTACTTTGCCCAAAATAAAAGAGATCAGTAAAGATGATAAACTGAAACATACAATAAGCAGCATCCAACATTCAAAAGCCATTGCTAGCAACAATAATTTTTCTCTATCAAGAAAAGTTATAGCAGCGATATTCCTATCCATGCTATTTGTTGGTATGGTAGTTTTCATAGGACTAATCACATCCAAAAATATTTCCGACTTAAAATCTGATAGCCATCTACAAGTCCCAATTAACAGGAATTCTAATATTGGTATTCTTACGTCAACATTAAAACCTACAAATACAGCCCAGATAATACCAACTCAAACATTGACGAGCACACCCGGGAAAATTTATAACGACAATCTCATTATTGGTTGCATAAATAATTATTCGAGTATCGGAGTTCGAACTTGTCCAGGAGATGATGAAGAGTTAACAGGATATTTGATGAATGGTGAATGCGTGGATCTGATTGGAAGAGACGCCAAAAACATTTGGGTGTTGATGAAAGAAGGGGGCTGGGTCAATTCCTATTATTTATCCCTAGATACCGATGTTGAGGAGCTTCCGCTAACTCTTTGCATAGAAGAATGAACCCTTGCTTGGTATGATTTGATACCCGGAGAGATTATGGCTGAACAATGCTACGGTGGGAATAAAATTTCATATGTAGTAACACAAAGAAGTTCCAAAGATGGAATAGAGGTATTCGTATTCCACCAAAATGCTAAGATCAGGAATATAATTTCCCAACACATCGATGATCCGACATATTTTTTGGATAATCTTAATCCAGAAAGTTCCATCATGGCTGAGAAGTGGCTGGCAAGACTCGTAAGAGATTATCAAAGCAAATTCGAGCAAGGACTTGTCGAATTCAAACTGATACAATTTGCTTGAAAGGTGAACAGGAGTAAATAATGCCTTATTGTAGAAAGCCTGCGACACTTTTCAAACCAATATGGATCCCTTCGAGTACAAGGAATAAAGTGAGAGAATGCCTACATTTACTGATTATCTAAAAGAATTATTCAATAGCACATTAAACATAATATTATTGATTGTTGATTTAGCGGGGATATTTACATTATTTGTTCTAGTAGTTGATGATCAGGTTGAATTTTGGATTGTATTAGTTTTCATAATAATAGTTCATTTGGGGAACTTTCTTATATATCGTAAACAAGCGGTAAAGATATCACAACTTGAAACAATAGACGAAAACGAAAGTGAAGCAATTCGCACAATGCTTAGAATTGAAATTCAGCAAAACATTGAAAATCTAAGCTTATTATGGGATCAAGTAGAAAGATCTCGACAAGCACATATTCAAGCAGGACATGAAGGGGATACTTATTATAAGGGTCTAGCAATAGACTTTATTCAGCTACCATTTACAAAGTTTCACTTCAAAACTTGGCTAGATATATCATCTATTCAATTAGGAGTTGCACTGAATGAGATTGAAATAGAACGCATTGAACAACTGCGAACACAACTAGAAAGAATCACACATATTCGTAAAAAATTGATTGAATATGACCATGATGCCCCGGAATATTCCCTTTTCGGAAATCATTCTCACCTAATTCCCGACCTGTGGTTAGAACTAGAACACAATTCCCAAGAAATATTAGCAACCGGAAATCCTCTTTAACAGACAGGATCACCATGACAAACCCCAAAACACAAATCTCCCAAGACGAAATCAATGCCATCCTGTGGAAAGCTTGCGATACGTTCCGCGGGACGGTGGATCCATCTGAATACAAGAATTACATCCTGGTGATGTTATTCGTGAAGTACATCTCGGATGTCTGGCTGGACCACTATGAGCAGTACAAAGAAAAGTATGGTGATGATGAGGACAGGCTGCGCCGCCGCATGGATCGTGAAAAGTTCAAGCTCCCCGAGGGCACGGACTTCTACTCGATCTACGAGCAACGCAATGAGACCAACCTGGGGGAGATTATCGATATGGCCCTAGCCGCCATTGAAGAAGCCAACGTGGAAAAGCTGCAGGGCGTGTTCCGCAATATCAGCTTCAATTCGGAGGCGGCGCTGGGGCAGACCAAGCAACGCAACGTCCGGCTCAAAAACCTACTGACCGATTTCCACGACCCGCGCCTGGATATGCGACCCAGCCGGATCAACGGGATGGATATTATTGGCAACGCCTACGAATACCTGATCGGCAAGTTTGCCGCCGGGGCGGGCAAAAAGGCTGGTGAATTTTACACCCCACCAGAGGTCTCGCGATTGCTGGCGAAACTGCTAGACCCGCAACCCGGCGAACGCATCTACGACCCGGCCTGTGGCTCAGGGTCGCTGCTGATTAAGTGTGCAGAAGAAGTCGGCAGCCATGACTATGCCCTGTACGGCCAGGAGAGCAACGGCAGCACCTGGGCGTTGGCGATGATGAATATGTTCCTGCACGATGTCAACCAGCCAAAGATCGAGTGGGGCGACACCATCCGCAACCCGCTGCACCGGGAAGGGGACAACTTGATGCGCTTCAACGTGGTGACCGCCAACCCACCTTTCTCGCTGGACAAATGGGGCCAGGAAGAAGCCAGCACGGACCAGTTCAAACGTTTCTGGCGCGGCCTGCCGCCCAAGAGCAAAGGCGATTACGCCTTCCTGACTCATATGGTTGAATCAACCTACCTGGAACCCAGCCAGAACGGCCGCGTTGCCGTGGTTGTGCCACATGGCGTTTTATTCCGGTCTGGTGCGGAAGGCAAGATTCGTAAACAACTGATCGAAGAGAACCTGCTGGATGCCGTCATCGGTCTGGCGCCCAACCTGTTTTACGGTACCGGCATCCCGGTGGCGATCCTGGTCTTCAAGCGGGACCGGCCCGATACCCTTGTGCTCTTCATCGATGCCAGCCAGGATTTCCACCAAGGAACGAACCAAAACCGCTTGCGGGGGCAGGATCGGGACAAAATTCTGACAGCCTACCAGGCCAGAGAAACAATCGATAAGTTTGCATATCTGGCCGACTTTGACAAGATCCAAGAGAACGATTTCAATCTCAACATCCCTCGCTATGTAGATACCTTCGAGCCGGAACCGTCTGTAGATATGGCCGCCGTGAACGTCAAAATTAGTAGGTTAAAGTTTGAATTAGCTGATGTCGAACAAAAAATGGAAGTGTATTTACAGGAGTTGGAACTAGGTGAATAAACCAAATTTTCGCGAATGGCCAACCCTAAAGCTTTCTGAAGTATTAAAACCAATATCTCGGAAAGTTGCTGTAGAGTCTGGAAGGGAATACGACTTAATTGGTGTTAGGTGGTACAACGCTGGGGCTCATATTCACCAAACACTACCTGGAGAAAACATTTCGACAAAGGCGTTAACGCAGATTAGGGAGGATGACATAATTTATAACAAAATGTGGGTTACAAAAAACGCTTTTGCTGTTGCCAAAAAAGAGCACAATGGGGCATTTGGAACTATGGAATATCCACAGTTTCGGGCATTGCCTGAGAAGTTAGTTCCGAAATTTATTGAATACTTGTTCCATAACCCAAGATTTCAATATGATGCCCATAGGTTGTGCAAAGGAACGACAGGAAGAGCTAGACTAAATCCAAGCGATTTCTTGAAATTAGAAGCAGGTATTCCCTCTCTGGCCGAACAGCACAAAATCGCCGAGATCCTCAGCACCTGGGACAAAGCTATCGCCAAGACCGAGCAGCTCATCGCCGCCTTGCAAGAGCGAAAAAAGGGGCTGATGCAGCGCCTGCTAACGGGGGAAGTCCGCTTTCCGGGGTTTGATGGGAAGTGGAAGACGGTCAGGTTTGCAGACATACTAAATATTCAGATTGGTAGAACACCAGCAAGAAACGAACCATCATACTGGGATCGGGACAAGCAAGGGAACAATATCTGGCTTTCAATTTCAGATCTTAGTGGAAAATTTGTGGGAGATTCAAAAGAATATATCTCTGATGAAGGCGTGATTGCATCCAATTCGACATTGGTTCCAAGAGGCACAGTCCTTATGAGTTTTAAACTTACCATTGGACGGGCTGCAATTGCATCCAGAGATGTTTACACAAATGAAGCTATTTGTGCACTGAAACCAAAAAGCGATTCTGTTGTTTCGAATCGTTTTTTGTACCATGCTTTATCAGTGGTCAGATTTGATAAAGAGATTGATCAAGCTGTAAAAGGCCAAACACTGAACATGAAGAAGATAAGAAGACTTGAAATTTCTTTACCGTCATATTCTGAGCAATTGAAAATAGCAGATACCATTGATACCTTTGATGAAGGGATTTTTCTACAAGAAGGACATCTTGATAAACTCCAACAACAGAAAAAAGGTCTCATGCAGCGCTTGCTGACGGGTCAAGTTCGAGTGAGAGTGTAAGGAGGGGCTATGGATTCGTTAGACGCGACTGAGAAAATCTTACGTGAAGCCGCCGAACCCTTGCATTATGGCGAAATCACTAAGCGTATTCTAGCGGAGGATTTGTGGCCAACCGAAGGTAAAACCCCAGATTCCACCATCAATGCACGGTTAGCGGTTGATATTCGTAAATTCGGTGTTCGTTCGCGTTTTATGCGCACCGAACCAGGTGTCTTTGCCCTGCGAGAATGGGATCTGGAAGAATACGTTCTCGGCGAAAAAGTTAGCCAACCACAAGCAGATGATATCAGCCAAAAATACAGTTTCACGGATGCTGCTGAACTGGTATTGGAAAATTACGCTGAAAAAAGCCCCATGCACTACCGTGACATCACGGAGCGCATTTTGGAATTGGATCTGGTAAACACCCAAGGGCAAACGCCTGAAGCCACCTTGTACGCCATGATCCTGACCGAGATCAAACGTTTCACAGCCCGCGGCGAAACTCCGCGCTTTGTTCGCTACGGGCAAGGCGTGGTCGGTCTGCGCAAATGGATGGGGGAAGGTTTAGCATATCAAATTGAGCAGCATAATCGTG